>CADBXM010000001.1 GCA_902798745.1 uncultured Eubacteriales bacterium
CCGGCATATGCGCTGAACTACAAAAGCCCAGTCCAGTACAAGACTGAAATGGGCTTTGTATAGCTTTTTTAAACTGTCTACTTTCTGTTGACTAGTTCACTTAGATGGCGGGGACTTTTATTGCTGTCGATGATAACAGATACCTGCTTTATTCGCGTTAAATCAGTCTGCCGAATCTTTCAAGCGACCTTTCAACTATGTCGGTAGGAACGCAATATGCTAAGCGGAAATGATCCGGGCACAGGAACCCGTCTCCCGGCACCAGTATTATGTCGTTTTCAAGTGCTTTCTTAAAGAACGCGTCCTTGTCTCCGCCCGGGATCTTAGGCATCATGTAGAAAGTGCCTCCCGGTTTTACACATTCAAATCCATAGCCTGTGAGAGCGTCATAAAGAAGATTGGCGTTCTTTTCATATACTGAAACATCCGATGTAGCAGGAAGCACTTTAGCCAGCACTCTCTGCCATATTACAGGAGCTCCGTTATGTCCTGAAGTCCTGGATATCTGACCGAACATACTGACTATGAGCTCGGCGTTTTCGGCTTTAGGGTTCACAGCTACATATCCTATCCTCTCGCCCGGAAGCGACAGGGACTTACTGAAAGAATAGCAGACTATGGTGTTGTCATAATAATTGGAAATAAACGGCGAGTCTGTCCCGCTGAACACGATTTCTCTGTAAGGCTCATCGCTTATGAGATAGATCGTTTTGCCAAGCTCAGCTGACTTCTGCTTTAGCAGTTCTGCCAGCTTCTTGATCGTTTCGGTGTCATACACTAAACCGCTTGGATTATTTGGCGAATTGATGAGAACGGCGGATATGCTGCTATCCAGCATCCTTTCTGTCACATCGAAATCGATCCCGAGGTTTTCAGTATCAGCAGGAACTACAACGAGCTCGCAGCCGGCGCCCTTTGCGTAGAATTCATATTCGGAAAAAACCGGAGCGAAAGCCAGAATCTTGTCTCCCGGTACAGTGACTGCACGCATGGCGTGGGCCAGTGAAGCGTTAGCGGCGCATGTCATAAAGATATTGCCCGCGGAGAAAGATGAACCAAAACGATCATTCAGATCTTCAGCGATCTTCGCTCTGGTCTCAGGCAGTCCGCCTTCAGATGTATAGCGATGCATGGTGAAAGGATCGCCCTCGTCGAGCAGTTCTCGCAAAGCCTGATGCACGGCATCCGGTGGTGGAACGGACGGGCTTCCGAGGGTGAAGTCGAAAACATTATCAGGACCGACTTCGGCTCTTCTCTTGTTTGCGAAAGCAGCCAGTTCAAAGATGATGTCTTTGTTCTCCAGCATTTTTACATATTCGCGGTTTATCATTTTACACTCTCCAATTAATTGAATTGCTTTTGTTTTCCTTTGATTAAATATATTAAACCCTTTGCCTGTAACTTGCAACAGAATGCTTGACTCACCTCCCATATGATCATTTAGGCATCATTATGTCCATATCTACATCTGTGTCAATGCCGGCGATACGCCCGACGTCACTTGCCTGCCACATCATATACTTGCCTTTGTAGCTCGGTTTGTCAGCGTACTGAGCCAGCCATATCGGTCTGGTGTCGGTATCGGTCCAGATATCTTCGAGGCGGTAGAGACTTCCGTAAAGCATCGTGTCGTATCCGGCTTTGTTCATTTCCTCTGCGAATACATCATATAGTTTATTCAGTTCATAGAAGCTTATCCCATGTGTCTGGAACGCGTCAAAATCTTCCCAGTCAAAAGCGATAGGAAGATCGATTTCTTCGACAGACAGCCTCTGTATTACGGTGTCTGTCGCTGAAATCAAGGTTTCTGGCGTATCATCATAGCTAAACATATACAGACCGACTTTGAGACCGGCTTCTTTTGCCGCTTTTATGTTGTAATCGAACTTGCTGTCGTAATGGAAAATGCCGGCGAGGTTGTAACCGACACGGATGATAACGAATTCGCAGCCGGCTTTTTTAACTGCGTTAAAGTCGATGTCCTTTTGCCACTCGGAAACGTCGATGCCGAAGACCTTTCCTTTGCCTTGATAAGTCTTGACGAAGTCATCAAAAGGAGTGCGATCCCTAGTATCTTCGTATGTCGGGAGCGAGTCGGCTACCTCGACAGTGAGATCCCAGTCGGTCTCATTGCCGGATGAATCCGTTACCGTTACATGGAGTGGATAACTGCCATTTTTATCCATATCCACTTTGCCATCCACTTTGAGAGCCGGCTTCGGATCGGCATTATCGCCATATGATATAACGTTGTTGATATCGAATTCGGTTCCCCGCTCCAGTACAGTGCCGTTTCCGCTTCGAATCATCATAGGAGGCACTTTGTCGACTACGCTGTAGCGCAGAGTGTATTCACCCGATGGTTTTAACAGGCCGCCGAGTACAGGCTTTGTGACCACATAAACTATCTCCTTATCACCCAGACTGACCGTGTCCAAAAACTCCGACGAAGGGCTCACTTCACCCTCCGCGTTTACTACAAATTCAGATGAGGCGTGCTCTTCTCCGAACCCAACGGAGATGTCGTTGCCACTCAGCGTCAGGCTTATCGAATCCTTTGCAGTCTTGTATAAATATGCGGTCGCTGCGGCTATTGCGACAATAAGCAATAGTATTATGATCAGGACTGCTTTCAGCGCCCTGTGCGTCTTTTTTTTCTTAGGTTCTTCCTTATATCGTTCGCTTCTCATATCCCGTTCCTCCATGTACAGAATAGCACAATTCGTGGTAGAATACTCTTTAGTATTGGGCAATTTGAATCAAAATAGATCGAGGAATAATAAATGTTTACGATGATCTTAAAAATGTCAGGAATAACGCTTTTGTTCATATTGCTGACGTGGTTCATTTGGCATACTCATAAAGACAAAGAAATCAATTGGAAACTGCGGATCATAATTGGGCTCGTTTACGGATTTACTGCCATTCTTTCCACTCATTTCGGTGTGGACTATGGCGACATGGTGATCAATGTAAGAGACCTCGGGCCGATGATCGCAGGGCTCTTTTTCGACCCTATCTCGGGCATCATAGCCGGACTTATCGGGGGAATAGAGCGCTATATCGCGGGCACGTTCTTTAACGTTGGTTCGTTTACAAGGGTGGCCTGCAGCATATCGACATGCTTCGCCGGTGTCTTCGCTGCGTTTATGCATGTATACATATTCAAAAGGAGGAAACCTTCGACTGCTTACGCATTCTTTATGGGAGCCGTAATAGAGGTATTCCATATGTATGTTTTGTTCATAACACACAGGGATGACATGGAAATGGCATTCTCTGTCGTCAAGACATGCGCAATGCCTATGATACTTTTCAGCGCGCTTGGGCTTTCCGCATGCGCGGAGATGGTCCGCTACTATAGCGGGGAGAAAAGGCTGAATTACCTAAGCGCTCCAAGTGAACAGATCCCTGTATCCCAAAGATTTCAAGCATGGCTGTTCGTGGTCACCATGGGGGTGCTGGGCATAAGCTTTGTATTAAACTACAATCTCCAGTCCGACTCGGCGACTCAGGAGAGCAGAGCCGATCTTGCTACAGAGGCTGCGGATGTTCAGGCTGACTATGAAAGGTTAAGACAATATAATGTCGATCTTTATTATCTGAGCAATCATGTGGGAAGCCATGGAGCCTATGATATTGTCGACCCATCGGGTAAGGTAGTAGCAGGAACTCATTATGGGGGTGGCAAGAACAAGATACTGAACGACATGTACACCGGTCAGAAGCCGGATTCATGCTATTCATATTATTTTGAAGGTGAGAATTGGATGTGCCTCAACACCGATCTGAAAGACGGATACGGTCTTGTGACTATGCTTCCGGAAAGCGAAGTTTATCAGTACCGTAATCTCCAGGCGTATGAGACGGTGCTTGCGGACATATTGGTCTTTACAGTCATATATGTGCTTATCTCGCTGCTCGTTCAGATGATCGTTGTAGACAATCTGAAACTCGTCAACAAGTCACTTGCTAAGATCACGGACGGTGATTTTGATGAACAAGTATCGGTATATTACTCTTCGGAGTTCGCATCGCTTTCCGATGATATCAACGAGATGGTACTCACTCTGAAGAGGTATATAGCCGCAGCCGAGAAACGCATGGAGCAGGATCTCCTGCTCGCGCATACTATACAGGTATCGGCACTGCCTGATAATTTCGATTTCCAACACGGAGGATTCGATATATATGCGACGATGGATCCGGCAAAGGAAGTCGGAGGCGACTTCTACGATTTCTTCTTCGTGGGCGCAGATAAAGTTGCTATAGTGATCGCGGATGTTTCGGGTAAGGGTATCCCTGCCGCACTCTTTATGATGCACAGCAAGACAGCTATACGAGGCCTTGGTGAAACGGGCACGGAAATCGTCGAGCTGTTTAGGAGGGTCAATCTGGAACTCTGCGAAGGCAATCAGGCCGAAATGTTCGTTACGGTTTGGATGGCGATAGTCGATCTCAATACAGGAAAAACCGTATGTGTGAACGCGGGCCATGAATACCCTGTGCTGAAGAAAAAGGGAGGCGACTACAAACTGATCAAAGACAGTCACGCTCTTCCTTTAGGTTGCATGTCGGATGTTCTGTACTATTCATATGAGATCGATTTGAAACCGGGTGACTGCCTCTACGTATATACAGACGGTATACCTGAAGCCATAAATGCCGATGAAGAGCAGTTCGGGACCGATCGCATGCTGGATGTCCTCAATGAAAACAAAGATGCTTCAATGACAGACCTGCTGGCTGCGGTAAAAGCGGGTGTCGATAAATTCGTCGGAGAAGCAGAGCAGTTCGATGATCAGACCATGGTAGGTTTCAGATATAACGGACCGCAGGAAGGGTAATAAAAAAACGGGAAGGTTATTAAGATTATGATAGATGGCCTAAAGACTATGTATGATGACTTCTACGGTACAGGCGGGAAAAAGCCTGCCTCCGATGAAGATGAAAAAAAACCTGTTCTGCAAGATGCTGATAATAAGCCGGCTTCGCAGGAGATAGAGACAGAGGTGGAGACCGAAATAATGACCGAAGGCGAGTTCAGACAACGGACTGCGACGCAGCCTGTCGAAGAGTCGAAGCCTAAGGAGCCTGAAAAGTCGGGCATGGAAGAGCTCGAAGAACTTATCGGGCTTGAGTCCGTCAAGCACGATGTGGAAGAACTCATCGGCCTCGCTAAAGTCAGAAAGATGCGTGAGGAGAAAGACATGAAGGCGGTCCCTGTATCGCTTCACCTGGTGTTCTCGGGAAATCCGGGCACCGGCAAGACAACAGTTGCGCGCATACTCGCCAAGCTCTATAAAGAGATCGGCATACTTTCGGGCGGGCAGCTGATAGAGACCGACCGATCCGGGCTAGTCGCTGGCTATGTAGGACAGACCGCGATCAAGACCCAGAAGAAAATAGAAGAGGCGATGGGAGGGGTGCTCTTTATCGATGAGGCATACACTCTCAATCAGGAAGGCGAAAACTACGGCCAGGAATCGATAGACACCATACTTAAGGCCATGGAGGACCACCGGGACAAGTTCATCGTGATCGTCGCCGGTTATACGCAGTTGATGAAGGACTTCATCGAAAGCAATCCGGGACTCAGGTCAAGATTCAATAAATTCTTCGAGTTTCCCGATTACACGGCAGATGAACTGCAGCAGATCTTCATGATGCAGTGCAACAAGTATCAGTATAAGCTGACCGAAGAGGCAGAGGCTGTCGCGCGAGAGAAGATCGTGAAGATGGAGGCCGAGAAGGACGAGAACTTCGCTAACGCAAGGGCGGTAAGAAATCTCTTCGAAAAGATCATCACCAATCAGGCTGCCAGAGTCTCCAATCTCGAGAATGTAGATGAAGAGACCCTGACAACTGTCACGATCGAAGATATGCAAGATCTTGATGATCTGGACGCGCCGCCTAAACGCGCGGAAGAGAATAGGGATCCCGTCGAAGAGTTGATCAAGATATTGGAGAAGGATCAAAGCGAAGAGGATCAAAGCGAAGCTACTCCAGAGGATACGGCTGAATGAGATGTGAACGCTGAATTCGTAGCAGCGTGCATAATATATAAAAAAGTTATTGCGAAAAAAGAAAGAGGGAAAAATGCAAAAGAAACCAATTACAAACAAGCTGCTGTGGATCTTTGCGATCGGACAATTCGGATGGAGTTTGCTGGCGGGCATAGTCTCCAACTGGATGGTGTATTACTACACCGGAACACCGAACGCCCAGAACCCAAACACTGGTATTTTCGCTGACTGCATCACACAGGATCATATCTTCCTTAAGCTGACTTTGTTCGGGCTGGTGCTCGCAGTTGGTCGTATATTCGATGCCATAAGTGACCCGCTGATAGCAGGTTGGTCAGACAGAGCGACATTCAAAGGCGGCCGTCGCATACCATTCATGAAGGCTATCGCGATACCGTTCGCGTTGATCACTATAGCACTGTTTGCCATCCCGCAGACATCGAGCATCGGGCTCAACAACACGCTTGTGTTCATACTTATGATCGTGTTCTACCTGTTCATGACCATTTTCTGCACACCTTACAACGCTCTTATAGCAGAGCTTGGTGATACACAGGAACACAGGATCAACGTTTCCACATACATTTCGTTCACATATATCGCGGGACTTTCTATCTCCTACATGCTTCCAAATGTAGCGGGATTCCTGGAGGGCGCTGTCGGTCAGGCCGGATCGATCCGCATGGCTGTTGCCATTATGTCAGCGATCGCCTGCATAGCGATGCTCATCCCTTCATTCTACATCAAAGAACGCGATTATCTCGAGGCAAAGCCAAGCAATACACCGGCTTTCTCATCGCTGCTCAAGACCTTCCAGAACGGAATGTTCCGCCGCTTCGTTTACAGCGACGTGATCTACTTCTTCGCGCTCACACTATTCCAGACGGGACTCGCGTTTTACGAGACCAAGCTGATGAAGATCGAGGACTCGTGGACATTCGTGCTGACTGCCACCATGACATTCCTCAGCGTATGCCAGTATCCTATCGTCAACAAACTGGCGCCTAAGATCGGCAAGAAGAGAATGATCATTACCGGATTCTTTGCTTATTCGGTAGTATTCCTCATCACCTTCCTCTGCGGAGAAGGCCTTATCTGGGGATTCATCGTCGCGGTCTGCGCGTCAGTGCCTATGGCCATCCTCGGTATCCTGCCGCAGGCTTGCGTTGCTGACGTTGCCGAGCTCAGCAGACTCGAGACAGGTGAGGATAGAAGCGGAATGTTCTTCGCGGCGCGTACTTTCGCGTTCAAGATGGGACAGGCCATCGCTCTTGCAGTATTTACATCCATGACTGCTATCGCGAGCCTCAAGGACACTCCACTGGATGTCGCAGAAGCCGCTTACCGCAGGACAGCTCTTGTGGCGTTCGTCACATGCGTGATTGGAGCTTGCCTCTTCTTCCTGTATAAGGAGAAAGATATTCTGGCCAAGATCGAAAAGCTGAAAGGCCCTGAGACAAAGTAATCATACGATCGTCATTCGGCCTATCTCATTTAAAAACGAATCATCAACAAGTAAAAGTCCGGGATCCTGATGGATCCCGGACTTTAGCATTGCATTGTTATTGCTTGAGTATCAGCCTGTGCGGCTTATTTCACTCTGCCGTATAAATATGTGATGTATGCATTGCTGAATGTGCTGTATATATTTTTGCTTTTTAGCATATTTTGTGAAGTTCATAGTTGGTTTTCTCCACACACATTTTCCGAGAGATCTCGCCAAGTTTCATCTACTCATTTTTGGAAATACCCCCAAAGGGGTTGACAAGGACGATAGGTTGTACTATTGTACTAAGTAGTTAATACAGTAATACAAAATTCAATCAAGCATTAGCCGGCGCGATCGGCCGAAGCGCCGTAACTGTAAAAGATCCTTTCGGATCAAATAGAAAGAAAAGGAACGAAAAATGGAATGGAATTTTAAGGATGGTATCCCTATCTACACTCAGATAATAGATGAGATGACCATGCGCATCGCCAGCAACGCTTATGCGCCGGGAGACAAGCTCCCGTCTGTAAGAGACCTTGCTCTGGATGCAGGAGTCAATCCGAACACCATGCAGAGGGCGCTCGCGGAGCTTGAACGCAGAGGGCTGGTCTATTCGGAGCGTACGAGTGGGAGATTTGTTACAAAGGAGGAAGCTGTGCTAAGAGATCTGCACGAGGAGCTTGCGAAGAAATACTTCGAAGAATTCACCGAGAAGCTTCGCAAGATAGGAATGGACGACAACGCTATAAAGGCATCCGTTGACAAATGGATGAAAGGAATAAAGTAGAAAGGGGGCAGAGAGATGGCAAGAATAGAGATCAATAATCTTACAAAAAAGTTCGGCGATCTTACAGCTCTTGACGATGTCACTGTCTCGCTGGAGCAGGGGCAGATAGTTGGGCTGCTGGGACCGAACGGAAGCGGCAAGACCACACTGATCAAGATACTGAACGGCTTACTTCAGCCGACATCTGGCAGCGTGAGCATCAACGGAAACGCGCCGGGAATTGAAACAAAAAAGGTGGTGGCGTACCTGCCTGACAGGAACGCTCTTCCTGACTATATGACAGCTTCACAGCTCATGGACATATACGCGGACTTCTTCGAGGACTTCGACAGACTAAAGGCCGAAGCGATGGTGGACGATCTCGGGATCGATCGCACCCAGACGATGAAGAAGATGTCGAAGGGCACAAAGGAAAAGCTCCAACTGTGTCTGGTGATGGCCAGACAAGCGGAAGTCTATCTGCTCGATGAACCGATCGGCGGCGTTGACCCGGCGACAAGAGACTACATCCTCAGAACCATCATCTCGAATTACAACGAGAACGCAGTTGTGCTCATTTCGACACACCTGATCTCGGATGTAGAATCGGTGCTTGACGATGTAGTGTTCATTCAGGAAGGCAGGATAGTCCTTCACAAGGCAGCGGACGAGATCCGCGAGGAAAAGGGTGAAAGCGTAGACAAACTCTTCAGGGAGGTATTCAAATGTTAGGTAAACTTCTTAAATACGAGATCCCTGCAATGGGACGCAAACTTCTGCCGCTGTACGTGGCCTGGGTGGCTACAGCATTGCTCCTCGGACTGTCGGCACAGATGGCGGACTCAAGGAACGAATTCATGGTGGTCATATTCGGCCTGCTGTATACAGCGGTCGCAACGGCGATCTTCGTCATGACCGTCATACTGATAGTACAGAGATACAGTAACAGCCTGCTGGGCGATGAGGCATACTTCAACCACGTGCTTCCGGTGAGCGTGGCAGAGCATATAGGAAACAAGGCGATCTCGGCGACGATCTGGATCTTCGTGACCGTGCTCGTGGCGATACTGACGGGACTTATGATCGCTCTCGGCGCGATAATAACCGGTGCAGGAGATGGGTTCTCCTTCGGCCAGTTGTTCAGAGATCTCGCACAAATCGACATCGATCTACCGAAGCACTTCGGATTGTATGTGATCGAGGTCCTGATACTCGTTATCGCAAGTGTAGTTAAGACCATCATGCAGATCTACACAGCAGTCACGGTAGGGCACCAGGTGCAGAACCACACGACACTCGCATCGATAGGAGCATACATACTGGTGCTGATGTTTGAGTCTGCGGTTGGAAGAGCGTTTTTACCACTGTTCCTCAATGTAGAGTACGGATCGGATGGATTCATGGAATTCGGAAGAATTTTCCTTCCGACGTTGATCGCCTCAATAGGTTTCTCAGTGATCTACTTCTTCGTCTGCAAGTACCTGATGGAAAAGCGACTCAATCTGGCATAGAATCGCGGCATAGAGTCGCAAGTAGCAAAGCCGGCGGCTAAGCCCTAAAAAAGGCTAGCCCGCCGGCTGTTTTCTTTGCATCAAAATGGGACCGCGCATCACGAAAAAGCCATGCTGCTTGTCCCAAAGATGTCCGAAATCACCTTCGTTATCTGTGTAGAATCGACATTCCCATCCTTATCATTAAATATGAAGAAGAGGTCAACTCCCGGTGTGTATCCGCTTGCGATATATCTGCCTACTCTACGCGCGAAATCTTCGCGGTATTCTTGGCGATCCAGTCGCCCAACGAATTCGACTATGATCTCTGTTTTCATATCGACTGGAGATAATATGGTAAAGTCAGGATACAGTGGCGGCCCGTGATCATCCGCAGGAAACGGGAGTTCATAGATTTGAACCAGTCCTGCAGCCTTGAATCTTTCATACAAAACCAATTCACTGATCGTTTTTACCAGTATCCCGTCTGATGTCCGATGTTTTTTATACTGCGGATAGTTCTCCGGAAAACGTTTCTGGAATTCAAGTCGCTCAGACCTCCATTTCATGCCTTCACGCTCATAAAGCTCCGATACAGGTGGCACCTCACACCTGTATATCTTCGGCAGGTTATCATTGACTGAGTTCAGATCAAAAGGAATATAATTCTCTGTCAGAGACTTCATAAGATCGATATCCTGATCTAGGCGCCGGATTGCCTCTTCGAGATACTTTGCCTCGCGAACCTTCTCGATTTCACTTCGATTTGACTGATTGATATAGCTGTACCTATCGGAACCGGCGCGCTTAATATAATAACAACCATTGCCGTTCTTGCGTTTCGAATGACGAAGAAAAGCGCCCTTATATCCATGAAGAGACTCCAGGCGCGTCGTGTATTCCGACTTCATCCGCTCCATCAACTTTCGTTCATAATTAATTCTATGGTTCAACTCTGCATTCATATTCATTAAATAGCCCTGTTTTCCCTCGCAAGTATAACCTCATTTATCTCCGGGATTTCAGCCTCATTGTCCATGTGAGTTCCTTGGGCTTCGATTCTACTATCTTCTCAAACGACCGGCAAACGAAATAATCCCTAATTCCTGCAAAAAATTCCCTAATTATGTGACGGGGATGATTGGGCTCTAATTCGACAAGGATAATTTGCCGGATTGACGTTAGACGTCACGTCTCAATGCCCTAAATTGGTTATGAAGCGTGACAAAAATCACGCCGCTGTCCATAATGTGATGTTGAGACGTGACACCGATCTCGACAGCAGCTCAATGACCGAATGATTAGTAATCGTATTGTATTTTTATTCGTTGGTTCTATGCAGTTTCTTGCCTGACCGAGGCAGAATAACCAAAATTCAGTTCGATTCCATGTAGAACCTTTGTTTATGGATTGCCTGAAAGGTCTTTTGCTCGGAAAAAGTCACGTCTCGCAATTGTTTTTTACATTGAAGCGTGACAATTATCACGTCTCGCGGGCTGAAAATGAGATTGAAGCGTGACTCAATTTATACATTTATATTCATCAACCCGATTTATTAACTATATTCATATATATATTCATCAACCTTATTTATTAGCTATATTCAAATATAATCATCAACCACATCCATCTACTATACTCATAAAGAATCATCCATACTCAGCAATTATATTCATCGACAATATGGCGATAAATCATTGCAGAATCGTGGCATAACAGGGCGGTTGCAGCACTTCTTTTTGCTTGACAAAGAGTAGGCAATCTGTGAGAATTTACGGGTGGCAGATGATAGTTAGCACAGACTGCCACAGACTGTCACATACAGATATCAAGAAAAGCAATGGTGAATTATGGACTACGCTAAAGAATCGGAAAGACTACATGAAGAGTGGAAGGGCAAGATCGAAGTGATCTCCCGTGTAAATGTTGATAACGATACGGATCTGTCTCTCGCGTATACACCGGGAGTAGCAGAGCCGTGCCTTGAGGTCCAGAAGGATATCGAGAAGAGCTATGAGCTTACAAGGCGTTGGAACATGTGCGCTGTCATTACCGATGGATCGGCTGTCCTCGGGCTTGGCAATATCGGGCCGGAAGCGGGCATGCCTGTTATGGAAGGCAAATGCGTGCTTTTCAAATCCTTCGGTGATGTGGACGCGTTCCCGCTATGCATCAAGTCTCAGGATGTAGATACCATAGTTGAGACCATCTATCAGATATCCGGATCGTTCGGGGGGATCAACCTCGAGGATATCTCGGCACCACGTTGCTTTGAGATAGAGCGCAAGCTAAAAGAGAGATGCGATATTCCTATCTTCCATGATGATCAGCATGGAACGGCAGTCATAGTTCTTGCGGGGCTTATTAATGCGCTCAAGCTTGCCGGAAAGAAAAAAGACGAAGTAAAGATAGTAACTTCCGGAGCCGGAGCTGCCGCCATATCCGTAACTAGGCTGCTGCTGTCATATGGTTTCAAAAACGTCGTGATGACTGACAGGAACGGTATCATTTATAAAGGTCGCACTGAAGGAATGAACCCGGTCAAGGAAGAGATGGCAGAAGTGACAAATCTCTCGGGAGAGAAAGGAACACTTGCTGATGCTCTGGTGGGCGCGGATATATTCATTGGCGTATCGGGACCCGGTCTCGTGACAAAGGAGATGGTCGCTTCAATGAATGAAAAGCCTATCATCTTCGCTTGTGCCAATCCTGTACCTGAGATATTCCCTGACGAGGCAAAAGAGGCCGGCGCATTTATTGTTTCAACGGGAAGGTCGGATTTTCCTAATCAGATCAATAACGTCCTTGCATTCCCGGCTATTTTCCGAGGCACATTTGACTGCAGGGCCAGAACGATAAATGAGGAAATGAAGCTTGCCGCAGCGGAGGCCTTGGCGGGCATCATTGTAGATGAAGAGCTGACACCGGATCATATAATACCGAAGGCTTTTGACCCGAGAGTGCGCCCGGCGATCGCGGAGGCGGTAGCCGATGCCGCAAGGAAGACAGGCGTCGCTCGCAAGTGACGTAAAGCAGATGCTATCAGCATAAAAACTCTTTTCCGTATAATAAATGGCCCCCAAAAGTTAGACTTTTGGGGGCCATTCAAATCTCATCTGACAAAGGAATCGATTCTGATCGATACTCTTTTCTTACATTATATAACCTACTTCGGCGCTGATTTTTGCGACTTCTTCGTCTTTGATCTTCTCGTATTCCACCTTCTTTTCCTCAAAGAAATTCCTGCCCTCTGTGTCGATGCCCACGATCAGCGGGCCGAATTCTTTGACACGGCAATCGTATACAGCTTCAGGCATGCCTAGATCGAGCCAATGAGCGCTCTCGATCTCTTCGATACAGACCGCCGCCACGATGGCGTTACCAGCAGGGAACACACAGTGGACCGCGCCGAATTCTTTGCATCCGGCTGCGGTGTTATCTTTCATACCGCCTTTGCCGACCAGGATACGAACACCGGTCTTCTTGATGAAGTCATACTCGAAGTGTTCCATCCTCATGGATGTGGTAGGGCCGATAGCGACCATTTCGAAATGCCCGTCTCCGAGGTCTCTCACGATAGGACCGGCGTGAACGTCGACTCCTCCGTGGATATCTACAGGCATATCAAGGCCTTCCACTACTACTCTGTCGTGCACGGCATCTCTTCCGGTCACGACGTGTCCATCTATATATATAGTATCTCCGATGTGAAGGGCTCTGACATCCTCTTCGGTTATCGGAGTGATGAGGACTTTCTTTCCGTTTCTGATCTCTGTCACAGTGCACCTCCTTCAAACTCCGAATGTGTGGTAGATCCGTAGTTAAGATCTTTGTCGAATACGATGCAGCCTCGTCTGTGGCTCCAGCAGGCGACAGTGACCGCTACACCGAGAGTGGCAGGGTGACGCGCCGTGTTGACGACGTGGACTCCCATAACCGATTTGTCTCCGCCCATGCCTTGAGGCCCAATTCCTATGGCATTGATACCTTCCTCGAGCATCTCTTCAAGACGTGCGGCTCTTTCGTTTTCATTATGTGAACCTATAGGCCTAAGTAAAGCGTGCTTGGCGTTGAGCGCCGCGGTCTCAGATGTAGCTCCAATGCCGACTCCGACCAAAAGAGGCGGGCACGCGTTGAGACCGTAAGTCGTCATGCGGTCCATCACGAACTTTACAGCGGCAGGGTAGCCTTCAGCCGGCATCAGCACTGTCGACTGACCCGGGAGGGAGCATCCTCCGCCCGCCATATACGTATAGATCTCGCAGTCGGTCCTGCCGGGCAGCATTTCCCACATTATGAAAGGTACGCCGGTACCGGTATTTGTTCCTGTGTTGTACTCGGAGAAAGTTTCGACGACATTCAGCCGTAGAGGAGTCTCCTTCGTGGACTTAAGGACTGCTTCGTTCAGTACTTCTTCAATAGAGTCAAGGTATGGGAAACCTGTTCCGCATCTTACGAAGAATTGGAGCACGCCGGTATCCTGACAGGTCGGGCGTTTGAGTTCCTTCGCGAGCCGCATGTTCTCAAACATCAGATCGTAGATCTGAATGGCGCGTTCCTCTGTCTCGGAAGCGCGCATCTCTTCGAGCTTTGCGAATACATCATCAGGAAGTCTGATACTGGTGTGAGCTATGAACGAAGCGATCACATCCACCAGAGCAGACTCTTTTGCTTTCATATTTATATCTGCCATAAATGTCTCCTTTACTATATAGAAGTGTATTACATCGGCAAAAAACTTACAAGCATTGCGGGCCTGCAGCCAGCCGGAACACACCTGTAGAGCGCGCATATTCAGTAAAATCGTGGTTTTGACCCGAAATATACAGCAAATATGCATATTTATACATTTTGCATTCATGAATGTATCGGTAATAATACAATATTTATCGCAAAAAACGCTGAAAAAATACGGATTTTTCTTATATACGGCTTGACATCGAATACATGAATATTTATAATGACGTCGTTATATTCTTACAGAATAATGAATAATCAATCACACAAACCTAGTGATCGATCAAAAAGCAGAAGACCGATCATAATAATAAGAATCAGAAGGGAACACAAATGGACAAGAAGGATATCAAAAAAGTAGTGCTCGCTTATTCAGGCGGACTTGACACATCGATCATTATTCCTTGGCTCAAAGAAAACTACAATGATCCTGAGATCATCGCCGTCGCAGGCAATGTCGGACAGGTAGACGAGCTGGAGGGCCTCGAAGAGAAAGCAATCAAGACCGGAGCAAGCAAGCTGATCGTTGCTGACCTTGTTGACGAGATGGTGGAAGAGGTGATCATCCCTTCAGTAAAGATGGGAGCCAAGTACGAGACATACCTGCTCGGCACGGCGTTCGCAAGGCCTGTCATCGGCAAGAAACTCGCTGAGATCGCTCTTGAAGAAAACGCCGACGCTATCTGCCATGGATGCACAGGCAAAGGCAATGACCAGGTAAGATTCGAACTCGCGATCAAGAGATGGGCTCCGGGAATGAAGATCATCGCTCCTTGGAGAGAGTGGGACATCAAGTCAAGAGACGAAGAGATCGACTACGCAGAGGCACACGATGTTCCTCTCAAGATATCCAGAGAGACCAATTACTCCAAGGATAAAAACCTCTGGCACCTCAGCCACGAGGGGCTCGACCTCGAAGACCCATCCAACGAGCCTCAGTATGAAAAGGAAGGCTTCCTCGAAATGGGAGTTTCTCCGATACAGGCACCGGACGAGCCTACATATATCACTGTCGGATTCGAAGCAGGCGCTCCTGTTTCATTCAACGGCGAGGCCATGAAGGCAAGCAAGATCATCGAGAAGCTCAACGAAGTGGGCGGCGCCAATGGTATCGGCATCATCGACATCGTCGAGAACAGGCTGATCGGGATGAAGGACCGCGGCGTATATGAGACTCCGGGAGGAACGATCCTCTACTTCGCTCATGACCAGCTCGAGATGCTGACCATGGACAAAGAAGTCCTTCACCTCAAGAAGAAGCTCGCAGTCGACTACGCAGACATGCTGTACAACGGTAAGTGGTATTCACCGCTTCAGGAAGCATTGACAGCATTCGCAAACGAAGCCAACAAGAACGTGACAGGCGAAGTCAAGCTCAAACTCTACAAGGGCAACATCATCCCTGCGGGAACGACTTCACCTTGCTCACTTTACTCAGAAGAGCTTGCATCTTTCGGCGAAACTGATTATGATCAGGCACAGTCTGCCGGATTCATCAACATCTGGGGACTGCCTACACTGGTGCAGGCACTGCTCGAAAAGGGCACATTGAAATAGATTAAGGAAGATAACTGATGGATAAACTTTGGGCAGGCAGGACGATAGGAACGACTGCAGACCTGGTAGATGAAATAAATTCTTCAGTAGCTGTCGACAGGAGACTGTACAAAAGGGACATAGCAGGCAGCAAGGCTCACGCCAAGATGCTCGCCAAACAGGGCATCATCACTCAAGAAGAGGCCGACGCCATAGTCGAGGGATTGACGGGCATCTGCGAGGACATCACGAGCGGAGCTCTTGAGATAGATCCGACGGCAGAAGACATCCATATGTTCGTCGAACAGGTGCTGACGCAGCGCATAGGAGACACAGGCAAGAAGCTCCACACAGCGAGAAGCCGTAACGATCAGGTGGCTCTCGACACCAAGATGTACTGCATCGAGGAGATCGACAGCATAGAGCAGCTTCTTTGCAACTTGATGAACGTCCTTTGCGACAAGGCGAGTGAAAATCTCGAAGTGATCATGCCGGGGTACACCCATATGCAGCACGCTCAGCCGGTCTCGTTCGGACAACATCTTATGGCATACGCCATGATGTGCGCGAGAGACAAGAGCAGGCTCGAGGATTGCAAGAAGAGAATGGACAGATCGCCGATCGGGGCTTGCGCTCTTGCCGGGACCACATTCAATATAGACAGGCAGTACGAGGCAGAACTGCTGGGATTCAGCGATATAGCCATGAACAGCATGGATGCTGTTTCGGACAGAGACCACTTCCTCGAACTGATGTCGGATATAGCGATCATCATGATGCATATCTCGAGGCTCTCGGAAGAGATCATCACCTGGGCGACCACGGAATTCGGCTTTATCAAGCTCCCTGATGAGTACACGACAGGATCCTCGATCATGCCGCAGAAGAAAAACCCTGACGTCGCGGAGCTCTGCAGAGGAAAGACGGGAAGGGTCTACGGCAATCTGATGTCACTGCTTACCACGCTGAAGGGCATACCTCTCGCGTATAACAAGGACATGCAGGAGGACAAAGAGCCGCTCTTCGACTCAGTCGAGACCGTCAAGCTCTGCATCGAGGCTTTCATAGAGATGATAGATGTGCTCATAGTCGATGAGAAGAGCATGTACGAATCGGCAAGGAAGGGATACCTCAACGCCACCGACGTCGCGGATTATCTGGTGACAAAGGGTATGCCGTTCAGAGACGCGTACAACGTATCGGGAAAGATCGTATCCTATTGCCTCGGCAGAGGATGCGCACTGGAGGAACTGCCTATGGAAGAGTACAAACATTTTTCGGACATGTTTGAAGACGATGTATATCATAGGCTTGCACTCAAGACCTGCGTCGAAAGGAGGAACTCAGCCGGAGGCACATCCCCGGCGTCCGTAAGAGCGCAGATCGAATTCATAAGAGAGATCGCAGCGCAGTAGACAGCGCGTAACAAGAAGTAAATACAGTAATCGATCAACAGATAACTTTTAAGAAAGAAAATGGAGGACAATCATGAAGAACTCAATCAAAAAGATCATGGCAATCATGATGGCTATGATGATGGCACTCGCACTCGCAGCATGCGGAGGCGGTAGCGGAAGCGAAGGCGAAAGCAGCGATGAAGGCGGAAAGCTCGCGGCTATCCAGGAAGCAGGAAAGATCGTAGTTTGCACAGACGCTGCATGGGCGCCATTCGAATACATCGGTGAGGGTGGACAGCCTACAGGAATCGACCTTGAGATCGCTCAGGCTATAGCTGATGAACTCGGAGTTGAGCTTGAGGTTCAGAACATCGCATTCGACACTATCCCGGCAGTTCTCAAGAGCGGCGACGCAGACCTCGGACTCGCCTGCATCACTATCACTGATGAGCGTAAAGAAGAGATGGCATTCACTGATCCGTACACATCAGTACAGCAGTACATGGTAGTGCCTGCAGACAGCGAGATCAAGGTGATGGAGGATCTTGCCGATAAGGCCATCGGAACACACCTCGGAACAACAGGCGACTTCCTTGTAAGCGATGAGATCTCGGGCGGTGTACTTGCCGGAACAAGCACTGAGAACAAGCAGTACAAGGCTCTCCCTGACGCAGCTCTTGCTATGAAGAGCGATGAGCTTCAGGCCATCGTGTGCGACTCCGTACTCGCGGAAAACCTTGTCAAAGCTAACGGTGACGCATTCCAGTGCTTCCCTGTTGCATATAGCGACGGACATGAAGCTGAAACAGAAGAGATCGGCGCTGCAATGGCTCAGGGCGATGAAGAGTTCACAGCTAAGATCAATGAAATCATTCAGGGACTCGTTAAAGAAGGAAAGATCGACGAGTGGTTCGTACAGCACAGCGAGGCTGCTTCGAAGCTGTAGGTATTAGGGTGTTGACCGGCGGTGTATCTGGTATATAATAGACGCCGGATGTCCCCCGCCTCTTAGGCGGCGGGTTCCATTTTCGACCATCAGTGGTGGGTAACAAAATCCCCACTGATGCTCTAGGGAGCTGAAGCTCCCGGCGTCTATTGACGGCGTCGCGCGCTCCAATCAAGCGAGCTTGTTGGAGCTTTGCTCCTGGTTGAATAGACGCCGGTACGTCTGATACTTGATTCAGAAATAATATTAACCATGCATGGGCTGCGGTTATGACCGTGGCCTATGCGAGTATAGAGGGGTAATGAATTGTTTGACAGTTTAAAAGAAGGATTCATAAAGACCTTTATAAGGGACAACCGTTATCAGGTGTTCCTTGAAGGTTTCAAGAATACGATGATCATCACTATCGTAGCGGCGCTGATAGGTATCGTGCTCGGCGTCATCGTATCGTTCATTCACTCTTTGGCGGATAACGCCAGAGATAAGCATCAGGATACATTTGGCGCGAAATGCCTGATGGCACTGGACAAGATCTGTTCGGCATATGTAGCAGTCGTAAGAGGCACGCCTTTAGCCATCCAGCTGATGATCATGACATTCATTATCATGAGCGGATTCCCTAACAAAGTAATGGTCTGCTGCATAGCGTTCGGCGTCAATTCGGGAGCTTACGTTTCCGAAGTAATCAGGGGCGGAATCGGATCGGTAGACTTCGGACAGACAGAGGCCGGGCGTTCGCTTGGGTTGTCTCAGATCGGAACTCTTCGTCTGATCGTCCTTCCACAGGCCATAAAGAACATCCTGCCGGCGCTCTGCAACGAGGCGATCGCCGTTCTCAAGGAGACATCGATCGTGGGAATGGTAGCAGTAGTCGACCTGACACGTGCCGGCGACCTTGTCCGCAGCAGGACGATGTCACCATACTTCACACTCATTTCCGTTGCGATAGTTTATTTCATTCTCGTATTCGGCCTCTCCAAGGCTGTAGGAAGACTGGAAAGGAGGCTGGCTCAGAGTGATAGACATTAAGGGACTGTACAAAGATTTCGGAGATCTGAAAGTCCTGAAGAACATCGATCTCCATATTGATAAAGGCGAGAGAGTCGTCATAATCGGGCCTTCGGGCTCGGGCAAGAGCACTCTGCTGAGATGCATGAACATGCTCGAGGTGCCGACAGCCGGGCAAATCATTTTCGAGGGCACAGACCTCACGGATAAGAAGACCGACCTCGATACAGTGCGCTGTAAGATGGGAATGGTATTCCAGCAGTTCAACCTGTTTCCTCACAAGACTATACTCGAGAACATGACTCTCGCTCCGCTGTATCACAAGATGATGAGCGAGGCCGAAGCCAAGGAAAGAGCAATGGAACTTTTGACCAGGATCGGACTTGCGGACAAAGCGGACGTTTATCCGGTCACACTTTCGGGCGGACAGAAACAGCGTGTAGCCATAGTTCGAGCTCTCGCGATGGGACCTGATGTGATGCTCTTCGACGAGCCTACATCGGCTCTTGACCCTGAGATGGTAGGAGAAGTACTTGAGCTCATCAAGGAACTCGCGGACGACGGTATGACTATGGCCATAGTTACACATGAGATGGGCTTTGCCAAAGAGGTAGGCACACGCGTGATCTTCATGGACGAAGGCGTGATCGCCGAGGAAAACGAACCTAAGGAATTCTTCGAAAACCCTCAGAACCCGAGGCTGCAGGACTTCCTTTCAAAGGTGCTGTAATAGTCATTCGAGCAGCACGCGGGATAACGTACGACATATACAAGGCGCTGAAGTCATGTAGCGCCACTCAAAATAGATGAAATAATAAATGCAAATAAAGGAGATAATCATAAATGTTCAAGCATACGATAGTAAGGACACCATGCTCAAAAGTCTGTGATGGGATCACATCCGCGCCGGAACTCGGCCAGCCGATCTATGAAAAAGCTCTTGAGCAGCACGCGGCATACATCGAAGCTCTCAAGTCGTGCGGAGTAGACGTAAAAGTTCTTCCGGCTCTAGAAGAGTATCCGGATTCATGCTTTGTTGAGGACGTAGCTGTCCTGGCGGAGAAGTGCGCCATTATCACAAATCCGGGAGCCGGCACAAGAAACGGAGAGACGGAGTTCATAATCCCGACTATCAAGGAGTTTTATTCCGATGATCAGATCGGATACATCAAAGCTCCGGGAACTCTGGAAGGCGGAGATGTGATGATGGTGGGAGACACCTTCTACGTAGGGGTTTCCGCAAGGACCAATGAAGAGGGAATCAGGCAGTTCGCTGAGTTCTACGGCAAGTTCGGATACGAAGTGAAGGCCGTTCCTCTGACGGAAGTGCTCCACCTCAAGACGGGTGTCAATTACATCGAGAATGGAAAGATGCTCGTATCGGGCGAGTTCATCGACAAGGAAGACTTCGCGCAGTACGAGAAGATCGTGGTGCCTGAGGAAGAGGCATACGGCGCAAACTGCATTTGGATGAATGGAACTGTTATCGTTCCTGAAGGCTATGAAGCAGTAAAGAAAGCTGTTGAGGACGCCGGGTATCCTGTTATCACAGTAGACACCTCTGAATTCAGAAAGATCGACGGAGGCCTCAGCTGCCTGTCACTCAGATTCTGATCGGACAATAGATCAGCGAAAACAGCAAAATGCAGAAATATAAAAATGTGCCGTATCCACATGGATGCGGCATTTTTGTTGTCTGAAAGGTTTTGCAAAGATTAGTTTGCGGCAGCGACCTGGGAGTCGATGCGCATTCCCATGCCCGGCCGCCGCTTCTGACATAGCGCAAAAAGACTGTTGATTATTCATATGAGGCACATTATCCTTAAATCAAATGGATTATCTTATTCGTGAACTGGAAGAGAAAGATAACAAGAAGATAGAGCACATCATCCGGACATGTCTTATCGAATACGGAGCCGATCATGAGGGAACCGCGTGGGCAGACCCTATGCTCGGAGAGTTTTCTTCTGTTTATAATACCGAGGGGAGAAAATACTGGGTCGTTGAGACCGCGGATGGCAGGATAGTAGGCGGGACCGGTATCGGAGAAGTAGAGGGCAGCCCCGGTGTCTGTGAACTTCAGAAAATGTACTGCCTGCAGGAGGTGCGCGGGACGGGCGTAGCTCATGAACTTATGGAAACGGCGTTATCCTATGCGGAAGAGTATTATGATAAGTGCTACCTCGAGACATTCAGCAACATGGTCCCTGCCCTGAAGTTCTACAAAAAGCACGGCTTCGAGCTGACCGATCAGAGACTTGGGGCGACAGGTCACTTCGCATGCGATGTGTTGTTTATAAAAGATTTGACTAATGATATAAAGGGGTAACGGGTAATGGGAGAACATATCGATATTGGCTATATGTGCCTTGATGCAATAAGAAGCAGATACCGTATTGTGCCATTCGACATAGGCGATGACGCGCTGATGAAGGCAAAAGGAATGATGTTCACAACAGAGTCATATGAGGTTGAGGGATTTGGACATCTTTGCGTATTGAGAATGAAAGCGTTCGCCGGTTTGATGAAAATGGAGACGGTAGTGCTCGCTCCTGAACATAAAGACATGCCGCTTCTCAACATCGACTGGGTATCGGCATTCGGCAGCGAGACACAGATAGTAGAACTGTATGATATCCAACTGGAAGATTATCCGGCTGAATACCTGGATGCCTTCGCAAAAATCAAAGACAGGGACAGCGACATTCCGGAATACCGCTCGGGAGATCATTGGTACGACGATATAAAATACGCGTGCTCTTATTCAAAAAAAGACAGAAAAGCCGGCATGCGTTTCAATACCGCAGCGGAATCCTATCTTAAAAAGTATCTTGAACAAGCGGGAACGGCAAAGACATGTGAGGCGTCGATGAAAAAAGCTCTGACGAGAAGTTTTGCTGAACAGCTCATCTCACAGGGCGGTCCGGCGGTAGATCAGGTAACAAAGCTGTTCGGGGAAGATATTGCACGCAGATTGATCATGCGGCATATGTACGGAGCGGACGAATAGAAATAAAGAAATAGGGGGATTGGTTTAGAGTGAGTACTTTTCTAATTGCTTTGATCGTTGCCATGGCGGCCAGCGCCATTGGCTTCAAGAAATATGTCTGGTTCATATCCATAGGCTACGGATTTGCGGTATGCGCTTTGGGCATCACTTATCTCATAAAGTTCCACAACATCATGTACGCCGCGGCGGTCATTGCCTGTGTTCTGTTCATCGTCTATGGCTTAAGGCTGGGCGGATATCTGGCGTACAGAGAACTCAAAATCAGTTCATACAACAACAAAATGAAGACAGAGATCAAGGACGGCAAGGGGATGTCGATCGTTGCCAAATGCGCGATCTGGATCTCTGCCGCATTGCTTTATGTATGCGAGACATCTCCTGTGATGTTCAGGCTCGAGAACGGAGCGGCAAGTGACGGATGGCTAACAGCAGGCATCATTCTGATGATATGCGGACTATGTATTGAGACAGCAGCGGACTTGCAGAAGAATGCAGCAAAGAAAAAAAGACCGGGGCGTTTTGTTGATACCGGGCTGTATAGGGTAGTAAGATGTCCGAATTACTTTGGAGAGATGACATTCTGGACCGGTGTGTTTGTATCGGGAATTTCATCAAATGCAGGAGCGGCGCAGTGGGTCTGCGCTTTGCTGGGATACCTTGGTATAATATATGTGATGTTCGGCGGAGCGCGCCGTCTTGAGATCAGGCAGAACAAGTCATATGGATCAGACCCTGAGTATCAGGCGTACGTGAAAAGCACGCCTATAATGATACCGCTGATACCGTTGTACAGTGTAGAGAAATACAAATGGCTGGTCGCCTGATACAACTGTTAACCCCTCCACCGGAGGTTCTCACCTCATCCAGATCACAACAAAAACAGCAGGCGTGAAGCCTGCTGTTTTTATTGGTGTCCCGGAGAGGATAGCGTCACCGTCAAGGGCCGTGAAATTCTCTCGGATCAGGAACACTGTGAGAACACCCTCGACAATTTCACTTCCTCCCTTGACTGTGCCGCGATGCGGGTGTGAGAGAAGGAGCATACACCCGAATACGAACCACGGAGGTTCTCACCTCATCCACGCCATCAAGCAAAAATGACAGGCCTGTGGCCTGCCATTTTTACTTGGTGTCCCGGAGAGGATTCGAACCTCCGACACCCGCTTTAGGAGAGCGGTGCTCTGTCCCCTGAGCTACCGAGACATATGTTGCGCTTAGGTATGATAACACAGAGTCGAAAATATATCAACGGAAAAAGAAGTGTCATAGCGGGTGTGAGACGACAGCGGGTGTAGCTCAGGCAAGCCACTCAAACGCCAAACATACTGACAAGAAAAGAAAAAAAGAGTAAAATTAAAAAGGAATTATTTGCGGAAAAGCAAATGAAAGAAACGGGGAGGACACAGGCTATGAGAATAATAAAACCGTTGATCTTAACAGTCTTGATGACAATGCTGGTGCTGGTGATGAGCGCCTGCGGCAGCAAGACTGAGACGGGGGAAATGACCGGAAAGCTTACGGAAGCTCTCGGGAACTCCATCGTAGTAGATGCCGGCGGCGAATCGACTGAATTTGTCACAGCTGATTCAACAGTTTATTATATGGGCTCGACCGATCATATTTGTATAAATGATGAGATAAACGTTAAGTACCATAAAAAGGGAAATAAGTGCTACGCCGATGTCGTAACGCTCAAGAAACACGTGCAGGAGACATTATCTTTCTCTGGTACAGTCAGCGATGTGCATGATAACCGCGTCACCGTTACCGGCAACAGTCTTACTGTTGAGTTCATAATCGGCAGTAAAACTGAGATCGATGGCAAACTGGACGATGGCGATGAGGTCGACGTAGTGTACACGGGTAATCTGAGCGAATACCCTGTTGCAAAGAGCATCACTGTAACAAAAGAAAAGGAAGCCCCTAAGCAGCAGAAAGTAAGCGGTATCGTAACTGACTTCACAAGCAACTCCATAGCCATAAGCATCGATTCTGCGCATTCGTACAGATTCAGCTTTGACGCTAAGACCAAAGTCACCGGTTTGGATAAGTATGTAAAAGTGGGCGATAGTGTGACGATCACGTTCACAGGCGATGTCGATGACGCTCCTGTTGCAGTTGAGATCAACATCACAAAGAAAGCAGAGGAGGTCAAGAAGACGCTCAATGGTACCATCGAGGCTGTCGCCAAAGATCATATAGTGGTGGATACGGGCAAGACTGCTTATATTATCAAGACTGACAAATACACTGTATTCACAGGCGAAAAGCCTGCCAAAGGATATAAAACTAAGGTCACATACTACGGACAGCTCGGCGGAAAAGCCACGGCGACCATCGTACACTGCGTAAAGGATGAGTCCGGCAAAGTAACAAAATACAAAGTAGTGTTCACTGACGGCATGGGCAATGTTCTCAAGACCCAGAAGGTTGAGAAAGGCAAGTCAGCAACTGCTCCAAGCAAGCCGGTAAGGGATGGTTACACGTTCAAAGGATGGGACAAGGATTTCAAGAAGGTCACATCCGACCTGAAAGTCAACGCCAAGTGGAGCAAGAACAAAGAGCCTGAACCTAAGCCGGAGCCAAAACCTGAGCCTGAGCCTGAACCTGAACCGGAACCTACGCCGGTGCCTGAAGTACCGGTAGTAACAGAGGGAACTATCACCCATTGGACTTCAGACGGAGATGATACATTCGGACTCCAACCTGAAGACGGCGACGAGATCACACTCGCGGTCGGAGACTTTACCGATATCGCTCCGGGCTATATGGCCGAGGAGGGAGATGTCATAAAGGCTACATATCTGGAGTCGGATATGAAGGCGACCAAGATAGAACTTGTCAGCAAGGTAGAGAAAGAAGAAGAGGAAGAAGTGGTCCCTGAACCTGAGCCTGAGGAAGAGGAAGAAGTGACTCCGGAACCTGAACCTGAAGAGGAAGCAGTTCCTGAGCCTGAACCTGAAGAAGAGGAAGAAGTGACACCTGAGCCTGAACCACAGGTAGAGGCAGAACCTGAACCGGAGCCTGAAGAGGAAGAGCCTGCTGAAGTCATAATAGAGTCAGGTGCTACTATAATCGAAGGCAATGAAGAAAAGAGGACCGCTAAACTGGAACTCGATAACGGTGACACAGTCACTCTGGCCCTCGATGGTGATACTACGATAGCCAGCGGTTACTTCCCTGCGAAGGGCGATGAAGTGAAGATCACTTACGAAAAGAATGGTATGACCCTCAGAGAGATTCAGCTTGTAAACAGGCCGGCTCCGGAAGAGGACAGCGAAGAATAAAGTTAATAAACACGTGGGGAGATGCAAGGCAAATATAGGAGGAGCGATATGTACAAGGAAACTCTTAGACAGGTATGGGCTGAGATAGATATGTCAGCCTTCGACCACAATGTAAAAGAAATAAAGAGACAGATGGAATGCCCGAAAATGATCGGCGTTATCAAGGCAAACGGTTACGGGCACGGAGCCACTGAATGCGCGAAGGTACTTCAGTTCAACGGAGTAGACAGCTTCGCGGTAGCGACTCTCGAAGAGGCCGTCAATCTCCGCGAGGATGGAATAGAGGGCAATATCGTGGTCCTCGGACTTACTCCGAGGGAATGCGTAGATACCGTAGTCGAGTACGACTTGATCCCGGGCGTGATGCACTACAGCTATGTGAAAGCGTTGAGTGACGAAGTCGTGGCTCAAGAAGCTGATTCCGCAAGGATACTCTTCGGTATCGATACCGGCATGGGCAGGATAGGCTACAGAGTGTTCACCGAGGAAGAGCGCGATTATGCGGTAGAGCAGTACAAGAGGATGTCCGAGCTTCCGGGCATTGAGATCGCGGGAGTGATCACACACTTCTCGACAGCAGACGAGGAGCAGAGAGAGTACACGGCTATGCAGATCGAGAACTACAATGCATTTATGGCAAAGCTGAACGCGGCAGGCTTCGAGCCTAAGATGATCTGCGCGAACTCTGCTTCGATCATGATGTATCCTGAGATCCACTACGACGCATGCCGCCCTGGAATCATCCTCTACGGACTCGCTCCAAGCGGATACCTCAAAGGCAAAGTCCTCGACCTCAAGCCTGTCATGACAGTCAAGGCCGAGATCGTGAATCTCAAGACTGTTCCTGCAGGGACATCGGTCAGCTATGGCCGCAAGTTCACTTCGACTGAAGAAACAAAGATCGCAACGATAGGGCTCGGCTATGCGGACGGATACAGCAGGCTCAACAGCGGCAAGATCAGCGTGCTGGTGGGTGGCATCAAGTGCCCTGTGGTCGGCAATATCTGCATGGACCAGTGCATGGTGGACGTATCCGCGGTGCCTGATGTGAAGCTCGGCGATGAAGTCGTGATCATGGGCAAGCAGGGCGATCAGGAGATAAGCGCTGACGATCTGGCGGCGATCAACGGAACGATCAACTACGAGATCACATGCTGCTTCGACCTCAGGATACCTAAGGTGTATATCAACTACCCTGAAGGAATGTGCAAGTAAAATAGAAAGCGTGAAAAATGGATTCTTTCACACAACTTGACGGCAATCTGCTTATCGGCATCCAGGATGCTCTGAATGCCGATTGGCTTACGCCGATCATGAAGGCGATCACATACTTTGGCGAGGGAGGAATCTTCTGGATCACAGTATGCTTTCTCTTGCTTTTCTTCAAAAAGACACGCAGACTCGGAATATTCTGCGCTCTTGCGCTGCTATTCAATTTCATATGTGTGAATGTGATCCTCAAACCGGTAGTAGACAGAACACGTCCGTTTGAGCTGTTCGCAGAAGTATATAATTATATTGGAGACCCGGGAGACGCGTCTTTTCCGAGCGGACATACTTCCAACGCAGTCGCGCCGGCTTGGGCTATGTTTCGGGCAACTATGCCATCAAGGCTCAGAAAGAGCGACGGAAAGAAGGGAGACAGATGCTACGATACGGTGCCTTGCCTTGGGTGGAAGGGAGTCGGCGCCGACCCAAAGTTGTTCCACAAACTTGGCGTGGCCGGCGTGGTGCTGGCATTCTTTATCGGCATCTCGAGGCTTTACCTCGGAGTACATTTCCCCTCGGATGTTATATGCGGATTCCTGATCGGTATCATGTGCGCGACCGTCGTTTACCTGGTTCTGATAGGAATAGAAAAAAGACGCGGCCGGCTTATCGGAAGCGCAGAGACCGAATAAGAATAGTTGAATAAGAATAGAGATGTGATCAAGGTGAATCACTGATAACTGAATAGAATGAAGAAGATCACAGGAAACAAATGGGACGAGCTGCTCGCTGAAGAATGGCAGAAACCGTATTATCAGGAGCTACGCTCGTTTCTTATTAATGAATACGAGAAAGAAACGATATATCCACCGGCAGGGGATATTTACAATGCGCTCAGATTGACGGACTATGACGATGTGAAGGCGGTCATACTAGGGCAAGATCCGTATCATGAGCCGGGTCAGGCCCACGGGCTTGCTTTCAGTGTGCCCCGCGGAACGACTCTTCCGCCATCGCTGGTGAATATATTAAAGGAACTCGAGTCTGACCTCGGTATCAGCCCTCAAACTGTTCCGGAAAATAATGACGGTTTCAATGACTATAATGCGGGTATACTTGAAGCATGGGCAAGGCAGGGAGTGCTATTGCTCAATACGGTACTTACAGTAAGAGCCCATCAGGCCGGGTCTCATCGCGGACACGGATGGGAGCAGTTCACCGATCGTGTGATCGAACTGCTCGCCGCCCGTCAGAAGCCAATGGCGTTCATACTGTGGGGAGCAAATGCCGGAGCAAAAAAAGAACTCATAATGAGAACGCAGGACGAGACGGGCGGGCAGCGCCATCTGATAATAACAGCGCCGCATCCGAGTCCGCTTTCGGCATACCGTGGGTTCTTCGGAGGCTGCTACTTTTCGAGGTGCAATTATTTCCTCGAAGACAACGGCATTGATCCCGTAGACTGGAGTCTGTGAAACGCTTTTCCCCGAAAAGCGATCAGCAAGAAAACTAAAGCTGAAAAATGAATCTGTTATTGATACTCAGATCCGAGTTCGTCTGCCTCATGGCTCTGCTGCTGCTTCTGTGGTACGCGTCCATACATGGGGCATACGACAACATCAAAAGGTACAGGGCGCTCAATCTTCTGGCGATAGGACATGTGGTCTTCGATATCATCACAGTCACTGCCATGAATGATCCGAGCACGGTTTCTCCTGCAATAAATCGGATATGTCATGTATTATTCTATGCTTTCGCGATACTCTATTGCTGCGTCCTGTTGGACTTTGTGATCGAGATGGTATTCGGCGAAGCACGAAGCAAGCGGGGGAAGATCATTACGGCGGGAATATTAGCACTTTCTTTGATCGCTATGATGATCCTGCCGATGGAATACCTCGAAGGTGATGGCATCAGTTATGGCACGGGGCCTGCGGTGTTCGCTGGTTTTGCGTTCGCAGCTCTTGCTTTGCTGATGGCGTTGCTGCTGGTAATGACATACGGAGACAGATTCTCGGAGCATGATGGAAGAGTTCTGATACTGTCGATGTTGTTTTTGCTTCTGGTCATAGCGATACAGATAGCGGTGCCTGAAGTCCTCTTCACAGGCGCTGGCCTCACTCTGACGACTGCAGGAATATTTGTCGGGATCATTGACCCTGTGAGCAAGTTCAGACACAAGGCGTATTACGATACGATGACCGGACTTCGCAATCAAAACTGCTATGGAGATGATATAGCATATCTTCGTAAAGAACTCGGCGGTAATGCTTATGCTCACGGATTGATATATGTCGCCTGTGATATCAACGGGCTCAAACAGGTCAACGATGACCTCGGTCACGCGGCAGGCGATGACTATATCAGGGCAGCTGCCAAAGCCCTCAATGATTCCCTTGAAAGTGCATACGCCATATACAGAACAGGCGGTGATGAGTTCTGCGCTATCTATATTGACGATCCGGCCGAAAAGGTCGGGGAAGAGGTCGCGAAACTCCGCAGAGCGTTCGGAACGGGACAAGAGCATGATGGAATAAGGTCCGGAACCAAGACAAAGTACAGCTTTTCAATAGGCTGCGTGGCCGCAAAGGAGGGAGAAAACATCCTGGATACTGCCAAGAGGGCCGATACTGTTATGATGGAAGAGAAGCGCAACTACTATCGCGATAACGGCATAGACAGGCGGCGCCATTAAGCGGCCTAAGTGTACGGCAAAAAGCTTTGCTGCTCTGAGATAGAGAAAAAACATCAAAACTACATGATTGAGAACGTCCAAACTGTTGAAAAGGACGTTCTCTTTTGTTAATATACACGAGTTGGATAATTTACAGAACAGGAGCATCAATCACAAATGGATAAAATCAAAATCTACAGAAGATCAGGCGTTTCAGTTGCATGTTATGTGTTTGCAGCGATCATTCTGATCTATACATGCTATACCGCAGGCGGCACAGTAAACCAGATCAACGAATATTACGCGCAATATGGAATGAGCGCACAAGCCTCGGAGTATATCACATACGTCGCGCAGAGTGTGCTTCCATATCTTTTCTATGCAGTAGCTACTTTCATGCTCGGATACATTCTCGATGCTGTCAGAAAGACAGATCCTAAAAACTACATGACAGAGGAAGAGTATGCGGATCTAAAGGCTGCAAAGAAGGAAGCCAAAGAAGCAAAGAAGATCGCAAAGGGCGAGAAAAAGGCTGCAGCAAAAGCAGCGAGCGAGGCAAACAACGAGCAGTCGATGGCAGAAGATTTTGCCAGTGATCTCGACAAGGAGCTCAAGGCTGCAGAGAAAAAGAACGACTACAAAAAGTACAATGGCTATAAGAAGAGCTATAACCAGAACAGAAACGGAAACAATAATCACAGACAGTCCGGTAATAAATCCGGCGGTAATGGTAATGGAAACAGAAACGGAAACGGAAACGTAAACCGCAAGTACAATAACCAGAATAACCAGAACGGTCAGAACAACGGCCAGAATAACAACAATAACAACCAGAACAATAATCAGAGCAAGCCGGTAGTCGAACAGAAGAAGGCCGCAGAAGCTCAGGAAAAATCGGCTGCAGTATTTGAGGCAAAAATAGTCGAGGATAAGTAATGGTAACTGAAGAGGCTTTGTAAACAGAGCAGCTTTAACAACAGAAGACCGCACTGCGAACCGGGTGCGGTCTTTTTTAAAAGGAGAGACCGGAATGATCGACTGGAAGGAAGTCACGCTTCACGATAAACCTAAGATAGACGAAAAAATATGCGCAAGCGGATGCCACGGCGCGGATTACAGTTTCGCCAATCTTTATATGTGGAGACACGCATACAGACCACTGATCGCGTACTATGATGACAGACTGCTCGTCAGCATGCCCGATTGGGGCGTATACGCGTATCCGAAGGGCGGTGGAGATGTCGCAGGTTCGATAGAGCTTCTTCTTGACGAAGCACATGGTCTTGGGAAAAAGCTGATCCTAAGAGGCCTTACCGAAAAGACCCTTGCGGAGTTCCTGCCTCTCTATGGAGAGCGTTTCGAGGTATCCGAAGACAGGGACAACGCAGACTATGTTTACTCAGCGGAAAAGCTCTGCAACCTTCCGGGCCGTCACCTCTCATCCAAAAGAAATCATATTAAGCACTTTGAGCGAAACGGCGAGTGGGAGCTTCACAAAATCTGCAGCGGTGAGTGCATCGATGAAGCGCGGGTGTTCGTGGATGAGTTTTACAAAGAGAAGAATGATCCGGAACTCGCCAACGAGGCGAAGGCGATAGAAGAGATGTTCGACCACTACGAGGAGCTTGGATTTATCGGAGGGCTTCTCTATCAGAACGGTAAGCCGATCGCATTCACCGCGGGAACAAAACTCGGTGATGAGGTCTTTGACACTCACTTTGAAAAAGCGCTTCCGGGTGTTGAGGGTGCATATACCATGATCAACCGTGAATTCGCGAAGCTGGTGTGCGAGGAGTTACCTGAAATCAAATACTTCAACCGCGAAGAGGATATGGGTATCGAGGGACTGAGAAAGGCAAAGGAAAGCTATCACCCTGACATCTTGCTGATGAAATATTTCGCGAAAGAAAAATAGAATGAAATACGTTATTGAGATTGCCGAACGCGGCACGGCATATTACAAAGGGCTCAGGAATCTATGGTGCGAGACTTTCGGAGATGATCCTGAATTCGTCGATGCATTTTATGACTGCTTTGGAGAAGATATAAAAGGCTTTGTGATCCTTGATGAGGGCGGCCGAGTATGCTCGGCTCTGACATGTTACCCTGTCGGAGCCTATGAGGGCAGAATGGTATATGCAAGTTACGCGATATGTACAGCAGCAGACTACCGCGGTCAAGGCCTTGCCGGCGCGCTTACCGAATACGTTAAGGAAGAAGTTATCCTGAGAGGCGGCATTTCGCTGGTTTCGCCGGCCGAACCATCTCTCGAAGAGTTCTATGCCGGGCTCGGATATATGCCTGATTTCCACGTGGCCCCGCGCGCAGTGCTTGCGGAATCCTTTGAGGATGAACTGGATGAATTCGAGTTTGATGAAGAAGACGATTTTGATATAGTCAGACCCGAAGCGGATATAAGAAAGATCGATGCTTGTCTGTATAATAAATACAGAGAAGCATATCTCGCTGAAATACCGCACATAACAGCTTGCGAGGAGCTGCTCAGCGCGGTAGAGCTTGCAAGCGAAGGCTTTTATACCATCAACGGTGGGGACGCTGTGTGCTGCGTCTCAGAGAAGAAAAGAGGACAGCTGATCGTCTCCGAGCTGATAATAAGCCCGATGCTTCTTGAGCTTTCGGGAGAGATAGATACAGAGGTAGCACAGCTTCTGGCGAAGTATTTCGACGCGTTCGAGGTGTCGTATAATATGCCGGGAGCCGGTGTGATACAGTCCATGGTTGCGGGCTTTTTCGAAAGAACTGAGACCGGAGCGCCACTCCCATACTTCGGATTTCCGATCGATTAAGCGGCGCATATGAATCAGCAAATATAATACAATAATCAAAACTAATAATTCTGGAGGGTCGATATGAACGTAGTTTGTCTGGACATGGAAGGCGTGCTCTTCCCTGAGATATGGATAGCTTTCAGCGAGGAGAGCGGTATCCCGGAACTTAGACGCACCACCCGAGACGAGCCTGATTATGACAAGCTCATGCATTGGCGCATGGGAATACTGCGTGAGCACGGGCTCAAACTCAAGGACGTGCAGAATACAATCGCGAAGATAAAGCCGCTGCCGGGAGCCAAGGAGTTTCTCGACGAACTGCGGACTATCACGCAGGTCATCATTCTGAGCGACACATTCTCACAATTTGCTGAGCCTTTGATGAGACAGCTCGACTGGCCAACTATTTTCTGCAATGAGCTTGTGATAGACGAAGAGGGATACATCGCTGACATGAAGATGCGCTGCGATCATTCCAAGCTGACCACTGTCCGCGGACTCCAGTCTATCGGCTTTGATACCATCGCTGCCGGTGACAGCTACAATGACCTCGAGATGATCGAGGCCAGCAAGGCCGGATTCCTTTTCCGCACCACGGACAAAATAAGGGCAGACTACCCTCAGTACCCGGCTTTTGAGGAGTTCGACGAGTTCCTGGATGCGATCAAAGCAGCTCTGTAAAGAAAATCCTACCAAGCGGATAGGAAAACACTTGACAATGCATACTTCGAGTCTTAATATATGCAGGAAAGCGATGAAAGATCGCATAGAAAACGGATAATCATAAAAGATCAAAACAATAAATTCGGAGGAAAAAAATGATTACAAAGGATATGATCATCGGAGACGTTATCAACGAGCATCCTGAACTGGTTCGCGCATTCTTTGCGAATGGCATGATGTGCATCGGCTGCCCTGCATCCCAGGGTGAGTCCATCGAGCAGGCATCCATGGTTCACGGCATCGACACAGACCAGCTCGTAAACGCTCTCAACGAGGCACTCGACGCATAACTCGTCGCGATAATATCATTTAATACGAAGCAATATGAAGGACGGTAAGGAACGTGTATCCATGCCGTCCTTTTGCAAATCTTAGGTCGCGGATGTAAAATCAAACTGACAACAGGCATGAGGAGGAAACAAGATGTTTTTTGAAGTAGACAAGGAAATATTCGACAAGGTACCTGATCTTGTGATCGGCGTGGTTGCGGTGCAGGGGATAGACAACAGCAAAGAAGTCCCGGCGATCGAGAAGATGCTCGATAAATACGCTGAAGAGTGCAGACAGTACTTCGAAGCATCAGGCAACAAGGCCAAGGAAGACCCGTGCGTGGTTCCTTATCGCGAAGCCTTCAGAGCGATCGGCATCAACCCTAACAGATACGCATGTTCTATCGAGGCGCTCATGGACAGGATAGCTAAGGGAAAGGGAATGCCGCACATCAACCCTGCGGTCGATCTCGGAAACGCCCTGTCTCTTAAGTATAGGATCCCGATCGGAGCTCACGATATGTATTCGTTCGTAAAGCCGGACGGCAAAGGCCGGGGAAGCGAGGAGGCCGGCATCAGCATCAGACCATCTACCGCTGATGACCACTTCAGGCCATTTGGTGCGCCGGAAGGTGAGTACGATGATCCGGAGCCGGGTGAAGTCGTATACGTATCGGGTAACGAGATAAGGACACGCCGCTGGACCTGGCGTCAGAGCGAGCAGGGCAAGATGCAGGAAAAAACAAGCGCTGTGTTCTATCCAATAGACGGCTTTGCGGATCACAATCTTGAAGACGTCAAAAAGACAATGAAGGACTTCACCGAGCAAGTCGCGAATTACTTCGCAAGGTCGGGGAGCCGCTGCACGGTCGCGACCGGGCTGGTAACAAAGGACGAGCCACGCTTCGAGTTCTAAAAAAGGAGAATCAAATTGTTCAGAGGGGGATCATCTTTACACCGGTAGACTAGATCCCGGGAATTCCAGATAAGTGAGTTTGTTGGAGCTTGACTCCTGATTGAAATATAGAGGATGCTGAAATGTATTCGAAAGATATACGAACAGACGCAGAAACAAAGAGGCTACTTGTAGAGAAAGCGATAGAAGTATTGCTGAATTCGTATGCGCCTTACTCGCACTACAATGTTGCGGCGGCCGCGCTCTTTGACTCGGGCAAGATCTATACCGGAGTGAACGTGGAAAACGCCTCATACGGAGCCTCGATATGCGCGGAACGAAACGCCATATTCCACGCGGCCGCGGAGGGGGAGCGAAAGCTGCTCGCGCTCGCTGTGGTTGGAGGCCGAAAGGGAAACTATGGGAGCGAGTATTGCACACCATGCGGCATATGCAGGCAGGTAATGAGAGAGTTCGCCGATCCTGAAAAAATGATCGTGCTCTGCGCAAAGTCGGCCGACGACTACAAAGAATACACGCTCGCCGAACTATTACCTCAAAGCTTCGGCCCGGAATACCTCTAGAACCATCTAGACTAACCACAGCGCTTCGGTTTGGAAAAGCCGAGCGGCTGTCGGATTATCTTCGAAATATAGTCCTGGTGACTATCTTTAACAAAGATAGTCTATTAGAGGGCTGTTTGCATAGAAATGGACTAACATTGTTAGTCCATTTCTTATGATGTAGTGGGGAAATAGACTAACTAGAGGGCAGAACAACGATGGATCAAGTCAGATTATGCGGCGAAAATGGAGTATAACGGCTTAAAACAGCTGAAAATCTTTGTTCTGTAAGCCATTCCAGCGAATAATTTTGAAGAAGTTAGTCTATCAGAGCGCTCTTTTTATAGTTATGGACTAACACTATTAGTCTGTTTGTTATGATCTTGCGGGAAACAGACTAATCCCACAGAAGTATATTTGTTGACTCGCTTGTAGCCGATTTAGGATCGATAAGTAAAAAGTGTGCACATCGCATAGGTGATTTGCACACTTTTCTTTTTTTCGTATTTCGCGACTGCGATACTAAATGCTTATTAGCAAATAGCTTCGATCTCTGCGAAGAGCTCGTCTTCGAGAGGAACGAGCTCATCTACGTAAGCCTGATATGTGATTCTCTATAAGTCTCTCTTAACCGGCAGTACTGTATCTTTATCGGGAGTGCTTTTCACTAGATAAACTGTCATTGAATCCATATAGTGACGAATCTTACTCTTGTAAAAATCCATAAGGTGATCCATGTCGCGGCAATAAAACTCTATAAGAACTTCTTTGCCTCCGCTGACGATGGTTTCTAAGCGCACTATTTCATCCATGTCTTCAGCACTCTTTATCAGACCATCAAGAGATTGCTTAAACACTCCACCTATCATATAGCCATGCACGGCATACCCTAACCTGCCGGGGTCTATGAGCGTTTTGTATCCTTGGATAATACCAAGATCTTCCATCTTGTGGATTCTTTTTTTGACCGCAGTCTGGCTCAAGTGGACCTGTGAGGCTATATAAGAGAATCTTACACGAGGGTCGGTTCTCAGCATATCAAGGATCTGCATATCGGTATTATCCATTTGCATAGAAACACCTCCACTTCACTCGCGTTCTATCTGCCTGAGCTTGGGTGATATGAGACTGAAAGATATATATTTAATATCATAATTTCGTTGAAAAACCAATGAAAAAAGGTGAATCACTCTTGCCAAAACAGCAATTGGATTGTGGCGGTTCATTTTTTTAACTTTTTGTCTGCAAAAAAGTAAATAATTGAACTTTTCACTGATTATTGAGGTGTTTGCGAAATTGATTGTATACACTGAAAAAACTATCGTAAAAGTATGGAAAAGAGGCAGCGCGCAGCCTGAAATAGCAATCGATAATATGAAGTTGGAGGATAAAAACATGCGAAGAATAAAAATAGAATTTCCAAAGGCAAATATCGTATGCTACGCGAAAGTTTTGGAAGACAAATATCCTGAAGTAGCTGATGAACTCTGGGAAGCGATAGCAGAACCAATGGTATGTGAAGCTCATAATACTCTTTCAACAGGAGACTATGTGCAGTGCAGACCTATTCCTCCTTACCATGTGCCAAAACATGTCGGAGATCAGTCGAATCCACTTGGCGGTGGCGATGTACCTGCGCTGTGTGACTGCAAAAACGGAGATATCGCCTGGTCAGGATGGTACTTTGCCTGCACATACGGTCCGTGCACGGAACCTCTTCCGAATATGGGGCCTATCATGGCATTGGTAGAGCCTGAATATCTTGAGGACTTCCACCGTGGAGGAATGGATTGCTGGAATCATACGTATCTCTATCACGAACTCGCAACCGTTGTATTCAGCAGAGAGGAGGCATAACCATGGCACTTGACTGGAAAGATGTAAAGAGTGAAATATATGAGGAAGTAAAGAAGATCTGGCTCGAGGAACCTGTTGAGGTAACGATGAGCAAGCTGGGGATATTCCCAAGCGGCGCCGGTACCAATGATCAGGTACTCGGTAATCTGTTCTTCCTCAATGCCGACACACAGGCTATGGGTTGGTGGACGATCGAGCCTACAATGTACTGCGTCTTGGGCGATGACAGTTTCTCACTGGATGTGTGCAAGCAGCTGTTTATCTATCTGAACGGTCCTATCGCGCACCTTTTGGGAGATGTCCTGGAGCCGAACTGCCCGGCGCCATGGCTCAATATGCCTAAGATGGCGAAGTATCACGACATGATCGTAGAAAGCTATCCTTCGGTCGAAACAAAAGAGGACTTCAGAGACCTGCTCTGGACATGGTTCAACTATGTAAACAGAATAAACAGCTGGTTCTATACAGTTCTTCCGTGGGAGGTAGGCAAGAACCTTCAGCGCAAGGACGTCGAAGATGTCGAGAAGCTTGCAGGACTTCTGGGCTATAAGCTAGAAAAAAATTGATCTATCACATCATATAGGGGCAGGTGTTCTCAGCAATTGGGGACACCTGTCTGCTTTTCCTACTATACAGATATAGGAAAACACAAATGCTAAAGAAAGGAGATCACAGTATGGATATTATTTTTAACCCGGTCATAGTATCTGTAGTGGTTCTGTGCGTCCTTTGTCTTTTGAAGCTGGATGTAATGTTTTCGCTCGTACTCGCCTGCTTTATCGGCGGACTATTGGGTGGAATGAACATAGCAGATATTGCTACTACCATGCTCGACGGATTCAGTTCGAACGCTTCAGCTGCCATGGCATATATATTCCTGGGCACATTTGCTGCCTGCCTCACTAAAACAGGGTTGACGGGTATCTTTGCAAAGAAGGTCGCTCAGGTGGCGAGGGGCAACAAATTGATGCTCGCGCTTATTATGTGCCTTGTTGCTGTGGCATCCGCAACGATTATTCCGGTACATATCGCATTTATACCTATCCTGATCCCACCGCTGCTTGGAGTCATGAATGAGATGAAAATGGACAGAAGGTTGATGTCCAACTTTATCATTTTCGGCGAAATGACATATGTAGGCGCACCTCTTGGTTATGGCCTGATATTCATGGCGATAGTAGCCGATAACATGACTGCGAATGGTACTGCGGTCACTACGCAAGATGTGATCCATGTAAACTGGCTGCTGTTGGTGTGCTTCATCCCGAGCCTTATTTGGACATGGTTGCGCTATCGTAAGGACCGTGAGTATAAAAACCTTGAAGCAGATCTCACAGAATTTGATGCTGTCGAATCCACGCAACTTACATACAGACACTGGGTCGCGATCGGTGCCATTGCAGTTATCACTGCGGTTCAGTGGGTGACACAGTCACTTACGATCGCGGGCCTCGCAGGTCTTCTGGTCCTGTTTGTGTTCAGAGCTATCAAGTGGGAAGATATTCAGGGATGCTTCGATGAAGGGCATAGGATGATGAGCCAAATTGCTTTCATCATACTCGTAGGTGGAGGCTTCGGTCAGGTTATGCGCGCCACCGGTGGCGTAGATGTGCTGGTTGAGCGCGTTGCAGGCGGTATGGCAGACTCCCATCTGCTCGCGGCGATCGTTATAGTGATCCTCGGACTGTTCATAACTATGGGCATAGGAACTTCTTTCGGAACCGTCCCGGTAGTTGCCGTGCTGTTCGTGCCTCTTTGCGCAAAGCTCGGTTTCTCTCCGGCTGCTACTATTCTGCTTCTTTCATCTGCAGGAGCTCTCGGAGATGCCGGATCACCGGCGAGCGATGCTACGCTCGGACCTACATGCGGTTTGAATGCTGATGGTCAGCATGATCACATATATGATACATGTCTCCCGTCGTTCCTTGCCTTCAATGTCCCACTCGCTATAGGTACGGTGATTTTCGCAATGTTACTCTAGTAATAGGCGGAAATAAAGCACACAAAAAAGCCTGTAAACAGTTTATCTGTCTACAGGCTTTTGATGTGTTGGCATTATGCTGGGATCGATATTAGCAAATAGCTTCGATCTCTGCGAAGAGTTTGTCAGCGAGAGGAACGAGCTCATCTACATAAGCCTGACCCTTTGCCTGATAGCTCTCAGCGAGCTCTTTGTCCTTCATGCTTCCGATGTTGATCTTGACGTTGAGCCATGCTCCGAGGATAGCTGTACGGAGCTCAAGAACTGCTACGCCGAGGTCGCTTGCGGAATTGGTGTTGAACTTGCCGCTCATGCTTTCAACAAGGTGAAGTGCTTCACTGCTGTACTCGAGCATTTTGAGTGGCGACTCAACGCAAGCGATGAGACCATTCTGGATGGCTGCGCTTCTTGCTGCCTTTTCTTCGTCAGTTTCCTTAGGCATTCCGAAAGCGTCACCGATAACGTTGAACGCGTCTGTGTCGAGGTCGACCTGAGCGATCAGCTTTTCCTTAAGAGCCGATGCCTTGTCACGTGTCTCTTTTGCGAAGTCCTCAAACTCAGCATATTTCTTTCTGCCGATAGTGAGGGTGCAAACCATGGCTGCGAGCGCGGAACCGAGAGCGCCTGCGAGAGAAGCTGCTGATCCGCCACCAGGAGCCGGTGCGTCTGACTCAAGCACGTCTGTGAAGTGAGTCACTGTCATATCTACTAATTTCATTTTCGTTTCCTTCCTTATTCTTTACAGATGCGAGAAATAATCAGATCCGGGTTCGCCTGCGGTAATGCTTTCTGTGAACATACAGCGTTGCTGTATTGTAGAAAGCATTGATCTCACTCGACAAGCTCGTTCGATAGATGCCGGCAAAAACCGCTACAGTTACCGAAGGCGAAGGCAGAGTTTAGTACCGCTGCGTTAAGCCGCAGACAGGCGCGAGCCGTGTGCCCGGGCTGATTATTTCGAGCAATTACATCATATCGATCAGGTGATACTCGAGGATCTGCTCGTGGCAGTTGAAGTTCTCGACCTTGAGATAGTACTCAGCGCAGTCGATCATTGCCTTAGCAGGTGTGAGTCCTACGATTTCTGTTCCGATGATGTTTACGCCGTAGCCGGCTGCGAGAGCTCTTACCATCTCATATGTGTAGTAGAGAGGTGTGCCTTCGTAGTTGACCATGTTCATCGATACCTGAGCGATGCCTCTGTCTTCGAGGAAGATGCCGATGCCCTTGCAATATTTGAATCCGCCCGAGGATCCTCTGATTGCCTTAGCGATCTTGTTGGCGATCTCTACATTGTCTGTGTCGAGGTTGATGTTGAAAGCGACCAGTGGCATACGTGCGCCAATTGCTGTGATACCTGCTGTAGGGTGGATCTTTCTTTCACCGTAATCAGGTGCCCACTCTTCCTGGAGCAGCTTTTCAGGCATACCTTCGAACTGGCCCTTACGACACTTAGCGAGGTTCTTTCTCTCAGGTCTTGTGGCGGAATCCTCATAGAGGAAGGAAGGGATCTGGAGCTCGTTCCAGATGCGCTCAGCAACTCTCTTGGAGAGTTCGATGCACTCTTCGAGTGTAACGTCTTTTGTCTGAGGAACGAATGGGATAACGTCAGTAGCTCCCATACGTGGGTGCTGTCCCTGGTGCTTGTTCATGTCGATAAGCTCAGCGGCCTTCTTAGCAAGCTGGAATGCTACCTCTTCGATGCCCTCAGGGCTTCCGATGAGTGTGAATACGCAGCGGTTGTGGCTTCCGTCAGACTGTACGTCGAAAAGTGTGCAGCCAGGAGCGTTCTTTGCTACTTCTACCAGCTGTTCGAAAACTGCAGGATCCTGCTCTTTGCTTGTGCTGAAATTAGGAATGCATTCAATAAGTTTTGACATTTCATATCCTCCAATTAATGATGTCGTTGAAATAATAATTTTCGGCAAGTCAATTGTATTGATATTTCGTTCGTTTAGCAATGGCATGTTGAGTTTTTTTTAACAAAACTTGGCATTGTGAAGCGAGGAAAGCTGTTTTCATTTATATATATGTAAAAGATATGCTTATATATATGCGGTATATATGCTTCACGTTCGGCTTGCGGCATGAAATAGTGTCTGAACGGGCAGAGAAAGTGTGTCCAATGAGGTTGCGAAAACCGACGATTTTGGTTGCAAAATCAGCGATTTTGTGAGATTGCACAAAAGTCAATGCGGTGTTTTGTGAAAACTAACGATAGAAGAAAAACTAATACCTTTTTGACACATTTTTTTGATGCAGAATTGTGTTTTTTCTGTGAAAATGCGTTATAATAATCACGCATTTTAGCAGGAGGTGTTTTCCTCCTAAAACGTTAATTCTCTAATACACTTTATTAATCAAATTAAGAAAGAGGTATTTATATGGCTAAAGAAAAAACTGTAAGGGAAGTTAGACCACTTCCTAAGTGGGCGGCGATCCTTCCTATTCTGACGATGGTCATCCTTATGGTATATGACCTGGTAATCGAGCAGAATTACGAAGACGCTCACCTCCCACTGGTAGTAGCTATGTGCGTTGCAGTTGCAGTAGGCGTTGCTTACGGCCGCACATTCAAAGACATCATGGCTGCTATAGTTGCAAGGATCAGCAACACACTCGAAGCTATCCTTATTCTGATGACAGTAGGATTCCTCGTAGCATCGTTCATGGCAGCCGGTACTATCCCTGCTCTGATCTACTACGGACTCAAACTGCTCTCACCTAAGGTATTCCTTCCTGTTGGCTGCTTGCTCTGCGGTATCACAGGTCTTGCTTGCGGTTCTTCATGGACCACAACAGCTACCATGGGTGTTGCATTCATGGGAATCGGCCTCGGACTCGGAATCAACCCTGCACTCACAGCCGGTATGGTTATCTCGGGCGCATACGTAGGTGATAAGTTCTCACCACTGTCCGATACAACAAACCTCGCTGCAGGCGTATCCAACACAGGACTGTTCGATCACGTACGCGCCATGGTTTCGACCACAGGTCCTACGATGATCCTCGCACTTGTGCTCTACACCATTTTCGGTCTCAGAGCTAACGCTGCAGGCTATGATGATTCGAAGGCAGTCGAGATCATGGGAGCTATCGCGGATAACTTCAATCTGAACGTGCTCGTGTTCCTGCCGCTCATCGTTATCATCATCGTATGCGTTGTCAAGATGCCGGCTCTGCCTGGTATCCTGCTCGCAGTAGTAGTTGCCGTGCTCACATCGATGCTCTTCCAGCGCGCCACAGTATGGCCTGATGGAGTGACTCTCGGCGGCATCTTTAACCTGCTCCACTACGGCGGACTTGCAGATTACATTGAAACATCCAGTGAGGACGTCAATGCGATCCTAGGAAAAGCCGGCGGTATGGACGGAACGATGTGGACTATCAATCTCGTTATCCTCGCTGTAGGTTACGGCGGAGCTCTCGAGGGCGCAGGCGTTATCGACAGCCTCTTCGCGGGTATCAAGGACAAGCTCCACAAGCCTGGTCAGCTCGTTATCGCTACAATGCTCACAGGTATCTTCTGCGACGCAGCTCTCGGCGACCAGTTCCTCGGAATTTCGGTTCCTGCTCCACTCTATGCAGACAAGTTCGATGAGATGGGTCTTGCCCGTAACATGATGTCCAGAACACTTGAGGACGCTGGTACACTCTGGTCACCAATGTTCCCATGGACAGCATGCGGCGCATGGCAGAGCTCAGTTCTCGGAATGAGCCCGTTCGTATACTTCCCGTTCGCGTTCGTCAACCTGCTCAACCCATTCTATGCTGCTATCACAGCTAGCCTGGGCCGCAATATCTTCTGGGCTGACGGTTCGTACACCAACCTCTTCGGAAAGACTAAGGCAGGCGATCCTGCTGAGGCTCCTGAGGCTGAGCACGAAATCGCAGTCAAGAACCTTGAAGCACTGCGCGAAGCTGGTAAGGCTCCAAAGATTGGCGCATAATTCGATCGCATAGTTTAGTGCATCGGGGAAGCGCGTGATGCACGTTATTTGAACGGCAAGCATCACGTATCCAAAGCAATCATTATCCGCTGCCGTAACATTGTTTGCGGCAGCGGGATTTTTTTCTTAAAGGAGAGAAGACGTATGAGTCAAAAGAAACCGTGGACAGATCTCCATTCAACGGTATATGAGGCAGTGCAAACGAAACAGCGCAAGGCATGGGTCATTTTTTACGCGTGGTTTTGCGTATGTCTGCTGATAGCCGGAGCCATTGTGACAAAGTTTCACATTATGTGTGCGGTGTTTGCTGTGCTTGTGGCGCTGGCGATCATTACGGAAAGGACAGAAGCTGTCACAGAACGCGGACTTGAGACCTTTATTGATGTGAAGCTGTTCAACAGCGAAGAGCTCTGGGCGTGGGATGAGATCGATGCTCTTACATATGAGACCAATCCCGATGTGCCGGACACGACGCTTCTCTACTTTACAAAAGGGACGCGGACACGAAAGGGCTTCTACAAAAACGAAGATGTCGTGATGATCAAAGTGCTCGCGAAAAAGAAAAACAAAAATATCAATATCTACGACGGTAATGAATACCGCGCGGAGGCGCGCGCGTTCAACGCGGAGCAGGACAAATATAGGAAGAGAAGGAAGAAATAATGAAACTCGAAGTCATCAGAGCAAACCCTGCAGGAAACATTACGCTCTTCGTAAAGACTCCGGTTGAAAAGGCAGACAGGGCACCTTTGGCTGAAAAGCTGCTCGCTATCGAGGAGTTTGCGGCAGAGCAGGTGGGCTATTACTGCGAAGCCGGGGAAGGCTTTGACGGCCACATGGAAATGGCCGGCGGAGAATTTTGCGGCAACGCTTCAAGAGCGTATGGATTTCTTATAGCACAGGAAAAAGGACTTAAGGGCAAAGTGCATCTCACACTCGATGTGAGCGGGTCGGATGTTCCGGTCGAAGTCGATGCAGACATGGATGAAGGAACAGCAAGAGCAAGCATGCCCCTTCCTCAGTTTGTGAAACCGGCGGTGGCCGGCGGAGAGGAAGGAGTGCTGGTGCACCTTGGCGGCATCGCGCACTTTGTGGTCACAGACGTTGAGCCGACTGAAGAATTCTTTGACAAAGCCGAGACAGAGATCTTCAAAGACATGAAGGAACTCGATGCCTATGGAGTCATGTTCTCAGACAGTGAAACAGGCAGACTCACACCGCTCGTAAAAGTCCCGGCGGCAAATTCACTCTATTGGGAAGGCAGCTGCGGGAGTGGAAGCCTTGCTACGGCTATAGCCGAGACAGAGGGCATGCCTGACGGAGACTACGCCATAGATCTGGTGCAGCCGGCAGGTACGGTACGCGCGGAAGTAAGTCGCTGTAACGGCGAAGTAAAAAAGGCATTTATCGGTGGAAATATCAGTATTGACCCATCGACATATATAGATATTGTGATATAATTATTAATGTTCGGAGACTCAAATATCAGCTCCGGGAACAAGCTTTAAAACAACGGAGGTAAAACATGGCTGATTATGAAAAAGCAATGACAATCAAGCTGGATTACGAGCTTCCTGAGTATCCTGAAATGGACCCTCAGTACAGAAGAGCTCCAAGAAGAGAAGCGCATCTTACAGACGCCGACAAGGCTCTCGCTATCAAGAACGCTCTCAGATATATCCATCCTGATCATCATGAGCAGATGGCGAAGGAATTCGCACAGGAACTCGAAGAGCATGGACGTATTTACGGATATCGTTTCCGTCCTGAAGGCAAGCTCTATGGTAAGCCAATCGATGAGTATAAGGGTGCATGCATCGAGGGTAAGGCTATCCAGGTTATGATCGATAACAACCTCGACTTCGATATCGCTCTCTATCCATATGAGCTGGTCACATACGGCGAAACAGGACAGGTTTGCCAGAACTGGATGCAGTACAGACTCATCAAGAAATATCTCGAAGTACTCACACAGGATCAGACACTCGTAGTTATGTCGGGACATCCTCTCGGACTCTTCCATTCACATAGTCTGGCACCGAGAGTAATCATCAGTAACGGCCTCATGATCGGTACATTCGATGATCTCCATAACTTCAACAGAGCTGCTGCTCTTGGCGTAGCTAACTACGGACAGATGACAGCCGGTGGCTGGATGTACATCGGACCTCAGGGTATCGTTCATGGTACATTCAACACTCTCCTCAACGCAGGAAGACTTAAACTGGGAATCCCTCAGGACGGCAACCTCGCAGGAAAGATCTTCGTATCCGCAGGACTCGGCGGCATGAGCGGTGCTCAGGGTAAGGCTGCTGAGATCGCAGGAGCTGCTTCCATCATCGCTGAGGTAGACGACTCCCGTATCGAGACTCGTTACACTCAGGGCTGGGTAACACACAGATCCGACAGCCTCGAAGAGGCTACAAAGATGCTTCTTGAGCATAGGGATGCAGGCAAGGCTTGCGCTATCGCTTATCACGGCAACATCGTAGACCTTCTTGAGTATCTGTATGATCATGACGTACACGTTGACCTCATGAGTGACCAGACATCCTGCCACGTTCCTTACGAAGGCGGATACTGCCCACAGGGACTCACATTCGAAGAGCGTACAGAGATGCTCGACAAGGATCCTGAAGGATTCGCTAAGCTCGTTGACAAGACTCTGCAGCATCACTATGAGATGATCTGCAAGTTCAGCGACAGAGGAACATACTTCTTCGACTATGGTAACAGCTTCCTCAAGGCTGTTTATGACACAGGCGTTAAGAGCATCTGCAAGAACGGCGAGAACGATCTTGACGGATTCATCTTCCCATCCTACGTTGAAGATATCCTCGGACCATTCCTCTTCGACTATGGTTATGGACCATTCAGATGGTGCTGCCTGTCGAGAAACCCAGAAGATCTTGACAAGACTGACGCTGCTGCTGCTGAGTACATCCTTGCTCACAACAGACGTTATCAGGACTACGACAACTACGTATGGGTTCGTGACGCTAAGAAGAACAAACTCGTCGTTGGTACACAGTGCCGTATCCTCTATCAGGATGCTATCGGCCGTATGAACATCGCTCTGAAGTTCAACGAGATGGTAAGAAATGGCGAGATCGGCCCGGTTATCCTTGGTCGTGACCACCACGATACAGGCGGAACAGACGCTCCATTCAGAGAAACATCCAACATCAAGGACGGTTCCAACATCATGGCTGAGATGTCCGCACAGTGCTACGCTGGTAACGCTGCTAGAGGCATGAGCTACATCGCACTCCATAACGGCGGTGGTACAGGTATCGGTAATTCGCAGAACGGCGGATTCGGTATGGTACTCGATGGCTCCGAGAGAGTTGACAACATCCTCAAGATGGCTATGCCATGGGATACAATGGTCGGAGTTGCTCGTCGTAACTGGGCTCGCAATGAGCACGCTATGGAAGTTTGCGCTGAGTACAACGAGATGATGAAGGGTGCTGACCACATCACAATGCCTTACGTTGCAGATGACGCTGTAGTAGAGGCTGCACTCAAGTAATATGAAATAGTAAAGATCCTCTGGCTCGAATCCGCTGCAGGCGGCATACGAAAAGTGTGCCGCCTGCCGGAAGGCGCAGGGGGGATTTTTTCTGTTAGCAAAGGAAAGATCTATGAAATTACTTATCAAAAACATAGGTATGCTCGCTACAGCAGCGGGCACATCCGCCAGATGCGGCAAGGATCAGGGCGAGATCGTTAAGATGAACAACGCCTGGATCGAGGTCGAAGACGATAAGATCAAGGCCTTTGGTGAAGGCGCTGCTCCTGCAGGCGATTTCGATGAAGTCATCGATGCGGAGGGAAAGCTCGTCACACCGGGACTGGTCGACGCCCACACCCATCTTGTCTTCGGCGGATGGAGACAGAACGAGCTCGGACTCAAGCTTCACGGAGCCGGCTATCTTGACATCCTCGCAATGGGCGGCGGCATCCACTCCACTGTCAAAGCTACCAGAGAAGCAACTGAAGATGAGCTTTATGCAAAGGCCGCAAAGGCACTCGACGAAATGATCTCCATCGGAGTCACTACAGTCGAGGCAAAGAGCGGATACGGACTCGATCCTGAGAACGAGTTCAAACAGCTTCGCGCTATGAAGAGACTCAACGAGGATCACGTGATCGATCTCGTCCCAACATTCCTGGGCGCTCACGCGGTTCCATCTGAGTATAAAGATAATAGAGAAGAATATATCAGACTTCTCATCGAAGAAATGATACCTAAGGTCGCAGAAGAAGGACTCGCGGAGTTCTGCGATGTATTCTGCGAAAAGGGCGTTTACACTGCCGAGGAATCGGAGAGGATATTGAAAGCCGGTCAGGAACACGGCCTCAAGTCCAAGATCCACGCAGACGAGATCGAGAACATGGGGGGAACTGAGCTTTGCGCTGAGCTCAAGGCTGTTTCTGCTGAGCACCTCATCGTATGCAAGGAGTCCGGTATCAAGGCAATGGCAGAGGGCGGCACAGTTGCCTGCACACTTCCTGCCACAAGCTTCTATCTTGGAGCTGTATACGCGCCTGCACGCGAGATGATCGAGGCGGGAGTTCCGGTAGCGGTCGGTTCCGACTTCAATCCGGGTTCATGCCCATCGCTCAATCTGCAGTTCTGCATGAATCTCGCATGCCTTAAGTATAAATTGACACCTGAAGAGATGCTGACAGCAGTTACGCTCAACGCGGCCGCTGCTGTATGCCGCGCGGATAAGATCGGAAGCATCGAGGCAGGCAAGCAGGCTGACATCGTTATCTGGGATGCGCCTGATCTTGACTTCCTTGGATACAGAATGGGATCAAATCTCGCTGCAACAGTCATCAAGAAGGGTAAAGTCGTTATCAATTAATTATTTCTATAATTTTTAAGAGGTGTAAGTAAATGAAGTATAATCCATCACTTATCAAGGAAATTACTCTCGACGGTAAGAGCCTTGTATTTGAAGAGTTTATCGCTGCAGCTCGCTTTGGAGCTCATATCAATATCGATCCTGCGGCTATCGAAAGGATGAAAGAATCGAGAGCTCTCGCAGAGAAGATCCAGGCAGAAGGAAGAGCGGCATACGGAATCACAACAGGTTTCGGTGAATTCCAGAACACAGCTGTTGCTCCTGAAATGTCAAACCAGCTTTCTACAAACCTGATCCTCAGCCACTGCACAGCAACAGGCGAGCCATATAAGGAAGAAGTAGCAAGAGGTATCATGATCCTCCGTTGCAACAACCTCCTCGTAGGTATTTCCGGTGTAAGACCTCTCCTCGTAGAGATCATGGTAGAGATGCTCAACAAGGGCGTTACACCTGTGATCCCTCAGAAGGGTTCCCTCGGATCATCCGGCGACCTCGCGCCACTCGCTCACATGACTCTGCCAATCCTCGGACTCGGCGAAGCCACATACAAGGGCGAAGTTCTTCCTGGCGGCGAAGCCATGAAGAGAGCCGGTATCCAGACTGTTGATACACTCGTATGCAAAGAAGGTCTCGGCATGACCAACGGTACATGCGCTATGACATCCTGCGGAGCTATCGCGCTTTACGACGCTATCTGCGCAGCTGAGATGGCTGATGTTATCGCGTCCATGTCCATGGAAGCTCTTACATGCCAGCGCAACGCGTTTGACCCTCGTGTCCATGAGTGCAGAGGACATATCGGCCAGATCAAGGTAGCTCAGAACCTGAAGATGCTCACAGAGGATTCCCCGCTGCTCGACAAGGCTCAGGGAGACAGAGTACAGGACGCTTACGCTCTCAGATGTACTCCTCAGATCCTCGGCGCTGTAAGAGACTCGCTGCAGTTCGTTATGGATAAGGTAGACGTCGAGCTCAACGCCGTTACAGACAACCCGCTTCTCTTTATCGAAGACGAAGCAGTTATCTCGGGTGGTAACTTCCACGGTGAGCCTATGGCTCTCCCATTCGACCTCCTCGGCATCGCTGCCGCTGAGATCGCTGATCTCTCCGAGAGACGTCTTGAGAGACTGGTCAACCCTGCGCTCTCCAACGGACTTACTCCATTCCTCGTAACTGAGGCAGGTCTCAACTCAGGATTCATGATCGTGCAGTACGCTGCCGCTTCAATGGTATCCGAGTCCAAGATCTATGCTCATCCGGCTTCGGTAGACTCGATCCCATCCTCAGCTAACCAGGAGGATATCGTATCGATGGGTACTACTGCTGCTCGTACAGCTGCAATGATCGTTGATAACACTCTTGACGTACTTGCTCTCGAGCTTCTGACAGCATGCCAGGGTATCGACATCAGAAGAAGAGTGGGCACTCACGGTGAGAAGATCAGCGAGTTCCACCAGATCATTCTTGATAAGGTTCGTGAAGAGGTAGACTTCTATGAGATAGACAGAGAGATCTGGCCTGACATCCGCGCTATGGAGAAATTCATTCGCAGAAAAGACCTGCTCGACATCATCGATGCTCATAAGCCTGAACTCCTTGAGAATAACGCTTGGGGTAGATACAGAGACGATCAGAGATATACTCCGCATATCTATAAAGATGAAAAATAATCCCTTAAGGGGCAATCTTAAACCGCCGCATTGTTGTGGCGGTTTTTCATAGAAAGCTTCTATCATTTTTTCGATAAATTATATTTGCTTACACATGTGTAAAAAAATATAATTTCGGTGGGAAAGAACAGTTAATTCTATCATCAAAGTCTTCAATTTATTTAAGGAGGGATAAGACAAGATGGTTACATATCATGAACAAGGAACACAGTGGGTAAACGGTGCTCCTGTCGCAGCAGGTGAAGGCGTCAACAAAGAAGAAGGACGTCAGGGAACTATTGCATACCAGATCCTGAATGCGCACAACAACGACAAGGCTGATGGACTTTTCCATGTTAGCTTCGATGCACTCGTTTCGCACGACATCACTTATGTAGGAATTATCCAGACCGCTAGAGCAAGCGGACTCAAGGAATTCCCGATTCCATACGCTATGACAAACTGCCATAACAGCCTTTGCGCTGTAGGCGGAACAATCAACGAGGATGACCACGTATTCGGTCTCTCCGCTGCAAAGAAATACGGCGGAATCTATGTACCGGCTAACCAGAGTGTCATCCACTCATATGCACGTGAAGAGCTGGCCGCTTGCGGCAACATGATCCTCGGATCCGACTCCCACACACGTTACGGCGCTCTCGGAACAATGGGCGTTGGCGAAGGTGGTCCTGAGCTCGTAAAGCAGCTCCTCAAGAACACATGGGACATCACACCTCCACAGGTTGTACTCTGCTATGTAACAGGCGAACCTAAGAAGGGAATTGGTCCTCACGACGTAGCTATCGCTCTCGTAAAAGAGACATTCGGCAAGGGACTCGTAAAGAACAAGGTTCTCGAGTTCGCAGGCCCTGGACTCAAGCATCTGCCATATGACTTCAGATCCGGTATCGACGTCATGACGACAGAGACAACATGCCTCTCATCCATCTGGGAGACAGACGAAGAGATAGAGAAATACTATAAGACTTATAATCGTCCTGAGGCTTATAAGAAACTCGAGCCTGCTGAAGGCGCATACTATGACGCAATCATCAACATCGAGCTCGACAAGATGGAAGCAATGATCGCACTGCCATTCCATCCATCAAACGCTTACACTATCCACGAGTTCCTCGAGAACGCTGATGAGATCCTCAAGGGTGTTGAGGAAGAAGCTAAGGTCAAATTCCCTAAGGCTCACCTCGACCTCAGATCAAAGGTTTCCGACAAGGGCGTTTACGCGAACCAGGGAGTTATCGCAGGCTGCTCCGGCGGTATCTATGACAACATCGTAGAGGCTGCTGACATCCTTAAGGGCGGCAGCACAGGAAACGGATACTTCTCACTTTCCGTATATCCTACAAGCGTTCCTACAAGCCTCGAACTCACACGTCAGGGCAAGACAGAGGCTCTGCTTGAGGCAGGCGCTATCATCAAGCCTTCGTTCTGCGGACCATGCTTCGGTGCAGGAGACGTTCCGGCTAACAACGGACTTTCGCTCAGACATACAACACGTAACTTCCCTAACAGAGAAGGATCGAAGCCTGGCGAAGGACAGATCAGTGCAGTAGCTCTGATGGATGCAAGATCAATCGCTGCAACAGCTAAGAACGGTGGATACATCACAGCTGCTACAGACATCGACTACGAGACAGAGCATCTTGATTATCACTTCGATGACGAAGTTTACAAGAACCGCTGCTACTATGGATTCGGCAAAGCTGATCCTAGCGTAGAACTCGTTCTTGGACCAAACATTACAGATTGGCCTAAGATGTATGAGCTTTCAGAGAACCTCATGGTTGAGCTCGCAGCAGTCATCCACGACCCTGTAACAACTACAGACGAGCTGATCCCATCCGGCGAGACTTCTTCCTACAGAAGTAACCCTCTGAGACTAGCAGAGTTCGCTCTCTCAAGAAGAGTTCCTGAGTACGTTGGAAGATCCAAGGCTATCGCTGCTGAGGAAGCTGAGAGAAGAGAAGGCAAGAAGCCTGAGAAGCTGACAAAGGCACTCGCTGCAGTAGGCGACGCTGATGAGCTTCTGAAGAACACTCAGTTCGGATCCTGCGTATTCGCTAACAAGCCTGGTGACGGTTCTGCTCGTGAGCAGGCTGCATCCTGCCAGAAGGTGCTCGGCGGATTCGCCAACATCTGCTATGAGTATGCTACAAAGAGATACAGATCCAACTGCATCAACTGGGGTATCCTGCCATTCACACTCGACGAAGGTACTGAGTTCCCATACGAAGACGGCGAGTTCGTATTCGTACCTGGAATCAGAAAGGCTATCGAAGAGGGTCAGGAAGAGATCATGGCTAAGGTCGTTAAGAAAGACGGAAGCGTTGATGATCTCAAGCTCAACGTTAAGGGCCTCACAGCTGATGAAAAGCAGATCATCCTCGACGGCTGCCTCATGAACTACTACGCAGCTCAGAACAAATAATTTAATTCAATAAATTCAGGGAGCCTCATAATTGCATTCCCGGGCACACGGCTCGCGCAATTATGAGTCTCCTCAAAATCATTTACTTTTCACACTTACTTTTATTAAGGAGAGAAACCAAAAAAATGGAAAAGATCAAAATGACAACTCCGATCGTAGAGATGGACGGAGACGAAATGACAAGGATCCTCTGGCAGATGATCAAGGACGAACTTATTCTTCCTTTCGTGGACCTCAAGACAGAGTATTATGACCTCGGACTTCCTGTACGTGATGAGACTCGCGACCAGATCACAAAGGATGCTGGCGAAGCTATCAAGAAGTACGGCGTTGGCGTAAAGTGCGCTACTATCACACCTAACGCTCAGCGTATGGACGAGTATCATCTCCATGAGATGTGGAAGAGCCCTAACGGAACTATCAGAGCTATCCTCGACGGAACAGTTTTCCGTGCTCCTATCACGATCGATGGCATCAAGCCTGTAGTCAAGAACTGGACACAGCCTATCACTGTTGCTCGTCACGCATACGGCGACCTCTACAAGGGTACAGAGTACAGAGTTCCTGAAGAAGGTACAGGCGAGCTCGTATTCAAGAACAGAAACGGCGAAGAGCTGTTCCACGAGACAGTTTACGACTTCGAGTGCCCGGGCATCCTCCAGAGCATCTACAACAAGGATTCCTCGATCGAGTCCTTCGCACACAGCTGCTTCAAGTTTGCTATCGAGACAAAGCAGGACCTCTGGTTCTCCTGCAAGGACACAATCTCCAAGAAGTATGACATGCACTTCCGCAATGTATTCCAGAAGCTCTATGACGAAGTTTACAAAGACGAGTTCGAGAAGCTGGGACTGACTTACTTCTACACACTGATCGACGATGCTATCGCAAGAGTTATCAGAAGCAAGGGCGGATTCATCTGGGCTCTTAAGAACTATGATGGAGACGTAATGAGCGACATGGTATCCACAGCATTCGGATCACTCGCTATGATGACATCCGTACTCTGCAGCCCGGACGGCAAGTTCGAGTATGAAGCAGCTCACGGAACAGTTACACGCCACTACTACAAGTACCTCGAGGGCGAGGAAACATCCACAAACCCTATGGCTACTATCTTCGCATGGACAGGCGCTCTCAAGAAGAGAGGCGAGATGGACGGACTCGAAGACCTGCAGGCATTCGGAGCTAAGCTCGAAGAGGCATGCATCGACACACTCAATGCTGGCATCATGACAAAGGACCTCGTAGGACTCGTAGAGGGCATGGAAGCTCACGCAGTTCTTACAAAGGACTTCATCGCAGCAATCAGAGAGAGACTTGAAGCTAAACTTGCGTAGTAAGTAAGGAGAGAATGACTTATGAAAATCGTAAAACCTGCATCCGCAGGTACGCTTGAATCAAGCGATATCGAAATCAGGATCGAGCCTGCTGACGAATCCGGTATCGAAGTACATCTCACTTCGTCCGTTATGCAGCAGTTCGGTAAGAAGATCGAAGCAGTAATCAGAGGTACCCTCGAAGAACTCGGCGTTGAAAGCGCTTATGTAGATGCTGTAGACAAGGGAGCTCTCGACTGTACAGTTAGAGCACGTACTGCCGCAGCTGCTCACAGAGCTGCTGAGGACAGCAATTACGAATGGAGGGTCAAGGCATGAAACTGAGAAGAAGTATGATGTTTGTCCCGGGCAACAATCCGGGAATGATCAGAGACGCTGCCATCTATGGCGCTGACTGTCTCATGTTCGACCTTGAGGACTCTGTAGCTATCACTGAGAAAGACGCTGCAAGATACCTCGTTTACAACGCTCTTACAACGATCGATTACAGCCCTGCTGAGATCGTAGTAAGAATCAACGACCTCGAAAGCGGACTCGGTATCCAGGACCTCGAAGCTATCGTAAGAGCAAGGCCTGATGTAATCAGACTGCCAAAGACAGCAACAGCTAAGGACGTTACAGACTGCGAAAGAGAAATCGAGCGCATCGAGAAGGAAGCCGGAATCCCTGTAGGTTCTACTGGAATGATGGCAGCTATCGAAAGCGCTGAGGGAGTGCTCAATGCTCCTCAGATCGCTCTCGCATCCAAGAGACTCATTGGTATCGCTCTCGGTGCTGAGGACTACGTAACAGACCTCAAGACCACAAGAGCTGATGGTACTGAGCTGGCATTCGCTCGCGGCATGATCGTAAACGCTGCAAGAATGGCCGGTATCGACGCTCTCGATACGGTTTACTCCGATGTCAACAATGAGGAAGGATTCCTCCACGAAGTCAATATCATCAAGAAGATGGGATTCAGCGGCAAGAGTGTTATCAACCCTCGTCAGATCGAGCCTCTGCACAGGACATTCAGACCTAGCCAGAAGGACATCGACAAGGCTCTTGCTATCATGGAAGCTATCAAGGAAGCCAATGCAAAGGGAAGCGGCGTAGCCTCCCTCAAGGGCAAGATGATCGACAAGCCTGTAGTTGCACGTGCCAGATACCTGCTTGAGCTTGCAGGCATTGAAGTGGACGCTTAGGAGGAATAGGCAATGGATGTTACAAAAATCAAGAACATAGACAAAATCACTTATCGCGGTGTGTTCGATGCGGAAAAGAGTCCGCATAAGAACCAGCCCGCAAAAGCAAGCAAAATGCTGCCGAGCATTCGCGAGGCTATCATCAAGTCGGGACTCAAAGACGGTATGACGATCTCCTTCCACCATCATTTCAGAAATGGTGACTATATCGTCAACATGGTTCTCGATGAGATCGCTAAGCTCGGTATCAAGGATCTGACAGTAGCTGCCAGCTCACTCGCGAGCTGCCACGCTCCAATGATCGAGCACATCAAGAATGGCGTAGTTACTCATATCGAGACAAGCGGCATGAGAGGCGACCTCGCTGAGGCTGTTTCCCGCGGACTCATGGATACTCCTGTAGTATTCAGATCACACGGCGGACGTGCTGACGCTATCGCTAACGGCGACATCCATATCGACGTTGCTTTCCTCGGTGCTCCTACATGCGACATCATGGGTAACGCTAATGGTTACAACCGTTACGAAGAGAACGCTACAATGTGCGGTTCCCTCGGATATGCAAAGGTTGACGCTGAGTTTGCTGACTGCGTTGTAGTCATCACTGACCACATCGTACCTTATCCAAACACACCATGCGGCATCCCTGCAGTAAACGTTAGATACATCGTCGAAGTTGAGAACATCGGCGACCCTAACGGAATCATGAGCGGAGCTACACGTTACACAAAGAACCCTAAAGAGCTGATGATCGCTAAGCAGACAGCTGAGGTCATCGAGCACTCTGGTTACTTCAAGGACGGATTCTCGATGCAGATGGGTTCCGGCGGAGCTTCCCTCGCTACAGCAAGATTCCTTCGTGAGAAGATGGAAGAGCAGGGAATCCACTGCGACTTCGCTCTCGGTGGTATCACAGGACAGATCGCAGAGATGCATGAGGCTGGCCTCATCGACAAGATCCTCGATGTACAGTCATTCGACCTCAGAGCTGCTGAGTCTCTCAAGAACAACAGATTCCACGCTCAGATCGACGGATGCTTCTACGCAGGCTATGACTTCGTAGGCGCTGCTGTAAACGCTCTCGACTTCGTTATCCTTTCGGCTCTCGAAATCGACGTAGACTACAATGTAAACGTACTCACAGGTTCTGACGGAGTTATCAGAGGAGCTATCGGTGGCCACCCTGATACAGCTGACGGAGCTAAGATGTCCGTAGTAGTTGGCCCTCTGACAAGAGGTCGTATCCCTACTATCGTTGACCACGTTCAGACAGTCATCACACCTGGCGCTGACGTAGACGTAGTTGTTACTGACCAGGGTGTTTCGGTCAACCCTAATAGACCTGACATCGCTGAGAAGCTGCAGCAGGCCGGTATCCGTCTGTACACAATGGAAGAGCTCAAGGAAAGAGCTGAGAAGATCGTAGGCAAGCCAGATCCTATCAAGTATAAGGACAAGGTTGTCGGACTCGCTCTCTACAGAGATAACTCCATCATCGATGTTATCCATGAGATCGATGAGTCGGATATGTCCAGATAACAAAGAGATCATTTGAATGACCCCGAATGGCCGGGAGATCCTGTTCTCCCGGCCATATTCATTAAAAGGAGAGAAATAAATGCAAGTAAAGACAGACATCGAAATCGCTCAGGAACATGAGATGAAGCTGATCAAAGATATCGTTGAAGATATCGGTCTTCCTTGGGACGCTAACCATATCGAGCCTTACGGAAACTACAAGACAAAGATCAAGGCAAGAGTCGTAAGAGAACTCGCTGACAAGCCGGATGGCAAGCTGATCCTCGTAACAGCTATCACTCCTACACCTGCCGGCGAAGGTAAAACTACTACTTCGGTAGGCCTTGCTGACGGTCTCAGAAAGATCGGTAAGAAGTCCATGGTAGCACTTCGCGAGCCTTCCCTCGGACCTGTATTCGGTATCAAGGGTGGTGCTGCAGGCGGTGGATATGCTCAGGTAGTTCCAATGGAGGACATCAACCTCCACTTCACAGGCGACTTCCATGCAATCGGAGCAGCTAACAACCTCCTCTGCGCTATGCTCGACAACCATATCCAGCAGGGTAATGCTCTCGGCATCGATGCAAAGAGGATCACACTCAAGAGAGCCGTTGACATGAACGACAGACAGCTCCGCCACATCGTAGACGGTATCGGCGGAAGAGCTCAGGGAGTTCCTCGTGAAGACGGATTCGAGATCACAGTAGCATCCGAAGTAATGGCTATCCTTTGTCTCAGCAACCACATCTGGGAGCTCAAGGAGAGACTCGGAAAGATGATCGTTGCTTACACATTCGACGGCACACCTGTTACAGCTCACGACCTCAAGGCTGAGGGAGCTATGGCAGCACTGCTCAAGGATACGATGAAGCCAAATCTGGTCCAGACTCTTGAGTACACACCTGCACTCATCCACGGTGGACCTTTCGCTAACATCGCTCACGGCTGCAACTCCATCATCGCTACAAAGACAGCTATGAAGCTTGCAGACTACGTTGTAACTGAGGCTGGTTTCGCTGCTGACCTCGGAGCTGAGAAGTTCATTGACATCAAGTGCCGCGCTGCAAACATCAAGCCTGACGCTTGTGTCATCGTTGCTACAGTAAGAGCTCTGAAGTATCACGGCGGAGTTGACAAGAAGAACCTCAACATCGAGAACCTCGAGGCTCTCGAAGCAGGTCTTCCAAACCTCCTGAGACACGTAGATAACGTCAAGAACGTATACGGTCTCCCATGCGTAGTTGCTATCAACGCATTCCCTACAGATACAAAGGCAGAGCTTAAGCTCGTACAGGAAAAGTGCAATGAGCTTGGCGTAAACGCAGTTCTGTCCGAAGTATGGGCAAAGGGCGGCGAAGGCGGTAAGGTACTCGCAGAAGAAGTCGTTAGACTCTGCGACGAGCCAAACAACTTCAGCTATGTATATGACGATGAGGACAGTGTAGAAGAGAAGATCAAGAAGATCGCTCACAAGGTATACCATGCTAAGCACGTGTTCTTCTATCTCGAGGCTCAGAAGAAGGCTCAGAGAATCAAAGAACTCGGACTCGACCATCTGCCAATCTGTATGGCGAAGACACAGTACTCCTTCTCCGACGATCCTAAACTGCTCGGAGCTCCTGATGACTTCGTCCTGAACGTAAGAGACCTCAAGATCTCCGCAGGCGCAGGATTCATCGTTGCTTACACAGGTGACATCATGACTATGCCGGGACTTCCTAAGGTTCCATCCGCAGAGAACATCGATATCGATGACAAGGGCATGATCACAGGTCTGTTCTAAGAAAGGTTCTAAGAAGGACTCAAATGATTCAAATGAAAGTGTGCAAGGGGAATTCCTCTTGTACACTTTTTTATTGTCCGCAGCCTCGTCGCGCGAATATACGCCTTCGATTTTGGTATTCCCTCGCCGGGGATCGCTGCTCGCTCGACTTTGCCTCTCGGGGAGCCTAGTCTGACGCTGCGCTTGCGACGGCCGGCTCCTAGCCGATCGCCTGCAGCCTCGTCGCGCGATCCCTAGCGGCTCCTCCATGCAAAATCGGCACCGTATATTCGCGCACGCCACAAGCGGAAACAATATGATTTAAATCGAAAGTGGCATTGCCATACTATTTCAGCTGCTCTACAAACAATGCGACGATTAATAGTGCTCTTTATGTCTTCGGCATATGTTATACTTTTATAGAAGCAATTATTTAGGGGAATTGGTATGGATATAAGCATTTATGAAACTCCGTTGAAAGAGGAGCGCAAAATAGAATACGAAAGATTTCTTAACTCTGCCGGGCTCAGAAATGAGGACGATTCCGACTTTATCGCGTGGATGAAGGACGATGACGGCAGACTTGTCGCGAGCGGATCGCTTGCAGGTCATACAATAAAGCAGCTTGCGGTGGATCCTTCTATCGAAGGCACCGGCGCGATGGCGCAGATAATGAGCGCGATCGTAAAGGAGGCTTACGAAAAAGGAAAGACGAGGCTGTTCCTTTGCACCAAGCCAAAGAATCTCAAGATGATGTCTTCACTCGGCTTCAATCAGCTGGTAGCCATTGAGGACGCTGTACTCATGGAAAACAGAAGGAACGGCCTTGAGAAATTCCTTAACAAGGTGAGACAGGATGCCGAAGAGAACTGCTCCGATCTTGAGAACGTCAGCTGCGGCGCGGTGGTGTGCAACTGCGACCCGTTCACTCTCGGACACAGACACCTGATCGAATACGCTTCGCAGCACTGTGACTTTCTTTATGTATTTGCGGTCGCCGAGGCGGGCTCGATGTTCACTCCTGATGACCGTATCGAGATGATAAAGCAGGGGACGGCAGACATTGAAAACTGCCATGTCTACAGCAGTGAGCTTTATCTGGTGTCGCGCGCGACTTTCCCTGCATACTTCATACGTGATGAGGAGCATGCCGATGAGGTGAGGTCAGACCTGGATATCACGTTGTTCGCTGAGAAAATCGCTCCGGCTCTCAACATAACTAAGAGATTCGTTGGCCAGGAGCCGTTTTCGCCTGTGACCAACGCATATAACACAAGGATGAAAAAGCTACTTCCTGAGTACGGGATCGAGCTAATAGAAATACCGAGATTTGCTACGGAAGGCGATGAGCTGGCAGTCAGCGCAAGCCGCGTGAGGAAGCTCTTCGAAGAGGGCGATCTCGAGGCGGTCAAGGAGCTTGTGCCTGAGACGACTTACAACGTGATCAAGAAGTACGCTGAATAATGCCGAATAATAGTGGTACAGGCTGGATTTCCACCCGTAGCGCAGAATTGGGGGCTCAGAGACGGAAGACAGTAACCATATTGTATATATATTGAACTAACTAATGAGAAAAGTAGAAGTAGAGGATATGCTTTTTGCGCGCGATAGGCGCGTGGATATACAAAACAGTATGCTTGAGAAAGGCGGCAATGAATGTTGCCTTGCTTGCCTTACATTGAATATAGCCGGCGAGATCAAGCGTACGCCTATGACAAAAATGCTCTTTGACAGGGGCATCTCGGAGTTCGAGCAACAGGGATTCGAAGTGGTGGATCAGCTGTTTATAGACGAATTCACGGGCTGCGAAGCCTTCTGGCTTGTCAGGGAGGAAGCCGCCAATGTCAAGAAGTGTCTGGAAGAAGTTGAGGATTCGTTCCCTGCGGCGCGGCTCTTTGACTTCGATGTACTGAATTCAGAGGGTGAGAAGCTTTCGAGAAGGCAAAGCCGCCGATGCCTGATATGCGACAAACCGGCATCGGAGTGCGCCAGAAGCCGCGCCCACGGGCTTGATACCATAAAAGCGGCGACACAGAGGCTTCTGAAAGATCTTTGTGCTGAGATGCTTTCGGAAGAGGCATACGAAGCGCTTCTTTCGGAGGTGTACGCGACGCCAAAGCCGGGCCTGGTAGACCTTGCCAACAACGGGGCACATAAAGATATGGACGTTGCACTGTTTGAGAAAAGCGCCGAAGCGCTCAGACCGTATTTCTACGATGCGGCGATGCTCGGAATGAGTGCTTGCACCATGGCCGAGCTGAGAGAGCGCGGGCTTGCCGCTGAACAGGAGATGTTCGCGGCTACCGGCGGCGTCAACACACATAAAGGGATGATATATTCTATGGGCCTCCTGCTCGCGGGCATGGGGAAAGCTCTTACGGATGATGACATAGGCCATGATAAGAGCCCTCGGCAGGATGCGATAGTCTACGCCGCCGGCCTTGCGGGCGAGGACGCAGAGCGGATGCTCGCCGCGGCCCGCGCCAACCCGGATACCAATGGAGCTGGAGTCCTAAGAGATTACGGAGCGCTCGGCGCGACAGGCCATGCGGCAGGGGGCTTCCCATGTGCCGTATTCGCAGCGGAGAGGCTTTCATATTATATAAATGAAGAAAAGCTCTCCGGCGGGGAGGCAGGAGCTCTGGCGCTGTGTGACAGCATGGCAAAGCTGGAAGACACCAATCTGCTTCACCGGGGCGGAGCCGCCGGTCTCGAGTTTGCAAGGAATAGAGCTTCTGAGATAAGCGCGCTCCCTATAAAGGAAAGGATAGGCGAGCTGGAGAAGCTGGACAAGGAAATGATAGAAAGAAATCTTTCGCCGGGCGGCAGCGCGGATATGCTTGCGATAGCTTACCTGCTCGGCAATTGGGACGAAAGGTAGAATCATGACACTACAGGAAATCAGATACTTTTGTGTAACAGCCGAAGTGCTGCACTACACCAAGGCGGCCAATTTGCTTTATATCTCACAGCCGAGCCTCAGCTACGCGCTCGCCAAGCTGGAGAAGGAGCTTGGCATGCCTCTGTTTGAGAAGCGAGGCAAGCAAGTCTCGCTCACAAAATACGGTGAGGCGTTCCTGCCTTACGCTAAGAGAGCTTTGAGCGAGCTATCTGACGGGATAGATCGCATCAATTCCCTCAACAGACCAGAGACGGGCATCGTAAGTCTCGGCTATATCAACAGCATCAGTTCTACAGTGCTACCTGAGTTCGTAAACAAGTTTTATGCGGAGCAGGACAGCCAGCAGATCGCTTTCAGATTCCGTCAAGGTATGGCTGGTGAGCTGATAGAACAGCTTCTCAACGGCGATCTTGATCTCCTAATAGCCGGCGTCACAGGAAAGCCGGATATCGCATCCATTGACTATCTGCCGATCTACAGCCAGGACCTTTTCCTGGTGGTCCCGGAAAAACACCCTCTGGCAAAGCGCCTGTCGGTGGATCTTTCCGACCTCGCGGGAGAGAATTTCATCTCCATAAGACATGAGTCTGTGATTTATCATCAGCTGGAGTCACAGTTCAAGAAAGCCGATGTTGCTCCTCACACTGTATATGAGGCCGACGAATATAGCTCCATAGCAGCATCTGTAGCTACAGGGGCCGGCGTTGCCATAATGCCGCGCCTGCCGGTGCTGAGCAGCTTTAACATCAGGCTGATTCCTTTCAAGGATGCGTCCATGAAGCAGGTAGTCTGCATAATGCGTAGCAAGACACAGGAAATGACTGAATCCATCAAGAGTGTATGGAAGTTCGCCGAGAGTCTTTCTTCGTTGATGGAATGAAGTATTTTTAGGACAAATTGCGCTTTTTATTAATGGAAACAAAAATGTCACAAATGCTATAAATAGTGGCAACATTATTGTGTATTATTTAGCAAATACATGGTATGATGTTATAACTCTGATTATGCAAAGACTGATAGAGGGGGTGATCTGCTATGAATGTAAAAATCAAAGCCCTTCCTATTAAAATGTCTCAGGAAGAGGCGTACAAGATTGCCTCCGGGCATAAGAACCCCGTTGTTAAGGCTATGGCAAAGGGGAAGAAGATCAATCTCAGGATCATGTATCTCGAGAACAGATACAATATCTACGAGATGACCTATCACAACAGCCCGTTGGTCAAACTCTTCAAAGGCGACTCTGCCGAGGAGACGAAACAGAAGATCCGTATCGTAGTTGAAGCGACGACATGCTCGCCATCATATACGTCGGATCCGATCAGCTTTGAGGAGATAGAAGTGGATGAGGACAGCATCCAGGCTACGTATTATACCGATCAGAGGCTCGAAGACGCGGGTGCGTTCCTTGCAAAGCGTATGACACGCCGCCGTATCGGAAGGCAGATCTCGATCGAGCTGCTGTCCAGCGAGGTATTCTACAGACCGTATTACATCGCCATCTACGGAGAGATGATAGAAGGTACTAAAGCCAGATATCTTCCGATCGCCGCTGACGGCAATGAGGTCAATACCACGATTTGATTTGTTATCCAAAGAGCGGGGAATTTGGAAGTCCTTTATTTCTAGGTATTTTTAAAAGGAGAGAGTTTATATGTTAATGACTGCTATTGACGACATTGTCGTCGTCGTACTTATTGCCGGAATCTTCGGCATTGGTGCATATCTGTCAAAGAGCAATGACTCAGAGAGTTTCTTCAACGCTAACCACGCTCTGCCATGGTCACTCATGGTTGGTACACTTATGGCTTCGTGGTACAACGGCGCAGGAACGATGGGTACTGTCGGATATGTATGCACCATGGGCTTTGCGGCCTTCTTTATCTGGTCGATCGGATCGCACGCGGTAAGATTCCCGCTCGCGCTCTGGATCGCACCAAGGATCTCAGTAAAGGCTAAGGGAACTATTCCTGAACTTCTGAGATCGCATTACGGTAAGTTCGCATCGGTCCTCGGATCTATCGTACTCGTAATCACATGTCTTTCCATCGCTGACGTAGCCGCTATCGGTTATATCGGTGAGGCCGGCTGGAATGCTAACAAGTTCGTTGCAGCGGCTATCGTAGTAGCTATCGCTATCGGACTTACATGTCTTTCGGGCTTGATGGGCGTTGCCATCACAGACATGATCTTCTTCATGCTGATGATCGTATGCCTCTGCGCTGTATATCCTAAGATGTTTGCCGAAGCCGGCGGACTCAACGGATTCCACGCAGCTCTTGATACTACAGCGCCTCATATGATGACAGCGCTTGGTGGTATACCTGTTGCGCAGGCTATCGTACTCGTAGTGCTCTGTATCAACCTGTATAAGGACCCTGCATTCTATCAGAGATTTGCAGCGGCCAAGACACCTCAGACAGGTAAGAGAGCTATGCTGACATGCTTCTCGATCTTCATGTCATTCGACCTGGTAATGATGATGACAGGTATCATCATCGGTATGAAGTTCCCTGCAGAGATCGCAGCCGGAACAGTTCAGCCTGAAGTTGAATACATCAGACTCGTACTTCAGAGCCTGCCTGTAGGACTCCGCGGATTCTTCATCGTAGGCCTCACAGGTGCTATCGTTTCGACACTCGACTCTTACTACCTCGTAGGTGGTGAGATCATCTCGAACGATATTATTTACATGCTCAGAGGGGACAAGAGACTGCCTGACAAGACAGCTATCCTGATCACTCGTATTTCGGCAATTATCTTCGGAATCATCGGTCTTGCTACCGCTTTCCGTTTTGCTCGTGTATACGATGCATTCCTCTTCCTGGCCAGCATCTCTATGACGCTGCTCTTCGTACCTATGATCGCAGCTCTTATGTATGACGGAAAGAAGACCAATGCTGCAGGACTCGCATCCATGATCGTTGGAGCCGTTTCCTGGATCTATTTCTACTTTAAACCGATCGTTGTAGATACAGTTACAGGTCCTTATTCTATCGACCCTGTACTCATCGGACTTCCGCTTTCGTTCGTCGCATTCCTGATCGGTAACCGCTTCGGTACAGACCTTACTGCAGCAAGAAAGGCAGAAGCACTCGAGAAGGGTATTCCACTTGCTGAACTTGGTCTTGATGCTACTGAACTCACTGAGGAATACAAGAAGTCCATCAAGGTCGAGTGGATCGGAGCAGACGGTGCTCTCATCCTGCTCTACATCGTACTTGCTTGCTTCTACGGATATGGTATCCTCCACAATGTTGACTGGATCGTCGGATACGCCGCTCCTATCATCGCTATGGGTATCGTGATCTTCGTATTCGTCAAGTACCTCACAGAGGTATTTGCTGTAGCAAAGAAATCCAACAAATAGTGGCATAGAACGTTATATGAAAACCGCCCGTTGCGCTTAGCCGGGCGGTTTTTACTGAAAAAAGAGGGTAATAGAATGAGTAACAGTAAGAAAAAAGTAGTTCTCGGCGAACCTATGGATATCAAGAAATTCATAGCAGTAGTAAGAGACCATGCTGAAGTTGAGTTTTCGGAAGAGTATATCGAGCGTGTCAACAGGGCGCGCGCTCTGGTAGACAAGTGGGTCGATGAGGGCCGTGTCATGTACGGTATCACTACCGGCTTCGGAGCACTCAGCGAAAGATCCATAAGCAAAGAAGATACTGCGAAGTTGCAGGAGAACATCCTTCTTTCGCACTCAGTATCCGTAGGCGATCCGTTCACGGAAGAGGAATGCCGTGCTGTAATGCTGATGATCCTTCAAAACCTGGGACAGGGCTACAGCGGAGTCAGACTCTGCGTGCTCGAGCAGTACAGACAGTTCCTCAACAGAGGACTTGTGCCATGGGCGCCAAAGCAGGGTTCAGTCGGCTATCTCAGCCCAGAGGCTCATATGGCTCTCGTACTGATCGGAAAGGGCAAGGCCTGGTTCGAAGGCGAGCTCATGCCGGGCGATAAAGCTCTTAAAAAGGCAGGGCTCGAACCGATGGAGCTTGCTTCCAAGGAAGGTCTCGCACTTGTATCCGGTACTACAACGACAACAGCTCTAGCTGCTCTCGCGCTCTATGACATGATCAAAGCTGCAAAGTCTGCGGACATCATAGCGGCAATGACACTCGAACTCTCGGGTGGTCAGATGAATGCCTTTGATGAAAGAGTGTGTGCCGTTAGGCCACATGCCCAGCAGATGAAAACAGCCGAAAATGTCAGGAATATACTGGCGGATTCAGAGCTTATAAAGCAGTATGCCGGCGTCCGTGTTCAGGACGCGCTGTCTCTTCGCTGCGTACCTCAGCTCCACGGTGCGGCTAAGCACCTATTTGAGGATGCTAAGATAACGATAGAAGTTGAGATGAATTCGTGCTGTGATAACCCTATCATCTGGCCAGAAGAGGGCAACGAGACCGTTATATCCGCCTGTAATGCCGACGCCGCGTACGTTGGGATGCAGATGGACAGCGCTTGCATAGGAGCCACAGGCATAGCGAAGATGTCTGAAAGGCGCAACAACCGCCTGATCGACGGCTCGCTCTCCGATCTGCCTTGGTTCCTCATCAAGAACCCGGGACTGTCATCGGGTCTCATGATTCCTCAGTACGCTCAGGCAGGTCTGCTCAACGACATGCGCATGCTCTGCACACCGGCTACAATAGACAACACGCCTACATGCGGCAATCAGGAGGACTATGTTTCGATGGGTTACAACTCCGCGAAGAAATCTATCGTGGTAGCCGAGAAACTCGAATACATACTTGCCATCGAACTGCTCTCGGTATTTGAAGGACAGCAGTTCCGCGAGCCTGAACTTAAAAGGGCAGCGGTATCGCGCGATGTTCTTGACGAGATCGGCAAGAGCGTACCTGTGCTTGAAGAGGACCAGTTCCTCTATCCGTTCATTGAGTATCTACGCGATATGATCCATTCAGGAAGATTGCTCGAGATCGCGAGAAAGCACGTGGAGATCTGATAAAAAGAACAACTCGATTCAGAACTAAAATGAATGCACGAAAAAGGAGTTCCAATCGGAACTCCTTTTTGAATGCTTTGCCTTTGTATGCTTGCGTCCGCAAGGATATATCCTTAACGCTTGCTGAACTGGCTAGCTCTTCTGGCCTTCTTGAGACCTGGCTTTTTACGCTCTTTCATTCTAGGGTCTCTTGTCAGGAATCCTGCTGCTTTGAGTGCAGGTCTGTATTCCTCAGCGTCAACTTCGCAAAGTGCTCTTGCGATGCCGTGTCTGAGAGCTCCGGCCTGGCCTGTGAAACCGCCGCCGTTAACGGTTGCGATAACATCGAAGCTGCCGAGAGTTCCTGTCAGCTCGAGAGGTCTCTTGACTTCGTTCTTAACGATGTCTTTCTCACCGAAGTAAGTGTCGAGGTCTCTCTTGTTGATGATGATGTTGCCTGCGCCAGGGAGAAGTCTCACTCTGGCTACGGATGACTTTCTTCTGCCTGTTGCCTGATACATAGTCTTTGCTGCCATTGCTTATTCCCCCTTTCCTAGAATTCGTATGCTTCCGGCTTCTGAGCCTTGTGTGGGTGCTCAGGACCTGCATACACTTTGAGCTTTTTGAACATCTGACGTCCGAGTTTGCCCTTTGGCATCATTCCGCGAACTGCGTGATAGATGATCTCTTCAGGCTTCTTGGCTCTCATTTCGCCAAGGCTCGTTTCTCTGAGACCGCCAGGATAACCGGTGTGTCTCTTGTAGATCTTGTCAGTTTCCTTTTTGCCACTTACAGCTACCTTCTCGGCGTTGACTACTACTACATAGTCGCCTGTGTCGATATGAGGTGTGTAGATCGGCTTTTTCTTTCCTCTCAGGATCATAGCCGCTTCAACAGCGAGCTTTCCGAGAGTCTTGCCTTCCGCGTCGATGACATACCACTTGCGCTCGATGTCAGATGGCTTTGCAATGTAAGACTTCATTCTGTGTCCTTTCTGCCTACTCGGATCTGCCTATGTGCTTTGCGTCCTTGAAGGTACGGCTGCTTTATTGCAGAGCTTCTTCGGCCCGCCTACTCAGTATCGCCTAAGCGATGCCGTTTCGGCCTTACTAGTAATAAATTATTAGTGCTTTGGCTGCCGGCCTCTGGGGCCTGCCTCGGCTGATGCGCGGCTTTCGCACACGCTTGATTAGTATAATCGCTGTAAGCCTTGAAGTCAAGCGGAAAACTTGATAAAATCCAGCGCATGAGCAACAAAATGAAAGGTACAATAGTGCTCCTGATAACCGCCATTGTATGGGGGTCGGGATTCATAGCGCAGAAGTTGGGCGGAGAAGCGATGCCGCCTATGACATTCAACGCAACACGTCAGCTGATGGCAGCGATAGTGCTGACCCCTCTGGCTGTTTTTAGCGTTCGCTCAAACGGTTATTTTTCAAAGGAAAAGAACACCCCCGAACAGATCACTGCCAAGGTAAAGATGATGATCGCTGCGGCAGTCGTCTGCGGAGGCTTCCTCGTATTCGCAACGGATTTGCAACAGGTAGGTCTTCAGACTGTATCCGCCGGAAAGTCGGGCTTTATTTCCGTAACATATGTAGTCCTCGTGCCGCTTGTGGCTGCGTTGTTCGGCGATAAGGCGGGGAAGAAAGCGGTCATGTGTGCCTTTCTTGCGCTATTTGGATTTGCAGTCATGAGCCTCAGATTTGATGGTGGTATGACAAAAGGGGACTGGCTTACTCTTATCAGTGCTTTGGGCTGTGCCGCGCAGATCTTAGCAGTCAATCATTATGTAGATAAGGACAATGCGATATTTTTGGCAGTGCTCCAATCGGCTGCATGCGGCATATTCGGACTGGTGATAGGGGTGCTGGTCGAGGCTCCGACCTTGGCTTCGTTCCACAACGCGCTCCCGATACTTCTTTATACGACATTCGTCCCTACATGCATAGGCTATCCCGGCCAGGTAATAGGTCAGAAATATACTGATTCCAACACGGCAGCTCTTATCCTGAGCCTCGAAGCCGTATTCGCTGCCATATTCGGCGCGCTCATACTCGGAGAAACTATGAGCATGAGGGAGCTTGCCGGAAGTGTCATCATATTTGTTGCTGTCATTATCGCTCAGCTAGAGACGAAGCCCAAAGACATAGGCGGTAGTGAAGCAGATCAATAAATGTAGAATACAGGAATAATATGAAAGAGGGGATGCTGCCTCCTCATTTAGTGTAAAATATAGCCAGAAAAAGTTTCATTATGGGACGAAAGGAGATAATGATGAAATACACAATTGCAAATCAGCCATTCACAGTGCTCACATTGAATATGGAACAGGGCGAAAGCATCAAGTGTCAGAGTGGCGCTATGGCATGGATGAGTCCGGGAATAAGGATGGAGACAAAGACCGGCGGACTCGGCGGCATGTTCAAGAAAGCGATCGTAGGCGAGTCTCTGGCGCTCAACCATTACTCTGCAGAGCAGGCGGGTGAACTCACTCTCGCCAAGCACAGCCCGGGAGACATCATGGCGTTCAACATCAGCGAGACACCTATCATCGCGCAAAAGACTTCTTTCCTAGCTGCTACAGAGGGCGTCAACATGGACATCTTCCTCCAGCACAGAGTGGGCGCAGGATTCTTCGGGGGCGAGGGGTTCCTGATGCAGAAATACTCCGGAAGCGGCTACGCATGGCTCGAGATAGACGGAGCGGTACAGGAGAGAGTGCTTGCAGCCGGCGAACAACTCATAATCGACAGCGGTTATGTCGCGGCCATGGAGGCTACTTGTTCTATGGATATCCAGACCGTGAAAGGTCTCAGCAATGTCCTGCTCGGAGGCGAGGGCCTGTTCAACACAGTAGTGACCGGCCCGGGAAAAGTATGGCTACAGACAATGCCTATCAACGCGCTGGCAATGAGTCTCTACGCCTATATGCCGCATCCTAGCAACTAAAGCATATGCAACGTTTGACAGCCCCTGTGATCGGGGGCTATTTTTGTTGTTGCTATGTAATCTATTTGCAATTTTTTGTATAATAACAAGTTAGAGGATTCAAAAGAGACAGGGTGTTCCCAGGAAGAAAAGCAATGGAAACGAATAAGATAAAAGAAAAGAAAAAGAGCCTTGCGACACAGTTCGCGATCCTGTTTGGGATCATGGCACTGCTGACCATAATCATAAGCGGCACGGTCACATATTTGAATCAGACCAAGGCGTATCACAAGGATTGTATAAACAACCTGAAGCAGCTGACCGGATATCTGGACGTTGTTATCAACGCTGAGGACGAAGAGTTCGTTTTCCTGAAATCATATTTTGATGAACATTCCGACAAGGTGTGCATACCGGTAGACTTCAGAGCCGACCTAGAATCCTCAGAGGACGTGTTCTTCGAGTATGCGAGGTCTCATTATGATGGCCGCGTACCGGGGGCAGGCCTTGACTTTGATGAGATGGATGAAGAGGCTCAGCGTTTGTATGTCAAATATCGCTTTGAATACTGGTTCACACAGTTCTTTGACGCGGCTGACGAATTTGGCCTCAGTTATGTTTATTTCATCTACCCTGAAGAGAATGAAGATCACAGGGTGGTCTATATGTTTGATCCTTCGTTGGAGACGACTACAGATAAAGACGGGAACGAGATACTGATGCTGGGAGAAAGCGTCTACGAAGATCCTGCCATCCACGAGCACATGTGGAAAGCCTGGGAGAGCGGAGAAGTCCTGGACTCGGTAGACTCAGTGAATAACAAATACGGCTATGTATATACTTACTGCCGCCCACTCACAGTGAACGGCGAGAAGCTCGGACTCATCTGTGCCGATGCGGATGTGGACCGTATCAATGCGGATATCAGAAATTCCGTGATCAGACAAGTTCTCGCAGAAGCTCTGATCTTCGTTATTACCATGATACTTCTTTACATGTTCCTCAAATCCAGATTGCTCGATCGTATCGTAAAGCTTATGAAGGGCGTGCTGAAATACTCGGAGGAAAAAGATCCGATGATGGCAGGGGAGATACGTGCAGGTAAAGGACAGAACGATGAGATCGGAGCCCTGTCCGACAGTTTTGCAGACATGATCACATCTTTGGATGATTACATGAACGAGCTGCAGGAAGTTACTGCCGAGAAGGAAAGGATAGGGGCGGAGCTCAATGTAGCTACTCAGATCCAGGCGGACATGCTGCCGAATATCTTCCCGGCATTTCCGGATAGAAAAGACTTCGGTATTTTCGCAACCATGACACCGGCCAAGGAGGTCGGCGGAGACTTCTATGATTTCTTCTTTGTGGATAAAGACCATATTGCCCTCGTTATGGCGGATGTGTCGGGCAAGGGAGTTCCTGCCGCGCTCTTCATGGTGATCGCGAAGACGCTTATAAAGAGTACTCTGCAGTCTGAGACTGAAGCAGCGGAAGCGCTCGCAGATGTCAATGACAAACTTTGCGAAGGAAACCAGGCAGGTCTCTTTGTTACGGTCTGGATGGCAGTAATAGACCTTCGCACGGGTGAGGGAGTCTCACTCAACGCGGGCCATGAGCATCCTGCTTTCTGCAAGAAGGGCGGAGAATATGTGCTTGATATATACAGACACTCACCTGCTGTCGCAGCGATGGAAGGCATGATGTTCAAAGAACGCAGATTTACTCTGGAAAAGGGTGAAAGGCTGTTTGTATATACTGACGGTGTAGCAGAAGCTATGAACGAAGATAACGAACTCTATGGTACTGACCGTATGCTGGTTTCACTCAATGAACATAAAGACGGCAGCCTCGAAGAACAGCTCCATGGTCTCAAGGAGAGCATAGATGAATTCGTGGGTGATGCGCCTCAGTTTGATGATATTACCATGCTTCTCTTCGAATACCATGGAAAGGAAAATGAGTGACTGATTACGTAACAAAGTTTTCGTCAATCTGTGCGGAGCGGAATGCTACGGTAAGGGCATGCCGTAAGGCAGGCAATGTAAGTCTTGAAAAATTTGTAAGCGCGATGGCCGACAAGGTATCCCGCAACAAGGCTTTCAGACCTTTAAAGGACCCAGGTGACTTTTATTCATGTACATCACAACATGTGGAGAAGCTTCTGGGGAAAAAAGCCGCGCGTGAGATAGAAGAGTCTGTCAGACTGGGAGTCATGAGCACCTCGGATCACCACGGCGGGCTTTTCTGTTCACAGACATTCCAGGGGGATATCATATTTGGTGAACTGATCCACAGGCTGGGATCTACCGGCAGATATGTGCCGATACACTCCGGAGGCCAGGTGGAGCTTGGGAATGCCACATACGCAAGAGGGTTCTATTCATATGCCTCTGTGGACAACAGGCAGCAGATACCGCTTTTTCCTTACAAGGACAGAAATCGGCTCAGCTCTCACGCAGAAGCTGTGACGCCGGAGATGATAGATGCTCTTTACAGGCGGCTTAACGAGACGGATGAGTTTTCAGCTGCTAGGGACGCCGTAAAAGATGTGTGCAGACCAATGTGGGGCGATACCAGCGTGCCCGAAAGCGGCAGATTTGCGGATCAGACGGTGATCGCAGGCTGCGAGCTCTCAAAGCGACTGTTCAAAGACGGAAATGGTCCGATTTTGACATACATAGAACTCGAGGAGGTAGTGACTCCGCTGCTCAAAGAGGAGATCAAGGATCCCGATTCTTTGCCTGCGCATCTGATGCTGGATCCAAAGATGCGTCAATATATGCAGCAGGTAACTACACCTGAGGGCGTGCCTTTGTCGGGGTTGCTTTTCAGGAATGCTGATGACAAGGGGCGCAAAAGCCTTCTTACTCTGACGCCTGAGGGCGAGCTGCTCGGCAGTGACTGGCGAAACAAAGAACTGAGATATACCGCGTCGGCGAAAGAACTCTGCAGGCTGCTTGATGAGAGAAGGATATTCCCCGGACTGTTCCTGATGGCGCTGATCCTGGCGTTCGAACGCGGGTTCACGTGGATGGGCGGCATGTTCCAGGCCCAATACCTTCCGATGTGGCAAAGTTGTCTTGTGAAACTGCTTGCAGACTGCGGATTTAAGTTCGAGAGCGAACTTTTCGCGCGTTATCAATGCGATGGATATGTATGCGGTCCAATGTTTGCCGAATACGAGGGCGAAGGATTTGCGACCTGCGCAGGCCCTCTCGAATTCCATATGATAAGACCGGAGTGGGGATCCGTCAGAGAACAGATGCTGAAGACCGGGCTGTGGGATGCTCATCTCATAGGCCTTACTGAGATGTATTTCGATTTAGTTTCTCCCCGGGAGCGTGAGGATGGCTGGTACGAAAAGGTAAGCAGGGAGTTGTACCACAGGTTCCCGTCAAATGTGCTGCAGGGCTGATGCCCCGCGAGCGGAGGACAGAGTGATAATGAAAAAAAGCAAAAAAATGACGGCTATGATACTGGTGCTTTGCCTGGCCATGCTGGCCATGGTCTTTATGTCCGCCTGCAGTGAGAGTGCGGATACGGGCAATGCTTCCGAAACGGCCGCCATGGATGAAAACCAGCTTGATAACACGCCTCATGCAAAGGAAGGCGGCGGTAAATACCGCTTGGCGTATGTCGATTATGATGAGTATATGCCGGCGAGCAGGCAGTTCTATTATATACTTGCGGGGCTTGAGGAGCTCGGCTGGATAGAGAAGGGCAGTCTGCCGTTTTCTATTGCAAGTATAGAAGCCAACAAGCTTTCGACAAAGAACATGTATGACATGCTTAGGTTAGCGGATCTGGGCGATTACATAGAATTTGCCGACGATGCTTTTTACTATCTGGGCTATGATGACGAGAAAGATATCAAAGCAGATCTTAAGGCCCGTGCAGGAAAGGACATAGACCTTGTTATCACTTTTGGTACCAGCGCGGGCGTGCTCGTAAGTGGAATGGATCTTCCGGTGCCTATGATCGACTTCTCGGCTACGGATCCCGTGGCTTCAGGCATCATTGAATCCTCTACAGAGGGCAGTGGAAAACCAAATGTCTGGGCTCAGGTGGAGCCTTCGGTGCCACTCAGGCAGCTGAAGTATTATCACTCCATACAGCCATTCAATAAGCTCGGTATCATTGTCTATGGCGATGAGACTATCTCTGGTGTTCCCGACATAATGGCATCGGCCAAGGAGGAAGGCTTTGAAGTCGTAAAATACAATATAAAGGAACAGCCTAGGGAAACCGACGAGGAGCTGGCAGCATACTACGATCTGGTCGAAGATAAGATGAAAGATATGGTGAAGGAAGACGTGGATGCGTTCTTCGTGACCATCGACCTGGTGAATGACTATGATCAGCTTCCGCGAATGCTTGAGCATTTCTATGAAAAAAACATCCCTGTATATATGATGGATGATGTCGAGACCGTCAAGGCGGGCGGGCTCATGCTCATTCTTGCGAGCGACTTGGAAAACGTTGGCAGGTTCATCGCTGACGTTATCGGCAAGATCTTCAACGGAGCTGAGGCCGGCAGTCTTCCTTGCGTATACACGAGCTCTCCGGGAATTTACCTGAACTATTCTGTCGCGAAGAGGATAGAATACCCGGTCGATTTCGAGCTGCTGACCGTCTGCGATAAGATTTTTACTGAGGAGTAGCTGCATGGACGATAAGAAGAAAAGAGAAAGAATAATCCTGTCCATGCTGCTGATCCTTGCTACGATCACGGTCATCTTTGTTTCAACCATGGGCTTCCTGAATTACCGTTCAAAGGCTATCTCTTTGCAGGATAGCATAATCAACAGAGTAGAGACTGATCTTGCTTCCAGCATAGATACATCTCTCGTATTCGGCAAGAGCTTCGACAATTACTATGGCATGGATGACAACTTTGCCGTATTCAGCGAGAGGTATCCCGGTCCGCAGCCTTTTGTTATTTCAAAAGACGGAGAACTGATGTATTACGACGGTGATGAGGAAACTGCCGATTATCTGCAGTCGTTCCTCTCATCGAGAGATTTTGTGAACGGATTCAATAATCTCAGCGATAGCGAGAACGGTGTCATAAAGTCCGGAAAGACCCATGTTTGTCTTGTGCCGATACACGCGGATAACGAGGTAGTAGGGTATTTCTGTTCGATTTATAACGAGAAGATATTTGCGAGCAGCCTTTCCAGCCTGACAGTGCCGCTTATGGTGGTGACCTTTATAGTACTGGCGATCGTATTCTTGGGGATAATCTTATTCAGACGCAGGACTGAGAACGAGGGGTGGAAAGAAAGACATCAGGGAGCGCTGTTCGAGCAGATGACAAAGACGGTGCCTATTCTTATCATTGCCGGCGGAGTGCTTCTCATATCCGCTTTGACGCTAAACATTTACCAGGAGGATTATAGGTCCAAGGTCTACGACTCCATAAATATCTCACTTCGAAGCCTCGAATCGCAGATAGACGAAGTAAGAGTCCAGGGCGTTGACCTCAGAGAAGCAGATGGACTCAGGGAATTCATACTGTCACGTGTAGAATCACTCGAGATGCTCAGGAGTGTCAGGATCACTGAGGAGATCTCCGAGGTAAACAGGACAAGAGAGCGATCGGATATCATAAAATTTGCTTTTGGAGAAGATTTTAAAGAGAAAGCAATGTACCTCGAGGCTGAGGTGTCTGATGATGCCATAGATAGCATGATGCGCGAGATTCTACTTGTGCTCATATCTACCATGGTCATACTCCTGATCTTCGCGTATGAGATGGGCAATCTTGTTGAGCTCTTCGTCTCAAAGATAATGAAGGACGATGCCGCTGAAGAGGCGGAAGGCAGCTTCTCGGAGAAACATGTATCGCTGGCGCTCAGATTTACCGGCTTCCTCTGCTCGACTGCGGAGTACATGTGTGTGCCTTACGCGGCCATGCTGATACGAGCGAGCGGGGAATCCCTCTTTGGCCTTTCGGTCGGTATGACAGCTGCACTGCCACTGACACTAGAGGGTTTGGCCCAGATGATAGCCATGCTGGCATTGCCACGCTATGTAAGAAAATTCGATATCAAAAAGGTGCTTCTCGCATCTACTGTCCTGATGATAGTTTGCAACCTTTCAGCGTTCGCGATCGGCGGAGCCGCTGTCATAATACTCTGCCGCGCGCTGGCAGGAGTCGCGTATTCGGGCTTCAAGCAGGTGTCTAATTATCTGATCACGAGCGGATACGAGACAGAGAAGGGCCGCAGCGAGAACATATCTCAGGACAATGCAGGTCTTCTTGCCGGAGCTACCTGTGGCGCCGGTCTCGGAGCCATACTCTCGGCCAATACCGGTTACGCGACGACTTTCCTCTTCTCGGCAGTGCTGTTTGCCCTTTATTTCGCGGGTACAGCCTCACTGGTGCCATGGAAGATGATAGACCTCAAGGCCGGCAGGGATATTGCTGCATCGGGCGGAGTGGCAGAAGAGCCAGTCAAAATAAAGACTGTCATGAATATGTTCAAGTCTCCTGAGATCTGGAGATTCATACTTCTCATGGGCATCCCTCTGAATATAGGCGTAATGCTTTGTGTCACGCTGATACCGGCGATTTGCCAGGGCAACGGGATATCTTCAGTTATGCTGAGTTACTGCTACATAGCAAACGGAATAGCGGGCATCTACATAGGGCCTTCTCTTGTATCGAAAGCAAAAGCGAAATTCGGAACTGTTCCGTGCATCGCGGTCACATTCGCGCTCACGGCGTTCAGCATTTTCATCCTCAAGGTACCGCCTATTGTGGTAATGATAATCATATCGAGTACCATACTTGGATTCCTTGACGGATTCGCGACTCCGCTCGTTACGGACAACTTTATGGATCTCAAGATAGTAAAGCAATCAGTGAATGAGTCCACGGCGCTCATTTTCTCCGTGGTGCTCACTTACGTACTGCTGACGTTCGCTCCAATGGTGGCAGAGCTTCTGCTCCTTCCGGGGAAGGGAGCTTTCTCGCCGATGATGATCGGCGTTGCCGTGTATGTGGTGGCGGCAGTGGCGTTGTTCTTGTCAGGTGATAAAAAAAGGATCAAGGAAAAATGAAAACATTCGGAGTATTAAGGGATATTAAAAACGGTGAGTTCAGAGTAGTTTTGACGCCAGCGGAGATAAGGACGCTAGTGGACGACGGGGTTGATGTCTATGTCGCGTCTGGAGCTGGTTTTAAGGCAGGATTCTATGATGAAGACTACGAGGCCGCCGGCGCAAAGATAGCGAAGACCAACGAGGAGATCTGGGAGAAGTGCGACTTCGTTGCCAGGGTGAAGGAACTTGAACCATCGGAATACGATCTGCCGCGCGAAGGACAGATCATATTCACATGTATACATCCGGCGGCCCACCGTGAAGAGGTGGACGCGCTGCTGGGCAAGAAAGTGATCGCTTTTACTGCTGAGGATTCCCATCGCTACGGCTCACCAAACTGCGAGGCTGCAGGCAAGGCGGGCGCGTTCATGGGCCTTTGGGCGATGATGAGCAACAACGGAGGCTCGGGCAAATTCGCAAGCGGTGTAGGGCCTTCTGAACCTGTCAAGGCCATAGTGTGCGGAGCGGGCACTGTCGGAAGGGCAGCTGTCGACACTCTGTACAGACTCGGTGCAAAGGTGACTGTTTCAGATGTGTATCCTCCTGCTCTCGAGGCAGTAAAAGAAAAGTATCCTGATATAGATACGATGGATCCGACGAAGGAGCCTCTTGCGGACCGCATGCCGGGCACTGACCTAGTGATCAACTCCGTTCGCTGGCCAAAGGATGCCAAGGACTTCATGATCACCCGCGAAATGGTAGCTTCCATGAGGCGCGGTTCAGTGATTTGCGACATCTCCAATGACTACGGATGCATAGAGACTTTCCATGAGACCACTCATGATGATCCGACATATGTTGAGGAAGGCGTGATCCATTACTGCGTGAGCAATATACCGGGAGCTATCGCCGGCTCCACCTCGGTGGCTTACGGCCAGGCTTTGCTGCCGCACTTCCGCTCCATACTAAAGGATGGTGTCGCGGAAGCCTGCGCAAAGGACGGATATCTGCGCAGGAGCCTCACCTGTTATAAGGGATATCTCACCCACGAGGAGACAAGCGGCATCCAGGGGAGACCTTGGGTAAAGCCTGAGGTCATCCTTGAGATCGAAGACAGGGAGCTCGATCCTGCTCCTCCGGCTACGAAGACTGTGTCAGACAACTACTATCCGGAATTCAAGTGAAAAAACGATCGGAAATGACTCGATAAGGCGGCAGTGATAATGCCGTCTTTTCAGAAAGGAATAGATATATGAGGCTTAAAAAGATCAATGCTGTACTGGGCTTGCTCTCAATACTGCTGATTCTGCTGCACATAGGCTACAGCGTTTTTTGTTATCTGACTTTTTATTACAACCCGGTCCTTAAGCTCGTGTTTGCCTATCCGTTCATGGTGTGCGTATGTCTCCACGCGATATGCGGCATGATGATAGTTTTCACGATGAAAGACGGTGGCAGGGCGGATCTGTATCCTAAGCAAAATAAGCGCACTATACTGCAGAGGGCATCGGCAGCACTGATCTTTCCTCTACTCATACTTCATATAAACACGTTTTCTCTTATGCAGGCGAGCGCGGAACGCGGTTACACTGTCTGCATAATACTATTGATACTGGCCGAGATGTTATTCTTTGCCGATGTCATCACCCATGTGGCAGTTTCTTTGACAAATAGTTTTATCACATTGGGGTGGCTGTCAGACAGAGAACTTCAGAAGTCCATCGACAAGGTCGCCTATGTGATAGGCGCGATATTCTTCGTGATATCTGTATATGCCATAGTCAAGGGGCAGGTAGTTATGTTCCTAATGAGCAACGGAGGCTGATATGAGAGACGCGATCGTGATCGGAAGCGGGATATCCGGTATGGTCACTGCCATAAAGCTGGCAGAGGCGGGTGTTCACGTGCTTCTGGCATCGCCTTTCCCTTCTGAAAGATCGCAGTCGGTAATGGCTGCGGGCGGCATCAATGCAGTGATGTCAAGGCATGAAGAGGGCGACTCGGTTTCAGCTCATATAGAGGACACGCTAAAAGGCGGATGCTATCTGGCGGGCGAAGAAGCGGTCAAAGGACTATGCGAAAGCGCTGAGGAGATCATCGAATACCTTGAGGGGATAGGAGTTGTCTTCTCTGTGGATGAGGCCGGCCGACCGGCAAGAAGAGCTGTTGGCGGACACTCATATAGGCGCACCTGCTACTGCGGATCATCCACCGGCAAGCAGATCGTTTCGGCGCTTGTGATGGAGGCGAGACGCCTTGAAGCTGCCGGCCTTATAAAGCGAGCTCTCGGAAAATGTTTCCATTCCGCTCTCATAAAAGACGGAGTGTGCTATGGAGCCCTGTTTTTTGACGAAGCTTTCGGCAATATCAGCGCGGAGTACACTGACGTCGTAGTGGTGGCAACCGGTGGACAGAATGCTCTCTTCGGCAAGACGACCGGCTCCACCCAGTGCGATGGATACACGGCAGGAGAGCTCTTTATGCAGGGCGTAGAGCTCAAAAATTTAGAGTTTGTCCAGTTCCATCCAACGACTATAGAAACATCACAGAAGCGCATGCTGGTATCCGAAGCAGCGCGTGGCGAAGGCGGAAGGCTGTTCTATATGGACAACGGTGAAAGGGTCTATTTCATGGAAGAAAAGTACGGCCCGAAAGGAAACCTGATGCCGCGTGACATTGTGAGCAGGGAGATCTATTCCGCCGGGAAAGACGTCTTCCTCGATGTATCATTCCTGAAAGACAGCGACATCGAAAGCAGGCTCCCTGAAGTAAGGGATCTGTGCAAGAAATACATCGGCATCGACATAGCTAAAGAACCTATCCCGGTAGCGCCGTCTGTGCACTTCTTTATGGGCGGTATCGCCGTCCATAAGAATCACGAGACCAATATACGCGATCTTTTCGCGGTAGGTGAATGCGCGTCGATGTATCACGGAGCCAACAGGCTGGGAGGAAACTCTCTTTTGGCAGCCGTACACAGCGGCATGATCGCTGCTCGTGAGATCGCGGGAAGAGATACCAAAGAAGACAGGCCGGATTTCAGCTCTGCGGCCGAGGAAGCAAACCGTATGCTCGATAAAATGAAGGACACAAAGAGCGTATTCCCTGTGATGTACATACGAGATATGGCATCGGAGACTATGAACAAGAGCATGGGGATAATCCGAAGTGAGGAGTCCATTAATGAGGGCATCAAGGATATAGATTATTATTTGTCGGTTGCGGAGCGCCTGAGTTACGACAACAGCGTGCTTCCATATTTCAACTACTCGCTTACGGGGATACTGACGCTGGCAAGAGCGGCGCTTTCGTGCGCTGAATCTCGTAAGGAGAGCAGGGGAGCTCACTACAGGAGCGATCATCCGGATACGCTGGATGACTACGCAGCCGCAACCGTTATTTCTTACGAGAACGGTCAGTACAAAGTACGCTTTGATAAGGAGAATGAATATGAAAGTTAGGATACTCCGGCAGCAGACGCCGTTCTCAGAACCATATTGGGAGGTGTTTGACGCCGATGTTTCGGGAGATACCTCTGTTGCGGGGCTCCTGAATTATCTGAACTATCATGACGATATAGTCGATGAGAACGGCAGGCAGACCACCCGTATAGGATGGGAGTGTTCGTGCCTCCAGGGGATGTGTGGTTCGTGCGCCATGGTGATCAATGACGTGCCAAGACTGGCGTGCGATACATTCGTAAGGGATCTTGGCAACGAGATCTCTATACGTCCACTACAGAAATTTCCGGTGATCCACGACCTTCTCACAGACAGGTCGAGCATATACGAGAACCTCAAGAAACAAAATGTTTATATAGAAAAGTATCAGCCCGATACTATCAAGAACAGGAAGAAAGCTGAAAAGGAGCATCAGCATCAATACGATGCCGCGAAGTGTCTTAAGTGCGGGCTTTGCCTAGAGGTGTGCCCTAACTATGTTAACGGGCAGAGCTTCTTCGGAGCGGTTTTCGCAAACGACTGCTATCTCGTTTCCTCGAGGAATTCTGAAAAGAAAGCTGAGATCAAAAAGCTGTACGGCGAGCACTTTGGCAGCACCTGCTCAAAGTCCCTTTCGTGCATGGATGTTTGTCCAATGAATATTCCGACGATCGCGTCCATGGCAAAATTGAATAAATAAAAAACAGACGCCTCAACAGCGTTTGTTTTCATTTGGTGCGCGCGGCGGGGATCGAACCCGCGACCCCTTCATTCGGAGTGAAGTACTCTATCCACTGAGCTACGCGCGCATGAATTAGCCTCGTAAAGTGTAACATAAAAAACAGGGAGATGGACTCCCTGTTTTTAAATTTCCTTATTTCGCTCGTTTCTTAGAAAGTGTTCAGTTCCTCAACGCGATCCCATGTGAAGAGCTTGTCCATCGCATCAGCAACGTTGATGTTGCCGTGGATCACATCGTAGATAGCCTCAGTGATAGGCATTTCAACTTTGTACTTAGCCATAAGCTCGTGGAGAGCTTCCGCTGTGAACATACCTTCAACTACCATGCCGATGGAGTCTCTGGCTTCGATAGGATCCATGCCGCCGCCGATGAGCTTGCCGCAAGTGAAGTTACGGGAGTCTTCGGACATGCATGTTACGATCATGTCGCCAACAGCAGCGAGTCCGATGAATGTCTCAGGCTTTCCGCCCATAGCCACACCGAGTCTCTGCATCTCTGCGATGCCTCTGGCGATCAGAGCTGCGCTGGTGTTCTCGCCATATCCGAGTCCGCTGATGATTCCGGAGCCGAGAGCCATAACGTTCTTTACTGCGCCTGCGATCTCGATTCCGCACATATCAGGGTTGTAGTAGACTTTGAACTTGTTTGTGCTGAAGAGGTCTCTTGCTGCGAGAGCGGCTTCTTTGTTAACGGAAGCTACGGAAACGCAAGTCGGAACTCCTGCGCCAACCTGCTCAGCGTGTGAAGGACCTGCGAGGCAGACATATCTGTTGAGGTCGATAAACTCTGAAACGATCTCAGACATTCTTCTGAGAGACTTGAGCTCGATACCCTTCGAGATGTTCATTACGATAGTGTTCTCTTCGAGGTTAGGAACATGCTGCTCAAGAGCTGCTCTGAGGTGCTGTGCAGGAAGCGCGAAGATTGCGAATTCAGCGCCCTTCAGTGCCTCTTCCCCGGTCTTGCAGAAGTGATAGTCACCCTCAAGCTTTACGCCAGGGAGATATCTCTTGTTTTCCATATCTTTCTCAACGTTTGCGAGATGCTCCTGGTCGATGTCGTATACATTGATACGGTAGCCCTTGCCCGCGAGTACTGTGCCGAGCGCCGTGCCGAAGCTGCCTGCGCCAATAAAGCAAACTGTTTTCATGATAAGAATTCTCCTTTGTTTTTATGCTAAATTAATTTTGACCATCAATAAGTATACCGCTTTTTTGCGGATTTTCCAACGGCTTGACGGCTCTAAGATTAAAAAGTGTATTTTGTGAAAAACAACAAATATTGGGAAATTTTTAGTTGACTTTACTAATTTTCATTGCTATAGTCACTTATGAACTTATTCTATGAAAGGAGCACATTCACATGAAGAGAAACATGATGATGGAAATGGGAATGATGGGCATGTGCATGTGCAGAGCCGGTGATTAGCATAGGATAAGGTCATAACGAAGCCAAACTATGAATAGTTCTCGTGTGAGAAGTAATATAGGGGCAGGTCGTTACGACCTGCCCCTCTTGTATATTCATAACAATCAGCGTAATATTAACGAGTTCGTTGATAAACGCGAAAAGGAAGGAAACAAATGGCAGAAACTATCATAAGCCTGCAGGGAGTGACCAAGGAATTCGACACCAAAGGCGGTAAGGTAGTCGCTCTCAAAGATATCAACCTGGATATAAAGAAGGGAGATTCATACGGCATCATCGGTCTCTCTGGAGCGGGCAAGTCAACTCTGGTAAGAACGATCAACCTGCTGGAGCAGCCTACGGAAGGTAAAGTCCTCTTCGACGGAAAGCTTCTGACAGGCCTCAGCCCAAAAGAGCTCAACCTTCAGAGGCGACGCATCTCGATGATCTTCCAGCAGTTCAACCTGCTGATGCAGAGAGACGCGACCGGGAATATCAGCTTCCCGCTCGAGATAGCAGGAGCTTCAAAAGCAGATACAGAAAAGAAAGTCAAGGAACTCCTCAAGGTAGTAGATCTTGAAGACAGGGCCCACTCGTATCCGTCACAGCTCTCCGGAGGTCAGAAGCAGAGAGTCGCCATAGCCAGAGCTCTCGCTTCAGATCCTGAGGTCATACTCTGTGACGAAGCTACATCGGCTCTCGACCCGAAGACTACACGCTCGATACTCAGTCTGCTGAGGCAGATCAACGAGGAACGCGGCATCACACTGGTAGTGATCACTCACGAGATGGAGGTCATCAAGCAGCTTTGCAACAAGGTGGCAGTCATCGAAGGAGGCGAGATCGTCGAGAGGGGCGAAGTGAGTGAGGTGTTCGCGAAGCCAAAGACCAAAGCGGCCCGTAAGCTCTTCTTCCCTGACGCGACAGAACGTGAGGTACCGGAAAAACGAACTGCTGTTAAGAACCGCTTGAGACTTGCCTTCAACGAGCAGACGGCATACAAGCCTATCATCGCGAACATGATCCTGGAGATAGGCGAACCGGTCAATATGCTTTACGCCAATATGGACGCGCTGCTCGATGAGCAGAAAGGACAGATGGTAATAGCACTGTCAGATGACAAGACCATAGCGGATAAACAAAAGGCGTTTCTCATAAGGGAGGGCGTGGACTTTACTGAGATACCGGAGGATTCAGACTATTACGACTATCCTGTGAACGGACCTGAAGAGGAGGTGAATGATTGATGGATGCTCATACATTGATTGAACTCCTTGAAGAAGGTACTGTACAAACGCTGATAATGACAATTGTCGGCACGTTGGTCTCGTACATCATAGGACTTCCAGTCGGAGTTTCGCTCATAGTGACCAGCCCTAACGGAATAAAGCCTGTTGCTTGGTACAACAAGATCATGGGATTCATAGTAAATGTCATCAGATCAATGCCTTTCCTGATCCTCATGATAGCTTTCATGCCATACATCAGGATGGTGATCGGGACTGGAATCGGTACATGGGCGACAACGGCAGCTCTCATACTCGCGGCCTGGCCGTTTGTAGCCAGGATGGTGGAGCAAAGCCTGCTCGAGGTAGATCCGGGAGTCATCGAAGCAGCCCAGGCGATGGGAGCAAGCAATATGCAAATAATCCGCAAGGTGCTGCTGCTTGAGGCTAGACCATCGCTTCTCAATGGAGCCGCGGTGGCAACCATCACCATACTCGGATATTCCGCAATGGCGGGAACACTTGGAGGCGGAGGCCTCGGCGATATAGCCATCAGATTCGGTCATTACAGATTCCAGCCGACGATAATGTGGATCACGATCATCGTACTTGTAGTGATCGTTCAGATCATGCAGGAAATCGGTATCAGAGTGGCAGCGAAGATGGACAACCGTATCAGTTAACGACCCTTAGGGGTAAAAATATAATAGGTATATACTTGGATGATGAATATTTTTCATAAGGAGGAAACAACATGAAGAACATCAAAAGAACAGGTATCCTCGCGTTAGTGCTTGCGCTCGCGCTTGGCGCACTCACAGCATGCGGCGGTGGAAGCAGCTCCGAGGACAAGGTTATCAAGGTAGCAGCATCGCCTACACCACACGCAGTCATCCTTAACTCCGACGCAGTAAAGAACGCGCTCGCGGAAGATGGATGGACACTCGAGGTACAGGAGTTTGAAGACTATGTACAGCCAAACGTAGCTACTACTGACGGAGACGTAGACGCTAACTATTTCCAGCACGTTCCTTATCTTGATGAGTACAATACTCAGAACGGAACAAACCTTGTATCCGTTGCAGGCGTACACTATGAGCCGATGGGTGTTTATGCAGGAACAAAGAAGAGCTTCGACGAGCTCGCTGATGGCGATAAGATCGGTATTCCAAACGATGCTACAAACGGCGCCAGAGCACTTCTGCTTCTCCAGGACAATGGAGTCATCAAGCTGAAAGACGACGCAGGCGTAACAGCAACCGAGAAGGATATCGTTGAGAATCCAAAGAACATCACTATCGTTCCTCTTGAGGCGGCTACTATTCCGGCAACTCTTCCGGACCTCGCACTCGGAGTAATCAATGCAAACTATGCAATCGGAGCAGAGCTCAAGATCGAGGAAGCTCTTGCAACAGAGGCAGTTGATTCCCTCGCTGCAGACACATACGTAAATGTGATCGTTGTAAACGAGGAGAACAAGGATAGCGAAAAGACAAAAGCTCTCGTAGCAGCTCTCCAGACTGACGAAGTAAAGGCATTCATCGAATCCGAATTCAACGGAGCAGTAGTTGCGAAGTTCTAGTCAAACGACAGTAAAAGCCGAAAACCGGGGCTTGTCCCCGGTTTTCTTTTCAGGAGCAGTCAATGGATAATATCAGAAAAGTAGCAGTTATCTCCGGCACACCGGTGGATACACAGATGGGGGTCGATTTCATCGAAAAAAAGAATTCCGAGGCGACCGAAGGGGCCGTTATATTTGACGCGCGCTATTGCCCGGTGTCAGAGGACTGCGACGCTCAGATCAGATTTCAGTACACGGATGATGACGGAAAACGCGCAGCTATGGACGCCCTCTTCGACCCCGAGATAGCGGCCGGCACGAGAGACTTTTTCATTTACTGTAACTCTCTCTCAGGCGCGTTCGGATTCGATGCCTACGCGATGAGTAAGTCCGCGGAGAGCGGCGAAGATATACGCGTGTATACTCCGCTACAGGTTTACAGAGCGATGGGCGAAAAATATGCCCGCGTCGGAGTGATTGCGGCAAACAATATTTCCGCTCATGGTATCGAGGAAGCTTTCATGGCGACAAATCCTGATGTTTACGTGATCGGAACTGGCAATATGGCGATCGTAAGGGCCATCGAAGACGGTGTAGCTCCCGGAGAGATCGTCGATAGTTTCGGACTTGAAAAGATGGCGGCATATATGGAAGCTTGCGGCGTGGAAGCTATCGTTCTCGGCTGTACTCACTTCCCGTATTTCAAAGAGGAGCTCGCAAAAGTCACCGACCTTCCTCTGATAGATCCGGCAGACGAAATGTACCGGGCTATGCTTGACTACTGATCAGAACTAGTGCTTTTGACTAAAAAACGGACTTTGTGGCGACAGTTCTAACTGCCGCTATTTTGTTTGCTGAAAACCCCCGAACAAAGGGGTGCGCACCTTTATTTCGAATGCGATTTAATATATAATCTACTCTGTATGGGTATGCGATTATAGCGCCATGAAAACGGACGCTTCAAAACCCTAAAATAGGGGCGGGAAAGAGATGAAGCATACGGTGATCCGAAATAAAAAAATACAAAAGGATGGAAAAAATGGATAACGGATTTGTCAAAGTAGACAGATGGGGCGAGTGCCTCTGGGGGATAGATGAAAACGGTAATTTGCTGATCGATGGAGGAAAAGCTGCCTCTGTTTCGGAAACAGGTGTGCCGTGGAAAGATTTCGCGTCTGAATTGGTGACGGTGATCGCGAGCCGCAAGGTGACTTTCCCTGACGGTGCGTCTCTCGCGGGGCTCTTCAAAGGTTGCAAGCAATTGCAGAGGGGAGACCTCAGCGGCTTCGACACTTCGAATGTATCAGATATGAGTTCGATGTTTGAAGGGTGTGTAAGACTTACAGATCTCGATCTGTCATCCTTTGATACATATGCATGCAGTGACATGAGCAATATGTTCCATCAGTGCGCTTCTCTGACTGACATGCTTATTGGAGACAGCTTCAGCACCGACGGAGACGGAAGCACCGACTGCGGCAAACTGGCTGTCAAGGAATACGGCAAGTACAAAAAAGCGAAACCATTCTCGGTCGATGGATTCAGAGTGACTTATCACAGCAATTATCCTGACGGAAATGATGCGCCGGCTGAAGAAAGACGCACTATACCGAATTACAGATACGTGCTCGAGGAGCAGCTGTTCGATGAGCCTGATGAGTATTCGGCATTCATCGGATGGTGCGGCACTCCTGAGGGCAAAGGTGAGGTATATGAAGGTGGCTGTGAGATAGAGACTGTCGATGAGGACACAGATCTTTACGCGGTTTGGGGCAGAGTTCCTGAGATCGGCGAAATCGCCGGCCCGATCAGTTTCACTTACGGAAGCCCTATACCGTTTGAGCTCCCTGAGATCACATCGGTCAACGACCCGCACGTAAGTGGTTACCTCGAAGTGAGCGAAACAGGCGAAGAAGGAAGCTGGGAAGCTATAGAGCACACTGCTATTCTGCCTGTATCTTACGACGGATACCTTCTGAGACTGCATGCGTCAAACAGCATAGGAGACGCAGTGTCCAATGAGGTGAGGATCAACATACAAAAAGCCAATATAGACTCATCTTCCGTTCGCTGGGCTGAGGATGAAAACATGATCTACGATGGCAGCGTCAAGCATGTTTGGCTCGAAGGGCTCCCTGAAGGCATCGAACCGGTATACAGCGGTAACGAAGCGACGGAAGCGGGCACATACACCGCGTCCTTCGACTTTGAATTCGACAGAGATAATTTCAATGAGCCGCTTATCGTAAGGGAGCATGAATGGACGATCCGTAAAGCCCCTCTCGACCTTTCAAATGTGCGCTGGGACTATGACGGCCCGTTCGAATACGACGGAAACAATCACGGAGTGGGGCTCAAGGGCCTTCCGGAGGGCGTGACTGCAGAATATGAGGACAACACTCACAACGCAGCCGGCGAATACACCGCGACAGTGACGCTCCATTACGATGAGGAGAATTTCGAGAAACCTCGCGAGATCGCTCCTTGCGTTTGGAAGATAAAGAGCGCTGTGATCGATCCGGCTGATCTCGAGTGGTCGGGATACGATGACTATGTATACGATGGAAGCGCGAAGAGCGTTTACGTTACGAATCTGCCTGATGATGCCGAGTATGAATACGAAGGCGCCGAAGAGATACCTGCGGGCAAATACCTCGCAAGACTTTCGCTTTACGGCAATTACGCTCTGGCAGGGCCGGCAGAGTACGAGTGGGAGATCGAAAAGGCTTCTTACGACATGGGCGATGTTGCATGGAGCGAAGAGCAGAGCTTCACATATGACGGGGATATCCACGGTGTTCAGCTCAGCGGAATCCCTTATGGCATCGACGTGAAATACAGCGGCAACGAAAGCAGATACGCGGGCGAATACACCGCCAGAGCGACTTTCGACAATCTTGATACTCACAACTTCCACACGCCTGAAGACATGACTCTTGACTGGAGAATAGGCAGAAAAGAAGCGGATATGTCGGGCGTCAGATGGAATTACGACGGCGCGTTCACTTATGATGGCGAGATGAAGAGGGTAGAGCTTGAGGGCTTGCCTGAAGGAATCTATGTAGAATATGAAAATGCTTCTGCATATGACGCGGGAGTCTACAACGCTCATGCTGTACTGAAATATGACAGGGACAATATGACCGTAAACGCTCCTTCAGACTGCCAGTGGAAGATAAACAAGAAGAGGATCGACATCTCCGATGTACGCTGGGATTATACAGATGCTTTCGTGTATAACGGGCGTGAGCAGGGAGTATACCTTCTTAACGTCCCTGAGGGTGTTGAAGTCGAATACGAAGGCAATGTGAAAGTGGCTGCCGGAAAGTACGCGGCGAGTGCCACTATGGTGCCTAATGATTCGGTCAACTACGAGGTGCCTGAGATCAGTGGCCTCACATGGTCGATCGATAAAGCAGATATCAGTCTGCCTGAACTTCGCTGGACCGACTGCTCTGGTTTCGTATACGACGGGACGGAGATGACAGTAGGTATTGAGAGCGATCTCGGAGACGATATCGATGTCGAATACACCGGCAATACCGCGAAGACGGCAGGCAGATACTATGCCAAAGCCATTTTCTCGGCTGTCGATGACAATAATTACAAAGCGCCTGCGTCCGAGGGGTATTCCTGGGACATCGCAAAGGCGTCAAAGGATATGACCGGCGTTTACTGGGATTACAAGGGCGAGTTCGTATATGACGGAAGCATCAGGACCGTCGGGCTCGTTAACCTCCCTGAAGGCGTGAGCGTGGAGTATGAAAACGCATCTGCTTCGGAAGCAGGCGAGTATACCGCGGTCGCGAGATTCAGCGTTACAGACGCCGACAATTTCGAGAATGATATTCCTGAGATGAGCCTCGATTGGCGCATAGCCAAGGCGACGTTCGACATGAGCGGCGTGAGATGGCAGGAGCCAAAGGAATTCACATATGATGGTGAGGAGAAAGAGGTCAGACTTACAGGTCTGCCTGATGGGCTTTCACCGGAGTACGAAGACAATTCCGCGACAAACGCGGGTAAATATATCGCCAGAGCGACATTCAGCTATGACACAGCAAACTACGAAGAGCCTGCATGTCCTTCATGTCACTGGATCATCGAAAGATCACCGGTCGATATTTCCGCTGTCAGATGGGACTTTGACGAGGCCTTCGTATATGACGGCTTCGAGAAGACTGTGGCGGTCGAGAACATACCGGAAGGCACATCCGTAGTCTACTCCAACGCTTCGGCGACACGCGCGGGCACTTACGTGGCTGCTGCCGAGATCATTCCTGAAGACACAGACAACCTTTTGAAGTCGAGGATGGAAAACCTCACATGGAGGATCGAAAAGGGCGACTACGACATGAGCCATGTCAACTGGGATTATGACTGTGCATTCACTTATGACGGTAGCGAGAAAAGGGTTCTTCTCAAAGGACTTCCTGAGGGAGCACTTCCATCATACAGAGGCAATATCGCGACAGATGCCGGTACATACAGAGCGACTGTAAGCTTCAATGCAGCAGATGGCCGCAACTTCAACACCCCTGACCCTGTAGAGCTCGAGTGGACAATAGATAAGGCTGATTTCGATATGTCGGGCGTCTACTGGGATTACGATAACGAGTTCACATATAACGGCAGGATGCATGAGGTGAAACTGAATGGCCTTCCTGAAGGACTCAGAGTGATGTACACGGACAACGCCGCTGCAGAAAGCGGAAAATACGAGGCGTCCGCGGAATTGCTGCCATATGACACGGAAAACTACAACGCTCCTGAGGTAGACGATTGCAGCTGGGAGATCGTGAAAGCCGATTACGACATGTCCGCCGTAAAATGGGACTACACGAATGCGAAGATCTACAACGGAAGAGAACAGAGCGTGATGCTCGATCATCTGCCAAACGGCGTGTTCGCGGAATACACCGGAAACGAGGCGACAGATGCGGGCAACTATGTTGCTTCTGCTGTACTTTCCGTGGCTGATCCTGACAACTACAATCTTCCTAATGTGAGCGACTGCAGCTGGGAGATAGACAGGGCCGACTACGATATGTCGTCATGCACATGGGATTACAGACCGGGAACGTTCATTTACGATGGACGCAGAAAGAGCGTCAGCCTTACAGGGCTCCCTGAGAATGTGAGCGTGACATATAGCGGAGACTCCGCTGAGATGGCGGGTGACTACACCGCAACTGCAAACTTCACCACAAGTGACGATAATTTCAACGCGCCTTCTCCTGCAGAGCTCGAATGGAGCATCGGCAAAGCCGACTATGACATGAGCAGCGCTTTCTGGGACTACAACGAAAGCTTCACCTATGACGGCACGGTCAAGAAGGTTCAGCTGAACGGAATACCTTCGGGGGTATCCGTAAGTTATGAGTCGAACAGCGCCGTGGATGCGGGAGCATACACAGCAACAGCATACTTTGATATAGACACTAACGATTACAACGTTCCTGAGCCGATGAACTGCGATTGGACCATAGAGAAGGCGGATCCGGATATCCGCACTCTGAGATGGGATTACTCCCAGGCATTCGTCTATAACGGCACAGAACAATCTGTAAGTCTCGCGGGCATCCCTGAAACGCTCGAAGCAAACCTAAGCGGCAATACTGCGGTTTCGGCCGGAGACTATATCGCTCACGCAGAGCTGATCCCGAATGATCCGGACAATTACAATGCTCCGTCTATCAGGGACTGCGAATGGAAGATAGTGAAGGCCGACTACGATATGTCCAACGCAAGATGGGAAGGTGACACAGAGTCTGTCTATGACGGAACTCTCAAGTCCGTTGCCGTAGTCGGGCTGCCTGAAGGAGTAACACCTGTATACAGCGGAAATCAGGCGACAGACGCAGGCAGATATACCGCGTCGGCGGACTTCGAATATGATGGCGACAATTACCACAAGCCTGAGATCAGAGATTTCAGCTGGAGCATCGGCAAAGCGGTCTATGATATGTCAAGAGTACACTGGGCAGGAACTGAGGGCTTCGTCTATGACGGTGATGCCAAGTCTGTCTCGCTTGAGGGTCTCCCTGAGGGAGTAAGACCGGTCTATGATGGCAACTCGGCGACAGAGGTCGGAAGCTATGATGCTTCTGTCAGATTTGAATACGACGAGCGCAACTACTACGAACCTGAATTCGCAGGATGCTCGTTCGAGATAGAGCCTGCGGCAATAAAAATAGACGAGGACGCGGTGCAGTGGGATTACAGCAAGCCTTTCGTCTATGACGGCAGCGAGAAGAGTATATCTATCGCGGAAAGAGTCCGCGAGCAGGGTCTTTTCGACAGACTGCGCGGCAAAGCAGCGGAGACAGAGCTCGCCGGTATCCCTGAGGGATTCGAAGTCGTCTATGAAGGAAACACAGCGACAGAAGCGGGCGTGTATTACGCAACTGCCAGGCTGATCGATGCCGAGGGCAAAAACTACAGAGAACTTGAACTTCCTAAGTGCAAATGGGAAATACTGAAGGCTCCTATCGATGTGTCCGGAGCGAGCTGGGATTACAGCGAACCGTTCACATTTGATGGCGAAGAGAAGACAGTCGAACTGACCGGACTTCCTGACACCGTTAAGGTGGAGTACAGCAGCAACCGCGCTCTCAATGCGGGTGGTTATGAGGCAATGGCGACACTCGAGGCTGTCGACCCGGCCAATTATGAACAGCCTGCCCCTGTAAGCGGATGCTGGTGGCATATAGACAAGGCCATATACGATATGTCAGAAGTCCGCTGGGACTATGACGGAGATTTCGTATATGACGGTGAAGAGAAGTCCGTTGAACTTACAGGGCTTCCTGATGGAGTGACAGTCGACTACTACGTGGATAACAGAGCTATCGAAGCGGGTACATACGTAGCAGAGGCAAGACTCAGCTACAGGAACAGCGAGAATTACGAAGAGCCTGTCGTTCCTGAACTCAAGTGGAAGATCGCAAGAAAGAAGATCGACACTTCGGAAGTGAGATGGGATTACGATGACGAGACACGCTTCGTATATGATGAGAAGCCAAAGGAAGTCAAGCTCGCGGGCGTGCCTGAAGAGATAGAAGTGGTCTATACGGACAACAGAAAGATCAACGCGGGCACATATACCGCAAGAGCGAGGTTCATATACGACACTCACAATTTTGAGGCCGACGATATCAATGATCTCAGATGGAAGATAGCGAAAGCCGAATACGATACGTCACTCGTTCACTGGAACTATGACGGACCATTCACATACGACGGCACTGAGAAGAGTATAGGCCTCGCGGGCGTGCCTGAATCCATCAATGTCAGATACAGAGACAACCGCGCGTCATCTGCCGGCACATACACCGCAAAGGCGTATCTGACATACGATAACGACAATTACGAAGAGCCGGATATTGAAACGACTATAGATTGGGAGATTAGATGAACGGATATCTAATTGCAATAATTATTTTGACGCTCTGTTCCACGTTTTTTTCGGCGACAGAAACGGCATTCAGTTCGGCAAGCAGGATCAAACTGAAGAACATGGCTGCTGACGACAATAAGCGAGCTGCGCAGGCCCTTAAGCTGACCGAAGATTTCGACCGCCTCATCACCGCGGTTCTGGTCGGGAACACGATATCCAATATCGTGATGACATCGGTCGCGACCGTGTACGGAATCGTGACATGGGGAGCGAGGATAGGCCCTACGATCGCTACGGTGATCGTTACACTGCTCATACTCACGCTCGGCGAGATCTCACCGAAGATCATCGCTAGAGAGTATTCAGAAGAAGTGGCGCTGTTTCTCACGCCTATGGTAAGGGCTCTCATATTCATATTGACGCCACTCACCATCGTATTTGAAGGGCTCAAAATGCTTCTCAAGAAGGCATTCGGCAGAAAAAATGAGCCGGAATTCAGTGAGGACGAACTCCTGACTATAGTGGAAGAAGCTGAGGCAGGCGGAGCCATAGGTGAAGAACAGAGTGAGCTCATCGCAAACGCGATCGAGTTCAACGACGTTGAAGCCATTGACATACTCACACCGCGAGTGGATATAGTCGCGGTAGAGAGAGGCACCCCTGTGGCAGAGATAAAGAAGGTCTTCAAAGAGTCGGGGCTTTCAAGGCTGCCGGTCTATGAGGATGACCTTGATAACATCATCGGCGTCATCAACCAGAAGGATCTTTACAACAACAATGTGAAGAACATCAAGGAGACCGAAGCTATCATAAAGCCTGTCGCCTATGTGGCGGAGACGCTGAAAGCCGCGGTGCTTCTAAAGAAGATGCAGGCGAAGCGTACGCATATCGCCATAGTGGTAGATGAATACGGCGGGACAACGGGACTGGTCACGCTCGAGGACATAATAGAAGAGATAGTCGGAGACATTTACGACGAGCACGACACCGTGCAGTCAAAGGATGTACGTCCGTCGGGAAAGGACACATACCTTGTTGCCGGTGGGGCGAATCTCGAGGATTTCTTCGATATGTTCGATGAGGAGATCGAATGCGACGCTACTACGGTCAACGGCTGGGTCATGATAGAACTCGACCGTCTGCCAAAGGTGGGTGACAGCTTCGACTACGAATCAAAACACAAAGTGTTCCATGCCAGAGTAACAAAGGCCGATTCAAGACGCGCGCTGATGACACGCATACGCGTTGAAGATAAAAAAGAAGAAGACGAAAGGATGTAGCATAAATGGGTTTGATGGAAAAGATCTTCGGAGATCTTAACGCTAAGGAAGTAAGAAAAGTTGAGAAGACAGTAGACCTTATCGAGTCGTATGACGAGGCGATGCAGGCACTGTCAGATGACGAGCTGAGAGCCAAGACTCAGGAGTTCAAGGACAGGCTCGCGGAGGGTGAGACGCTCGACGACATACTGCCGGAGGCATTCGCGGTATGCCGAGAAGGAGCGGTCAGATCTCTCGGTATGAAGCATTTCAGAGTCCAGCTCATCGGCGGAGTGGTGCTCCATCAGGGGCGCATCTCCGAGATGAAGACAGGTGAAGGTAAAACACTTGTAGCGACGCTCCCGGCCTACCTCAACGCGCTTGAGGGCAGAGGCGTACACGTAGTCACAGTCAACGACTACCTGGCAAAGCGTGACGCGGAATGGATGGGCAAGCTGTACAGCTTCCTCGGCCTCAAGGTAGGCTGCGTCATACACGCTGTCGAAGGCCCGGCCCGCCATGAACAGTACATGGCCGACATCACATACGGAACAAATAACGAATTCGGTTTCGACTACCTCCGTGACAACATGGTCACTTACAAAGAGGAGCTCACTCAGAGAGAGCTCAACTACGCGATCGTCGACGAGGTCGACTCCATCCTCATCGATGAGGCGAGGACACCGCTCATCATCTCGGGCAGAGGCGTTGATTCCAGTTCGATGTACCGCAACGCCAACTCCTTCGTAAAGACTCTGACAGAGGAAACAGATTATAAAGTCGACGAGAAGGACAATCAGATCTCGCTTACTGACGAAGGCGTCAAAGTCTGCGAGGACTATTTCAAGATCGACAACTTCTCCGATCCTGACAACATGGAGCTCAACCACTACGTGCAGCAGGCTCTCCGCGCCAACTACCTTATGAAGAGAGACGTTGACTACATCGTCAAGGACGGGGAGATCCTGATCGTAGATGAGTTCACCGGTCGTCTGATGTACGGGCGCCGTTTCAGTAACGGTCTCCATCAGGCTATCGAGGCCAAGGAAGGTGTTAAGGTAAGATCCGAGTCCAAGACACTCGCGACCATAACTCTCCAGAACTATTTCAGGATGTACAACAAGCTCGCGGGAATGACCGGTACCGCCAAAACAGAGGAGGACGAGTTCCGCGACATATACAATATGGACGTAGTCGTGATACCGACAAACAAGCCGGTAGTCAGAAACGATATGGACGACTCGGTATACGGACATCAGAGGTCGAAGTATAAGGCGATAGTCAACAGAGTAGTGGAAGCTCATCAGACCGGGCAACCTGTGCTGGTGGGTACCATCTCGATCGAGATATCCGAGCTCATATCCGACATGCTCAAGAAACGCGGCGTAAAGCATAATGTGCTGAACGCCAAGCACCACGAGCAGGAAGCTGAGATAGTAGCTGAGGCCGGACGCCTGGGTGCTGTTACCATAGCGACCAACATGGCCGGCCGTGGTACGGATATCATACTAGGCGGTAACCCAGAGTTCGAGGCGCGCAAGCAGATGAGAAAGGAAGGCTATACGCCTGAGCAGATATCGTTCGCGACAGGCTTCGAGAAATCGGATGATCCTGAGATGAACGAGGCCAGGAAACACTTCAACGAGCTCCACAATCAGATAAAGGCTGAGAGAGCCCCTGAACAGGAGAAGGTGAGGGAGCTTGGCGGACTTTGCATCGTAGGTACAGAGCGCCACGAATCCAGACGTATCGACAACCAGCTGAGAGGACGTTCCGGTCGTCAGGGAGACCCGGGAACGACACAGTTCTTCATCTCGCTTGAAGACGATCTTATGAGACTCTTCGGCGGCGAGAGGATGCAGGGAGTGCTCCAGAGAGTAGGCATGGATGAGGATGATCCGCTCGAAGCGGGAATGCTCTCACGCTCTATCGAAAGTGCCCAGAAGAAGGTTGAAGGCAAGAACTTCAGCATCCGTAAATACGTGCTCCAGTACGACAACGTCATGAACAAGCAGCGTGAGATCATCTACGATCAGAGACGCATGGTGCTCAACGGAGAAGACGTATCCGGATATATCAAGAACATGGCATACGAACTCATCGACGGCACTGTAGATCCTGTAGTGATGGAGTCAAAGTACTCAGAGGAATGGGATCTCCAGAGGATAGTCGACGGGCTGAATCAGATTACACCGCTCTTCGGTGAGAGATTCAAATACGATGAAGAGTATCTTGCGGGTCTGGATGAAGAGACTCTGAAGGAAGACATCAAAGCTATTTTTGATCAGCTCTACGACGAAAAGGAAGCCGAGATCGGGACCGAGCAGATGAGAGAAGTCGAGCGCATGATCCTCCTGAGGGTCGTGGACAACCGTTGGATGGATCACATCGATGCCATGGATCAGCTCAAGGAAGGTATAGGCCTCAGAGGCATCGGTCAGCAGGACCCTGCTGTAGCTTACGCTCAGGAAGGCTTCGCGATGTTCGACGAGATGGTCGCTGACATCAGAGAAGAGACCGTCAAGTTCTGCTACAATGTGACTGTGACCACCAGGACCGAGAGACGCAACGTGGTAAGCGGCAGGGTCTCGGCGGCAAAGGAGGAGTACAGGGATGAAGAGGCTGCTCAGCAAAGCGCCGCTCAGAGAAGAGGAGGCAATATGCCTTCGGCGGCTCCAAAGGCTGAGAAGACCGGAAAGCAGGAGACTGTGCGCCGCGATATGCCTAAGGTGGGGCGCAACGATCCTTGCCCATGTGGAAGCGGCAAGAAGTATAAAAACTGCTGCGGCAGGAACGCGTAAAGATTATAGAACAATATAAGTAAAGGAGTGGATGGCTATGGTTGCAATCATCATTATCATCGTAGTATTGCTGGCGGCATTCGTGCTGTTTGCGTACAATTCGCTTACAAAGGACAAGAACCGCATCGAGCTGGCTGAGGTCGAACTCAAAAAGTATGAGGAGACAGGCACGGCTGAGGACATCGACAACGCGAAGAAGTATTACAACGCGGTGCTCAGAGACTACAACACAAAGGTCGAGAGCTTCCCGTTCAGCTTAGTCGCAGAGATGTTCAACTTCCCAAAGATGCACACTGACAACTTTGACGAAGGACTTTAAGGGGCGTTTTATGAAAACCAAATTATTCAAAAGAATACTCTCGGTATTCGCTATCGCCGCGGTCGTGGTGATGGCGACTCCGCTCGGGATCAGCGATGCTTCGGCCGATGATAACACGATGTACACGCTCAACTACGACGTGACAGTCGACGTATCCGAAGACAACTCCTATGATTTTCATGAGTATATCAACATGTACTATGTGACCGCTCACCATGGTATCTACAGATATATACCGACAAACGGTTCGAAAATAAGCAGGATCAAAGTACCGGGCTACGAATACGAGACTTACAACGAATCGGGCAACAAAGTCATCAAGATCGGAAGCGGCAGCTATACACTCGTCGGGGAGAACCCATATGACATCACGTACAATATCGCGATGTATGATGATGAGAATTCAGATATGGATATGATGCTCGTCAACCTAATCCCGACAGGCTGGACGACCGGCATTGCAGAAAGCAAATGTGTGATCAACCTTCCTAAAAAGGCGGATCTCAGCAAAGCCAAAGTTTTTTCCGGCACTTACGGAACAGAATCTAACGAGCTGAATGCCGATCTGAAGACCGGCGATGACGGCAAGACTATAACAGTGACTGCTTCAGACATTCCTGCCAACGCAGGCATAACAGTTACGCTTGAGCTTCCACAGGGCTACTGGCAGGGTGCTCCTGAGTTCGGCACGCTCAGCACGAGGAACATACTGCTCTTCCTGCTTGGTCCTATCGGCGCCGTGATCATCTGGTTCCTGTACGGAAGAGACAGACACCTGGTGAAGACTCTCGAATTCTATCCTCCGGATGATCTGACGCCCGGAGAGGTAGGCTATCTCGTGGACGGCAAAGTCGACAAGCATGACATCATCTCGACCATAGTTTATCTTGCTGACAAGGGATATATGACGATCGAGGAGATCGACAGGAAGAAATTCAAATTCAAGGCAGTCAAATCCCCGGACAGCGAGCCGGCGTATATCCAGAGCATCTATAACGGTATTTTCACGAGCAAAAGGGACGAGACATACAGCGACAAACTGGGTGAGAGATTCGGACGGAAATATCAGAAATCCATCGAACAGCTGAGAAATATGTTCCGCGGTACGAACGCGATCAGAAGAGAAGACTCCGTTATGGCCAGGGCGATCTGCGCGGTCGCGGCTATAATGCCGGCATTCGCCTACAGCTCATGGGCTTCATACTACGGCGACGATATGGGAGGAATTACCGGCATAATCTGGGCGGGTGGCCACATTCTTGTTTCAACGGCTCTGCTCTGTTCGGTATACGACCATGTACGCTCACAGTCCAGGGTGAAGGCCGTATTCAAGTGCCTGGGAGCGATCTGGTTCTACTTCATGGGAATAGGGCTCCTCACTCTTGGGTCGGACGCGCTTTCAGTGCTTGATGGGCCTAAGAGGATCGCGATCATAGTGATGCTCCATCTCGGTACACTTATCGGCATGTTCTTCAGCGTCGTGGCTATCGCCAAGACGGATAAATACACAGACCTGCTCGGACGCGTGCTCGGCTTCAGAGACTTCATCAAGACTGCTGAACTCGACAAGCTGAACGAACTGGTGGAGGAAGACCCTCAGTATTTCTACCACATCATGCCTTACGCTTATGTGTTCGGTCTTTCCAACAAGTGGATCAAAAACTTTGAAAATCTGCCGACGCAGGCTCCACCTACATGGTATCGCGGAAGCCGCGGCATGACCGGTTTCGACTATTACATGATGGGGCGCATGATGGGCGACTGCTCGTCAAGTGTCAGCAATCACATTGTTATTCCTTCATCGTCCGGCGGCGGCGGTGGCTTCTCCGGCGGCGGCGGTGGCTGGAGCGGCGGAGGCGGCTTCAGTGGCGGTGGCTTCTCCGGCGGCGGTATCGGCGGCGGCGGAGGCGGCGGCTGGTAGACGCTCGATGTATTCCGCCTGAAAGGATACGGCTCGCGCCTCTATGCGGCTTAACGCAGTGGTGCTAAACTCTGACTTCGCAGCACTCTGCGGTGCCGCTTGTCAATCGTTAAGCACCAGCTACCGCATGGTCCTTTCCGTCGGAACACATCTCGCTCTGTGAGAAAGAAGAAGGATACGGCTCGCGCCTCTATGCGGCTTAACGCAGTGGTGCTAAACTCTGACTTCGCAGCACTCTACGGTGCTGCTTGTCAATCGTTAAGCACCAGCTACCGCATGGTCCTTTCCGTCGGAACACAACTCGCTCTGTGAGAAAAAGGAAGTAATGAAAAAATACATCATTTTTGATTTTGACGGGACACTCGTCAACACCAACGACATAATCATGGAATCCTGGCAAGCTACGCTCAGGCACTATCTCGGTCACGAGTTGCCTGAGCGCACTGTTGAAGCTACATACGGAGAGATCCTTGTGGCTTCTATCCCCAAGCTGATACCCGGTGTCGACATCGATGAGGCAGTCGAATACTACAGGACATATCAGGATGAGCATCAGGAAGGTGACATCGTATACGTCTTCGATGGCATCAGAGAACTGGTGACTGAGCTGAAAAGGCGCGGTTGTCTGATCGGTGTCGGGACTTCAAGGACAGCGAATAGCTTCCACGACTACATGAGGCAGCTTGGTATGGAAGACATGGTTGACGAGATCGTCACCATGAACGACGTGACTGAGCACAAGCCCGGCCCGGAGACAGCTGAGGCCGTGCTTCGGAAGCTTGCGGCTCATGATGGTAAGGAGCTTAGCGCTGAGACTCGTGATATGGCGATTTTCATAGGCGACACAAAGTATGATGTCGGCTGTGCACAGAACGCCGGGATCGACAGCGTGCTTGTAGGCTGGAGCCATTATGTTGACGAAGAGGATATGGCAGCGCTCGGATTCGAACCGACGTACAGGATAAAAACTCCAGCGGAACTGCTGGATATTATTTAGGAGGAAGCATGATACAGGCTGACGAAATAAGAAGTCAACTTCCGGAACTTCAGGAGAAGATCGCGGAAGTGGGAGGTTATCTTTGACCCGGCGGGTCTGGAGAAACGCATAAATGAACTGGAGGGTGAGAGCCTGAAGGATGGATTCTGGGACGATCAGAAGAAGGCCCAGAAGGTATTGAAAGAGAAGAAGTCACTCGAGGATAAACTTGCGACATATAAAAGGCTCGATAGCGAGATAGAGGAGCTTCCCGATCTTATCGACATAGCGGAAGAACTCGGAGATGAAGACGAAGTGGCGGGGATAGCTGCTTCGGTTTCACGCGTCACGGATGAGCTTGAAGATATAAAGACACGCATGCTGCTCAGCGGAAAATACGACGCGAACGACTGTATACTCAGCATCCACGCGGGTACAGGCGGAGTCGATGCCAACGATTGGGCGGCCATGCTCGAGAGGATGTATCTTCGCTACTGCGAGAAGAAGGGCTTCAAGACAAAGCTCCTCGACAGGCAGGACGATGTGGACTACGGCATCAAGAGCTCTACTATTCAGGTAGAGGGCGAAAACGCTTACGGACTTCTGAAATCTGAGACAGGTGTGCACAGGCTGGTGCGTATCTCGCCATTCAACTCGCTTGGAAAACGGCAGACTTCATTCGCGGCCGTAGAAGTGGTGCCGGATATCGGGGATGATATAGAGGTAAATATAGATCCACAGGATCTCAAGATAGACACTTATCGCTCAGGCGGAGCGGGCGGTCAGCACGTTAATACGACAGATTCGGCGGTCAGGATCACACATCTTCCTACCGGCATAGTGGTCACATGTCAGAACGAACGCTCGCAGATACAGAACCGTGAGACCGCTATGAAGGTGCTCATTTCCAAGCTGACAAGGATCGCAGAGGAAGCCCATAAGGACAATCTGAACGAGATCAAGGGCGACCAGTCGATGGCGACATGGGGCTCACAGATAAGGAATTACGTGTTCCAGCCGTATACTATGGTGAAAGACACACGTACAGGCGCAGAAGTCGGTAATGTTGAAGCTGTGATGGACGGCGACCTGGACGTGTTCGTGCGTGCCAAACTCTCGCAGGACGCAGCGAATGCAACTGTATAGCGGGAAGGGCGAAAAGATAATGCTGAGACTGTTTTCAGGTAGAGAGAATATAGACAAGGAACGTTTCATCTACGACTCCTTGAAGGAGCGCGGGGGTGAAGCGTTTGTTTTAGTGCCTAATCAGTACACGCTTGTGGCGGAAGAGCAGGCGCTGAAGTATCTGGAGACGGACTGTTTGTTTGACGTTGAGATACTTTCAATGAACCGCCTCGGTCTTCGCATACTGCAGGAGCAGGGCATCGAGTCGGTCAATATGCTAGACAAATACGGCAGGTTCATGCTGCTTTCCATGATCATTCGCGATCACGCGGATGATTTTGAGTTTTTCGCGAAAGCTGCGGGAAAGATATCCTTCACTGCTATGCTCAACGACTTCATCTCGGAGTTCAAACAACAGGACTGCACTCTTGATGAGATAGACGAGATGCTGGGCGAAAATGGGGACGATCCTGTGCTGGGCTCCAAGCTGAGGGAACTCAAGGGCGTAATTGAAGCGTATGAAGAGGCTATAAAGGGACGCTTTACTGATTCCGAAGACTATATATCGATGTATGTGAATGCCATCAAGGATTCGAAGCTGGTGCGCGGAAAATCGATTTGGATATACGGCTACGACAATATAACTCCAAAATTCGCGAGCGCTATGATGGAACTTGCGGGAGCTGCCGAGTCGGTGAACTTCATAGTCAACAGAAGCGATTTTGGTCTCGATGAAAAGCTGATCGCAAGTCTCAGACATCTGGCCGGAGAAAAGGGAATAGATATAAGCATCGAAGAGATAGACGGGCAGTATGCGCTGAAGAGGTCTGAGACCATCGAGCGAATAGACAGATATCTTTGGAAGGATGCGCTTTGCGAAGAGGACAGGGCGGCGAACAGGGACTTCGTCCCGGGCGATCTTACGATCGTCTCTGCCGCGAATCCTTATTACGAGGCAGAGTCCGCCGCCGCGTACATATGGCATCTTGTTCGCGACGAGGGCTATATGATGAGAGACATACAGGTGATAGCCAATGACGAGGGAGTCATGCAGCCTATAATCCGCAGGATATTCGCTGAGTATGGACTTCCTGTGTTCGCGGATACAGCAAGGGATATTACCGACAGCGCAGCGGTGGGGTTCATAGTCAATCTGCTCGGTTTCCTGGTGAACAGAAAGTCCACTCCGTTTCTTTTCGCCATGCTCAAGACAGGGCTCAGCGGACTCGAGGGGAAGGATATAGAGGAGCTTGAAAACTACGCGAGGTCTTATCACATCAAAGGCTCGATGTGGGACAAGCCGTTCAAATACGGAACCGAAGATCTCGGTGAAGACAGGCTGAAGAAGATGGATGAGATGAGAGAGATCATCTCCGAAAAGACTTCAAAGCTGTCGGATATCGTGAAGACTTCCGCTGACGTGGCGTCCTTTACAAAAGCTTTCAGGGAATACCTTGAAAGCGAGTGGCAGCTGATTGCCCGTGTGGATAATGCCGCGAAGGAACAGGAAGAAGCCGGTCTTATCGATGAGGCCCAGCGGATGGTGCAGAGCTATGACAAGGCCATGGATATACTGGGGCAGATGGATGAGATCATGGGCGATTCCCCTGTGGATCTGAGAGAGTTCACAGACATCTATTTAGCAGGACTTTCCGATGCGGAGGTGGGAGTGATACCGCCTACGGTCGACGGACTTTCGATGGGCACCATGATAAGGACCAGGCCGAGACAGATGAGAGCTGCCGTTATACTCGGAGCCAACGAGGGAGTGATGCCGCTTAACCCGGGGACAGAGGGTTTGTTCTCAATTGATGAGAAGGAATACTTCAAGGACAAAGGTTTCGCGCTCGGTAAACTCGATGAGCTCAAAATGGAAGAAGAGAACGCCGCGATGCAACGCATGATGGCAAGACCATCGGAAAAGCTTTACATCAGTTATTCGATGAGCGACGCGGGTGGAAATGACGCAAGGCCTTCATCGGTGATCGATTCACTTCTCGACCTGTTCCCTAGGATAGAGCAGGATGGACTGGTCAAGAAAGATCTCATAAGTTCGGGCTCGTTTGATGTGATCAACACGGCAGACGACGGTATGAGACATCTTATCAACAAGATAAAAAGCATGGGCATCGGGGCGGAGCCGGATGCAATCACCAAGGCTATGCTCAAATGGTACGCGGCCAACCGTAAAGAAGAACTCGACACCATGCTGGATGCGACCGAATATGACAACGATCCTGCTCCACTCGGGGCAGCTACTGCCAAGAAACTTTTCGGGCGTGAAAACGGCGGGCTCGTGATGAGCGCCTCGTCGATTGGCGCGTATATAGACTGTCCTTTCAGGTACTATGTGGAGAGAGGCCTCAGACCAAAAGAAGAGCGCGACTTTGAGAGCGACCCGAGGTCTGTGGGCGATGTATATCATGAATGCCTTATGACGGTAGCGCGTCAGCTTATCGGCAACAGCGAAGTGCTTGAAAAGCTCAGAGACGGTGACGAGGAAGAACTCGAGCGCATCGTGAGCGCTGCATTGGATGAGATAGCCGGGACTTACAGAGGTGGCCTTTTCATTTCCACCGGGAGTGAGGAATACCGCATGAGCCGTATACGCGAGATATGCGCGGCGGCAGCAAAAGCCATGGCTTCCCAGCTTGCGGCGGAGTCTGTCAAAGGGGCCGTCTTTGAGGAGAGGTTTGGAAGACATGGAAGCTTTGAACCGATAAGACTCGAAGCGGCAGGCGAGGAAGTGCTTGTGGAGGGCACCATTGACCGTGCGGATTACATCGAAGTAGACGGAGAAGAGAGGGTAAGGATCATCGACTACAAGACCGGCGCTGACAAGCTCGATCTTTGGAAGATGAGACACGGCGTCAAAATGCAGCTGATGATATATCTAATCTCCGCGACAGACGGCGGCAAAGAGCCTGCTGGAATGTTCTACTTCAATATCAAGGACCCGATCGAATCGATCAACGACAAGTCGGAGAAATCGGCAAACAGCATAATAGAAAGAGATGCGGAAGACGAGTTCAAACTCAAGGGCGCGTTCCTGAATGAAGAGGGCGTGTATGAGGCGATGCCTCCGGGAGTACTTACTTCTAATAAAGGCGCGACCAGCCGCGAAACATACGAAGAAGTGAGATCGGATGTGATCGCGAAGATCGAAGAGACCGCTTCGGGCATACTCGGCGGAAAGATAGACATCAAACCTCTTCGCAACGACGGCAGACTGAGCTGTAATTACTGCGGTCTGAAATCCGTGTGCAGAAGAGACCGGGGCTATGTCAAAAATAGCGCTCGCCAAATACCGCCTAAGCCAAAGGATGACGAAAAAGATAAAGAAAAAGAAGGAACGGACTAGGAATTGGAAATAATATCCGTAGGGAGCAGCAGTTCCGGTAATTCTTACATAATCAAGGCCGCGGGCCGCGCCATCATTCTCGACACGGGCCTCACGTGCAAGGCGATAATGGCCGCGCTCGAGACAGAAAGCATAGCGCCCGCTGATGTCGCGGCGGTGCTCGTCACGCACGAGCATACCGACCATGTCAAAAGCGTGAGAGCAGTCTCGCGTAAATGCGGCAATGCGGTCTTTTACGCGAGCCGCGGCACCATAGCTTCCGCAGCTGTATTCAGCTACGTAGATGAAGAGCGCCTTACAAGGGTTTCCGCCGGCGAATCCTTTGCGATACAAAACGCAGACGATATCACGGTCACTGCGTTCCCGCTGAGCCACGATGCTGCGGAACCTCTTGGATATACCGTCGAAGCAGACGGGGAGAAGCTGGCTGTCATCACTGATACAGGCATTATCGAAGATACGATGTACGAGGCGATAAGCGACGCTGATATGCTGGTGTTCGAAGCCAATCACGATGTGGATATGCTGATGTTCGGCGAGTATCCTTATCCTTTGAAAAGAAGGATCAAAGGCGACAGAGGCCACCTCTCAAATGACTACGCGGCAGACGTGCTTTCGCATATACTTGAGGATAGAAGTGAGTATAAGACAAAGCCGCTCCGCATAATGCTGGCACATCTGAGCACTAACAACAATATGCCACTCTTTGCGAGGCAGACGGTAGAGGACAGGCTGGGGAAAGATGGCTTCAGGCCGGGAGAGGACTACATTCTTGAGGTGGCTATGAAGGAAGGCCTCACATACATGCCGTAGAAAAGTAATGGGAAGATCATGCTTCAAATAAATATTATCTGTATTGGAAAACTGAAAGAAAAGTACTGGGAGGCGGCATGCGCTGAGTATATGAAGAGGCTCGGAGCGTATTGCGATGTCTCGATAGTCGAGCTGAAGGAAGAGAAGCTTCCTTCAAATCCGTCAGCTGCTGATGAGCGCAACGTCAAAGAGGCAGAAGGCAAAGCCATTCTCGGCAGGATATCAAAGGGAGAGTATGTGATAGCTATGGATCTGAGGGGAAAGGAACTATCTTCGGAGGATCTTGCCGGAAAAATCAGGGATACAGCCTTTACACACAGCACGATCGATTTTATAATTGGCGGGAGCCTCGGGCTTTCGGAAGAAGTTATCAAGCGAGCAGACCTAAGATTCAGTTTCGGCAGGATCACACTTCCGCACCAGCTGGCAAGGGTAGTGTTGCTCGAGCAGATATACAGGGCATCCAAGATCAATGCCGGAGAAACATATCACAAGTAGAGGATCGAAAATGGCAAACAAATACAGCAAAGCAAATACACAGAACAGAGACAACAGAAACGAATCAACGCGCAGCATGCAGCAGTATGAAGAGCAGAGAAGCAGGCTCAACACAGGAGCCAGGATAATGGCTATACTGGTGATAGCCGCCATGGTGGTGACAACATTCCTTGCCGCAGGCATCTTCCTGTTCGACTGAAAAGCTTGAAATAGCAGTATACTCACATGTCACACATCCTCGGCATATGCCGGGGGTTTTTTGTTTTTTATACACAAAAAGGAAACTGAAAACTTGTTCGTGGTTTCCTTGTTGTGATTGAAAATTAACAAAGATTACGATACAATGTTAACGGTGTTCTAACCTACTCGGTCATAGGATCGAGGATGTTAAAAAACATTCATCTTGTACGCACACGGCAATCGTGTCTGTACGGATATGAGAATTACCGTTTTCAGGAGGTGATGGAATGTTTGTAGAAGAACTGGAAAAGATCTATCAGAGCGAATCAAATGCGGATCAGATCATCAAAGACTCAAAGACTGAGTCTGCAAAGATCATCGAAGAAGCAAAAGAGGAAGCCAGAGAGATCTTGAACAGAGCGCGCAGTGAAGCGGATACTGTATCCAGGAGCTACACGGAAGAGGGCCAGGCAGAGGCAGATAAGCAATATGCTGAATACATGGAAGAAATCGAAGCTTCTGCTCTGCGCATGCTGGAGGAGGCCGGCGCGAACCGGCAGAAAGCGGTCGATCTGATCGCGGAAAGGATCGTGAGTAACAGTGTCAATAATTAATATGAAAAAGGTCTCTGTCATAGGCCTGGACACTGCTAAGGAACAACTCATCAACCGACTTCTCCACCTCGGCTGTGTTCAGATCAATGATCAGGCCGGAAAACTTCAGGATGAGAAGATCGGCTCTATCGCGGAGCGTGACGGAAGCGATGATCTGGCTGTTGAACTCGACGCCGAATCGAATAGGGTCGCTATAGCGATCAAGGCTATCGAGGACAACACCGAAATGAAGGCGCCTCTTTTCAACACCAGAAAAGAGATCGGGCTAACCGACTTCAACAGTATCGTTGGAAGGCGCAAAGAGATCACGGCAAAAGTCGACCGCATAATAGAGCAGAACGACAAACTGCACAAGATGCAGGAAAAGATCAATAAGGGCAACACCGATCTTTCCATGCTGGAGCCGTGGCAACCGTATGACGTGCCTCTTGAGGTGCTTCATACAAAATGCACGGATATCGACCTCGGTTTCGTCCCGGCTACATGCGATCTTGCAGAGCTGGAGGCGGCTGTCCTGGAGGACAATGAGTATACCGATATAAAGGTGGTCGGGCGAGATACTGAAATGATCTATCTGGCCATCATATCCACAAAGAGGGACGTCGAATTCAATATCATATCGTTCCTTAAGCAGTGGGGATTTACGCTGATGCCTTTCGGAGAATTCCACGGCACGGCAAAAGAAAACAAAGAGCGTATCCAGAAAGAGATCGCTGAAATGGAAGTCGAGGCGGGCAAGATCCGAGAGGAACTCGCTTCTCACGCGGACGAGCTTTTCGAACTCAAGTGTCTGAAAGACGAGATCGACATGGAGGCTGACCGCGAAAAGATCAAATCCAGCCTTATAAAGACCAAGCGAGCCTTCTATATGGAAGGCTGGGTGCCTGAACCGGTGCAGGAAAATGTTGCAAAAGTTCTGGCCGATGAGGGCTGCGTTTATGAGTTTTCAGATCCTGAGGAAGGAGAAGAGCCTCCTGTCCTTCTGGAAACATCCAAGTTCGCGTTCCCATTCCAGGCGATCACGGAAATGTACGCTTTGCCGACATATGAAGGCTTTGACCCAACGAACATATTCTCGTTGTTCTACGCCTTCTTCTTCGGCATCATGCTCAGTGACGCGGGCTACGGAGCAGTCCTTACTATCGCGTGCTGGATAATACTCAAGAAGTATCCTCTTGAAGGAACAATGCAGAAGATGTTCAAGATGTTCTTCACATGCGGACTCTTCACCATATTCTGGGGAGTCATGTTCGGAGGCTACTTCGGAGACTTGTTCCAAGTATGGGCAAGTACGGTGTTTGGAAAAACGATAGAGATAAAGCCTCTGTGGTTCAATCCTATGGATGACCCTACCAAGCTGCTGATCTTCTCATTACTGTTCGGCTGTGTCCACCTGTTCGTGGGAATGGGCATAGACATGTACATGAAGATCAAACGCGGGGAGGTGGCGGACGCGATACTCGATGAAGTCCCATGGTTCATGGTCATCATCGGCGCGGGTTGCTGGCTCGGCGGCGGAGCTATCTCTCCTGCCATTGTAAAGCCGGCTATGTACCTTACTATCGCTGGCCTTGTTATCCTGCTTCTTACGGGAGGCCGCCACAGCAAGAGCATTTTCGGAAAGATAACCGGCGGACTGTCGTCCGTATACGGTATCACAGGCTGGATCTCAGATATCCTGTCCTACGCGAGACTTCTCGCACTCGGTCTCGCTACCGGCGTTATCGCCAGCGTTGTCAATCTGCTGGGATCAATGATCGGTACAGGATTCAAGGGTGCAGTCGCATTGATCATCATCGGCATCTTTGGCCATGTATTCAGTATGGCGATCAATGTATTGGGCGCTTTCGTCCATTCCAGCAGGCTCCAGTACGTAGAATTCTTCGGTAAATTCTACGAGGACGGCGGAGAACCGTTCAAGCCGTTCCTGCGGGATACAAAATATGTAAAAATAGATGATCACAAATAAATTATTTAATGGAGGTAACTAGAATGGAATGGATTAATGGTAACTCATTAGCGCTTATCGGCGCGGCGATCGCATCACTGGCAGGCGTTGGCTCCGGTCTCGGAGTTGGTATCGCTGGACAGGCTGCTGCCGGAGTTCTGGCGGAAGACCCTAAGCTGTTCGGTAGAACACTGCTGCTCCAGGCTCTTCCTGGAACACAGGGCATCTATGGTCTGCTGATGACATTCCTCATCTTCGTAAGAGTGGGATTCTTCGGCGGCAACATGGATCTGACACTCACACAGGGCTATTGGGTACTGGCTTCCGGTATTCCTGTAGGTCTTATCGGAGTTTGGTCCGGTATCGGACAGGGAAAGGCAGCTGCTGCAGGAATCATGCTGACCGGTAAACGTCCGGATCAGATGGCGAAGGGAATCATTTACGCCGCGATGGTAGAGACTTACGCGATCTTCGGTCTTCTGATTTCCATCCTGATCCTGTTCAACGCAGGACTGTGATGCTTTGCGAAAAATCAGAAGATAAGGATGTGAGAATATGAGTATCGAGAAAATCGCTTCTAAAATAGAAAACGACGCAAAAGCAGTGGCGAAAGAAACCGTGGACGCTGCCAAAAAGCAGGCGTGGGACGTAGTCGATAAGGCCAACAAAAAGGCCGAAGCTATGATCGAGAAAGCCAAAAAGAGCGGCATCGATGCCCGTGAAAAGCAGGTCGTGCGAAGAAAAGCAGTCGCATCCATCGATGGAAGGAATGTGGTGCTTGCCAAAAAGCAGGAACTGATAAACGAATGCTTCGATGAAGCTATCAAAAAGGTCGTATCGGAAGACCGCGACAAATATGTCGATTTCCTGGTTTCCGTGGTCAAATCACAGGGCCTTTCCAAGGGAACGATCAGTCTTTCAGCAGATGACAAGGAATTGTCGTCCAAGCTGGCTGACAAACTTTCCAAGGAGATACCGGGAAGCGCTTTCGAAATCGCTGACGAACCTGCGAACATCAAAGGCGGTCTGATCTGCAGAGCCGGAACCACATCGTATAATGCGTCCATTGAAGCTATAGCAGAGGACATCCGCGGCGACATCGGCGCGGAGGTAGCTGCGGTTCTATTCGGGACACAGGAGAGTTGATATGGGAGATCTGACAATCAGAACACAGGATGAATTTGTCTTTTCGGATGCGTTTATCGGCTGCCAGGTCCAGAAACTGATGCACAAGGCTGATCTGATCCGTCTGGCAAACTGCGCGGACATTGCTGCCGCCAGAACTTTGCTGATGGAGTTCGGATATGATGACCCAAAGGATACGGAAATCGATGATGTCGAGCATTTCATTCGTCACGAGCAGACCAAGCTCTATGAAATGATCTTCAGAAATCTTCCGGGCAGAAGGGAGATGGCTTCGTTCCTCTTCCCGTTTGACTATCACAATATCAAGGTCTGCCTCAAAGCGGAGATCCTTGGTGAGACACCGACCGAAAAACAGCTGATCTCCGTCGGAGATTATGACTGGAAGGTGATGGTCGCGATGATACGTGACAGGAACTACTCGAAGATGAGACCGATTATGAGAGACGCTGTGCAGGAAGCAATGGATCTCTACGGTAGATCGAACGATCCTCAGGAGATCGATCTTATCCTGGATAAGGCTTGTTACAAAGACATGGTCCTCACAGCAAGAGAGACCGAGTCTCAGTTCCTGGTCGATTGCGCACGTCTTACGATAGACGTGATCAATATTAAGTCTTTCATCAGGCTCAAGATGATGAAGCGCCCATGGACTTTCTTCAAGAAGGTCTTTATAGAAGAAGGCTTCATCAAGGAGGATGTTTTTGTGGCCGGCTACGATGAACCGCTTCAGCAGTTCGCCGAGAGGCTCATAAATCCGGGACTGACCGAGGCCATCAAAGAGGGGTCGCGTGTCCTGGACGAGACAGGCCATTTCCTCAGGGTTGAGACACTGCTGAACAACGTGCTGATGGATGAGTACAAAAAAGCGAAGGATTATCTCATCGGGATAGAACCCGTCGCAGGATATTGGTACGCGAAGGAACGTGAGATAGATAATGTTCGTATCATTCTCAGCGGTATCCTCATAGGTGAGGAACCGGAGTATATGGAAAAGTTCCTGGGTAACACGTATTTCGACTGATGGAGAAATCATATGTATAAGATAGGAGTAATAGGAGACCCCGTTTCCGTCCTGAGCTTTAAGGCAGTGGGACTCGATGTATTCCCATGTGAGGACGGTGCGGAGGCCAAAAAGCTTATAAGGCGGCTTGCAGAAAATGAGTATGCGATCCTCTATGTAACAGAGGACCTCGCGGATGAGGCTGCGTCGGAAATCGAACGCTACAGCGATTCAAGACTTCCGGCGATCATACTGATCCCAAGCAAAGAGGGAGCATCCGGTAACGGTCTCATGAATGTCCGCAAGGCCGTAGAGCGTGCAGTAGGGGCAGACATACTATTCGGAGGTGAAGAATAATGAGTCAGGGAAAAGTCGTTAAAGTATCGGGGCCGCTGGTAGTAGCATCCGGCATGGAAACAGCCGACATGTACGACGTAGTACGTGTAGGTGACCTGGGACTGGTCGGCGAGATCATCGAGATGAGAGGAGATCAAGCCTCCATCCAGGTATATGAAGAAACAGCCGGTATCGGTCCGGGAGCGCCGGTAGTATCTACAGGAGCACAGCTTTCTGTAGAGCTGGGGCCAGGCCTCATCGAGAGTATCTACGATGGTATCCAGCGTCCGCTGGCTAAGATGTACGAGCAGCAGGGTGCCAATATCGAGAGAGGCATCCAGGTACCTGCTTTGGATCGTGAGAAAAAGTGGACATTTGAGCCTCTTGCCGCTGTTGGCGAAGAGGTTGAGCCGGGAGACATCATCGGTGTCGTTCAGGAGACCGTAGTCATCCAGCAGAAGATCATGATCCCTAATGGTGTCAAGGGCACTATCGTTTCGATCAAGGCCGGAGATTACACTGTAGAGGAAACCGTTGCTACTGTACAGACTGAAGATGGCGTCAAGGATATCACTCTGATGCAGAAATGGCCTGTACGTGTAGGAAGACCATACAAGGAAAAGATGGTTCCGGACATGCCTCTCGTAACAGGACAGAGAGTTATCGACACACTGTTCCCAATTGCTAAGGGCGGTGTTGCCGCTGTACCTGGACCATTCGGTTCCGGAAAGACGGTAGTACAGCACCAGTTGGCTAAGTGGGCAGACGCTGACGTAGTCGTATATATCGGATGCGGCGAGCGCGGCAACGAGATGACAGACGTACTCATGGAGTTCCCTGAACTGAAAGACCCTCGTTCGGGCGAGTCCCTGATGAAACGTACAGTACTGATCGCGAACACATCGGACATGCCGGTAGCTGCTCGTGAGGCTTCCATTTATACAGGAATCACTATCGCGGAGTACTTCCGTGATATGGGATACTCGGTAGCGCTGATGGCGGACTCCACATCCCGTTGGGCTGAGGCTCTTCGTGAGATGTCGGGACGTCTTGAGGAAATGCCTGGTGAAGAAGGTTATCCGGCTTACCTGGCTTCCCGTCTGGCTCAGTTCTATGAGAGAGCCGGCCGTGTCGTTACACTCGGTAAGGAAGGACGCCTCGGAGCTCTGTCAGCTATCGGAGCTGTATCTCCTCCGGGCGGCGATATATCCGAGCCGGTTTCCCAGGCTACGCTTCGTATCGTAAAGGTATTCTGGTCACTGGATGCCAGCCTGGCAAGAGCCAGACACTTCCCTGCGATCAACTGGCTGAACAGTTACTCGCTGTACGTTGACAGGCTGATGCCTTGGTTTGAGGAGAACGTCGCGAAGGAATTCCCGGCACTCCGCCAGAAGATGATCACACTGCTTCAGGAAGAAGCTAACCTGAACGAGATCGTCCAGCTGGTAGGTGTGGACGCGCTGTCCTTCGAAGACCGTCTGAAACTGGAAGCAAGTAAATCGATCCGTGAGGACTATCTGCACCAGAACGCTTTCCATGACATAGATACATACGCCTCGCCTAACAAGCAGTACAGAATGATGAAGCTCATCCTTTCATACTACGACTTCTCGCTTGAAGCGATAGGAAAGGGAGCATCCTTCAACAAACTGTCTGAACTGCCTGTCAGAGAGACGATCGGAAGATTCAAGTATGTGGAAGAAGATAAGATCGACGATACGTTTGTTGAGATTGTAGATCAGATGCGTGCCGAGATCGATGAACTGCTGAAGAAGGAGGCGGAAGACGATGATTAAGGAATATAGGACCATATCGGAAGTTGCCGGCCCTCTTATGATGGTGCAGGACGTAGAGAATGTCACCTACGATGAGCTTGGCGAGATCATTCTTCCAAGTGGCGAAAAGAGACTTTGTAAAGTACTGGAGATCAACGGGTCAGACGCGACTGTACAGCTCTTTGAAAGCTCCGCGGGAATCAACCTTAAGGAGAGCGCTGTACGTTTCCTCGCTCACGGAACAGAACTTTCCGTATCCCCTGAGATCCTGGGAAGAGTATTTGACGGAATGGGTCGTCCTACAGATGGAGGCCCTGACATCATTCCGGAGAAGCGTCTGGATATCAACGGACTGCCGATGAATCCTGCAGCTAGAGACTATCCTGCGGAGTTCATTCAGACCGGAGTATCCGCTATCGACGGACTGAACACACTGGTAAGAGGCCAGAAGCTCCCTATTTTCTCGGGAAGCGGACTCCCTCACGCCAACCTCGCGGCTCAGATCGCGAGACAGGCTAAGGTACTGGGCGACGGAGCAGGAAACTTCGCTGTAGTATTCGCCGCCATCGGTATCACATACGAGGAAGCTGACTACTTTGCTTCTGACTTCAGAAGAACAGGCGCTATCGACCGTACTGTAATGTTCATGAATCTGGCGAACGACCCGGCTGTAGAGCGTATCGCGACACCGCGTATGGCGCTCACCGCTGCTGAGTACCTCGCATTCGATCTGGGCATGCACGTACTGGTCATACTGACAGATATCACAAACTACGCGGAAGCTCTGCGTGAGGTATCCGCGGCGCGTAAGGAAGTACCGGGCAGAAGAGGTTACCCTGGCTACCTGTACACCGACCTTGCGACTATGTATGAAAGAGCCGGCAGAAAGAAAGAGATGCCTGGATCGATCACAATGATCCCGATCCTGACGATGCCTGAAGACGACATCACGCATCCTATTCCGGACCTTACCGGATACATCACAGAGGGACAGATCATCCTGTCCAGAGAGCTCGACCGTAAGGGTATACAGCCACCTATCGACGTACTCCCTTCACTGTCCCGTCTGAAAGACAAGGGAATCGGAAAAGGCAAGACCAGAGAGGATCACGCTGATACGATGAACCAGCTCTTCGCCGCTTATTCAAGAGGTAAGGAGGCTCTGGAACTGATGACCATCCTGGGCGAGGCTGCTCTGACAGAGACAGACCTCAAGTACGCGAAGTTCAGTGAGGAATTCGAAAAGCAGTACGTCTCGCAGGGATTCGAGACAGACAGAGGCATCGAAGAGACTCTGAACACCGGTTGGGAACTTCTGAAGCTGTTGCCTAGAACTGAGCTCAAGAGAATCAAGGACGAATACATCGATAAGTATCTTGGATAGGGAGGCGCCTTATGGAACGAATGAATGTCAACCCTACCCGAATGATGTTGACATCCCTGAAGAGGAGACTAAAGACTGCGGTCCGTGGTCACAAACTTCTTAAGGACAAGCGCGATGAGCTGATGAAAGAGTTCCTGGAACTTGCGAGGGAAAACGGACGACTTCGGGAGGAAGTGGAAAAAGACCTCGACGGAGTATATAAGAACTTCACTGTTGCGAGTTCCATCATGAGCCGGGAGGTAATGCAGGAATCGCTGATGTTCCCTAAACAGGGTGTAGACCTCAGCGTGGGCAGCAAAAACATCATGAGCGTGGATGTTCCTGTGTTCGACTTCAACACGACGGCGAACAATGAAGGGGACATATTCCCATATGGTTTTGCCCGCACTACCGGAGAGCTGGATACAGCTATCCAGAGAATGTCAGACCTCTTCCCTAAACTTCTGGATCTGGCGGCAAAGGAAAAAGAGACTTCACTCCTTGCTGCCGAACTCGAGAAGACGAGACGAAGAGTAAACGCTCTTGAGTACGTCATGATCCCGCGTCTGCAGCTGACCATACGCTATATCCAGATGAAGCTGGATGAGAACGAGCGTGGTAACCAGACAAGGCTCATGAAGGTCAAGGATATGATGCTCGAAGAGGCTATCGCTGAAAAGAGAGCTAAGGACGAAGCTTCTATCGAACGTCTTATCGAATCACAAGGGTAGCAGAAAAAATGCGAATAAAACATACGAAAGGCGGTATCATCAGGTGCCGTCTTTTGCGTTCTCGTGGTACAATATACATGGTTTCGAAACGACGCTCTAACCAGCTGCCTCAGGCTCGTGCCTCGTCGTCTCGAAACACATCCGCATCGATGATCCTCCAAGGCTCGCGGGAAATTCCGCTCCCTCGGCAGGCTTCGGGAGCTCCAAGTTCCCGACTCGCTTTCGTCGTCGGATCCTCGATACGGTGTGATTTCAGCTCCTCCTCGGACCATCTCGCCTTCGGCACTGGTCAGAGCTTCTGGAGCAATCATTAGGGAGTGAAGCAAGGAAGTAATCGATATGATAATTATTAGAAATGAAGATGTATTGACGACAGAGTGGTCGGGAGGCACTACTAGCCAGCTGGCTATATCGCCTGATGGCGCAGTCTATGCGGACAGGGACTTTGACTGGAGACTTTCCAGCGCAGAGGTGAATGACGAAAAGAGCACATTCACGCCACTGCCCGACTACAACAGGTTCCTTACAATAAGAAAGGGCGCTCTGCGCCTGAAACACGATGACGGAGACTGGTACACGCTCGAAGAGGGCGATGTAGCAGAGTTCGATGGCGGCAGTCTCACAGAAAGTGAGGGCAAAGTCACAGACTACAACCTCATGGTGAGAAAGGGCAAGATCGAAGGCTCTCTTGATACCGAGTTCCTCGAGGACGGCGAAACACTGGCGATGGCACCGGTGAAAGCATCTGAGACAACGGCTATATATCTTTCGCGTGGAAGATCACTTGGAGTCCGCTGCAACAAAAAAGAGGTTGCGGAACTCTACGAAGGCGACCTTCTCATTTTCGAAGAAGGAGATACGGCGGAAGCGCTTTGCGTCGATGCCGCGGGAGAAGTGTATATCATACGCGCGGATATCAGGAGTATATAGCATAAGATGAGAGATTATTCAAAATTACAGAACGGCAGCGACATCAGAGGAGTGGCGATCGCTACAGAAGGCGGTCCCGAGGTAAATCTGAACAAAGAAACAGCGGGCCGTATCACTTTGGCGTTTTGCGATCTTTTGTCGCGCAAGCTGGGAAAGAAAGCTGAAACGCTTAAAATAGCGGTAGGCTGCGATTCCAGGATATCCGGAGACGAGCTGAAAGAAGGTGTGCTCGAAGCATTGGGCGACTGCAGCGCATCGGGATATGACGCAGGCATGGCCACTACACCGGCTATGTTCATGTCTACGGTGATGCCGGACTTCGATGTCGACGGATCAATCATGATAACAGCCAGCCATCTGCCTTATGAGAGAAATGGTTTCAAGTTTTTTTCGGCTGAGGGCGGATTTGAAAAGAAAGATATAGCAGAGATATTGAAGCTGGCAGGAGTCTACGGATTCAAAGGTGGTTCGTACGAGAGAAAAGAGATACAGCTTATGCCTGCCTATGCGGAGCATCTCCGCAATATGATAAAGAGCGAACTGAGCGATATTCCGGGTTGCCTAAGTGGCATGCATATTGTCGTGGATGCCGGAAATGGGGCGGCGGGTTTCTTTGCCAAGCAGGTCCTTATGCCGCTTGGCGCGGATATCAGCGGCAGCCTCTATCTTGAGCCCGACGGGATGTTCCCTAATCACCCGGCGAATCCGGAAAGCAAAGAAGCGCTGGAGTGCATCTGCAATGCCGTAAAGGAAAACGGCGCGGATCTCGGCATAATCTTCGATACAGACGGTGACAGATCGGCGGCTGTGGCGCCGGGGGGCGAGCCTATAGCTCGCAATGAGATAGTTGCCCTGGCTGCGGCTCTGAAAGCGGATGATTATCCGGGCGGAACTGTCGTAACAGACAGCATCACTTCAAACGAGCTATCAGTATTTCTGGAGAAAAAGCTGGGACTCAAGCATTACAGATATAAGAGGGGCTACAGGAACGTCATAGGAAAAGCCATCGAGCTCAGCAGCGAGGGCAAGAACGCGTTTCTGGCGATAGAGACTTCCGGCCATGCCGCATATTCCGACAATTACTATCTCGATGACGGCGCTTATCTTGCTGTACAGATAGTGATAAGCGCGGCAAAACTCAAGGCAAAGAAGAAGGACATCACTTCGCTCATCAAAGGACTGAAGAAGCCGGCTGAGTCTGTTGAAGTCAGATTCAAAATAAAAGCCGAAGACTTCAAACAATACGGAATGAGCGTACTCGAGGCGTTCGAGGAGTGGGCCGACCACACCAAAGGGCTCGAGATCGTAAAGCCTAATTACGAGGGAGTGAGAGTAAACTTCAAGACAGGAGGGAAAGAAGGCTGGTTCCTCCTAAGGATGTCGTTGCATGACCCGGTGATGCCACTCAACGTAGAGTCTACAGACGAAGGCGGGACAGACACAGCGCTCGACTTGATATACAGTTTTATGGAAGGATTTGATGGGATAGAGAGGCCTTAGCCGGAAAGGAAAAAATGGCAGAAAATAAAAGCAAACGTTCAAAAGGAGTCAGGGTACGCCGTGTGGCTGAGAATGTGATAATCGTATGTCTGGCAGTAATAGTGGCTCTCTCAGGCTGGAAGGTATACACGATACTGCATGACTACAGCCAGCAGCAAAACGCATACGACGATATCTCAGATTTGGCTCAGAAAGACGGCTTTACCGGAGACATAGATTTCGATGCTCTCAGGAAGATAAATCCTGATATCGTCGGATGGCTTTACTATGAAGACAGCCTTATCAATTATCCGATAGTGAAGGGCAGCGACAATGACAAGTACCTGACAACTATGTTTGATGGCAATTACGGAGGCTTCGGAACGCTGTTTGCCGACGCAGAGACAGTGGCTCCGTTCAGACAGTTCAATACCATTGTCTACGGCCATCACATGCGTAACGGATCGATGTTCGGCGACCTTCGCAAGCTAAAGGATACGAACTATGTACTGGAGCATCCTAGGATGGAGCTGATAACTCCTGAGGGTAAATACCATCTTGATATATGGGCGTTCCTTAATCAGCCAGCCGACAGCAGGATATATACGAATAACATCACTGATAGGGAAGAATGCGCCGAATATCTTCAGATGATACAGGGCCTCGCCGAGTATACTACGAGTGTGGAGGTCACGCCTGAAGACAGGTTAGTAGAGCTTTCGACCTGCGCATTTGAATACCAGGATGCCAGATACGTTGTCGCATGCAAGATGGTCCCTTGGTAGGATCGTAGCGCATATGACATGCTGCTCAAGTAGACCAAAGAGCTTAGGTTATGATACAATTCGTTTGTTATTGCTACCGATAAAATGAAAGGATATGACTATGGATTACAGGATGACGATCGCAGGATTGGAAAGAGACCTGCCTCTTTGCAAGATCACAGATGATCTCTATATCGCCGGTTTTATTATGTTCAACGATGTTGAGATCACCGAGGCTACGGCAAGGGAACTGCTCAAGCTTGCCCCTGATTTTGATGTGCTTCTCACAGCAGAGACAAAGGGTATTCCTTTAACGTATGAGATGGCAAGGCAGTCAGGCAAGCCGTATATCGTAGCACGCAAAGGCGCTAAGCTGTATATGAGAGATATCGTCACAGTGCACGTAAAATCCATCACCACAAGCCATGTGCAGATGCTCTGCCTCGGCAAGGACGAGTGCGACGAGCTCAGAGGAAAGAAGATCCTCATTGTGGACGATGTTATCAGCACAGGTGAATCTGTAGCCGCTCTTGAGCAGCTGGTGGAGTCTGTTGACGGTGAACTTGTTGGTAAGTTCGCAGTGCTCGCGGAAGGCGAAGCGGCCGACAGAAAGGATATAACGTTCCTCGAATATCTGCCTCTCTTCAATGCAGATGGCACACCACAGTAGCTTATTATGTTAATACATCACGCGCCGGAAGCAACCGGCGCACTTTTTTTGCCGTTTTTTAGCACAGGCGTAAAACCGCAAAAGCAGAGTTTAGCACCGCTACGTGAGGCCACAGACAGACGAGAGCCACAATATCTTTTTTTTTACTGAGCGAGCAAATGTCCGGCAGGATCGAGCCTGCGGAAATGCTTTCTATGAACATACAGCGTTGCTGTAAGGTAGAAAGCATTGATCTCCGGCGGCAAGCGCCTTCGATAAATGTCGGTGCTTAACGATTGCCGAGCGGCATCGCAAGAATGCCGCGAGAGCAGAGTTTAGCACCGCTACGTGAAGCCGCAGACAGGCGAGAGCCGTATCGATCCTGACGGACATTTGCGAGCGCTTGTTTTGTAATTAGTGCACAAATTAGCATACTTATTTTGAGTTTGTCCACAAAAAATATTGACACACAATCTTCACAATGCTATTATTGCGCTGTACAAAAAAACTGTACACTTAAGAGGAGACATCATGTACAAAGCAACAAGCCTTATCGTCATCGGCATTAGCGGCGTCCTTCCGGTCAGAAGACTGGTCGAGGGCGAGTTTGTGCTGTAGGGCTGAGGCGAGTATGTGAGGTCATCCAATACTTCGACTTGATAGCCCGCAGCGATGCGGGCTTATTAAATGCCCGAAGTGTAGGCAAACAAGTCATTTACCAACTATCACTCAGTCAGTTCTTGTTTAGAAGGAAAGGAAACAACTATGAAGAACACATTCAAGAAATTTGCGATCATCGCTCTGTCATGCATGATGGTCTTCGCACTCGCAGCATGTGGCGGTGGCGGCGGAAGCAGTGAATCCTCTGGCGCAGGCGAGCTCCACATTGGAGGTATCGGCCCTCTCACAGGTCCGGCTGCTCTTTATGGACAGGCTGTTAAGAACGGCGCAGAGATCGCTGTAAAGGAAATCAACGAAGCTAATCCTGACGGCGTTCAGATCGTATTCGACATGCAGGATGACGAGCACGACCCTGAGAAGTCAGTAAACGCTTACAACACACTGGTCGATGATGGCATGCAGGTACTCGTAGGTACAGTTACTTCAGCTCCTTGCACAGCCGTATCTGCTGAGGCATATGCAAACAGAACATTCGCTCTGACACCATCCGCTTCGGCTACATCAGTTGTAGAAGGAAACGACAACGTATTCCAGCTTTGCTTCCAGGACCCACAGCAGGGACAGATCGCAGCTGAATACATTGCAAAGAACTTCCCTGATGCTGTAGTAGGCGCTATCTACAACAACTCAGACAACTATTCGTCAGGTATCTTTGATGCATTCAAGAAGGCTCTCGGTGAGAAGGGCATGAGTGTTGCAGCTGAAGAGGCATTCGCTTCTGACGACAACGCTGACTTCAGCGCTCAGCTCAACAAGATGAAGAACGCTAACGTAGATCTTCTCTTCCTGCCTATCTACTACACACCGGCTTCCAACATCATGAAGCAGGCACACGACATGGGATATGCTCCTAAGTACTTCGGATGTGACGGCCTTGACGGAATCCTCGCTCTCGAGGGATTTGACACAGCTCTTGCTGAAGGCGCACTGCTCCTGACACCATTCTCCGCTGACGCTGAGGATGAAGCTACACAGGCATTCGTATCCGCTTATCAGGAAGCATACGGCGAGAAGCCTATCCAGTTCGCGGCAGACGCTTATGACTGCATCTACACTGTATACAACTGCTTCAATGAGACAGGTCTCGGTACAGACGCTTCCATGGAGGAGATTTGCGAAGCTATGATCGAGAAGTTCAACGGCGGCTTCACAGCAACAGGTCTGACAGCTTCCGGCGACATGAAGTGGGCTCCAACCGGCGAAGTCGAGAAGGCTCCTAAGATCTATCTCATCCAGGACGGAAAATACGTTGAGCAGTAAGACATTTACTGACTTAAGTGTATAGTTGTTGGCCTAGGGGTGCTGCACGAAATGTGCGGCACCCCAAAGCCGTGTAAAGACGTTTAATTAATTAGGAAAGAAAGAAACGATATGGGGTTTTTGACAAATCTGATCTCAGGACTCAGCCTGGGAAGCGTGTATGCGATAATTGCGCTTGGATATACCATGGTTTACGGCATATCCAAAATGCTCAACTTCGCTCATGGTGATGTCATCATGATCGGAGGATATGTTTCGTTCATCTTTTCCATGTATATGGGTATGAACGGATGGATATCTCTTGCGATCGCTATGGTTGCATGCACGGTACTCGGTATCCTTATTGAAAGGCTGGCTTACAGACCTCTCCGCGGTACCGGGTCTCTCGCAGTTCTTATTACTGCTATCGGCGTTTCCTATTTCTTGCAGAACGCCGCGCTCCTCATTTGGGGAGCAAATCCAAGAGTATTCCCTAGCCTTTTTGAAGGTGTGAGCACTATCCATGCAGCAGGCGGAAAGCTTTCACTGTCGCCTGTCTCGCTATTCACTATCCTTGCAAATATCATTATTATGATCATACTTACTCTCTTTGTCAGCAAGACAAAGGCAGGCAAGGCGATGCGCGCTGTTTCGGAAGACAACGGAGCCGCTCAGCTCATGGGAATCAATGTTAACCAGTCGATATCACTCACATTTGCCATCGGTTCCGGTCTTGCTGCCGTAGCCGGAGTGCTGATGTGTTCAGCTTATCCTGTACTGATGCCGACGACCGGCGCTATGCCTGGTATCAAGGCATTTACAGCGGCCGTATTCGGCGGTATCGGATCCATTCCGGGCGCTATGATAGGAGGCCTTATCCTCGGCGTTATAGAGATCTTCTCCAGAGCATATATCTCTACCGAGCTCTCCGATGCTATCGTGTTTGGCTGCCTCATAATAGTGCTGCTCGTAAAGCCGACAGGTCTGCTCGGCAAGAAGATCAACGAGAAAGTGTAGGTGCGTTATGGCTGAAAGAATACTTAAGAACATAAGCACCAGAGGCTTAAAGAACGCCGTTAAAGGCAATGAATACAGAAAAGAAGCGCTTATTTCCTACGGTATACTCATCATAGGATATATAGTCTTGCAGTTAGGAGCCTCGGTTGGTCTGATCGGAAAACATCTGCAGGGCCAGTTCGTTCCTATTTGTGTCTATGTAGCGCTGGCTATATCCCTCAACCTGGTTGTAGGTATATCGGGAGAGCTTTCCCTCGGTCACGCCGGATTCATGGCTGTAGGAGCATTCACGGGAATCATAGTCATGAGAGTGCTGGAGCCTCATCTCGGAATCATGCCGATCAGGCTTATCATCGCTCTCATCTTTGCCGCGATCATGGCGGCGATAGCGGGCTTTATCATAGGCGTCCCTATATTGAGTTTAAGAGGAGACTATTTGGCTATCGTTACGCTTGCGTTTGGCGAGATCGTACGAAACTTCATGAACGTTCTCTATTTCGCTCTCGATGAAAACGATCATCTGAAATTCGCGTTCAATCACACGATAGACGGAATAACCAACGATCAGAGGATATTGACAGGAGCCATAGGAGCTACCGGAGTCACCAAGGCGGCGACATTTACCGGCGCGATGCTCCTTACGGCATTCACTCTTTTCGTCGTGCTCAATCTGAAGAACTCCAAGCAGGGCAGAGCCATCATGGCCATCCGTGACAACCGTATAGCGGGCGAGTCCATAGGTCTCGATGTCAGGAAGTACAAACTCATGGCGTTCGTCGTAAGCGCGGCACTTGCCGGTATGGCAGGCTGCATGTTCGGACAGAACTACAGCACACTCGCGCCTGTTAAGTTCAACTTCAATACATCGATCCTGATACTGGTATTCGTCGTACTCGGCGGTATCGGAAACATCTGGGGTGGAATGATCGCTGCGGCGCTGCTGACGATCCTTCCGGAGGCATTCAGACAGTTTGCTGACTACAGAATGCTTACCTACGCTATCGTACTGATCCTCGTAATGATCGGTACATACAATCCGACATTCAAGGCCAGGATCAATTCTGTCATCGATAAGATCAAGCCAAAGAAAAAGAAAGACAGCGGCAAAAAGAACAAAAAAAGTAAATCCGGGAAGGAGGTTGCGTAATGGCTAAAGATAAAGACGAAAGGCTTAACTACGAAGCTCCTGAGACCGGTCACACATATGAAGACAGAAAAGAGATCTACTATAACGACAACGTCGGAGGGCGCGCCGTATTCGTAGACTCCAAGGAACAGTATGAGCCGGATGAACCTTATAATGAGGAAGTGTTCATCCCTGAAAAGGACAGAGGTAAATCGCCTGTGCTTGAGGTCAAGGGCCTTGGCATAGACTTCGGCGGTCTGACTGCCGTAGACAACTTCAACCTCACACTCGGACGCACCGAGATCGGCGGACTGATCGGCCCTAACGGCGCAGGAAAGACCACGATTTTCAACATGCTCACAAAGGTGTATGAGCCTACCAGAGGAGAGATATTCTTTGACGGTAAGAGCACCAAAGGCATGAACACTGTTGATATCAACAAAGCGGGAATGGCGCGTACTTTCCAGAACATCAGACTCTTCGACAATCTGACTGTAGAGGAAAACATCAAAGTGGCACTCCACCACACGACAGACTATGGTCTGCTCGATGGTATGCTTCATACTCCTAAGTACAGACACGAAGAATTCCGCATCCGCAAGGAAGCCATGAAATATCTCAAGATCTTTGGAATGACCAGGACTGCCAGCTACAGAGCAGGGTCGCTCCCTTACGGAGCTCAGAGACGTCTTGAGATCATGAGAGCTTTGGCTACAAAGCCAAAACTCCTGCTTCTTGACGAGCCGGCTGCGGGTATGAACCCGTCCGAAACATCAGAGCTGATGGATACCATCCGCGAGATCAGAGACAGATTCCAGATCGCCGTTTTCCTGATCGAGCACGACATGAGTCTCGTCATGAATATCTGTGAGGGCATCGTGGTGCTCAACTACGGTCGTATCATCGCAAAGGGCTGGCCTGAAGATATCCAGAAGAACCCTAAGGTCATCGAGGCCTATCTCGGAAAGAGCAGAGGCAAGATGGACGAAGAAGAGGAGAAGGAAAAGGAAGACATCGAAGCCGCTCTTGCAAAGGGCAAGCTCAAAGCAGGAACTTCGGGCAAACCTGACACAGGGGCATCCGGGAAGGAGGTAGAGTAATGGGTACTGTTCTTACAGTTAAAAACATTAACGTCTACTACGGTGCCATCCACGCCATAAAAGGCATATCGTTCGACGTAAACAGGGGTGAGATCGTGACTCTTATCGGAGCAAACGGAGCCGGCAAGTCCACGACACTTCATACCGTCTCGGGACTTTTGAGAAGCAAGACCGGCGACATCGAGTTCCTCGGCGAATCCATTTCCCACACAGCGGCTCACAAGATCGTATCGATGGGTATATCCCATGTACCTGAAGGCAGACGCATCTTCCAGGGAATGACCGTACAGGAAAATCTCGAAATGGGAGCTTTCGTTACCAAGCAGGATAGGATACCGGAAAACCTCGCGTATGTATACGAGCAATTCCCTAGACTGAAGGAAAGGACTTCGCAGATAGCGGGAACTCTCTCAGGAGGTGAGCAGCAGATGCTGGCCATGGGAAGAGCTTTGATGTCCGATCCGGAACTGCTGATGCTCGACGAGCCATCGATGGGACTCGCGCCTATACTGGTTGACCAGATCTTTGAGATCATACAGAATCTCAACAAAGCGGGCACAACGATACTGCTTGTAGAGCAGAACGCTCAGATGGCGCTTTCCGTAGCGGACCGCGCTTATGTAATCGAGACCGGAAAGATCTCGCTTTCGGGAACAGGCGAAGAGCTGGCCAGGTCTGACGAAGTCAGAAAGGCTTATCTCGGAGGCTGAAAAAACTTCACTAAACTTTCATTAAAGGAGCGGAATATCTGCTCCTTTTTGTGTTACACTAACGAAGTATTTTCAGAGAGGATGTGAAGCGTTATGAAGAAAAGACTGACAGGCCTTCTTGTAATAATAATGGCGCTTTGTTTGGCGCTTTCGGGCTGTGGAAACAAAGAGGAAGGCAGCGATACAGGCAGTAAGAAATCCGCAGATAAAAAGACGGAAGCTGCGACTGTCGTGAAGACTATCGATGATATCGATACAGAGGGCATGCAGGACATGCCACTTCAGCTTGAATCCGTAACGCTCTATGATGATGGCACGGTCAAAGTGGTTCCTCTCGACAAAGTCAAGGAGATCGCCGAGACAAACGACGAGCTCGAAGACGGCGCTGCGTACCCGTTCAAGGATATCGGTGAGGTCAAAGACATATATCTGGTGAGATACGGAAACGGCGGATACAGGACACTGATCGCTCTGATGGAAGACGGTACACTTTCCGCTATCAGCGCCAAGGATCTCATAGAAGAGCATATTCTGGTCGTGATGCCTAATCTCACAGGCAGGGACAATTACGTATCGGTAGAACAGGTCGAAAACGAAGATGCTTTCGGAGTGATCGGCAAGACCGATAATGATGAAGATATAGAACTCGACTACGCCTTGGATTTCTAACATATAGATAAACGCATCAACAACTAACAGCAGAGTGCAATCTGCTGTTTTTTTGTGGTATAATTCATTCGTATTATTATGATTTTTTCGATCTAGGCGAAAGGAATATATAAATGCAACAGGTTTTACAAATGCGCGATGTCATAACGGAGTGGTTTGAGACCGACTTCAAGAGGTCTGCACAGGCTACCACCAAGACATCCAGGCTTCCTGATGGTCGTCTCAGCTATAGTTTTTCGGTTGAGAACACCTCGGGCTTTGACTTTGATAAATTCTCTTTCAGGATCAAGGTCATCAATAAAGCCGATGGGAGCGAGATAGGTACCGCGTCTATCAAGGCAGGCGAATGGGCCAGCGGTGAGGTCAAAAACTTCAAGTCCAGGCTCGCTATCCCTGAAGACGTAAGGAGCATCTCCTTTGTGATGTACGCCAATTCACTTGACTTTGAAGCAAGACCGACGGATTCCTTCTCTGAGGCATTCAGAGATATGGGGGATATAGTGAGAGAAGTCGGAGAAGCCCTCAGCGGTGCAGACGGAAGCGGCGGAGTCTTCGGAGAGCTCTTCGGAACGGGTGGCATGCCTGAGTCTACAACTACCAGGACAACTACCACAAGAACAGCAGGCGGAACCACAACGACAAAGACCACTAATACCACAACGACAAATAAGAATAGTTCGGGTACAGTGGATGCGAGGCCGGTAAGCAGCAGAGGTAACGCAGGGTACAACAGAAATCAAAACGGGACTTTTTCTCAAAAGAGAAACGAAAAAAAGCTCAATAAGAAGAGATTGGGAAAATCTGCGTGGACAGTATCGTTCCTCGTGCTCGGCATCATGTTCGTTCTGGCGATGTTCGCGGATTCCAATACAGCAAGTGAGATCATAGAATTCGCTTCGATGGGAGGCGTTTTCCTCGGCGCGTCGGGCATCATGAAGCTGGTGCTCAGCAACAGAGCCAAGAGGATCCGCGCCTATGAGGCCAGGGTCAACTACAGCGGCAACACTTCTATAGACGAACTGGCGGCTGCTGTCGGAAGGTCTTATGAAAAGACATGTGACGAGCTTCAGCAGATGATAGTCGATGGTTTCTTCGGCGAGGCCTATGTTGACATAGACAACAGACTTCTTGTAATGACAAGAAACGGTAAGCCTATCGAAGACATTGCGAGGTCTGCTGCCGAAAACAAGAAAGCGCGCCGCAGATCCGGCAAAGACGACGAAGCACCTGAGACGATCGAGGATCTTATCGCTGTCACCGATGACAAAGAGATCAAGGCAAAGCTCAGAGAACTCGCGGCTATCACCAAGAGGATCGACGAAAGAGTCGAGCAGGTACCTGATCTCGAAAAGCAGGTCAAGGATTTCAGAGAAAAGTACTATCCTGAAGTCGTGCGCCTGACTGATGAATACAACGAGAAGATCCAGGATATGGGCAAGTATGGCACAGCGAAGAAGGAAGTAGAAAGCGATTCCACAGGAACTCCTGTCATCAACACCAACCCTAACTATCTCGCCGAACAGGCAGAGGAGATCAAAAAGGAACTTGTCGTACTTATCGACTCCGTAACAGAGGCTTCCGAGAATCTGCTCGAGAAGCTCCATGAAGACGACATCATGGATATAACCACAGATATCAAAAAACTGCAGACCACACTTGCGAACAAAGGTCTGCTCGATTCAGACTTTGACATAAAATGATCTAGAGACTAAGGAGGACAAAATGGCAGAATTCGAACTTACACCTGAAGCTATCAACGAAGCAGCAACAGCTCAGGCAGAAGAGGTAAAAACCGGTGTAGAAGAAGTGGCAGCTCAGGCAGCCGCTCTCGATCTTGCTCCGGCTATCGATCTTGAGCCTGCAGTAGAAGAGAAGAAGGAAGACTCGCTTGCCCAGTTCACAGCTGACGAGCAGAGACAGATAAGAGAGGTCGCCGATAAGATCGACATCACAAACAGCAACGCGGTACTCGGTTATGGCGCGAGCGCACAGCGTAAGGTAGCGGATTTCGCTGATGGCGCGCTCCAGAGCGTAAGAGCAAAGGACATGGGAGAGACAGGTCAGGTGCTCACATCGCTTCTCGTAGAGCTCAAGTCAAGCGGCGAAGAGAAGAAGAGCGTACTCGGCAAACTGTTCGGAAGCGCTGAGAAGAACTTCGAAAAGATGAAGGCTCAGTACAGCACCACAGAAGCCAATGTCGACAGACTCGTTAAACTGCTCGAGGATCACGAAGAGCAGTTGGTCAAGGATGTAGTTCAGCTCGACAAGCTCTATGACAAGAACAAACTGTACTTCAAGGAAGTATCGATGTACATCGAAGCGGGCAAGCTGGCTATCGAAAAAGCCAGAACAGTGACGCTTCCTGAGCTCGAGGCTAAGGCAAGAGAGACAGGCGCCGCTGAAGACGCACAGGCTGCACAGGACTATGCTGACATGATCACAAGATTCGAGAAGAAGATCTACGATCTCGAGCTCTCACGTACGGTATGCCTCCAGACAGCTCCTGAGATCAGAATGGTCCAGAATTCCGATCAAATCATGTCTGAGAAGATCCACAGCACGATCATCAACGTTATCCCAATGTGGAAGACTCAGATGGTGCTCGCTCTCAACAATTACCACACTCAGAAGGCCATCGAGGCACAGAACGCTGTTACTGAGGCCACAAACGAGATGCTCACAAAGAATGCTGAAGCCCTCCATCAGAGCGGCGTAGAGACAGCTAAGGCGAGTGAGAGAGGCATCGTAGACATCGAGACTCTCCAGCACACCAACGAGCAGCTCATCAGCGCTCTTGATGAGATCCAGCAGATCCAGGAAGACGGCAAGGTCGCAAGAGCGAACGCTGAGCTGGAACTTGCAAGGATCGAGCAGGAACTCAAGGACAAGATGCTCACTATCGCTGCTACAGCCGGAAGGTCGGCGGAAGATATCGCAGCTGCCAGAGCTACAGAGTAAACCAGGATAATAATGGACAAGGATAGTTCAAAAAAGAAAAATCCAAGCAAGAGCCGGCTTTTGTCGGCTCTTGTTATAGTGATACTGCTTGCTGCAGTTTTCTTTATGGTGTCTGACGCTCCGTTCATTAAAGGAGCGCGTGATACATTGATGCGCAGTTTTGGATATGAGGCCATAGACGAAAAAGAAGGCAGCGAGCAGGGCGAAGCCAAAGACAACGGAGGCGGAACTATCGAGTCAGCCGGGAAGGACAACATCGGCGGAGAAGTCGCGTCGCTTGATGTCGGCGCGCTTCCGGAATTCAACGGCGAGCATTATGTGAAGGTAAACGGCAACGTGCCTGAATTTCCTGCAGAAGTATACGAACGCGCTGGCCTCGAAAACAAAGACGGAAAGATAGAATCAAAAAGCCTTACTCCATATGAGTATTACGGAAGCTTGGATGATTTGGACAGGTGTACATACGCCTTCGGATGCCTGGGAGAGGAGACCATGCCTGCAGAGGGGCAGGACAGAGGCGATATATCCTCGATCCATCCTTCGGGCTGGGCAAAGGCTCAGAATTGGGAGCGCTGTCATCTTATAGCCTGGGCGCTCAGCGCTGAGAACGCCAATCCATCGAATCTCATCACGGGCACCCATTATCTCAACTACGACGGTATGCGCCCGCTCGAAGAAGAAGTCGAGCATTATATCTGGAACACCGGCAATCATGTGCTCTATTATGTTAAGCCGTATTTCAGCGGCGACGAACTGGTTGCCAGGGGCGTACAGATGACAGCGAAATCCGTCGAAGACAACGGAAAAGGGATATCCTTCAACGTATATTGCTTCAACGTGACCCCGGGGGCAGAGATAGACTATAAGACGGGCATAGTGACTACAGAGGAGCAGGCCGCGCAGGACGCCAGGACTTACATAATCAATACCAGATCGGGAGTATTCCATTATCCTTCCTGCGACGGTGTCAAGGAGATGTCAGAACATAATAAAAAACAAGTCACAGCGACTCGTTCAGAACTGACTGCTCAAGGCTATACACCTTGTGGTTACTGCGAGCCGTAGGTTTGTCAGATGGTCAAGTGTCAATTATATGTCAATCTTTTTCGTTGCCATTACAATACCAATAAAGTAGAATATTATTGATACAATTTGGTATCTGCAAGAGTATTAGGAGGAATTAATATGAAAATGAAAAAACTCTTAGTAGCTGTACTTTGCATCGCTATGGTAGGCATGTTTGCTGCATGCGGCGGCGGTGGCGGAGAAAGCTCCGGCGGCGGTGACAGCAGCGGCGCTATCACAGTAAACATCTGGGATGCTAACCAGCAGGCAGGCATCCAGGAGATCTGCGATGACTGGACAGCTCAGGGCAATCCAGAGGTAAAAGTCGAAGTTATCGACTGGGATAACTACTGGACACTGCTCGAGGCAGGCGCATCCGGTGGAGAGATGCCTGATGTATTCTGGTGCCACTCCAATACAGTTCAGATGTACATGGAAAACGATCTGCTCCTCAAGCTCAATGACTACATTGACGCAGATGATTCCGTAGACATGGCCAACTATTATGAGGGTATTGCGGACCTCTACACACGTGATGATGGCAACATCTACGCACTGCCAAAGGATCACGACACCATCGCTCTTCTGTACAACAAGGCTATCTTTGATGAGTATGGTGTAGATTATCCTACAGACGATTGGTCATGGGATGATGTTTATGAAGCAGCCAAGAAGATCACAGAGGGATCGAACGGAGACGTTTACGGCTATGCTCTGAACACATCCAACAACCAGGATGGTTGGTACAACTTCGTTTATGATTATGGTGCACAGGTCATCACAGATGATCACAAGGGCACAACGATCGGTTCCGACGAAGGTAAGGCAGGAATGGAAATGTGCCGTAAGATCCTCTCAGTCGCTGCTCCACAGAGCGTAGTTGCTGAGACAGGTACAGATTCCCTGTTCCAGTCCGGTAAGGTTGGAATGATCACACAGGGTTCCTGGATGATCAAGTCCTTCTACGATGCTGAGAACCACGCTGACTATGCATGGGCTCTGATGCCTTATGGCGATGCCAACGGCAACGGCAAGTGCGACGAGGGTGAGCGTTGGTCAGCTTACAACGGCCTTGGATGGGCTGCTTCCGCATCAGTTGATAATCCGGATGAATGCTATAGCCTGATCGCTTACCTCTGCGGAGAGGAAGCTCAGAAGAAGCAGGCTGAGCTCGGCGTTACAATGGCCGGCATGCCTGGAATTTCTGAAGAATTCTCGAAAGCTTTCGATGGAATGGATGTATCCGCATTCAATAGAATTGAGGAAGAAGGTTCACTCTACTTCCGTCCATACACACGTAACACAACTGTATGGGAAGATGCACTCCAGCAGGAGGGAGCATTCCTCGTTCCTTGGCAGGATCCAAGCGACCCAGCTAAGATGGCTACTGCTTGCGACAACGCACAGAAGATCATCGAGGATGCTATCGCAGCTGAATAATAAAGGCTGAAGCAGAAAGTTAAAGTCTGTTTTGTATCAAAGCGGGCTATCCATAAAGTGATAGCCCGCACCCTTATTTCTAACGAATAAGGAGGACAACTAATGAAAGAAAAAAGAAAGATGACAGCCAAAGAGAAGAATGAGGCGACATGGGGATATTTCTTTGTCGCTCCTACGATCATCGGCCTGATCATCCTGAACTTTTACCCGGCCGTTGATACGGTCATCCAGTCTTTCTGCAAGACCGGTGACTTTGGTAAGGGTAATATCTTTGTGGGGCTGGCCAACTACCAGAGAGCCTTTGCAGATCCAGAGATTTGGCAATCCCTGTTGAATACGATCAAGTATGCAATCATCGAAGTTCCTTTCGGTGTTATCATAGCGCTTATCCTTGCGGTATTCCTTAACAAGAAACTCAAGGGCACGTCGTTCTTCCGTACTGTATTCTTCCTGCCGATGGTCTGCGCACCTGCGGCGGTAGCTATGGTATGGAAGTGGCTTTACAACCAGCAGTTCGGTCTGATCAACAATGTTTTCCATTCAAATGTTGGATGGATATCTGATCCTAAGATCGCGTGGATATCTGTAGGTATCATTGGTGTATGGTCTATCATCGGTTACAACATGGTACTCTTCATCTCCGGACTTCAGGAGATCCCTGGAGATTACTATGAAGCTGCTGAAATCGACGGAGCTACAGGCATTCGCCAGTTCTTCGACATCACAATACCTCTGCTGAGCCCTACGACATTCTTCATCGTGCAGACCCGTGTTATCGGAGCTCTTACGATATTCGACCTTATGTTCATGGTCATGGATAAAACGAACCTCGCTCTCAGCAAAGTTGAATCCGCAGTTTATGTGTTCTACAACTACACATTCACTCAGGGCAACAAGGGCTACGGTGCGGCTATCGTTATGATCCTTGTAGTGTTCATCATGATCGTTACTGTTATAATGCAGCGCGCTGAAAAGCGCTTTGTATTCTACAACTAGGAAAGGAGGGTATGATAATGGAAAATGCTCGTACTAGAGACAGAGTTTCTAAGACAATCATGTACATCGTCCTGATCATCATGGCATTCATCATGCTCGTTCCTTTCGCATGGATGATACTCACAGCCCTGAAGACAAATCAGGAAGCCATTTCGGTAAGTCCGTTCTATATCTTCCCGCATAATGGCTGGCACTGGGAGACTTTCAGTGAGGTATGGAAGAGCTATAACTTCTTCCTGCTCTACAAGAATACACTGCTGATGATCTTCTTCCGTGTTGTATGCGCATGCCTCACAGCTACGATGGCGGGCTACGCTTTCGGGAGACTCAAATTCCCGGGCAAGAACTTCCTGTTCTCGCTCGTGCTGATCCAGATGATGATCCCATCAACGATCTTCATCATCCCGCAGTACCTCATGGTATCCGGACTGGGTTGGCTCAACACCTGCGCAGGCCTTGTATTCCCGGGTATCGTTACCGCTTTTGGTACATACCTGCTGAAGACAGGTTATCAGGGTCTGCCTAAAGACCTTGAAGAAGCCGCAGGTATCGATGGCTGTAATATCGGTCAGAAATTCCTGCGCATCATGATGCCGCTTACAAGATCCTCAATGGTATCTCTCGGTATCTTCACAGCGCTGTTCGCGTTCAAAGACCTGATGTGGCCTATGATCGTCTGCACAAGCGTTCAGACAACTACTCTGGCTGCCGGCCTGGCTAAGGCTCAGGGACAGTACGGAAGCAACTATCCTCAGATGATGGGCGCTGCCGTTCTGGCGGTAATCCCGATGATCGTTATCTACGTCATCTTCCAGAAACAGTTCGTCGAAGGTATCGCGACATCCGGAGGCAAGCTGTAGCACTGGCACAATAATCAGTTTAAGATGGGCTGCAGCAATGCAGCCCATTTTTTAGAAAATGACTCCAAAAGAATTAAAAGAGCGCCTCAAAGAATGGGCGCGTGTAGAGAAGAAAAAAATAGCCGGCATAGAAGGGACTCGCGCGAAGGCAGAGTATATCTGGGAATATTATAAGATCTGGATAGTCTGCATTATTTTCTTTGTGTGGTTTGCCGGCTTCGCAATACATCAGTATGCGACGAACCGTATGGATTATCGTTGCTACATCATATTCAACAACACCAACGCAGATGTCGGGACCGACTCCGAGTTATGGTTTGACTACGTCCGCTATGCCGGCTTTGACTCTGATGACGGGGATATTGAATTCAACGCTCAGTCATACTTTGACTATCTGAAAGGCGTGACCGGCAATTCATATTTCGAATCTTTCGTTACATATGCTGATGGCGGCATACTCGATGGATTTGTTACAGGCACGGAATCGCTCAGGGCTCTCGGTAAATCCGGCAGACTGCTCGACCTCAACAGCGAAGAGTGCGCGTCAATAAAAGCGAAATACGGCGACAGGTTCATTTACTCTGAGCCCTATGATGAGGACTACGCAGGGAAAGAAGTTCCTGTCGGTATAGATATAAGCGATAGCAAACTCGTTAAGGAATATCACGCATACGTCGATCCGATCTCGCTCGGAATAGGAGCGAAGTCCGAGAATATCGACGCAGTCGAGCTGTTCCTTGACTTTATTTTGGAAAAGTAACTTACAGAGGAAGACCAAATGATAAATATCATAAATATCATCTTCATACTGCTTGTGATCTGGTCAATGCTATACACGCTTTCCAGATTCATCAAGTACTACAGGATAGTGAGAGACTATAAGGACACCGCGGAAGCGACTGTCATAAGCGTATCGAATCATGTGCCGGGACGCAGGAAGGAGCCGCCTGCAGTCGATGTCATGATAGAGTATGACATTAATGGAGTGCCTACCAGATCAGAGATCGTGGTGCCTCAGGAACATGCCGCAAAATATGAGATTGGCAACAAGCTGGATATCTGCTATTATGTTGCGGACAACGGCGCCGTGCATGTGGCTTCCGCAGGAGACGGACCTAAGAAGCTGATGCGCGGACATCTGATAGCGCTGTTACTTGAGATAGTAGTATACGTGATCATTTGGATAATAGTATTCTGAGCCGGTGCAGACGGCTTCACCAATTAATATAAACACAGGAGACAGTTCATGAGCATTATTTACAAGAAAGAAAGCGGTACAATAACCATCCATACGAAAAATTCGTCATACCAGATGCGCGTAACGCCTCACGGCTTCCTTCAGCATACATACTACGGTCGCCGCATTGAGGACGAGAATATGAGCTATCTCTTTCTCAATTATGATAGAGCTTGCTCAGGCAACCCTGACGAGGTATATCCGAGCCGCAAGATATCTCTCGACACCATGGCGCAGGAGTACCCGGGCTACGGAGTAGGAGACTACCGCATACATCCTATTTCGCTCAGAAATTCCGATGGCAGCCGTGCCGTGGATTTCAGATATGTCGGGCATGAGATAAAAGAGGGCAAATACAGCATAGACGGGCTTCCTTCGTCATACGATGACGGAGACGGCGCGGAGACACTCATCGTCACGATCACAGACAGAGTTACGAAGGTGACGGCCGAGCTTATTTATGGTGTCTTTGAGGAAAAGGACATCATCACCAGGGCGGTACGTGTAGTAAATAACGGCAAAGGCACGGTGAAGCTCACCAGAGCTTTCTCAATGTCACTTGATATACCTTATGGTAAGTGGGACATGATCCACTTCCACGGAAAGCACGCGTTCGAAAGACAGACTGAAAGAGAACCACTCGGACATCTCGTTAAGACAGTCGGATCTGCCCGCGGCACATCAAGCCATCAGGAGAACCCATTTGTCATAGTTGCAGACAGAAACGCCTGCGAGGATTTCGGAGAATGCTACGGAATGATGCTCGTTTATTCAGGTGGATTCAAGCTGCAGGCTGAAGTCGATCAGTTCGACTCTACCCGTCTCGTAATGGGTCTTCAGGATGAGCAGTTCAGCTGGCACCTCGACGCGGGCGACGCATTCAGCACTCCTGAGGTGATAATGTCGTTCTCGGGAAGCGGACTTACAAAGCTGTCCCACAACTATCACAAGTTCATCCGCAACAACATCTGCAGAGGCAAATATAAACTGGCTAGGCGCCCTATACTGATCAATAACTGGGAGGCCACATACTTTGATTTCACCGACGAAAAACTGCTTCAGATCGCAGATGAAGCGGCTCCTCTGGGCATCGAGATGCTTGTACTCGACGACGGCTGGTTTGGCGAGAGAAACAGCGATAACGCCGGCCTCGGTGACTGGTTTGTAAACGAGAAGAAGATCAAATGCGGGCTGAAGAGCCTGATCGAACAGATCAATGCGAAGGGCCTTAAATTTGGAATCTGGATCGAGCCTGAAATGGTCAATGAGGATTCAGAGCTCTACAGAAAGCATCCTGACTGGGCGCTCACGATACCTGGTCGCAGACCAAACCGCACACGTAACCAACTGGTGCTGGATATGGCAAGGCCTGAGGTAAGAGATTATCTCTACGGCCGTATCGAAGACCTTCTCAGCAACAACCATATAGAGTACGTCAAGTGGGACATGAACAGATCCATCGCGGATGCTTATTCAGCTTCGGCTCCTGAGGATCGTCAGGGCGAGGTGCTTCACAGATATATTCTTGGGCTTTACGAGCTTATGGACCGTATCACGACAAACTTCCCGGATGTCCTCATAGAGGGCTGCTCGGGCGGCGGAGCCCGTTTTGACGCGGGTATTCTGAGTTATTCTCCTCAGATATGGTGCTCGGACGATACCGATCCTATCAAGAGACTCAGCATCCAGTACGGAACATCGTTCGGATACCCTGTCAGCACGATGGGAGCGCATGTATCGGCTTCCCCGAATCACCAGACAGGCAGGGATACCACTATCCATACAAGAGGCATAGTCGCTATGTCGGGCACATTCGGATATGAGCTCGACCCAAGCAAGCTGAGCGATCAGGACAAAGAAGAGATAAAAGAACAGATAGTGCAGTTCAAGAAGCACTACGATCTCATACAGAACGGTCTTTATTACAGGTTGACGGAGATAAAGAAGGACTACTACGAGGCATGGGAGTTTGCAGCCGAAGACGGAAGCGAAGCTCTCCTCAATGTTGTGGCAACAGACGTACAGCCTAATCCGGCTCTGATGCACATAAGGCTGAAAGGACTCGAGTCGGACGCGGTATACGAGATCGATGACAGCGACTTAAAGAAATATACCGAGGGATGCCCGCCGTATCTGCTTGCTGACAGCGTAGAGGTAAAGAGGCTCACAGGTGACGCTCTGATGAACGCCGGATACACTCTGCCGTGGGCATTTGGCACATACCCGGCATTCCAGATGCATTTCAAAAAAGTTAAATAGGATACTTTGCAGGATAACATAAGACTATGAACACTTGGCTGCAGGGATTTCTGGATAACGACAGTTTCTTTGGCAGGCTGATGACCAAATTGGGCATCATCATTGCCGCCAGTCTTATGTTTGCCGTTTTCAGCGTTCCTTTCATCACCGTAGGAGCGGGGCTGGTAGCTCTCTATCACGTGATGTTCAAGACGCTGCGAGGCGGTGGAGTCTGCAATCCGTTCAAGGAATTCTGGGCAGGCTTCAAGTCAAACTTCAAACAGGCGACCATACTGTGGTTGGTATTCGTCGCTTTCATGGCGTTTCTGTCATTAGACATACAGATATGCAATCAGGCAGGTGGCATAGTTCAGAGCCTCAGCTTCCTGATATATCTGATAGGGGCCTTCGTCATATTCCTGTTCATCTATATGCTACCTTGCATGGCGGCATTCCATGGTAAACTCGGACAGCTGGCCAAGGACGCGCTTTATTTTATAGTCAGAAAACCGCTGAGATTTATCGTGATCGCGTTCTTCGATATATTCCCGCTACTGCTGACATTCACCGATTTGAAATACCTGCCGCTTTACGCTTTCATTTGGGTGTTCTGCGGATTCGGCCTCGTGGCCATGCTGGGAGCGTATCTGCTGCTCCCTGTGTTTAGGCCTTTCCTCGACGAAATAGATGAGGATAGCAGCACGCAGAATCCGTATGGCGATGAAGAAGCGGCGCTCGAAGATCTGAGAGAACTCGACGGACTCTAGAAAACGGGCATACAGGCGATAAACATGTACCGTTAAAATACAGTCAAACATTGTATTTACAAGGCGTTTTCTGATAAAATGTTATTACCAATATCATGGCGTTGTATCACTCCACTATATGGACAGCGTGCATGATAAAGAAAAGGAGAAGACCCGCATGGCTCGCGGTGCGGCAGTGTGGAGACCTGTCGTAATGCATTTACTCTTTTACCGGGTACTTGTGAGGCGCTCGTTAGCGGAGGCTGGGGCGTTCAGAGTCAAAAACTATGTCAGAAGTTATCATCAAAGACATGAAGAAGGTGTATGACAACAAAGTTACTGCCGTACACGACTTCAACCTGCACATCCAGGACAAAGAGTTCATCGTACTCGTAGGTCCTTCCGGCTGTGGTAAGTCCACATCCCTGCGTATGGTGGCAGGCCTTGAAGACATCTCCGGAGGCGAGCTTTATATCGATGGAAAGCTCGTGAATGATATCGCTGCCAAGGACAGAGATATCGCGATGGTATTCCAGAACTATGCGCTCTATCCGCATATGTCGGTCTATGACAACATGGCGTTCGCTCTCAAGCTCAAGAAGACACCAAAGGATGAGATCGATAAGAAAGTACGCGAGGTAGCTGAGATACTCGATATCACTCAGTATCTCGACCGTAAGCCAAAAGCTCTTTCCGGCGGACAGAGACAGCGTGTAGCTATCGGACGTGCTATGGTACGTGACCCTAAGGTGTTCCTGATGGACGAGCCACTGTCCAACCTCGACGCCAAGCTCCGTAACCAGATGAGAGCTGAGATCATCAAGCTCAGACAGCGTATCGATACTACATTCATGTACGTAACACATGACCAGACTGAGGCTATGACTCTCGGTGACCGTATCGTAATCATGAAAGACGGTTATGTAAATCAGATCGGTACACCACAGGATCTCTTCGATCGTCCGGTCAACCTCTTCGTAGCAGGATTCATCGGCATGCCTGTCATGAACTTCTTCGACGGCTCCACACTCGAGCTCAAGGACGGCGTTTACTACGCTAACATCAAGGGCACAGAGTTCAAGCTCGATGAGTTCCAGCAGAAGGCGCTGAAGGCAAACGGCCAGCAGCCTTGCGACATTATCGCAGGTATCCGTCCTCAGCATGTAAGGATAGGCGAAGGCACACTCGAGGGTACAGTAGAAGTATCCGAGATGCTCGGTTCCGAAGTCGACCTCCATGTAAACTGCGGTGGAGACGATGTAGTAATGGTACTGCAGACGGCAGATCTCCAGCACGATGTAAGCATCGGCGCGAAGGTCAACTTCACTACACAGCCTAGACTGATCCAGCTCTTCGACAAGGAGACAGGAAACAACCTGATTTGGTTCGACGAAGAGTCCGTAGCAGCTCACTCGCCTAAGTGCAAAGACTACGATTTCTAGTCTGAGTGACGTAAGCAAAAATCAAAGCAAACAGAATACCTCTCATCGCTTATCGGTGAGAGGTATTTTTTGTCTAGGCGCAATCCAAGTCTGCATGAATATGCGTGAACCGTAGTGTCGTAAATGAGCTGAAATGATTAATACACACCATATTATTGGCGAAAATCAGAGGAAAGCGGTGAATTTACGCCAATATAAGTAAAGCTAAAGAAACTAGAGAACTATGCACTATCAATATGACTGGAAGAAAAGAATTATAATGGGACAGACCCCAAAAGAAGTTAAAGGACCGTTATTTATGATATACTTTTTAAAAATGGCATAATGGCATGTATACCAGAATATCGAAGGGCCGGTCAGATATCGGCAGGAACGAAGAAAAGAGGAGAAAGATGACAGATATCATCACTCTTGGAGAATTATTGATAGATCTCACTCAGAAAGGGGAGGACGAAAACGGAAACGGCAAGTTCACTGCGTTTCCGGGTGGAGCTCCGGCCAATGTCGCGGTAGCGGCTTCAAAGCTGGGCGCAAGCACCGGTTTTATAGGAAAGGTGGGAAATGACGCTTTCGGACGAAAGCTTGCGGAGACTCTTTCGGAAGAAGGCGTCAATACTGATGGCCTTCTCGTATCCGATGATGTGCCAACTACACTTGCGATCGTATCGGTAGATCCGACAGGCGAAAGAGAATTTACGTTTTACAGGGATCCGGGCGCGGACACACAGATCACTGCGATCGAGGCTATAGCGGCTCTTTCTGAGGAGATGCCGAAGGTCCTTCATATCGGATCTCTTTCGATGACAACCTCTCCGTCAAAAGAAGCTTGCGAAGCGGCTGTAAGATATGCGAAAGAAAAAGGAGCGCTTATTAGCTATGACCCGAATTACCGGGCAGCGCTGTGGGATTCGGAAGAGCACGCGATAGAGATGATGAAGGTGCTGCTTCCGCTCACAGATATCCTCAAGGTGTCCGACGAAGAGATGGAGATGCTGACGGGCACGAAGGATTATTCCGAAGGGTGCTGGGCTCTTGCCGAATGTGGCATCAGACTGATCATGGTGACGCTCGGCGCCGAAGGGGTATTTGTGAAATACGGAGATTACGAGGAGCATATACCGGGCTTCAGCGTAAAAGTGGCAGATACTAACGGCGCAGGAGATACTTTCCTTGGAGCTATGCTTTACAGGATCGCACAGAGGGAAGATCTTCTTGACGGAATGAGTAATGAAGAATTGAGAACATTCGTAACATACGCGAACAAGGCAGCCTCACTAACATGCTCGAGGCATGGAGCTATGCCCGCGATGCCGACGGCAGACGAGCTGAAATAGAGATCGATAGTAAAGGATCAAAAACCATGAGCGCAGTAAAAAACGAAAAACAAAATAGAAGAAGAGTGTTCGATGTCAGACTTGAAAAGTACTACGAGGAGCTAAAAGACCTCTATATGGGACTTTACAATGATGAAGAAGCTTTCGAGTACTTTATCAGAATGCTGAAAAAGAGTTATAGAGAAAGAAAACAGTCTCTCAGAGAGATGGATATCAGACGGGCAGATAATCCGGATATGCACCACTCGAATGACATGGTGGGTATGATGCTCTACACGGAGAACTTTGCCGGTGATCTCAAGGGTGTAAAAGACAGGCTAGATTACTTCAAGGAGTGCGGGATCAAATACGTGCATCTGATGCCGCTCCTTGACTCGCCTGAAGACAGCGCAAGGAGTGACGGGGGATACGCGGTTTCGGACTTCAGAAAAGTGCGTCCCGATCTTGGCACAATGGAAGACCTCGAAAAGCTGGCCGGCTCGTGCCACAGAAGAGGCATACGTGTGTGCCTTGATTTTGTCATGAACCATACCAGCGAGGATCACGAGTGGGCAAAGGCGGCAAGAGAAGGCGATCCGCTCGCGCAGTCCAGATATTACTTTTACGATGACTGGGACATACCGTCCGCATTTGAGCAAACGATGCCTCAAGTGTTCCCTGAGACAGCACCCGGGAATTTTACATTCTTTGAGGACATGGGAAAGATAGTCATGACGACTTTTTATCCATTCCAGTGGGATCTCAATTACTGCAACCCAATGGTGTTCAATGACATGACAGATAATATGCTCTATCTTGCGAACAGGGGCATAGACATCGTGAGACTTGATGCGGTCCCATACATATGGAAAGAGCTTGGCACAAAATGCCGAAACCTGCCGCAGGTGCATACGCTTGTACGCATCATGAACATCGCGTGCAGAGTGGTATGCCCGGGCGTGCTGCTCCTCGGTGAAGTGGTGATGGAACCGAGCAAAGTCCTGCCTTACTTCGGCACCGAAGAAAGACCTGAATGCGATATGCTGTATAACGTGACTACCATGGCGTCCATCTGGCATTCCATGGCGACCCGCGACGTAAGACTTTTGGTACACCAGTTGCGTCAGATAGAGTATGTGCCTTCAAACTGCATATTCCAAAATTATCTGAGATGTCACGACGATATCGGCTGGGGTCTCGATTATGATTTCCTCGGACTATTCGGAGCGACTGAAGCTCCGCATAAAAAATACCTGAATGATTGGTTCACCGGGAAATGGCAGGGAAGCCCTTCGAGAGGTGAACTGTATAATGACTCGGAGTGGATGCAGGACGCCAGACTTTGCGGCACGACAGCGTCGCTTTGCGGGATAGAAACTGCTTTGAAGGAAGGCGATGAAGAGGCTCTTGACCGCGCGATAGCGGCAGATGTGATGTTGCATGCTCTCATACTGACGCTCAGGGGCATCCCGGTTTTCTACAGTGGAGACGAGATAGGCATGCTGAATGACTACGGATATTCTGACGACCCGGGCAGACAGGCAGACAGCCGCAATATCCACAGAGGAAAAATGGACTGGGAGCATGCGGAGGAGAGGCATGACACATCGACTCCGATGGGGAAGCTTTTCGGAGAGATACAAAAGCTGGTGAATACTCGGAAAACTAATGAGATATTCCATTCTGACGCTCATGTATATCCGGTCAATACGGGAGATAACAGAGTTTTGGGCATGGAAAGAGAGTATGGTGGAAAGAAGATGCTTGCTGTGTTCAATTTTTCACCTGAATTTGTGGATACGGAAATTGAGACTGTAGGCCGCATAGAGCCTTACGGATTCCGCTGGCTGTTCGGGATCGGCCGGGATTAGAGTATCAGTTGGCATGAAAACAACAGTGAATACAACAGCTTGGAAACTGCGAACAAGTTCGCAGTTTCATTTTTTGTTTTTTATAGAGAATGACGTCCATATTTGCTACAATGGCAACAGAATGGCTGTCAAAAGCTGTACTGCGGGGATATGCCACAGATGAGAGGGTATAAACAAATGAGAAAGTATGAATGCAAATACGATATAAACTTCCGTAATCTCAAAGAGATAATGGACTTTGTCGTTGAAAAGTACGGCAATAACATCGGTTTCATCTACAAGAGTGCTGACCGGAAGACAAAGACAGAAGTCACATACAATACATTCAGAAAAGACATCGATACTGTCGGAGCCTATATGATCAGCAAGGGGCTGAAAGGCAAGAGGATCGCTGTTATGGGTCCGAATTCATACACGTGGCTCGCTGCGTATTACGGCATAGTGATCAATGCCGGCGTGGTGGTCCCGCTCGATAAAGGACTCCCAGAGGAAGAAATCATCAACTCGCTCATTAAGAGCAAGGCGGAAGCCCTGGTTTATGATGAAAGTCTGGGAATGGATTTCGAAAAGATATGTAAGGCAAAAGGGGTCTGCGTCAAAACACTGATCCCGATGTCCGAAATCTCCCGCGATAAGCTCGACAGCTACGGGGGCCTCGTCGACAAGTACAGATCTGAATTCAAGGTGATAGACAACGACGCGACTGATATCATCGTGTTCACATCGGGTACATCACAGGACGCCAAGGCGGCTCAGTTATCGCAGGCCAACATAGCTTCAACGATTTACGCGATGCGCAAAGTCGAGCCTATATACGAGGACGATGTCGAGATGATACTCCTGCCGCTCCATCACGTTTTCGGCAATCAGGGCGTATTGATGTTCATCAGCAACGGCGCCACCAATGTGTTCTGCAGCGGACTCAAATACATCCAGAAAGAGCTTAAGGAATACGGCGTCACCGCGTTCTTCGCTGTGCCTCTGATCATCGAGGCCATGGTAGGCAAGGTGCTCAAGACGGCTGAGAAAGAAGGCAAGCTGGAGACTCTCGAGAAAGGTCGCAAGATCGCAAAAGCACTCCTTAAGGTGGGCATCGACATCAGACGCAAGCTGTTCAAGGACGTTATCGAGGGACTTGGCGGCAAGCTCAGATTCATGATCAGCGGAGCTTCGGGCCTTGATCGCAAGATACTCGAGTACGCTACCGATTTCGGTATCCTGACAGTGCAGGGGTACGGACTTACCGAGACATCGCCGACCATCGCTTCCGAGAGCTACTTCTACAGAAGACCGGGCTCAGTGGGACACTTCATGTACGGAGTGGATTACAAGATCAACGACCCTGATGAGGATGGCATAGGAGAGCTCTTTGTCAAGGGCCCTAATGTTATGAAGGGCTATCTCGACGATGATGAAGCGAACGCCAAGGTGTTCGTGGACGGCTGGTTCAACACCGGAGACCTCTGCCGTGTGGATAAGGACGGTTATCTGTTCATCACCGGGCGCAAGAAGAATGTTATTGTGCTAAAGAACGGAAAGAACATCTATCCTGAGGAGATCGAGGCGCTTGTAGACAAGCTGCCATACGTCGTCGAAAATGTCGTGATGGGCGAAGAAAAGGGCGATGACTACAGGCTCGTGGCGCACATTGTATATGATCCGGAGGCTGAGGAGCTGAAGGGCAAGAGCGTGGAAGAGATACAGGCTATTGCGGACGCGGATATTGACGCGATCAACAAGGATATGCCTAAGTACAAATCCATCAAGCAGGTATATCTCAGGACCGAGCCTTTCGAAAAGACCACGACTCAGAAGATCAAGAGGCGTACGGTCAAATAATAGTTACTGAATAACAATATTTTGTGATATACATCTAAAATGCCACATCATTTTGTGATAGAATGGTGTGGCAACTTTTATAGAAAAATACGGAGCGAAATCAAAAGATATGAATTTCAAAGCAGCACTCATTTACGGCAAGCTGATCAATTCCGCCATAAGGATAATTGACAGCTCGAGAGGTTCCAATAAAGCGGGCGAGATGGCTCTCGCAAAATGTCCGGACATGATAAAGCATTTCAAGGGTATAGACCCTTCGAAGGTGGTCTTTATCACGGGCACTAACGGCAAGTCGACCACTACCAATCTCATCAACCACATCTTCACGAAGAGCGGTTATAATGTGGTCTGCAATCTTGAGGGAGCCAACTTGTTGCCTGGTATATGCACGGCTCTTATAAAGGCGTCGGATCTTTCCGGCAACATAAAGGCAGACTATCTTATTCTTGAGACCGACGAGAGATATCTCCACAAGATAAGAGAGAATCTAGAATGCAACAACTTACTGGTGACGAACATCATGAAGGATCAGGTACAGCGTAACGGAGATCCCGACTTTGTGTACCGCAAGATCGCAAAGGTGGTCAAAGACTTCAAGATGAATCTGTTCCTCAATGCCGATGAGCCTAGGGCGAGGTCTCTCGAGGACAACGGCGCCAAAGTGATCAGATATGGCGCTGAGAAGCACAGCAAGTCGTTTACGAAGGATGAGTCATTCCCAACGATGCCTTGCCCGAAATGTAAGCATAAGATCATATTCAAATACTACAACAACGACATGGTCGGGAACTTCAGATGCGTGAACTGCGGATTCGGAAGCGATGAGCCGGCAGACTACATCACAGAAAGCGCCGACTTTGAGGCTCGCACTTTCAGCGTGAACGGCGTCAAGTTCAACATGCCATACGAGCCACCTTACATGCTTTATAATTACTCAGCTGCTGTAGCGGTCGCCAAAGAGATAGGAGGCATCAGCGAAGAGAAATCAGCCGAAGCGTTCGCGGATTTCAAGAACATAGGCGGCAGGCTCGAGACAATAGAGTACAAGGGCAAGAAGATACATTACATGAGGTTCAAACAGGAGAATCCTGAGACTCTTCAGAACTTCATAAACATCATAGCCGCGGATCCGGGAGAGAAAGCAGTTGTTGTCGGATTCGGTACGGTAGACGATATCACGCCGTTCTACATCAATTCATTCTACGGCTACGACTGCAACTTCTCGGCACTGGCCGACGCCAATATAAAGAAATTCCTCTGCGTGACCGACACCATTTGTTACGACTCGGCAAACTGCCTAATTTACGGCGGGGCAGATCCGAATTTGATGGAAATCATCCCTACAGATGACAGCGCAAGGATCGCAGAAGCCATTGCAGCCCTCGACTGCGACAACGTATATCTCGATATGAAGCTCGAGGCGTTCGAAAATCTTAAGAATTATGTGGAGAAGGAGGCATAAAAAATGAAGATAGCTTGGATGTATCCTGACACACTGTTCCTGCATGGCGAGCGCGGCAACGTGCTGGCTCTTGAGAGATACGCTAAGGAGCTGGGCGCTGAGCCTGTTGTAGACAAGATAGACTTTGAGACCGAGGGCTTTGACCCTGCTGATTATGACGTGATCTACTTCGGAGCAGGCGAGATATCGTCCTTTGAGAGCGTCATCAAGGACATGGAATCGTATAGAGATGCCCTTAAGGCATTTATCGAAGCCGGAAAGCCGCTCATCGTGACGGGCACCACTATGGCGATGTTCGGACAGAAGGTGAAGCGTGAAGACGGCAGCACCGTGGAGTGCGCGGGCTTTATCCCGGCAGAAGCTACTGAGCGTGAGTACGTTTATGGTGACGACCTGCATATAGAGGCCGACTACAACGGAAAACACATGGAGATAGTAGGCAACCAGATCCAGATGGAAAACATCTCATTTAAAGAAGAGGGTGACTTCAAGGGATTCGGTAAGGTAGTTTACGGAATGGGCAATAACGGCAGAGACGGGATAGAGGGAGTTATGTATAAGAACTCAGTGTTCACCAATCTGCTTGGGCCTGTGCTGATCTGTAACCCATGGTTTACAAGCGGTATCATAAGAGCCGCTGCGGAAGTCTCGGGAGAGACTTTGGCGGAGAAGGACCCTGACTTTGAACTGGAACTGAAATCTATAGAAATGAAAAAGGCATTTATTGCAAACAAAAAGCCCGGCTCATTTGGACAATAGTACTCGGGGAAACAGGAAAAAAGACCGGACCATTCCGCAAGGATATGGTCCGGATTTTTTTATATCTTTATTCTACCGTAGCCTGCGATTACCGAATCGCTCAGATGATATCTTTTCTGTCTGCATCGGTCGCTTGAATTACCCTCGACAGTATAGACTTTGTCTTCTACAACAGCGGTCACGATGCCAACGTGATCGAGTTCTCCATCGCCTTCCCAGTCAAAGAAGATGAGATCGTTGGCGGCAGGGGTGCTGCCGGGATCCATCCACTGGTCTCTGTCTTTGAACCAGTTGGCCCCATCTTTTACCATCGCGAAACTCGGCGCGATCCCTTCGGAGATATAGTTCTGTGTATCTTCACACCAGGACACAAAGCATGCACACCATTCCTGATGCGAGCCGAAACCAAACCACTTCCAGAATTTCTTTCCGCCCTTATTACCTACCTGAGCAAGCGCCTCGTTTATAAAAGGCGTATCTTCGGCGACGGAAGTTTTGATAGCGACTTCGGAGTCATATTTGTTAGCTCCTATACGGTTGCCGAGCAACGCTCCGCCTACGATGGCGATTATTGCTACCAGTCCCAAGACAATCAAACGGCGCTTGAGAGCCTGTTTGTTTTTCCGCCTTCTTATTTCTCTTCTGATTTCAGCATCTGTCATTTTGTTTTCCATAGGTATAATATACATTATTAGACAAGCCGCGACAAATGATATATTATGAACAACAGAAAAACTCAAGACCATGGAAAAGAAAACGAACACTAAAACAAAACAGAGAATAATCGCGCTTGCTATCATGGCAGCGGTCTTACTTTTGGTGACGGCGCTCATCAGTGGTATAAGCACGTATAAATCCAAAAGGGCGAACGAGAAACTCGACAGCGTCGATATGTATAAGATGCACGAGTTTTCTGAGAAGAACTCTGCTTCCGTGATGAAGGCGATGTCTTCCGGTGACAGCAATAAGCTGGCAAAGCTGATGATCACTTCCGAAGGCGCAGAGGCTGTGATGGAGTTTGCTGACTGGAAGAAAGCCGACTTCGATAAGGCGATATCCATGGGCTCGGGCAGCCTTGACGCGGGTCCGGATGACAACGGACTGATGGAGATCAGTGAGAGGTTCTTTGTGGATGTCGGCGACGAAAGGTATCTGCTCTTCATAGAGACTTCCACCTCCAGATGGGGTAGGAACAACGACGGCATAAGCGCCGTTGCAGTGACTACTTTCGATCATTTCGACGAACTCGAATGGAAGTGGAACGGCGAACCCGATGAGAATAGCGTACTGGCCGGTGAGTTGCTTTGGAATAAAGCCGAATAGCCCGGAAATGATCGCAGGTAGGCTGCGCGTCAGTCTTAAATTATAAATAGAATTGTTGACCCCCTTTCGGAGTACATGTTAAAAATGTTTGATACTGTGAGAAAGTATTTCCGCAGTTTAGAAGGACAGATACTCAAAGGGGTCATATAATGAATATAAGATCAATGAAAATCAAGCGGATATCAATAGCCTTGCTTTTGATGTTCGCTCTTTCTTTTGGAAGCGTGTTTGCAGCGGACGAGATCCCGGCAAACGATGCAGGCATTGGCACGCAGGCAGAAACTCCTGCCAGCGATGCAGGTGATGGTGCTCAGATAGAGACTCCGGTATTGGTGTTAGCCGACAATTCTGAGAAGGCTACAGCTAAGACCACAGGAGTCGTAAAGAAAGGAAAATACTATTATTATTACTATCCTAAGACCGGAAAAAAGAGGACGAAAAAAGGCTTTGTCACGTACAAAAACAAGCTTTACTACATCAGCGGTAGAAAGGGCAGGATAGTCACCAACAAGACTTTCAAGGTCAAAAAGAAGTATTACCACGCACGTAAGAACGGTAAGATCGCTACCGGTGTTTACAAATGGAATAAGAAACTTAATTATTCCGATCCTGAGACCGGGGAGTGGATAAAAAAGGAATGCATCGTAACCTGGAAAGGCGATAAATACTACGTCAGAAAGGGTGGCACGATTGCTGTAAAGGATGTCTTTACATATAAGAACAAGCCTTATCAAGCCGGTGATGACGGAAAACTGGTAATAATACCTATCCCCGACAATGGTAATGCCGTACTGAAAGTGGCAAAGGAACAGGTCGGGATCATGACGGGCAAGAAGTACTGGAAGTGGTACTTCCATACGAAGTTCAAGGATACCGATAGAACACCTTGGTGCGGCGCGTTCGTAGCGTGGTGTTTCAACGAGGCCGGCGAATATGACAGAGTGGCCCCTGTCAAGAAGCACGGAAACCTCGGTTATGTGCCTAGTTATACGTCATACGCAAATAAACATGGCAAATGGGTCAAAAAAAGCAAAGCCAGAGGAGGAGACATAGTCATCTACTACGGAAGCGTACACGTGGGGCTGGTGGAAGGCATCTGGAACGGCTACCTGATCACCATAGAAGGCAACGCCGGGCCGACATCGTATATCCGAGGCGCACCGGGCGCAGTAGTACGCAGGATCCATCCGATAGATAGCTGGAAGCAAAAAGGCGTCATCCGCGTATTCTAGCGATAGGATGCCGGAGGACAAATGGCAGAAGAGAAAAAGGCAGAAACGATTAGTACAGAAGAGAATAACAAGAAAGAGGAATTTAAGCTAAAGCGTGAAACGATACAGCTCGAGCGTGAGGAGCTCCGCAAGAAGATAGCCGAAATACTCGAGGCCAATTACGAAAGACTCGAGCGTGAGGCGGAAAAGCTCGCGCCAGGTTTTGATTACGAAAAAGAGGCGGAGGAGCTGAAAGCTGAGGAGGAGGCTGAGCTCGCAGCCTTTGAGTGGGCTGACGGAACAGAGAAAGAAGAGTCCGAAGTAGGTACAGTCGAAGCAGCGGTAGCAGAGGCGGCCGAGAATGAAGCAGAAGTGGCTGAAGTTGAAGGACCGGCGAAGGAAAAACCGCTACCTCCGGCGAAAGTTTCACATTCGAAATATCCTAAGCCAAAGAAAGAATACAAGTCGAAAGCAGCAAGAGCGATTCTAGGCGACAGGAATAACAGAGTTCTGGCTGCTGCACTGCTTATGCTTGTGATCTTTACAGGCTATCAGGCATGGGACTATCTGGTGCCTAAGACAGTTTCACTCGTCTATACTACCTATGACGGTATGAGCCAAGCGGACTACGCTACAAAAGCAAGGACGGCAGGCGATGTTTTCGACGAACTAACAGCCGGAGCGGCTCCGGAGAGCAGTGACATCAAGATAAGCGACAACGATCTGATGAACACCCCTAAAGAAATGCCGGTAGCTAACGGTACTGAGATAGACATACTGAAGGCTACCGAGGCAAAGGCGAAGATCGCAGGAAAAAAAAGCACGCTATGGCTGGTGCCGGGCACAGTGGAGGACAATCTGAAGCTCAACGAAGTCTCCTATGATGAGGATGACGAGATAAAACCTGCCTTGGACAAGAGTGTGGATGAAGATACGAAGATAACGGTCAATGAGATCCACTATAAAGTCAAAGAAAAGAAAGAAGAAGTAGAGGCCGTGAATAAGGTGATACTCGATCCGTCGATGACTTCGGGCGTTCAGGAGACCGAAGAGGGTAATGACGGTGAGGGAATTTTCACGTATACGACCAAATACGTTAATGGTAAGAAGAAAGGCACTAAGCGCGAAGTAAAGGAGTGGATCACCGAGCCTCATGACAATGTGCTCAGACTGGGAACATCGGCGACAGGTAATTCAGGCGAATATATCGTTACGATGACATTCACGGCAAATACGACCGCTTATACTGCAGGCCCGGGAGCAAGAGGCGCCCTTGGTCAGGCAGTACATGTGGGTACTTGCGCAGTAGATCCGCGCTTTGTGAGCCTCCGCTCAGAACTTTGGGTAGAGGGTTATGGCTATGCATATGCCAATGACACGGGTGGTGCTGTCAAAGGTAATGTAGTAGACTTATATATGAGCTCCAGAGGGCAGTGTATCAGCTGGGGCAGGAGAAATGTGACGGCTTATGTAATAGTCCCTGAGGAAGACTGATGTTCAGAAAATTCAAGGAAAGTCCGTATTTTAAGGCGGCCGTTACGGTGCTGATCTGCGGAGGCCTGCTGATCATCTTCGACAGCTGGATCGACAACAGACAGCTAACCGTAGGCTTTGAGACTATCAACAGAACGCTTGCGCCTGTATACATAGGCGTGGTCTTTGCGTTCGTTCTGTGCCCGGTCTACAATTACTGCGTCGGAGCGTTTTACGACCGGCTCAAAAAGAGTAATCCCGAAGGGAAGAAGCTTCTGAAAATTTCAAAAGCGCTGGCAAGCATCATATGCGTGGTGCTGGTGGTAGGTCTCATCGGGCTCCTCATCTATTTCATCGTGCCTCAGCTTGTGGATACACTTATCAGCCTCGGCAATACAATGCCTGAAAGGCTTGCGGCTCTTTCGGACTGGCTTGAGACTCACTTCAGCAAATTTCCGCAGCTGGCAAAATGGGTGGATAACGTAGCCAACACCGGTTCGAGGGATATCATCAACTGGGCGCATGAAAACGTGCTCAAAGGCGATGCGATGAACATCGCCAATACCATATCTTCAGGATTGTTCACGGCGGTAAAGTATATATTTAACTTCATCATCGGGCTCCTGATCATGGTATATCTCCTCAACTTCAAGGATCATCTTTTCGCGATCACTCGCAAGATAGTGACAGCGACATGCGGTCAGAAACGTCGCGACAATCTCTATGAGTTCTCCTCGATAGTGAATGAGACATTCATCGGCTTCCTTGTCGGAAGGATAATAGATTCCTTCATCATCGGAGTACTTACTTTCGTGGTCCTCGTGATATTTGACATACCGTTCGCGCTGATGATAGCCGTGATCGTCGGAGTTACAAACGTTATACCGTTCTTTGGCCCGTTTATCGGGGCAGTCCCGTCAGTGCTTTTACTGATGCTCGAAGAGCCGATGGCAGCGGTCTATTTTCTTATCATCATACTCGTGATACAGCAGCTCGACGGCAATGTCATAGGGCCTAAGATCGTAGGCGATTCACTCGGCATAAGCAGCTTCTGGGTGCTGATAGCGGTGCTCGTGGGCGGTGGACTCTTTGGCTTTGAAGGCATGGTGTTCGGCGTTCCGGTCTTTGCCGTAGCATACAGGTATATCAACAAACTTACGAGTAGAAGCCTTGCCCACAAGGGAAAACCAATGACAACATCCGAGTATTACAGCCTCGAGCCATATGGCATCGATGACAAAGATGTAGCGTTCGAGACGGACAGCAAGGATGGGAAAGATACGTTTATCAAGCATTTGAAGAGGAAAAAAAGCAAGCCGGCAGAAGAAAAGAAGATAGCGGGTAATCAGGATAAAAAAGATGCAACAGACTAATAGAGCAATAGATAGAGTTATAGAAGCCATTGGCGTGAAAAACGTGCTCGTAAACGAGCCGATGAGCAGCCACACCTCGTTCCATATAGGTGGGCCGGCTGACGCTGTGGTGTTTGTGAATAATGAAGAAGAGCTTGCGCGAGTGCTCGGCATCGTGGCCGAGGAAGATGCGCCACACATGCTGATCGGAAACGGTTCAAATTTGCTTGTCTCAGACGAGGGATATCCGGGTATAGCGATAAAGCTCGCAGGTGAGTTCGAGGTAATAAAGCAGGATGAAGAGGACAAAACGCTTGTGACGATAGGCGCGGCGCGGCTGATGTCTTCGACTGCGGCATTTCTGACGGAACGAGGACTAGCCGGGTTCGAATTCGCGAGTGGCATTCCGGGTAGCATAGGAGGCGCCGTGTTCATGAACGCCGGCGCGTATGGCGGAGAGATAAAGGACGTGTGCGAGTCGGTCCGCGTTCTGTGCCGTGCCGAAGAGCAGGGCGAAAGCGGGCGCTACGAAGCGCGCACTCTCAGCAATGAAGATATGGACTTCGGCTACAGGCACAGCGCAGCCGAAGACATGGGCATGATCATCGTATCGGCAAAAATGAGGTTTACGGAAGATGATCCTGCCGCTATAGCCGCCAGAGTGGAAGAACTGCGCGAGAAAAGGAATTCCAAGCAGCCGGTCAATTATCCGAGCGCGGGCAGCACTTTCAAAAGACCTGTGGGCGGCTATGCAGCCGCGCTGATCGAGCAGTCGGGTCTGAAAGGATACCGAGTAGGCGGAGCGGAAGTCTCCACTAAGCATTCAGGCTTCGTGATCAATATAGGCGGAGCGACTTGCGAGGACGTGCTGGCGGTCATGCGCCATGTGAGAGAAACAGTGCTCGCGGACAGCGGCATATTGCTTGAGCCTGAAGTAAGACTCATCAATTGCTCCTTATGATCGATCGTATCCACGCGCTGCTATAATACGTATTGAACGAATCCTCGGTCAATAAATCCTTCTTGGGAGACGACGAACGAATGGAATTGAAAGACTTAAAAACGATAAAAGAGCTGAAGGAACTTAAGAAAGAATACAAATTGCGGTTCGACTATCACACCCATACGATCTATTCGAGGGTGGGACCGTATTTTCACGGAAAGGGCCGCATTATGGACAACGCCAGAGCGGCTGTCTTCGCAGGGCTTAAAGAGCTTGCGATAACAGACCACGGCCCATCTGACTTCTATGGACTCGACCCTAAGAAGATCCCACAGATGAGACGTGACATAGCGGCAGCCAAGGCTGTGTTCCCAAAGCTGAGGATATGGCTCGGAGTCGAGGCGGATATAGTTGATACACCAAATGGGCTGGATGTAGCGCCTGAGGACTTCGACAAGTACGACTTTGTGAACGCGGGCTATCACTACGTGCCGAAATGCCACATGATAGCCAATTGGGTGGCATTTCACCTGCCGGTACCGGCAGGCGCCCGCGAAAAGCTGAGGACCCAGAATACGGCAAGGATCGAGAAGGCGCTCACAAGCAACGACATCAGGATATTGACTCACCCGGGTGACAAAGCTTTCATAAACGAGCACCGCGTTGCCAAGGCATGCGAGGAGACCGGCACTCTTGTGGAGATAAACGCGAGGCACAAACACCCAAACGTGGACGACCTTAAGATTTACGCACAGTATGATGTCGAGTTCGTGATAAGCAGCGACGCGCATCTGCCGATCCATGTCGGAAGATACGCGGAGAGTTTGGCACTCGCATTGGAGGCCGGTATCGACGTAGACAGGATAGTCAATATCGAAAGAAGATATAAATAGAAGATCGCGATCTAACGAAAAAAGAGGCGAAGCATGAAAGTCGTAATAATCACGGGAATGTCAGGAGCGGGAAGGAGCCGCGCAGCGGACTGGTTTGAGGACCAGGGTTATTATTGTATCGATAATATGCCACCGGCGCTAATAGACAACTTTCTGGAGATGACATCGGTAGACACCAACCGCCTCGAAAAGATAGCCTTTGTTACTGACCTCAGGAGCGGCAGTTTCTTTGACAAGCTGTCAAAGGTCATAGACGATCTGAGAAGCAGAAAAGGGATAGATCTGACGGTCCTTTATCTGGAGGCATCAGCTGCGGAGATCGTGAGGCGTTACAACGAAGTCAGGCGCAACCATCCTCTGACCGGGGGAGAGGCAAGCGTCGATGTAATAGAAGAAGAGAAGAACGAGCTCAAGGCGATCAGAGAAAAAGCCGACTTCATACTAGATACGACCAACCTCAAGGTGGCAGAGATGAACTCCGAGCTCGACCGCATGATATTCGGCGGAAGCGGCTCTTCAAACTTTGCGATCAACATCAGTTCTTTCGGCTTCAAATACGGTATACCTAGTGAAGCCGATGTGATGTTCGATGTGAGGTTCATGCCGAATCCGTATTGGGTGCCGAGTCTTAGAAGACTGACGGGCAACAACAAGAAAGTAAAAGACTTCGTGTTCAGACACGAGATATCCAGGCAGTTCGTGGATTCGGTCCATATACTGTTGAGGGCATTGGTGCAGGGATACATCGATGAAGGCAAATACCATCTCAACATAGCACTGGGCTGCACGGGCGGGCATCACAGATCCGTCGCGGTAGCCAACGCGCTTGCCGAAGAATTCAAAAAGGATGGGATGAGAGTGAGGGTCAATCACAGAGACCTCGATCTTCAGAACAAAAAAAGATAGGACAGACAATAACAAGAGATGTCGTTTTCCTCAGAAGTAAAGGGTGAACTGGCGAGAACAGAGCCCGCCAGGAAGTGTTGCATGCTGGCTGAGATAGCGGGATTCTTCAGAGTATCGGGATCCGTGCGTATCACAGGCGGCAGTTTTGCTATTGTGGCATCCACCGAAAGCGCCGCGACAGCAAGGCATCTCAAGGTCCTCATAGAAACATACTTCAAGAACAGAGTGCAACTTGGCATAGGCGCTTCGCAGAGGCCGGGCTTTCAGGGGAAAAAGGGCAGGAATACCTACTACATCACTATAAGCCCCGAGGAGAAATCCATGCAGATACTCCGTGAGACCGGTATGATACTTATACGCGAGGGCGACGATTATTTCAGCGACGGCATATACCAGCCACTCGTGAATTCCAAGCACTGCAAGAAGGCATACCTCAGAGGCATGTTTTTAAGTTGCGGCACGATGTCAGACCCGCGGAAGAGCTACCACCTCGAATTCGTTCTCGATAAGGAGCAGAGCGCTCTCGACTTAAGAAAGCTCATCGGAAGCTTTGTAGACCTCTCCGCGAACATCTCACACCGGGGCGATGACTATGTAGTATATATGAAGAAAGCTTCGTATATAAGTGATATGCTTGGGATCATGGGCGCAGACAACGCCATGCTCGAGCTCGAGAGTATACGCGTCAACAAGGGCATGCACGGTGACATAATGCGCATGATAAACTGCGACAACGCTAATGTGGACAGGACACTGTCAGCAGCCGAGGAGCAGAAGGAATGGATAATTCAAATTGCAACCGTTGAGGCAGGAAGAGAGCCTCAGCCTGAAGAGCTTTCAGACCCCGGGGCGAAGTTCTGGACCGACGGGCTCAGGCGTTTGCCCGGCAGTCTCAAAGAGGTGGCATACCTCAGACTGTACAGACCTGAAGCAAGCCTCACGGAAATCGGCGAGCTGCTGACCCCTCAGGTGGGTAAGGCTGCCGTCAGCAAAAGGTTCTCGAGAATCAGAGCACTTGCTAAAGAGGCGAGTAAGTGATAAAGTTACATTTAGTAATAGTTCCCAGCAGAAGGAGGATGAAATGAAGAAATTTCTATTTTGCACAACAGCTATCGCTGGCATTGTAGGGCTTGTTGCTTATATGGACAAAAACGGAGTTCCTATTCCTGGTAATCTCACAATGAATCTGCCTATTAAGTTACCGTTCGATCCTTATGATCTGATGATGGACGGTATCCATTTCCTGGAGAGCAAAGGAATCGAAGGCATCTAAGCCGACTTTTTCAGATTGGTAATCAGAGTGTACCAGGGGGTTCTCCCCTGGTACATTTAGTATGTACGGTATATGCGGTAAATGCGATATATCGGACCGCATGATCGCTGGGTATAATAGGATCAGACAAGAATGGAAAAAGGTCAGATAACAGAAATCAGAATAGAGGACATGCTCGATGACGGCAGAGCTTTCGGCAGAGCGGATGGCTGTGCTGTTTTTGTGAGCGGTGGCGCAAAACTTCCGAATGGAGAAAAAGCTGCCTGCACCGTTCCGGGTGATGTGGTAAAGACTCGCGTGATCAAAGCGAAGAAGTCATCGGCAGAAGCAGAAGTCATGGAGATCACCAAAGCATCTCCGGACCGCGTTGTGTCAGCCTGTCCATACTTTGGACAATGTGGCGGCTGTGCTCTTCGCGAGCTTTCTTATGATGCGCAGAAAAAACTCAAGACCGAGCAGGTGAGGTCCAAGCTAAAGAGGCTTGGCGGACTTGAGGATCCAAAGGTGAACGATATCATAGGAGCAGATACACTCGAGTATTACAGGAACAAAGCAGTCTTTGCAGTCGGGCCTCACGGCGAAGTTGGTTTCAAAAAAGGGAAGAGCAATTTTGTCATAGACGTTGAAGACTGCCTTCTGCAGACCGATGCTGCCATGGTGTGCGCTGACGCTCTGAGGCATTTTCTAAAAGAGACAAAAGTCAAAGGCATCAGACAGATGACTGTCAGGACGGCGTTTGGAACGGGCGAAGTGATGGTCGTGCTCGATGCGGACAACAAAGAGATCCCTCAGATCGAAAAGCTTGTCGGCATGTTCGATGACGCAGTCTACAGTTTGAATTCCGATGAAGAGGACGGTCTGCAATACAGCCTAGAATCCGTTGCTCTGATCCATAAAGGAAAATGTCATATCATCGCAGGCAAGCCTACCATCAATGAGGAGTTCGTGACAGACGGCGGCGTTCTGAGATTTGAGATCAGCCCGCAGTCTTTCTTCCAGGTGAACCCCGAGCAGATGGAAAGGCTCTACGATAAAGCCGCCGAATATGCTGGATGGGGATCTACGATCCTCGACCTCTATTGCGGTGCCGGGACTATAGGTATCTGGCTTCTCGACAAGTTCAGAAGTAAAGACCCTGGGGCATTTGAAAAAACAAAAGTCATTGGTATCGAGTCTGTAAAACCGGCTATCCTCGACGCCAACCGAAACTCAGTGATCAACGGGCTCATAAACACCCGCTACTTCTGTGGAAAAGCAGAGGAAGAACTACCCGGCATGATGGGGCTCGCGAAGCTGTATAAATGGAACGAAGTCAATGAGCGCGTGGAGCGCGAGCCGGAGATAAAGATCGAAAAGGCCGACGTGGCGATACTCGACCCGCCGCGTGCCGGATGCGACGAGGCCCTCCTCGCCGCAGTGGCTGCTGCGCAGCCTGATCGCATCGTATACGTATCATGCGATCCCGGCACCCTCGCTCGTGACATCAAATACCTCACTGCGAACGGCTACGAATTTATCGAAGCCACCCCGGTCGACCAGTTCCCGTGGACGACCAGCATCGAATGCGTTTCTGTGTTGAAACGTGCATAACATCTTCAAAGTAATACGGTTGAAAAAAAGAAAAAACTCGGTATAATCGAGCCATCGATATATGTAAATCGGAGACAGGGCTCTCCGATTTTTTTGTGCCCCGGAAACCGGGGCTCTTTCTATTTCTGTGAAAAGGAGGCAAGTTATGAAGAAGAATGAGATCGTACTATTTGAAACCGCTGATAATGAGGTGTCACTGCAAGTACAGATGCATGATGATACTGTATGGCTGACACAAGCACAGATGGTTGAACTCTTCGACAGAGATGTATCGGTTATTTCAAGGCACATTAGCAATGTGTTTAGGGAAGGAGAGGTGGAGAAAAAGAGCAATTTGCATTTTTTGCAAATTGCAAATGCTGATAGACCAGTCGCTTTTTACAGTCTGGACGTGATTATTTCTGTCGGCTATCGTGTCAAGTCACAACGAGGCGTGGAATTCCGTCGCTGGGCTAACACAGTGCTGAAGGAATACATTTTGAAAGGATATGCAGTAAACGATAAACGCATCAACCAACTCGGTCAGCTTGTCCAGATAATGAAGAGGGCAGAGAACCAGCTGGATACCCAGCAGGTACTTTCGGTAGTGGAGAGCTATTCGACTGCATTGGATATGCTGGACGATTACGACCATCAGACTCTGTCCAAGCCGAAAGGTAATCATGATACCTATGTGCTCTCATACGATGAATGTCGTGATGTAATAGATAAAATGAAATTTGCGTCGGACAGCGCTCTGTTTGGAAATGAGAAGGATGATTCGTTCAAAGGTTCCATCGGAGCGATATACCAAAGCTTTGGTGGCAATGATCTATATCCATCGTTAGAGGAGAAAGCTGCAAACCTTTTGTACTTTGTGACAAAAAACCACAGCTTTTCAGACGGTAACAAGCGTATTGCAGCGACAATGTTCCTGTACTTTCTCGATAAAAACAGAGCGCTGTTTGTAGAAGGCACTAAACGCATTGCAGATTATACGCTGGTCGCGCTTACGATCATGATCGCGGAATCAAAGCCGGAAGAAAAAGATATGATGGTGAAAGTTATTATGAATTGCTTGGTATAAGGCAACTTATCGGGGTATTATTAATTCGATAGTTAGACAATAGAAAGCCAAACTCAGATCATGCATTTTGTTGACGCAAAAGGAATACTGACCGGAAACAGCGGTTATTATGGAATGAATATTTACCGTGGATGTTCTCACGGCTGCATTTATTGTGACAGCAGAAGCAAGTGCTATCAGTTTACGCATCCTTTCGAAGATATCGAAGTGAAGCAGAATGCGCCGGAGTTACTAGAGAAGGCGTTACGATCCAAGCGAAAGAGATGCATGATCGGGACCGGAGCGATGTCGGATCCTTACATGCACTGTGAGGAAAAACTGCGTCTTACAAGAAAATGTCTCGAGATCATCAACAAATATGGATTTGGCGCGGCTATCCAAACTAAGTCCGATCGTATCCTTCAGGACATCGATCTTCTTGATGAGATAAATCGGTCCGCAAAGTGCGTGGTACAGATGACTCTTACGACTTACGATGATGATCTGTGCCGCATAATCGAACCTAATGTATGCAATACAAAACGCAGGATAGAAGTGCTCGAGAAGATGCAGGAAAGGGGCATTCCCACAGTCGTCTGGCTGACTCCTATTCTTCCATTCATAAATGATACTGAGGAGAACATCACATCCATAATGAATGAATGTGTTAGAACCGGGGTGAAGGGGATCATCGACTTCGGAATGGGACTGACTCTGAGGGAAGGTGATAGAGAATACTATTACACTGCGCTGGATAAACATTTCCCCGGTTTGAAGCAACGCTATATACGAACATACGGAAACTCATATGAACTGCCGAGCCCAAATGCAAAAGAGCTGACGGCTATTTATAAAAGGATCTGCAAAGAAAACAGCATGATGTCGACCCCGGAAGAATGCTTTAGTTATATGAGGGAGTTGCCTGAGAAAAATACGCAAATCAGCATTTTCGATCTATGATCCGGAAGGGATCTTATAGAAGTGGGCCCGCCCATGTAGAAAGACAGGATTTTATAGGAGAGAGACGAATGAAAATAGCATGGTTTTGCATACCTGCACATGGACATACCAATCCTACATTGGGACTCGTTAAGACCCTTACTGATGCCGGGCATCAGGTTTGGTTTTTTTCATTTGAGCAATTCAGAGAGAAGATAGAGAAGGCCGGAGCAGTTTTTATAGGCTGTGACGGATATGATTTTGAGATGGAAGATAAGGGGAATGCGGACCGTGTCGGCAAGGACAAGGTGTTCGCGACAGAACTTCTCGTTTCCTCAACTCTGGCACTTGATGAGATGACGACACGAGTGATAGGGGAGATCAAACCCGATGTAATCGTTTCTGACTCCGTAGCATTTTGGGGAAAGCTTGCCGCAATGAAGCATGGGCTGCCGTATGTATCCTCGACAACTACATTCGCTTTCAACCGCTATTCAGCTAAGTATATGCAAGAGAGCGCGTGGGACATCGCCAGGATGCTAATAGCCATGCCCCGCATCAATAAGCAGCTGGACCGCCTGCGCAAAAAAGGATATCCGGTAAAAAGCCTTCTGGACATAGTTCAGAACGACAACGACACAAACACTATCGTATATACATCGAAGTATTTCCAGCCTTGCGCTGACACGTTTTCCGACAGGTATCATTTCATCGGTCCATCCATAAGGCCGATCACTTCGCCGGTAGAAAAAACTGCGGACAAAACCGTTTATATATCAATGGGAACGGTCAACCAGAACAGAGAGTTCTATCGCAACTGCATCAATGTGCTTGCTGCAACCGGCTGGCAGGTGATCATATCCATGGGAACCAACACCGATCACTTCGATGATCTGCCGGATAACATACAGGTGTATGAGTCGGTGGATCAGATGGCAGTCCTATCGATAGCGGACGCGTTCATCACTCACTGCGGCATGAATTCAGCCTCCGAAGGACTGTACTTCGGGGTCCCGCTGGTTCTCTTCCCGCAGACACCGGAGCAGGATGCCGTGGCAAAAAGAACGGAAGAACTCGGCGCGGGAGTCAGACTTAAATCGATATCTGAAGAGGATGTTTTGAACGCTGTGACCAAAGTCATCAATGAACCACAGTACAAGGATGCCGCATTACGTGTTTCTGAGAGCTTCAAGTCATGCGGAGGTGCGGCTGAAGCAAAAGAGTTTTTGGAACAGATCGCAGGTCAATAAAAAATAATTATGTGCTGCAGATATTATTATGAAGATCAGATCCGTGAAATGATGGAGGATCTGAGAGCATCACAAACCATAAAGCTTGCTGAACCGCTGCAGGTAGAACCGGGACGGGATATCCACCCCTCGGATGCATCTGCGGTGATTTGCCGTGACGGTGATGATCTGTATGCTAAAAATATGCGATGGGGCTTCGACAATCCGTATGCGAAGGGGCTGATCATCAACGCCAGAGCTGAAACGGCAATGGAAAAGAATCTGTTCAGCGACAGTATCCTGAACCGTCGCTGTGTCATTCCCGCAAGCGGTTTTTATGAATGGGATGCGTATAAAGCGAGATTCAGATTCTTTTTACCGGGTGAGTTGCTTTTTATGGCAGGCTTCTACCGTGAAGAGCAGGGTGTGCCAAGATACACTATTCTGACAACAGAGGCGAATGAAACTATGAAGCCGATACATGACCGGATGCCTGTAATGATCGGCAAGGATGAGATCAGGCCGTGGATCGCAGATAACGAAAAGCTCTCTGAATTCCTTGAGAGGCCACAAATACGGCTGGTCAGAGAACAGGATTCGGGACAGATAAGAATGGATTTCGGGTTTTGATAACTAAAGAACTAAGACATGCTGCATAGAAGGAAAGGAGCTTTCTGATGGCTGCTACACACAAAATAGGCATTAGTTCTTTCGCATATTGTTTCGCCTGCGGTTCCAGACCGCTCAACAGGCCGGAGCACATAATGACGCCTAACGAGCTTATCGAAAAGGCATTCACGCTTGGCGCTGAAGTCGTGCAGTTCGGGGACAATATGCCACTTGAAATATATAACGATGATGAGCTGGAGCAGATCCGTCTTTACGCGGAGAAACGTGGTATCGAGCTCGAAGCCGGGATGCGCAAGGCGACACCGGAGAGACTGTCCGATTACATTCGCATCACACAGATAATAGGCGGAAAAACACTTCGCGTTATTTCAGACGGCATAGATTTCACACCCGATCTGCAGCAGTTCTGCCATATACTCACATCTGTGATCCCTCAGCTTGAGGAAAGCGGAGTCGTCCTCGGCATAGAAAACCACGACAGGTTCAGCGCGAAAGAATATGCGCAGATAGTAGAAACGATCGATCATCCGCAGGTTGGTCTGACTATCGATACAGTCAATTCTCTGTCGCACGAGGAACCTATCGATGAAGTGCTGAAACATATGGCGCCATATTGCGTTTGCTTGCACATGAAAGACTACGTGATCAAGCGTTATAACGGTGGAGGCGGGCTCAAGATAACAGGGACATGCCTTGGAACGGGCAGACTGGATGTACGCAGGGTTTATGATGAGTGCCGCGCTAAATCGGACAGAGACTTCAACATCATTATTGAATCTTGGCTGGAGCCGTGCGAGACAACGGAAGAGACCCTGAGAGTCGAAGACGAATGGACGACTGCCGGTTTAGCCTATCTGAAAACACTACTCTAATCTAATTTGAAAATATCTGTATATTATCGAGGGCATTTGCAATGAATGAAACAAGATCATGTGTCGACTGCGGGATCCTCAACTGTCGATCACGCGAAAAAGAATATCCCGACTTCTGTCTGACGACAGGTTTATCTGAAGAGACCATAGAAAAGGTAAGACATCTGTATGAAGAGGAAGAGAACAATAGAGTTTCAGTAGTATCCGCACAGATCGAGGATGAGTTTTACCGTGAGTACACGCGGGTAGAGGAAGTCATCGAGTTCGCAAGACGCATGGGATACGCGAAAATCGGAATCGCGACCTGTATCGGCCTGATAGAAGAAAGCCGAATTCTTGCAAGAATACTCAGGAAGAAAGGATTCGAGGTTTACGGCGCTGTTTGTAAGATAGGATCATTTCCGAAGACCGATTTTGGAGTATCCGAAGAATACATCACAAAAACAGGAGCATTTATGTGCAACCCGATTATGCAGGCTGAAGTACTCAATCAGGCGGGTACTGAACTCAATGTAGTAATGGGGCTTTGCGTCGGTCACGACAGTCTGTTCTACAAGTACTCGGAAGCACTTGTTACGACACTGGTCGCAAAGGACAGAGTCCTGGCGCATAATCCTGTTGGAGCTCTATATCAGGCAAATGCTTATTACAAGAAACTCACCGCAGAGGAATGATATGGATCTGAAGACAAGCGTATTAGTAGATAATGAAGCCGGCATCGATCTCAAGGGAGAATGGGGTCTGTCGCTCTTCATTCAGTATGGCGATAAAACCATATTGCTCGATTCGGGGCTTTCGAGTCTCTTTGCCGAAAACGCTGCCAAGATGGGACTCGACTTGTCGAGAGTGGATTTTGCAGTACTTTCCCATGCTCACGATGATCATGCCAATGGCTTTGACAAGTTCTTTGAGTGTAACGACCATGCGCCGCTATATGTGGCCAAAGGCTGCGCCGAGAACTGCTATGACAAGCCCGGACTTTTCTACAAATATGCAGGCATTCCACGGGGCATAATGAAGAGGCACGCAGACCGCTTTGTCAAAGCGGAAAACGACATGACTATCGCAGATGGCATACGCCTGCTTGGCCACACAACTCCCGGGCTCGATGTTCAGGGCCGGATGGAAAAAATGTATCTAAGGCAAGGCATGCTCAGATATATCCCCGATGATTTCAGACACGAACAAAGTCTGATCTTTGAGCTCGAGAATGGGATAGTCGTATTCAACAGCTGTTCTCACGCAGGAGCGGATGTCATAATCAAGGAAGCGATGGAGGCATATCCGGGGCAGAGGATCCTGGCGATGATCGGCGGCTTCCATTTGTTCAACAAAACTGAGGAATACGTAAGGAACTTTGCCCACAGGGTAGAAGCAACTGGCGTTGAAAACATATATACAGGACATTGCACCGGCAAGAAAGCTCTGGCTATTCTTCAAGAGGAGCTGGGCAATAAAGTCCATTCACTGAAAACGGGTAAGACTTTTGAAATATAGAAACATCGATCCAAGTGAATACGATCTGCTCAGGGACTTCCTTTATGAAGCGATATATATACCTGAAGGCGTCGATCCGCCCGCCCGCTCCATCATTGAAAATCCCGAGCTTGCTTTGTACTATAAAGACTTCGGGAGCGGCTCCGCTGATCGATGCATTGTAGCGGAGGACGATGGTACCATCGTCGGGGCGGCGTGGACCCGTATCATGGACGATTACGGCCATGTCGACGATGACACTCCTTCGCTTGCTATCTCGGTATTCAGTGAATACCGCGGCAAAGGTATAGGGACAAAACTTCTGAAAACGCTTATTAGCCAAATGAAAGAACAGGGCTACACGAAGGTCTCATTATCAGTTCAAAAGGAGAACCGCGCAGTCCATCTCTATGAAAGAGCCGGCTTCAGGACGATAGGTGAGAACAGTTCGGAATACATCATGATCTATGACTTAAATGGAACCGGTCAGGAATCAGCATCAAGGTTGAGCCACCCATTCGGACCGCTCTACAGCGAACACAGCAGAGTGCTTATTCTCGGATCCTTTCCTTCAGTCAAGTCGCGTGAGCAGAATTTCTTCTACGGACATCCACAGAACCGTTTCTGGAGGGTGATCGCGGCGATCTATGATTCGCCTGTACCTGAGACGATAGCCGAGAAGAAGGACCTGATAATAAGCAGCGATCTTGCGCTCTGGGACTCTATAGCGAGTTGCGAGATAAAGGGCTCGTCAGATTCCAGCATAAGGAACGTGAAAGCAAACGACCTCAGTATTATCCTGGACAATTGCGATATCGAGCAGATCTACTGCAACGGACGCAAGTCTTATGATCTATACGAGAAGTATATAGAGCCGAAAACCGGGAAAAGGGCGATTTGTCTCCCGTCCACAAGCCCGGCAAATGCGCAGTGGTCACTGGACAGACTTATCGAGGCATGGTCGGTGATCAAGGGGATCGTTCCCCATGGCACGTCAGAAATAAGGACGGACAATATGGTCCTGTGCAGATACAGGATAGAAGATGCCGAGCAACTGTATAAATACCTGGGTACAGACCCGGCTATGTATAAATACTCGGGATGGAATCCATATGAGACTTTAGAAATGGCAGAGGAAACCGTGCAGAAGTTCATCGACAGCTATGATGATGGGCACGTGTACTCGTGGGTGATGGGAATCGATGACGCGGTTGTAGGAACGATTGGAGCCTATGACTTAAATGAAGATAGCATAGAGGTTGGTTTCAGTGTCGTAAAAGACTGGCAGGGGCGCGGCCTCGCGACAGAAGCTTTAGCGACTGTGCTGAAGTACCTGACAGAGAACGAAGGCATATCATGCGTGACTGCATGGTGCGCTGCGGAGAATGCCGGGTCGAAGAAAGTTCTCGAGAAGTCGGGGATGAAGCTCGTCAACAAAGAGAAAGGCGGACTAACAGTCGGCGACAAAACCTACGACAGATTGGATTATGAATACAGGGCGGTGCATTGATCGATGCTGCCGCCCTGTTTGTCTACAATCTTTTGAGCTTGTATTGATTTCTCGCTCCGCCTTCCGGATCAGCGCAGATACAGCTCCCTTTCTTCGTCACTGATATACCTAAGGTAATCGATATCCTCGTCTATATTCCTCGCTAGTTCGAGATCCACATCAGCGTAGATAAGGCCTTCCGCTCTTTCGGAAGGGCCACACTGGAGGCTTCCGTCCGGTGCGTACAGTCCTGATCTTCCTACATAAGTAAAGCGGTTATCACTGCCGGTGTAATTGCTGTAGACAAGGAACGCGCCGTTTTCCATTGCACGGCTCCTTGCGAAGTGCTCATGGATGTCCTCGTAAGGCCCCATGTTGGCAGAGATAGCGATGATAACTTCGGCCCCGCTGACACCGAGCCTCCTCGCCGGTTCAGGGAACTCCAGGTCGTAGCACACGAGAAGGCCGACTCTTCCAAGCTCGGTATCATAGACTTTGAATTCGTTGCCCGGTGTGAAGTGTATCTGTTCACCGGCGAAAAGATGAGACTTGGCGTAAGTACCGATGATCTCGCCTTTATCGCTGATGAAGTTCATGCTGTTGTATACGGTGGAATTATCATTCGCTCTGCATTCCGGGAAACCATAAGCAACATGTATCCCATTCTCAGCCGCGTACCCGGCCATCGCTTCAAAGGAAGGTCCGTCCGCAGCTTCGCAGAGGTCGTAGATCCTACGGCTTGCAGTGTAGCCGGTCAGATACATTTCAGGGAAGGCGATAAGAGAAGCTCCGTTTTCAGCTGCCTCTTTGATCATCTCGTCGGCTCTTTGCAGATTGTATTCCTTGCCGTCTTTATATGATGTTGTCTGTGCTACACATACCTTATATTTATCCATACCGAAACCGTTCATCCTTTCCCGATCCCTATCAAGTTCTTTCAATATCTATCAATATCTGGTCAGCATCTCCGAGAGCCTGCGGCCCGCCGACCCGCTGAAGTCCTCGGCTCGCCTAATATGCAGGAACGAAGAGCCGAATATGAAGCGCTCGTTTCCAAGCTCCTCATCGTCTCCGAGGAATATCCCCAAAGTTTCTATCCCATGCCTTTGCAGCATCCTCAGCTGGAAGCATGTATCTTTGATCGCCACGTCGCCCACGTATTTCGGAGGGCGTCCTTTCTTGATCCTGCCTGCAGTCATGTCATTAGGCAGACCATCACTCAGAACTACCAGTATGCGGCGGTCTTCTTTTCTCTTAAGAAGGTCACATCCGGCAGCCGCGATCGCAAGCCCATCCCGGTTGTTTGAGCCGGCATGGTATTCCAGAATGCGCATATCAGTTGCCGGCCCATCAGAATAGTCCCTGAAGCGCCTTATAACAGTATGGTCTCCATACGTGCAATAGCTCATTACCCTGTGAGGGATCCCGACACGGCTAAGGGCTGCGCTGAACATATAGCTTTGAAGAGCTACCATGGCTTCGCGCTTTTGCTGAGAACCGCTGGCGTCGATCAGAAGATCGACCGCGATCGACGGCTCGTTGTGAGGTGATTCTTTGTAGAAGAGCTTTGGCTCGCTCACTCGATCGGCCTTCCAGAGCACGCTGTTTATGAGTGTGCCGTGATCGGCAGAATATACCTCCGGGTCGGTAAGGATCCTCAGCATGTTTCGAAAGGCTGTTTCGATGCCGCGGATCCCCGCTTTGGCGACGGCCTCGTTTTGCGCAAGCAGGCCTTCATTGGCTGCGTAGCTCTCCAGTATCGGAGGTGGTATCCGCCTGCCTGCTGTCTTGCCTTTGCCGGAACCGCCCTGCCCATCGCTACCTTCACGTGGTATACCGTCAGTGAAGTGAAGCTTTCTGCTCTCGTGTATGCCCACGCAGAGCTCACTTTCTATTCTTTCCATTTCGGAGCCGGTCTTGAATGACGGCCCAAAATTCCTCTCTATGTATTCGGGGATGAGGGCAATGTCCGCATCGGTAAGATCGGCAAGGAGTTTCTTTTCGCCTCCGGTCCCATATACCAACTTGCGTCCGGTCCGTTTTTCTTCATCAGCATGACGGCTTTCGGCATCGGTTTTCTCTTTTTCATCGCCCGGCTTATCGAGGTCATACCACTCCGGAAGCGGATCTTGATCGTGCCTCGGCGCAAAGTAGCGCGTAAGAACTTTCTTATATAAAAGCTCTCCCAGCTTGGTCAGATCTTCAGCGCTTGCGCAATCAGTACTTCTCCGAACAAGTTCCTCATATAGATCCAAGACTGTGTCAAAGTCCTTGAACCTCCGCATGATCTCGTCGGTGCCCGGGCCGGCGAGGGAAGGGAATCTCTTGAGAAGCCACCATATGCTGACCCATCCGCGCGAAGAAGATCTCCAGTTGAAAGGGTCATTACGGAGTATCTCGTTTGCAGCGAGCTCAGCCATGTTTGGAGCTCCCGGACGCTCGCCCTGTATGCGGCAGTTCACCGCGTACTCGAGGCAGCTGTGTACCGCGGGTAGGAACACTCTCATGTCAAACGCCGCATAGCGATATCTGCGGAGCCAGGTACCCAATTCATCCAGACCGAACAGCTTGTCAGCGCCGCCGAGCATCAGTCCCTCGTACACGGAGACCATATCGCCCGCGTCCAGAAAAGGTTTACACATGTAGGTCACATACTCCGGATAGTCGGTCCTGCTGTAGTCGCCGGACACAGTCATGAACATACTGTCCGCTCTACGTGCATCAAAGGCGCCGGCATCGCCCGCGCCCACGCTTTTATTCATATTTTTGCTTGTGTATCTGCTTCCGAAATCGCCCATGCTGTCTTTGCGATACTTTACGCAAACCTGCTCATTACTATATCGTCCACCAAAGTATGCTCGTAGTCATCGAAGCATTTGTTGGTGATGCACATGGTGACAGCGTCACGCGCCGCCATGCCGTTTTCTATAAGTTTGAGTGCTGTGATCAGTCCTCTAAGGTCAACAGCGTTTGGAGAGATCTCGCCGTTGATCGCTTTCTCGTTAAGATCCATGAACAGTCCTACGCAGCTTTTCACTTCTGCTTCAGAAGCTCCCTCTGCCTCCCTCTTAAGAAGCATAGCAAGTCTCTCCTCGGAAAGGGCAGGCATCCTTATAACTGAGAAGCGTGAAACAAGCGCCTCGTTCAGCTCCCTTGTCCCTGCGTAGCCGTAGTTCATAGTCGCGATGAAACGCGTAGCAGGATGAACAGGTATAAGTTCATAGCCCGGCACATCGATCAGTCTGCGGTAGTCGAGCACCGAGTGGAGCACAGCGACAGCGTCGTTTTTTGCCATGTTGATCTCATCGAGTATGCAGAATCCACCATTGACGGCGGCCTCGGAAACGACGCCCGGGCGAAGCTTTACTTCGCCGCCCTTGAATGTATCTGTTCCTATAAGCGCGCTGCTATCTGTGTTCGCGTTGAAGGAAACAGTATAAACAGGGCGCCTGAACATCCACGCAAGGTTCTCGGCAAGCACATTCTTGCCGGTGGCCTTAGCGCCTGAGAGTAATAAGTTCTCACCGAGCAGCAGCGCCGAAGCGGCCTGCTCCATAACTTCTTCCCCAATGAATTCAACATAAGGCTTTATTATGCGAGAGGCAGCAGCACCTTCACACATATATTCATTCCTGAATTCGTCGATCAGTTTTTTCGTTTCTTTTCTCATAATTATTCCACGTCCTCGGCTTTCCGATATGCGAATGTATCGTATATAGTGAGGACCGACCCCATCAACAGAAGCGCGATGCCCACTATGGAATTCCAATAAATAGTCTCGTGCAGAACGGCGATCGCGATGAACGGTGCAATAGCCGGTTTGACAAAGAAGGAGATCGAACCGGTAGAAGCGTCCGAGTAGAGGACACCAAGGAAATATACTAAATATCCGAGCCCGGTCACGATAACGCCCACATAGAGTACCATTGGAAGGTTTTCAGCAACGCCCGCAACGATAGGCCTCCCCGTTATAAGCAGCGCGATGAGCAGGACAGCAGAACCGAAGTAGAATCCAATGCTGGTCTGCGTGAATGTGCCGATGCGCTCGATAGTGCGCCTTCCCATCACGGTATATGCGCCGAAAGTGATCGCCGCAATGATGAGCGCGACAAAACCAAGCACACTGTTTCCTTCCTGCATATCCCACGGCCTTATCATAAAGAAGATCGATATGATTCCGAGAGCAAATGAGATCCATTTGCGCTTGCTCATTTTCTCTGACGTGAAGATATGAGCGATCAGCATGGCGAACAGAGAGTTGGTGCACACAACAGGGGCTGCCGTGGAAGCATTCGAGTTCATGACTCCGATCTGGAAGAAGAGCATGCTGATCGAAACGCCCATGATGCCGGTCACAGCCATCCAGCCGAGATCTTTCAGGTTGACCCTGTATCCGCTCTTCTTACATTCGAGGAACGCGGGAGGAGTCAGAACGATCGCTCCGATAAAGAAGCGCAGGAAGGTGAGCTGTATATTATCGAGACCACGGCCTCCGAGTTTGAGAGCCACCTCCATGGTGGAAAAAATCAGAGCTGAAAAAACTATGCAAGCAACAACTTTCTTCAATATAATGTAGGACCTTCTTTTCTATTCTATGCATGGCTCTCGGTCAGGAAATAAAATAGCCCAACCGAAATCCATACAATTATATCGCTGTCAGCGTTGGAAATAAAGAGCAGCTTACAGGAGCTTTCTTTTTCAGATCCTTTGGTGTCACTCTGACACCAACCGTTCACGCTTAATAGGCTCGATGCTATAATATTATTACCGATTTTAGTTGCGTTGCCTCATCAGCAGATCAATGACGAATAAAAAGACGCTTCTAATGCTAATATCGCATAAAAGAGGAGGGCTTTAATGTCTGACATCAACAACAGCGCTGTCAACACGGCGGTTGAAGATACCAACAAGAAGGGCAAAGACAGCGCAAAAAAGCGTAGCAAGAAAAGTATGAACGACTTCCAGTATTTATGTATGCAGATACTGATACTGGTGATGATATTATATGTGCTTTTCGGACATATAGTGGGGATAATGACGATGCCAAACGCCGACATGTATCCGAGGATAGATTCCGGCGATTTCCTGCTTGTGTACAGACTGGACAAAGACCCTAAAGCGCAGGACATAATGGTGTTCGAAAAGAATGGTACCAGATATGTCGGACGCGCGATTGCCGTTGGAGGTGACACTGTCGAGGTGACCGATGGTGCCGTGAAGATCAATGGCTACACTATGGTAGAGACCAATATCTTTTTTGAGACTTACCCTCTTGAAGGGTTTACGGAATATCCACTGACGCTTGCTGAGGACGAATGCTTCATCCTCGCCGATCAGCGAAAGGGAACCGAGGACAGCAGATTCTTCGGGCCGGTAAAATACAGAGAAATCAAAGGGACAGTCATTTCAGTAATAAGACGTAACAATTTATAGTAAGAATGGGCAAAATCAGTTTAGCAACAATAGCGGGAATAGGGACAAAAGTCGTTTCGGCGGTCTCGATCGTGCTTGCCTCGACCATGATCGCTTACAGCGGCTTTGCGCTTTACGACACGGTCTACACCGACCGCACTGCTTTTACGTCCTCTGATTTGAGCCAGTACCGCCCAACTGCAACTGAAGAAGAGCCGACCTTTGAGGAGATGATGACGATCAATTCGGATACTTGCGCCTGGGTGACCATGCTCGGCACACACATCGATTACCCGATAGTGCAGGGCAAGGACGATGTTGAGTACGCCAACAAGGATATTTATGGCAAAAGCAGCCTTACCGGATCGATCTATCTTACAACGGTCAATAGTAACGAATTCACTGATTCGTTCAACCTCATATACGGTCACCACATGGATAACGGCGGCATGTTCGGCGATATAGAAAAGTATGAAAACGACAGATACTTCTATGGCCATCAGGACGGCATACTGGTAACGACAAGAGGCATCTACGACATACATATCTTCGGAAGGCTCTCAGCTGATGCTTATGACAGCAAAGTTTATCAGGCCGGCGATAGACCATCGTCGGATTTCCCTAATTACCTTTACTATCTTAAGTCGCTCGCAGTGCAGTGGGACCCTAAGACCGACATAGACGGGATCACAGCCAATATCCAGAAATATATAACCGCGCGTGACCGCAATATTGCTGAAAACGGAAAGTTTGTCTTTAACAAGATGCCTGATGAAGTGGTGAAGAACGGTATGCAACTGATCGCGTTCAGTACATGCGCCGATGCCACCACGAACGGCCGGCAGCTTCTCGTGGGGACTATGAAGTTCCGCACCGAGCCGCTACCTGAAGAATACCTGATAGGCGATCGTCCAATACCTCTTGCGGCGTGGGGCCACGGAGAGGCTGAGCATTGGTCTCTCCTTAATGCGATATGCGTCATCATGTCCCTTGCTGTTACCTTCCCGGGGAAGGCGATCAGAAAAAAATACCGCTATGTCACAGCGGATCTTAAAGCTAGACGTGCAGGCAAAGGCAAACTGGATATCAAAGACTTCAGCGATATAAAGCTGGTCAGTTTCCTCGGACAGGCACTGCTGTCGGTGTTCGCGCTCTTCTGGTTTATATGGACGCAAAACCCGGCGAAGCCAATGGTGATAGTAGACAGATGGACTCTTGGGATGATCGCCGTGTATGTGGCTGTGTGGGTGATAGACGTCTACGTGATAAAGAACTACAAAAAGAAAAAGCCTGATCAAATAATTGAACAGGCGTTATAAATCATAATCAGAAGCATCATTCTTCATCGGGGATATGAATGGTAACGACTGCGCCGCCACCCTCGCGATCAGCGAGCTCAAGCTCGGCTCCGACAGCTTCCAGGCGTTCGCGAATATTCGAAAGCGCGATGCGGTTGCCATCTGTTTTCTCAGTGATGACAGTAGCTCCAAATCCCGGACCGGTATCGGCAACGATAACATCGTAACCTGTATCGGTTTTTTCTGTGCGGATAGTTACCGTGATCGGATCGAGCTCCGGGTCGATACCGTGCTTCACGCAGTTCTCTACGAGCGGCTGCAGCGTCAATGGTGGAAGCTCAAAGTCTTTGTATGGAGTGTCATACTCAACAAATAGACTGTCCTCAAATCGCACCTGCTCTACAGCGAGATATGCCTTCGCGTGCTCCAGTTCCTCCTCGAACGGAATAGGATCTTCGCTCGCTATAGCGGTAAAGTTCTTTCTCAGATATTTTGAGAAGTCCAGTATTACTTTCTGAGCGCGTTTTGGATCCTCCTCGCAGAGGTAGTAAATGCTCATCATTGTGTTGTATACGAAATGCGGACGCATCTGCAGTACTGTAAGGCTGGCCTGCTGATCGGCGATCTTGCGCTGCTGCCTCGCGGCCTGCTCTGTCTGATCGAGAAGAAGTATGATCATGAGAAGACCGGTGGCGATAGTGACACCAAGTACAATAAAGTTTATGCCGTTATTTAACATCTGAAGCCCGACCGAGATGAGCGGGATCGCTATGTATGCGAGGAACGCGTTGAACTGTCTTCGTGTAAGCTTGTCGCGCCTGCGGAAGAGCGCAATGAACATCACCAGCATCATCAGCACAGGCGGTATCATAAGGACAGGGTAAAGCGGTCCGCGATGAAATACGTTATCCGTACTTACGTAGTAGATGGATTTGCTCATCTGAGCGTAGCCGAGCAACACAAAGAAACCGATCCATATGATATCCACTATATACATGACAGGACTTCTTGGAGTCTCGCCACACCTTATCATCATGTACAGAGCCAGCAACGGCAGAAGTAAAGACGAGGAGAGTATCTCAAAGAACTCTGCGGTCCATGTGATGAGCCAGTTGCCAATGAACTGCTGAGAAGCCATCGACAGCATATTGGACCCCAGGAAGCAAGCGAGTACGATAAAAATGAGTATCAGAAACCTGCGGGTAGCTTTATCTGAGTATCTGCTCGCTATGGTCATCACAAGCCCGAACAGAACGATCATCAGGCCGGCGACCGGTATTGAGAAATTTGCTACTGTCATCCAATCAAGCATTTGTTTATTTGAACACCAATTCCGGAACAGGGTAGCGCAGCTTCGACAGTTGTTTCTGAACACCTTCGATAGTAAGAGGCTTCATCAGGAAGCCGGACGCGCCTGTTTCCCATGCATCCAGTGAGTATGTGGTATATGCCGTTAGGAATATCACGTTGATGCGCGGATTGATCGCCAGCAACTCACGGCAAAGGTCAAGCCCGCTCACGCGGCCCATCTCGATGTCGAGGAAAGCCAGCGGAACTTTATGCGTCTTAGCAAACTCTATCGCTTCGGACGGCTTTGTAAAGCAGACGACTTCAGCCTGAGGTATAGCCTGTTCAAGTATAGGCCTGCCGCCTCTCAAAATGATGCGTTCGTTATCTACCATCATCACAAAAGGCTTTTCCCCGAAGCTATCGTCAGAGCCCATAAGGATATTGACATCAACGCCGAGTGAGTCTGCGACCTTGCGTATCGTGACTGCGTCAGGCACGCGTCTTCCCGTCTCCCAACTGGCGATAGTAGAGCGATCCACAAACAAAAGGTCGGCAAGACGCTGCTGCGAAAGCCCTCTATCTGTTCTAATCTTGTGCAGCATTTCTGCAAAAGTCATGACGCGGTCCTTTCCTTTGTTCTTACAGACACCAACGATTCTGATAAATATGTATCAATTTTGAGCTTTTTTTCAATTAATTGTAGCTCTTTTGTGTTACCATAACAAGGGAATAGATTGTGAACCCTCACAATAGTTAACAATTTTATAGATATGCTGTGTCATAGCGACACATAGTATTGTTTGAGTTATTTCACAAGCCTATAATTCAATCGTAGGATGGAATAAGAGGGGAAAGACCCACAAAACAATGAAACTGACACAGAGACTGCTCGTATTGTTAATAACGGTAACGATGATGCTGTCAGGTTCCTTTGCACAGGCGTTTGCCACAGAGGAGGCCGCAGACGGCGGTTCCGTTGTTGTGTCCGAAACACCAGGCTCTGAAGATATAGAAGAATCAAAAGAAGACCCAAAAGAAGAAGCAAAAGAAGAAGCCAAGGAAGAAGAGAATGCCGAAGAGCCTAAGGCAGAAGAAGCTAAAGAAGCTGCTCCTGAGAAAGAAGAGCCAAAGGCTGAGTCTGAATCCAAGGCAAGCAATGAGTCCAAGGCAGAGCCTGAAAAGGAAGCCACGGCAAAAGATGACAGTAAAGACGCTGAGAAATTATCTGCCGGAACACTTACTTACAAGTGCGACGAATACACAGTAACTCTCGATTACAGCAAGAAGGCGGAGATCCCTGAGGGAACAAAGCTCGAAGTCCGCGAGGTCCTTGCTGACAGCGATAGCAAAAAAGAGCAGAAAGAATATAAAGAGTATTACGACAAGTCTCTCGAGCAACTCCGCAACGAAAAGGGCGGTGACTCGATAGCAAAGCTGAAGTTTGCCAGGTTCTACGATATCGCTCTCATGAGCAAAGGCAAAGAGATCGAGCCATCGGGTGATGTTAGCGTTAAAATCACGTTCAATGAAGACGCGAGAGAAACAGTCGGAGAGAAGGACGAAGCTGAAAAGAGCCTCAGAATCGTTCGCCTGACAGAAAACGAAAAGACCGGCAAGCTTGAAGTTGCCTCTATAGATAAGAAAGACACAGAGCTGTCGCTCGATAAAAAGGAGCTTTCTGAGGCTTCTTTCACAACAGACAGCTTCTCAGTATACGGCATTGTATACACGGTAGACTTCGAGTCTGACAATAAACAGACCGGAAAGACAGAGACGGTCGTCGAGGCAAAGGGCAAGACTTTCCGTATGGAGGCAGCCTATGACAACGTTGCCGGCATACCTGCGGAGGGAGTGCGCCTTTATGCAAAAGAGTTAAAAGGCGATGATCCTGATGTCATCACCTTTGACATCAAGATCGTCTCCGTGGAGGATGAGAACGTCGTTTATCAGCCTGCCGAGGGCCACAATGTGGCTCTGACTGTGGTCGTACTGGACGACAAGGCCGATACGGACGAGGATACCGCCTCGGTACTGCATGTGTGTGAAGACGGCACGAAGGAGACACTGACCGCTGATCTTGAAACAACAGACGAGGGCTATGTCTATTCCTTTGAGACGGAGAGTTTCTCCACATTTACATTTCATAGAAACGGCAGTAGTCTCGAGCGTTTCATTACGACGGTAAAGACAGGCCGTTTTGGTGGGAGCCAAACTGAGCTTTCCGGTAGTGCAGAGATATCTAATAACAACAATATGGGCTGGCTAAGCTTTGAAGAAGTGATTGATAAGTGGAATCCGGCCTACAGCAATGCAGGTTCCAATGGACGATATTCCGTCATTAAAGCCAATGACAGTGGCGGCAACACCAAGCAGTCACTGTGTGCAGTCGGGTTTTTCGAGGGCAGTATTTCACCTGTCTCGCTCGGACGCATTGCCACCTCTGGAAATGTAAACGGTTCCGCGACGAGTTATGATCTTCAGATAGAACTGAACGACAACTCCCTGCCGGTGCGGATCACGGCGAATGGCGCTACGGCGGAGACTATATTCGTGCCTTCAGGCAGCGCGACGAGCTTTACGGCAGAGTCCATTGCAGCAGAACTCGGATACGACACGGATGGTATGATGGTTACCGGCAAGGTCAATACCGTGTCTGCGGACTCAGTCTCCCGTGCGAAGCTCACTACGACAGATATTCCGACAGTCAGCAGTGGGACGTGGTGGACCAGGCTTCTGGCGGGCGAAACGTTTGATGACTTTGGTGCAGGATCCGACTTGATTGTGCTAAACTGGGTAAATTACACTGCTACGAACGTATCCTATCCGGCAGCGTATAAGTGGACCTATGATAATGGCGGCACACAGACCGTAATCGGCGATACGCTGTATGAGATCGAGATGGTCCCTGCTGTGGCGCAAGTCAGCAATGACGGTGGGACGACCTGGAAGAAATTCGCAAGCCTCATCACGGGCGAATATGATGGAGTGACACTGGAAGGGGCATTTAACTATGCGAATTCCCTGAGCGGAGACGTGATCGTTGAAATGCTTTACGACACTCATGAGCGCTACACTCTGAGCAGCGGCTTCAACTTTAACAATTCAGATATCACAAGCCTTAAACTCAAAGGCGTTGGTGAAGAAACTGATACAACCCAAAAGACTACGCTCGTAAAGGATCAGACAACTACGTCGATGATTACAACTACTGGCATCGATACAGTTGAGTTTAACAAGATCATTTTCAACGGCAATGGAGCGATGTCCGTAGTCGGTAATGGCGGTGCCGTGAAAACAGATGCAAGTAGCCTGAACGTAAGCTACTGTGAATTTAATAATTGTCAGGCCGGTAAAGCTAACTTAACTCCGGGTCAGGGCGGAGGCATTTGCCACGAGAATACTGCCGGGGAAGCAAGTATTACCAACTGCGTCTTCAATCAGTGCAAAGCCAATGGAAAAGATGATGCCGCAGGCGGAGGTGGTGGATTCTACACTGACGCTCAGAAATTGACTGTTACAGACTGTACGTTTACAGCTTGCTCAACAGCATCCAGACAGGGCGCCGGCTTCTTCCATAGACGTTTGAAGACTGATCCGGGCAATTCCGAAACCAGCGTTAAAGACTGCAACTTTAAGGACTGCACCTCAGTATGGTGCGGTGCCGGAATGGAATCAGATGCCTGGGATGTCACACTTGATAACTGCACGTTCACTAACTGCGCAGCATCAAAGGGCGGTGCCTTTAACAACTATGCAGATGGACAGGACTCGTCAGGCAACAACACTTCACTCAATGTGAAAGACTGTAAGTTCATCAATTGCACGGGCACAGACAACGGCGGAGCTATCCGCACCACGGCGCTTCATGTGAATTTAACGGATTCTTCGTTTGAAGGATGCAGCTCAAACGTTAACGGCGGAGCGGTAGCATGTACGAGCAATAAAACCATCGCAATTATTACCGACTGCACGTTCACTGACTGCCATGCTGATAACGGCAATGGGGGCGCGATCGTTTCTGCCGGCACCAACGCTACGGCAACGACGCTTAGCGGGAATACTATAGAAGATTGCTCGGCAAAGAATGGTGGAGCAGTACAGTCCGGCAATCTGCTAATGAGCAGCGGGACCATAAAAAACTGCACTGCATCAGCGAAGGGCGGTGCAATCAATTGCTCTCAGAAAATCATAATGACCGGCGGTACCGTGACCGGATGTACTACGGGCGGAGAAAGCGCGGCTCTGGATGCTGCCACAGGTGGATCGGGACTCACTTTTTCAGGAGACGTTAAGGTAGAGGGCAACGTAGGATCAAGTGGCGAAGCCCGCGATGTATACATAGGCACGGATACAGATCGACACATACTTATAGACAGTGCAGGTCTTGGAGATAACGCGAGCATAGGAGTCTATGTCGCGGATGCAAATTCGGCATTTGATAAACACGGCAAACCTGGTCAGATGTTTGCTCATACCGGAAGTGTACAGGCTTCGACAATGAACAACCTCGATAAACTGTTCAGCGACAGGCTGGATAACGGAGAGATGCACGGTACGGCTGCTATATCCGGAGAGAACTATCGATATAGGATCATGTGGCCTGGCAAACCGCCTGTTGCGCCTACCGGATATACCAGCAAATACTTACCATTCATACTGATCCTCATCGGGGGAGTAGCACTGGTAGTTCTGAAAAAAGTAACAGATCGCAGGAGAAGATCTGAAGACGATACATTTGAAACTGAGGAATGATCGATAATCGTGTCAGGCTGACACATCCGCTGTGTCACTGCGACACAACAAATTGAACGTTAAAATACAGACAGATAAAATACAGTTGCAGCAAGGGGAAAGCAATGCGAATAATAAGGCATACCCTTAACAACAGAATATGGGGGGCGGTACTGATAGTTCTATCGATACTGTTAGTCGGGCTAATACCAATACGGGCCGTTTACGCGGCATCCGAAGAGGTGAGCATCCCTTACCGCCAAGAGTGGACCAACAGATCGGGAGAAACTGTAGACAACAGCTTCGAATACAGGCTCACGGCCGTTGATGGAGCGCCTCTTCCGGATGAAGCGAGCGGAGGCTACTACTCGTTCGTGCTGACAGGCAACGCCAGCGGAAGCATAAAGCTTCACTTCCCGTTTGCTAAGCCGGGGTATTACAACTACCTTGTGAGGGCGTATATACCTGATAAAGAGCAGTATTACAGCTACGATGATGAGACCTATGATTTGATGATCATGGTGGTCAACTCGGCCGATGGTCTCGAAATCGGAGCAATGACCATACAGGACGAGACCTTAGCCAAATACTCCGAGTTGCCATTCAGTATGGCATACACCAAAGCCCCGCCTAACAATGGTGATGATGACAATGGTGGTGGAAACAGGAATGGCAATGGAGGCGGGGCAGCAGCCCCTGGTACTGTACCGGCAGGCACTACGGTGATCGACGATACGGCACCGCCTGAGACGATCCCTGATCAAGGCACACCACAAGGTATACTGCCTGACCCGGAAGACTGGGCACTGCTCAACCTGATCCTTCTGATCCTGACCGTGATCGTAGCTCTTGCAGACGGGATCTTGTACTTCAGAAGCCCTAGAGACAAGTACGGCGACGAGTACGAGTACGAGGATGATGAAGACGAAGAAGTCAGGCGGCACGGCCTACTCAGGATAGCGGCCTTCATAACAGCGATCGCATCATTCATACTCTTCATCCTGACAGAGGACATTACCGATCCGATGATCTGGGTGGACGAGTACACGATATGGATGCTGATACTGTTCATAGCAGCGGTACTCCTGTCGATGCTCTCTAAGAAAGAATACGAAGAAGAGGAGAGCGAACAGGGTGTCACATGAGGAAGTCAATAAACAGAGTTTTTGAAAAACGTTAACTAATCGAAAGATATAAATAGAAAAGGAGAACAACCATGAAAACCAGAAAGTACGGCAAGATCATGACACTGTTCCTTGCGCTGGCAATGATAATGGCGATGAGCATCAGCTCATTCGCTGCAAGCGGAAGCGGGTCAGACCTTGGGGAAGACAATTCGATCAATCCAAATGATACGGGCATCATCTCGAACGGGGGCGTTCGCGAGAACGGAGAAGATGCCGGAGGAACAAATACAGGTAAGTATGGTGTATACCAGGCCGTCGGCAATAAGGTAACACTCTACAAGGATATCGTCATCTTCAACACAAGAACTGACAATACCGATGTATATCTGCCAAATATCAAGTACGAGTATACGGTGTCGGCAGTTACAGCGGCTGAAAACAAGTATATAACTGATGAGTACGGCCTGAAGGGTTCGATCAACAGCGGAGTACCCGCTGCTGCACCATCCGGTAAAGCAAGTGTTGAATACAATAATACTACAGCTACAGGCATCAAGCAGGAAGGCACAGGCGACGCTGTAGTCAAAGTCACAACCAACACAAATGGAGTTGCCGCAAGAGGAAGCTTTGACCTGACATTTGACCCATCGAAGTTCACAAAGCCTGGCATTTTCCGTTACAAGGTAACAGAGTCTCTGGCAAGCGGCTTTTCGAGAGCAACTGCAGGCGTGACTAACGACACATACAACGCAGACAGATATCTGGATGTTTATGTCCAGAACAAGACAGGCGGCGGCTACGAGATCTACGGTTTTGTTCTCTTTGAGGCGACTGACAAGGATACAGAGTTTACTGCAGATCCTGGTACAGCTATCACAGCAAAGACAAACGGATTCGTATCCAACAAGTATGATAAGCAGGGCACCACATACAGCAAGACTGAAAAGGGCGTAGACATCTACGAGACATCCAATGTCAAGATCAGCAAGACCATCACCGGCGCTATGGCTGACAAGAACAACAAGTTCCCGTTCAAGGCTACAATTGCAAACACCGCGATCACTAAGGATCCTATCATCTCATTCAAGGTAGTTGGTGACAACGGAAGCCTCACCACTACAGGAGATAATCCGACAGCTACAATGACAGGCGGTACTGCTACTATCGGAAGTGCTACAGCAACAGTTGCACAGGGAATGGAACTCAATGACGCAGATTACGTATACATCTACGGCGTTCCTGGAAAGAATCAGGCTACTAACGTAGTTGCTGAAGAGTACAACAACACCACAGAGGTATACAAGGTATCCGCTAAGTATGACAACACTGACCTTACAGTCGTTGCAAGCACTACAGGTACAGTCGCTGACATGAATGCCGCGGCTACAGCCAAGAACCAGACTGCTCAGAATCTCGACATCACAAAGGCAGAGGATGAGCTCGCTGTAACAAACAACCTCGCAGCTATCTCACCAACAAACGTTGTAATGAGATACGCTCCATATCTCTTCATCCTCGGCGGAGCGATCATGCTGCTGGTAATAAGCAGAAGACGCAAAGCTGAGCAGGAGTAAGATTTCTGCAAAAGCGTTTAGAGCAAACCAAATAAACTCTAACTGATAAGAGAGGCCACCGAAAGGTGGTCTCTCTTTTATATTGATGGTACAATCTGTATTGTGAAAGGAATGATCGAAACTGCCAAAACATATTACGATAATCGCGAGCGCCTGATATACACATATCGCGGCAATGTTTTCACGCGCGGCGGAGAATTGTACGATCCGCAAAACGATGGGCGAGGCCGCATCGACTGCTCGTCTTTGGTCCATCTTGCGCTTATTGGGGTAACGTATGATCAGAGCCCGTATGTCAGCGGGGATGTGGAGGACTTCTTCAACAAACCTTGCTGCTGGTATCCTGCAGCTGAAACGATGAGCGTTGGCGATGTATTTGCCGCGAACTCGGAAAGGGGTTCGGATGTGCGGCGCTCGTATGGCCTTGCAAAGTACTGCAGAGAGAATGGGCTGGAGATACAGCCTACAGCTTCCGGCTCATATGATGGACTGCTCATGCCCGGCGATCTGGTTTTCTTTAAAGCGGCTCCGTCAAGGCTGGAAGAGTACATCTATTACAAGATATGGCTGCAGATCGCTCATGTGGGCATCGTAATGGATGACACAGATTACATGATCAACGCGACCGGCAGCAGCAAGCACGAGCTCAATGCGAAAAGAGATCCGATACAGTATACAAAGATCAGCGACAAAGGGACGCCGGTCCTGGCAGCAAGAATGATATGAAAAAGAAGATAAGAATAGTCGTTAATATTTGCCTTGCGGTCATGGTGTTTGGAGCCTGGCTCGATATGTTGTTCTTCGCCGAAGGTACTCTTGCAGAGGTGGGTGTCAGGAGCCTGAAGTATTTCACGATACAGTCCAATCTCCTTGTTGGCATAGCTGCGGTCATTTGGCTTGCACATTGCAAAAAGGGCGTAAGCAAAGCGGTGGAGAGTTTCAAGTACGTAGCTGCAGCGGCGGTGGCGCTGACGTTCATCACGGTCATGACTTTTCTTGGCCCTATGTATGGTTACCCGGAGATGCTTGTGGGTGCCAACCTCTGGCTCCACCTGATAGTACCGGTAGCCGCCATAGCCGAGATCATATTCCTCTCGGATGCCGAGTACACGCGGAGGGACAACAACTTGGCGATCCTCCCACTCGCAATTTACGGCACATTCTACCTTGCCAACAATGTCATAAACGGCATTGGCGAGTGGCCCGACACCAATGACTGGTACCTCTTCCTCACATGGGGTTACCCAATCGGATTCGTCATATTCGCGCTGCTGTTTCTGGTCACCTGGCTGATGGCATTTGGCATGAGAAAAGCCAGGCGCAGGAGATAAGCACTATGGCGATATATTTAAAATAGAGATATAATATAAAAGTTGAAAATAGAAAAGATCCGGCTGAATGGTCAAACTTTGACGCCGGATAGTATAATCGGATATTTACGGAGGAAAGACAATGAAGAGGATAGGAGTGCTGACAAGCGGCGGCGATGCGCCGGGAATGAACGCGGCAGTTAGAGCTGTAGTGAGATATGGTATCTACCACGACATGGAGGTCTATGGGATCAAGAGAGGCTATGAGGGCCTGATCGACGGCGATTTCGAGAGACTTTACAGACGCTCGGTCGGCGATATCCTGCAGCGCGGAGGCACTGTGCTGAAGACCGCCAGAAGTAAACAGTTCATTACCGAGGAGGGAATGGCCAAGGCTGCAGCCAATCTGAAAGAGCTGAAGATCGAAGACCTGGTCGTCATCGGAGGAAACGGATCGCTCACAGGCGCCAAGATCCTTTCTGAGAAACATGGTATCAACGTGATGGGTATTCCGGGCACGATCGATAATGACCTTGCTTATACGGATTACTGCATCGGATTTGACACAGCGATCAACACTGTGCTCGACGCGATCACACGCATAAGAGATACCAGTTCGTCCCACGAGAGAACAAGTATCATCGAGGTAATGGGACGTAATTGCGGAGACATCGCGCTTTATGCGGGAATCACAGGTGGCGCCGAATGCGTTCTTCTTCCTGAAATAGACAGCGACCTTGACGCAGTATATAAGAAGGTGGCTGAGGGCATCGGCTCCGGCAAACTCCATAACATCATAATCAAGGCAGAGGGCGTCGGGGTTGAGACCGATGCTCTGATAAAGATGCTTAGAGAGAGGACGGAAAGAGACGTCAAGCTGGTAGTGCTTTCATATCTGCAGCGCGGCGGATCTCCAAGCTTCCGCGACAGGATGCTCGCGACACAGTGTGGCATGAGAGCTATCGAGCTTATAAACCGCGGAGTAGATAACAGAGCGATAGGAGAGAGAGATGGTCAGATCATCGATCTGGATATCGGAGAGGCTCTTGAAGCGCGCAGGGCTGTAGACCTCGACCTTTACAAAGGTGTAGACATACTGAGCATGTAAAATATCATGCGGTGCCGTGGCGGGATATACCGCCACGGTTTTTTGTTGCTCAAATTTCCTACCAAATCAACAGGAAAAAACTCGCGAAACGCTTGACAGCATTCAATGAATTAGATATAACTAACGCAGGTAGTTTTAGTTAACTAACTATATTCGAATATTCAAACTTATAACGCACTAGTGACAGGAAAAGGGAAAACAAATGGAACTCACAATGAGATCAGTATTCAAGGCAGATCAAAATGAATCGGCAGTTGCCGGGAAGGAACAGAGTGACTTAGGTATCACTCTTCTCGAGGCTGAGCCGGGGAAGACTTACATCATCAAAGAGATAAATACCGCTGATGATGAAATGAATTCATTCCTCTTTAGACTCGGCTGCTATCCGGGAGAGCCGATCACTCTTATTTCAAAGAAGAAAAAGAGCTGTATCGTCGTCATCAAAGACGGCAGATACAACCTTGATAAGCTTCTTTCGGAAGCTATCGTGTTGTAGGTCCATTGGTTTCCTTTTGAGTTAGGGAATTATTTATAGGAATAGTTTTATTTTTTGGAGGTCATCACTATGAGAATTGCTTTTGCGGGCAATCCAAACAGCGGCAAAACGACCATGTACAACGCTCTCACCGGCAGAAGTGAGAAAGTCGGAAACTGGGGCGGTGTTACGGTCGGAAGCAAAGAATACACAATCAAGAAAGAAATCGTGGGCAGAGACGATGTTATCGCAGTCGATCTTCCGGGCGCGTATTCGATGTCACCATTCACACCTGAAGAGGGCATCACAAGTGAGTACGTTAGAACAGCCAACCCTGATGCGATAGTCAATATTGTAGATGCTACAAATCTCAGCAGATCTTTATTCTTCACATCCCAGCTCCTCGAGCTCGGTATCCCAGTCGTGGTAGCCTTGAACAAGAGCGACATCAACGAAAAGGAAGGAACGAAGATCGATACTGCAAAGCTGAGCGAAAAGCTCGGATGCCCAGTATTTGATACAGTGTCCATCGAAGAGAAGGGTCTTGCGGACGTGATCAAGACAGCTATCTCGCTGGCAGGCACTACTCAGAAGGCCCCATACATGCAGGCTGACATCAATCTGCACGACAAGGTGGCTGTAGACAAGGAAGACCGTAAACGTTATGAATTCGTGAACAGTCTCGTGGCAGGAGTTGAGACACGTAAGCAGCTTTCCGCTGAAAAGACAGGCGCTGACTCTGTTGACAACATACTGACAAATCCTATCGCAGGTATTATCGTATTTGCTTTAGTAATGTGGGGCGTGTTCTGGGTATCACAGGCATGGCTCGGACCGCTCGTGGCAGACTGGCTGGTAGGCTGGATCGAAACCTTCCAGGAGTGGGTAGCCGGACAGCTTGAGAACAGCCCGGCGATCCTCTCGGCACTTCTTGCAGATGGTATCGTAGGCGGCGTAGGAGCCGTAGTCGGATTCCTGCCTCTGGTAATGGTAATGTACTTCCTGATCGCTCTTTTGGAAGACTGCGGATACATGGCGCGTGTAAGCGCAGTTATGGACCCTATTTTCAAGAGAGTAGGTCTTTCAGGCAAGTCCGTTATTCCTGTAGTTATCGGTACAGGATGCGGCATCCCGGCCATCATGTCTTGCCGTACCATCCGTGATGAGAGAGAGAGAAGAGCTACAACAATGCTCACGACCTTCATCCCTTGCGGCGCCAAGATCCCGATCATCGCTCTCTTTGCAGGAGCGTTCTTCAGCGGAGCAGGCTGGGTAAGCACACTGTCTTATTTCCTGGGACTTGCGCTCATCTTCCTCGGCGCTCTGCTGATCAAAGCCATCACAGGCTACAAATACAGAAAGTCATTCTTCATCATGGAGCTTCCTAAATGGAAAGCGCCAAGCCTTAAGTTTGCGTTCAAGTCCATGATGGAACGTGCAAAAGCATATATCATCAAGGCGGCTACCATCATCCTCGTATGCAACACCGTAGTACAGGTAATGCAGACCTTCAACTGGCACTTCCAGGTCGTCGAAGAAGGCGCAGAGGATACATCGATCCTTGCTTCGATCGCAACGCCGTTCGCATTCCTGCTCATTCCTCTTGGATTCGGAGTATGGCAGCTCGCAGCGGCAGCCATCACTGGTTTCATCGCGAAGGAGAACGTTGTCGGTACACTTGCAGTAGTATTCGCGCTGACATCGTTCATCGATACAGAAGAACTTGCTATGACAGGCGGAGCCAACACAGTCGCCGCCACGATGGGACTGACATCGGTAACAGCTCTGGCATACCTCTTCTTCAATCTGTACACACCGCCGTGCTTCGCGGCTATCGGAGCCATGAATTCAGAGATGAAGAGCAGAGGCTGGCTCTGGGGAGCCATCGGACTGCAGCTCGGAACAGGCTACACTATCGCGTTCCTCGTGAACCAGTTTGGCACACTCTTTACTGAAGGACACTTCGCAGCCGGATTCGTTCCTGGCCTGATCGCGGAAGCAGTCATGGTAGTAGTGCTCATACTCATCGCCAGAAAGGTGAGAGCTCACTTTGACGAGCAGTATGAACTCCACAGGAAGACTGCGGAGAACGGTGCTGCAGCGTAGACAAGTCATTATTACCTAATAGCATACATTAATAGGTCCGTGCAAAAGGATTCATAATCACTCCTTCTGCACGGACTTATGATATAGTAGAAACCGGAGGAAACAACTATGAATGCGGCAACTGTAATAGCGCTGATCGCGGTCGCGGTGATACTGGGGCTGGCGATACGGTATATATATAAGGAAAAGAAAAAGGGCACCAAGTGCATAGGATGCCCGTACGCGGATTCGTGTCCGTCCAAGATGTTCGACCCCGAGACAGGGGAGTATCGCTGCGGACACCACGGATAGCTCGTGTTCCGAGACGGATAAGACAGATCAAACATAGTATTACGATATGAGGGAACCCCTTTCGCCTGAGTGAAGACGAAAGGGTTTTTTTGCTCAATTATCGACCGTATGATGCTATACTGTTTTCATGGAAATGAACACCAAAGCGCTCAATCGAAAACTGGCAAAGATCGCCGCACCGATCGCCGTGCAAGGCGTGGTGACGGCGACGCTTACAATGGTCGATAATCTTATGGTGGGCTTCCTAGGAGAGACTGAACTTGCGGCGGTCGGAGTAGGCGGGCAACTCTTCATGATCCACTATCTGGTGCTGTTTGGCGTCGTGAGCGGTGCGGCAACTTTTGCTGCGCAGTTTTACGGTACGCGCGATATGGCAAACATCCGCAAGGTGATAGGTCTCGCGGTGGCAATACTCGCAGCACTCGGTCTTATAGTATTCCTTGCAGCTGATTTTCTGACGTATCCAATACTGTCGATCTACACCGAAGACGCAGATGTAAAGGCTCTGGCTGTACAATATGTGAGGATCTGCAGCCCGGCTTTTCTGATGCTCGCGGTGTCATCTCCAATGGAAATGGCGTTCAGATCAACCCAGCAGGTCAAAATTCCTATGATAGTGAGCGCTGTAGTGTTCAGCAGCAATACCATACTCAATTACATATTCATATTCGGTAAATTCGGAATGCCAAGACTCGGAGTGGCAGGGGCAGCTGTCGGCACCATATGTGCCAGGACTCTTGAGATGATCCTCAATCTCTATTTTGCGTTCAGGGCGTCCAATGAGTTCCGCGGCAGCGTCAGGAGTTACTTCGGCTGGGACAAGGAGCTTGTCAGAAGGGTAATAAAGAACGCGACTCCAACTACTATCAACGAGTTCCTGTGGTCGCTCGGGCAGACCATGTACGTGGCGGCATATAATCGCATAGGTACGACTGCTTACGCGGCTTATCAGGCGGCAAATTCCATTTTCAATATTTTCAATTTCGCGTCGTTCAGTGTGGGCGATGCAGCCCTTATACTTATCGGTGAGAAACTCGGCGAGGGAGACAAGGAATATGCGTGGTTCATGTCGAAGCATCTCATCAAAGTGGCAATAGGGGTAGGACTCACGATAGGCATGATCACCATAGCGACAGCCGCGCCTTTGTCCGGACTTTTCAAACTGAGCGACGAGGGCAGGGTATATACCTTCCGAATACTTGTCGTATTCGGCGCGACCATGTTCATGGATGTGTTCTGTGGTCTGATGATCGTGGGCATACTGAGAGCAGGAGGAGATACCCGTTTTGCGATGATCGCGGAAAGCATCTCAGTATGGTTCGTTGCGGTACCGCTGGCGTTCATCTCGGCCCTCGTGCTCCATCTTCCGATCCACCTTGCGGTGCTTTTGACGAGGATGGAATGCCTGGTAAAGGGCATAATACTGATGCAAAGATTCCGCTCCGGGAAATGGGTCAACACTGTAATAGAAGATTTGTAAGGAATAGTGTATACTTATATTAGCAATTGGTATTGCGATAGAAAATCGATCTAAAAGGAGATTACTATGAAAATAATAAGCACAGACAAAGCTCCGGGCGCATTAGGACCATATTCACAGGCTATTATAAGCGGCGGGTTTATATTCGCTTCGGGTCAGATTGCCCTCAATCCGGTCAGCGGAGCGATCGCGGGTAATACTATCCAGGAACAGACACACCAGGTATGCAGGAATATAAGAGCCATTCTCGAAGAAGCAGGCACTGACATGTCTAAGGTAGTCAAGACAACATGCTTCCTTGCGTATATGGGTGACTTCGATTCATTCAACGCGGTATACGCGGGATATTTCACAGGCAAGCCGGCAAGAAGCTGCGTTGCTGTGAAAGAACTTCCTAAGGGCGTGCTTTGCGAGATCGAAGTAATCGCAGAACTGTAAGCAGACATCTGATTACAAAAACGAATGACAATGAAGAGGGAAACTAAAACGTGATTTTTAGTTTCCTTTTTTATTGATTAATAAATATGCTGCATGATACAATCTTTCCAGAGGTTGTATTTATTGTAGATATTGCAGGTTTTGCTTATGCGGACAGCGCGGATCAGGCGGGTGTTGGCGGACAGCAATATATAAGAGGTGATACAAATGAAAGAGAATGTTATTTTCTGTTATTCGGGTACAGGCAACTGCCTTGATATGGCAAAGAACATTGCCAAGAGCCTCGGTAACACAGACATCATCATGATGCGTAAGTATCCGGCAGTGACTGACGTAAGAGAGGCTAAGAGGGTAGGATTCATATTCCCATGCTACGGCGGCGGACTTCCGGGACATGTTGAGAGATATCTCCATGACATCAAAGTGAATCCTGATTCCTACACATTCGCTATCCAGCAGTGTGCTGCTTATCCGGGAGAGGGACTCCATATACTCAATAGCCTGATCCCACTCGACTACTGGAAGAAGGTGACTCATCAGTGTACAGCTATCTGGCTCTTCCCTCATGAGATGATGATGCCTCCTATGGGCCCTGAAGCTGCTCAGGCAAGGAGCGAGCACTTCGCAGAAAAGATCGCGAATGAGATCAAGGCTGAGCTCAAGTCGAAGAGAAAACCTCCTAGAGCGGCAGTCAACACAGTTGAACACGCAAAGTGGACTGATATCGCCCTCAAACTGGGAACTACTCTCAAGGCAAACGACAACTGCGTGATGTGCGGACAGTGCGCTAAGCTCTGCCCAACAGGCAACATCCGTTACCAGGGCAAGGCTGTCATCTTCGGCGACAAGTGCGTTTCCTGTTGCGGCTGCGTTGAATACTGCCCACAGGAAGCTATCAACTTCGGCAAGATCACAGAGAAGAGAGAGCGTTATCACAATGTGAACGTTACTCCTGATGACCTTTCAGAGGAGATCATTTCGTTCGAATAAAAAGATTTGAGTCTGTCAAAGAAAATGTTTGACAAGGCAATAGCATAATGCTAATATATAGCGGTGCGAATGGCGAAAAGCCTCGCACCGCTGTTTTTTCGGAGATTGAAATGAGAGAGGATATCGACAGAGTAGAATACGCGAGCATGCTATATGACTTCTACGGAAGCCTGCTGAATGAAGCGGGGAGAGAGGTCATGTCCATGTATCACGAAGACAATCTCTCACTCTCCGAGATCGCCGAAGAGCTCGGGCAGAGCAGGCAGGCGGTGCATTATACGCTGAAAAAGGCAGAGAAAGCGCTCGGTGAGTACGAGGAAAAGCTTGGACTCATAGCCGCATATAAGAAAAATCAGGAGCGGGCTGCGGTGGCTTTTGGGATCATCGGAGACTCAGGGCTCAGCGAAAAAGATGCGGAAAAACTGAAGGCGCTTATAGCAGATATTACGGAGTAGAGCATCAATGGCATTTGAAGGATTATCCGAAAAATTACAGGGAGCGTTCAAGGACCTCAGAGGCCAGGGCGTGGTATCCGAGAAGGACTTCGAAGACGCGATGCGCGTCGTCAAGATGGCTCTTCTTGAGGCCGACGTCAACTTCAAGGTCGTAAAGGACTTCGTTGCCGTAGTAAAAGAGAAATCGCTCGGCGCGGGAGTGCTCGAAAGCCTGACACCTGATCAGATGGTCATCAAGATCGTCAAGGATGAGCTCGTGGACATGATGGGAGGCTCAGCCAGCAAGCTGACATACTCTCCAAGCGGATTCACGGTGATCATGCTCGTCGGTCTCCAGGGTACAGGTAAAACAACCACAGCCGGCAAGCTCGCGGCATGGCTCAAGCAGACGGGCAAGCACCCTATGCTCGCAGCCTGCGACATCTACAGGCCGGCGGCTATAGATCAGCTCGAGATCGTGGGCAAAGCGGTCAACACTCCTGTTTATGTCAACAGGGAGTCGCGTAACGCGGTTCAGATCGCTGAAGAGGCGATCGATGACGCTCAGCGCAAGGGCTGTAATGTGCTCATAGTCGATACTGCAGGACGTCTTCAGATCGACGAGGAGCTGATGAACGAGCTCAAGAATCTCAAAGCTTCGATCAAGCCTCACGAGATACTGCTCGTAGTCGATGCCCTCACAGGTCAGGATGCGGTCAACATAGCCGACGGTTTCAACAAGGCACTCGGCGTGGATGGCATCATCATGACCAAAATGGACGGTGACTCCAGAGGCGGTGCTGCTCTCTCAGTCAAGTCCGTTACGGGCAAGCCGATCAAGTTCATGGGTACGGGCGAGAAGTACAACGCACTTGAGCCTTTCCATCCTGACAGGATAGCTTCGAGGATACTCGGCATGGGCGACGTTATGTCGCTGATCGAGCAGGCGGAAAACGCCTTCGATGAAGAGGAGTCCCGCAAACTCGAGGAGAAGATCAGGCGCAACAAGTTCGACCTCGAGGACTTCCTCGGGCAGATGAGACAGATCAACAAACTCGGCGGTATCAGCAAACTGATCGACATGATTCCTGGCATATCCGCAGCTCAGAAGCGCGAGATCAACTTCGAACAGAGCAGGGCAGAGCTCAAGAAATGGGAGGCCATCATACTTTCTATGACACCTTTCGAGAGGGCAAAACCTAATGTGCTCAACGCTTCGAGGCGCAAGAGGATAGCCGCGGGAAGCGGGCACACCGTGCAGGATGTAAATCAGCTCATCAAAAAGTACGAAGAAATGAAGAAGATGACAAAGGTCATCGCGAATCCGGATTCAAAAAAAGCCAGGAGTATGATGAGGAATCTTGGACTTTAACAAAGGCATATCATCCAAATTGGATCTTAGCATAATCAACAAATCAAACTAATTATAAATGGAGGAAAAACAAAAATGGTAAAGATCAGACTTAAGAGAATGGGAGCTCATAAGAAGCCTTTCTACAGAGTAGTTGTAGCAGATTCGAGAACACCTAGAAACGGAAAGTTCATCGAGGAGATCGGAACTTACGATCCACTGAAGGACCCAAGCGAGATCATCATCGACAACGAAGCTGCAAAGAAATGGCTTGCTAATGGAGCTCAGCCTACTGATACAGTTCGCGCACTTCTCAAGAAATCTGGCGCGATCGAATAAGGAGGCGCATCATGGGAAGTCTGGTAGAAGTAATCGCTAAGGCGCTTGTGACCAGACCCGATGAAGTTCAGGTAAGTGAAGAGGTCGACGGCAGAAACATAGTCGTCAGGCTTAAGGTTGCCGATGAGGATATCGGCAAGATCATCGGAAAGTCCGGAAGGATCGCGAAGGCGATCAGGACTGTGGTCAAGGCGGCTGCGATCAAGCAGAACGTCAGAGTCTCGGTAGAGATAGTTGAAGAAGACGAATAGCGATGAGCAGGTCTTAATAGGCAAAGTCGGAAGTCCTAACGGGCTGAAGGGCGAGGTGAGGATCACGCTTTATCAGCATGACTCGACAAATCTGAAGGAGGGCAAAGTCCTCCTTCTTAAGCGTGCGAAAGAAAACCTTAGGGCTGAGATCGAGCGGGTAAGATATCAGAAGGACAGGCCTGTCGTGAAGCTGAAAGGCATAGATGACAGGAATACTGCCGAAGAGATACGCGGGCTGGAAGTGTTCATCGAAGCCGATGCGCTCGAGCCTCTCCCTGAAGGAGAGCATTATGTCAGAAACATCATCGGCTGTAAGGTCATAGATATTGCCGGCTCGGATGGAGACGGCGAGGGCCGCGAGATCGGAGTGCTTCGCGATGTGATACAGAACACTGCTCAAAGCATACTCGAAGTCGAAACAGCCGAAGGAAAGACAGTGCTGATACCCGCTGTGGACGAGTTCATGCGCGGGATAGATGAGGAAGAAGGAATCATAACCGTAGAATTGATCCCGGGGTTCATCTGATGAAGATCAATATACTTACGATCTTTCCCGAGATGTTCTCGCCTCTTCGCGAGAGCATGACAGGAAGAGCGATAGACAAAGGAATAATAGAGCTTAATGTCGTGGATATCAGAGACTATACGACTGACAAGCACAACAGAGTCGATGATACGCCTTACGGAGGCGGCGCCGGCATGGTGATGCAGGCACAGCCGATCATGGAGGCGTATAGGCAGAGCGGCTTCGGCGGCGACGTCATTTACATGTCACCGCGCGGCGAGATGCTCTCGCGCGAGCTCGCTTGCGAGCTCTCCGAAGCCGACGAGATCACTATACTCTGCGGACACTACGAGGGCGTAGACCAGCGGGCTCTTGACATGCTCGGCGCCCGCGAGGTCTCCATAGGTGACTACGTGCTTACAGGGGGAGAACTCCCTGCAATGGTGCTCGTAGATGCTGTCTCGAGGCTGATCCCGGGAGTGCTTTCGGGCGAAGAGTCGGCTCTTGACGAGTCCATCTATTCTGGGTTGCTCGAATATCCACATTATTCGAGGCCGGCAGAGTATGAGGGGGCGCCTGTCCCTGAAGTTCTCCTCTCCGGAGACCATGGAGAAGTGGATATATGGCGATGGGAACAGTCTCTTGCGCTCACAAAGGAGAGACGCCCGGATCTGTTCAAAAAGTATGTTGACAGCGACCCACCGCTGACAAAGAGACAAAAAAAGATACTGGAGAAATATCTGTAACGGTATCGCAACACAAAATGTGGTAATTACAATGCTTCCGAATAAATACATATTGTATTCGGAAGCTTTTTTGTTGTATACTATGCCAAGAAGACCTATGAATAAAAAATGGATCGCAGCAATAGCGGTATACATCGGGCTTATTGCGACCTGTGTGATCGCGGTTTACGCAGTCCCATCAGTCAGGGGCATGCTCGAGAAGACATATATAGCGGAATACGGTAGCATAGACGTCAAGGATGAGGTCTCTGCTTTTATTGTGAGAGATGAGACTGTTTATGTAGCGGCTCAGCCGAGCACGATCAACAGGCTCGCCGACCCGGACAAACTCGTCAAGGCCCACACTCACGTTGTCGAACTGACACCTGATGCAGATGCGGCAGGCCCCGGCGAAGTCGTTTCCAACGGCGAGAAAGAGGATGTTTCCCCGGACTCCAACACGGAGAATTACGGCAAGTATACCAATGTACTGAATGAGCTTGGAGACTCGGTCAAATCCACCGAGCAGGGCTACAACAAGGGCGCGGGCTACGTTTGCTACTATGTGGACGGCGCCGAGGCAAAACTCAGTACAGATGCGCTCGAAAGCCTCAGCTACAAAGACTATAAAGCGCTTACAGGGCGTAAAGCGATCGAAACGCCTGAGAAATCCTGTGGCGAAGGCTATCCGATATTCAAGATAGTCAAGAACGCCAAGTGGTATCTCGTCTACTACATAAGCAACAAAAAGGCTGAGAAATATGTGCCGGGCGAAACCGTGATAATCGACGCGAACGGGACTGATGTCGAGGTTACTGTGAGCCAGGTGCTGACAGGGAGAAAGTATTCAAAGATCACACTTTCCTGCAAGTCGTTCTTCGATGGATTCTTCAAGGTGAGGAATCTCGACACCACTGTGACGCTCAGGCGCGCGGAGGGACTGGTGCTTCAGGACGACAGCATCGTCGAGACGCCTGAAGGACAGATAGGAGTGTTCGTAAAGAACAAGCTCGGAGAGCATGTTTTCAAACCTATCGCCAAGAAAGCCGATGACGGTTCCAGGTGCGTTGTATTTTCGGATCTGTACGTGGACGAAGGCGGCAATTACGTCGAGACCATAGCTACGTATGACGAGATAGTATGCGAGCCGACCGAAGAAGATCTTGCAAGTCTCAATGCTCCGGCCGAGGAAGAAGCCGCGCAGGAGTCTGCAGAAGGCGACGCGGCAGGCGATCAGAAAGCATCCAAGGATGCAGCTGAGAAAGACACTTCAAAAGAGCAAAAGGAATCAGAATAAAAGTTACAGATATGAGCATTAGTGAAAGATACGCAGAAGTAAAAAAACGGGCGGATGAGGCCGCGAAGAGAAGTGGCAGAAATCCCGAAGATATAAAACTGATAGCGGTCACAAAGACGCATCCGGCTTCGGAGATAAATGAAGCGATAGACGCGGGCGCAACAGACATCGGTGAGAACCGTGTCCAGGAAGTGCTCGAGAAATACGAAGACGTAAAACCTGTGAAGTGGCATCTCATTGGCCACCTTCAGACCAACAAGGTAAGACAGATAATAGACAAGGTCGTCATGATCCACTCGGTCGATTCGCTCAAGTTGGCGCATGAGATAGATAAGCGTGCCAAGGCTCACGGCATCGTGATGGACATACTGATCGAGATCAACTCCGCGATGGAGGAGACCAAGTCGGGCATTTCGGCAGACGACCTGAAGCAGCTTTGCGAAGAGATAACAGCGCAGTGCGACAGCGTAAGGATATGCGGACTTATGTGCATACCGCCTATGGCTGCCGAGCCTGAAGACGCAAGGCCGTATTTCAAAGAAGCGGCGGCTCTCTTCAGCGAGATGAAGAGCTGGGATCTTCCGAAAGACCGCTTCAACCCTACAGAGCTTTCGATGGGAATGTCGGGCGACTTCGAGGTTGCGATAGAGGAAGGATCAACAATAGTCAGAGTAGGCAGTTCGATATTCGGACCGCGTAACTACAGATAGAGGAGGATGCAATCAATATGGGTTTCATGGATAAAATGAAAGATCTGGTCGGAATCGTAGATGAAGACTATGAAGATATGGATGATATCACTCAGGAAGAAATAGACGAGTATAAGAGAGAACTCAGAGGATCTGCGGCTCCTGCTCCTGTTTCGAGCAAGCCGGTCAGTACGGGCATCATCAACCCGCCTCCTATGAGCGCGGTCGAGCCTCCTCAGAGATTCGCGGCGAGCAAGGATACCGTTGACAGAGCTTCGAGAAACGATTCGGGCGCATTCAGGATGGTAGTCATTGAGCCTAAGAATATCGATGAATGTCGCAAGCTCGTCGACAATCTCAGGAACAACAAGCCTGTGATCATCAACCTCGAAAAGGTCGAGACAGATCTGGCGCGCAAGATGTTCGACTTCCTCAGCGGAGCCACATACGCGCTTTCCGGCAACATTCAGAGAGTAAATCAGAACATCTACCTTTTTGCTCCTCATAATGTTAACATTAAGGCAATGGTAGACAGAGCGACAGAAGCGGGCAAGACAAAGACCGAAAGCCCGTGGTAAAGATATACGGATACGGAGACACACGATAAACAACCAAAAGTGAAAGGTGAGGTGCAGACACTATGATAATGCCTATTGATATCGATAAGAAAGAATTCAGCCGTGACAAAAAGGGATACAACTCCAGAGAAGTAGATGAGTTCCTCGACATCATCGTTGCAGATTATGAGAAGGTGCTCAACGACAACAGGTCGATGGCTCACAAGATCAAACAGCTCGAGAAGCAGCTTGAAGAGGCTCAGAAAGACGACAACGCTATGGTCGAGACTCTTGAGACAGCCAAGAAGCTGATGGCAGACATCTCGGCAAGCGCTGAGAGAAGAGCTGAGCTGATCATGAGAGACGCCGAGCTCGAGGCTGAGAATATGCTCCTCGACGCAAAGGTCAACGTCAGAAAGCTGACCGATGAGCACTCCATACTCAGCGCCAAGGTGAACAGACTCAGAGAGAACTTCCGCAAGATGCTCAAGGAAGAGCTCAGCAGGATCGACAGCGACGAGTTCGATCTGATCAGAGATCTCGAGATCGAGGCAGAGCCAGTGGAAGCGGTTCCTGAGGAGGAGCCTGTTACAAAGGCTGCTACACTTGTGATGGATAAGACTCCGATCGAAGAAGCTGCTCCTTCAGAAGAGCCAGCAAAGACCGCTACAGTGTCAGACCTCGCTGAAAGCCTCAAGGCAATGGCGGAAGAGCCACAGGAGATCGACAACACGATCATTCTTAAGTAGGGTATTCAAAGCAAGATCACTATCATTCACAAAAGAAAAACCGGGAAGCTTCTCTTCGCGAGTCGCTTTCCGGTCGTTTTTTTCATATGTGTTTTTAAATCACAGCGAGACATACATCATTCAAAATCGTATGATCCGAGCTTTTCTTCTTCACCTTCATTGACAAAATCGCATATCGCAACATATGTCTCGTGACTAATAACGTGCTCGATCTCACAAGCGTCTTCCTCAGATTGATCCTCGCTGACACCGAGCTTTTGGAGGAATGCGGTAAGCGCTTTGTGCCTTTCGTAGATCCTCTTCGCTATCTTGTACCCCGCAGGAGCCAGAGCAATAGGACCATTGGCATCCATATTGATGTAGCCGCTTTCACGAAGTTTCTTACACGCGTATGACACGCTCGGCTTGCTGACTCCGAGACGCCTGGCGATATCTACAGATCTAATGTAGCCTTTCTCCTCCTCGAGTATAAGCATGGCCTCAAGATAATCTTCAGCGGATTTGTGGATCTTCATAAGCGCTTCCTCCTATAAGATAGGTAAAGAATAGCATAAAAGTGCGGATTCAATCAATTGTCCCTCTTACAGAGGTGAGAAATACCTCAAATTACAGCAATGAACCATAGTTGAATTTTTTGTGAAAAATGTATCGAATTAGGTGCAAGACAATTAAAGATGTGTTAATATAACGGCGTAGCACGAGCGAGGGGAAAAGCCCTCTCAGATGCAGAAAATCATTTACTGATAATAGGAGGAAACATTATGGCAAAATGGGTATGCAGCGTATGCGGTTATGTTCATGAAGGCGACACACCACCTGAAAAGTGCCCTCAGTGCGGAGTTCCTGCTGAGAAGTTCAACAAGCAGGAAGGCGAGATGAGCTGGGCAGCAGAGCACGTAGTAGGCGTTGCTCAAGGCGTTGATCCTGAGATCATCGAAGGACTCAGAGCAAACTTCCAGGGTGAGTGCTCCGAGGTAGGTATGTATCTTGCTATGGCAAGAGTTGCTCACAGAGAGGGTTATCCTGAGATCGGACTCTACTGGGAGAAGGCTGCTTATGAAGAAGCAGAGCATGCCGCGAAGTTCGCAGAGCTCCTCGGCGAGGTAGTGACAGACAGCACAAAGAAGAATCTCGAGATGAGAGTAGAAGCTGAGAATGGCGCTACAGCCGGCAAGACAGAACTTGCAAAGAAGGCCAAAGAGCTCGGACTCGACGCTATCCACGATACAGTTCACGAAATGGCTCGTGACGAGGCAAGACACGGCAAGGCTCTGAAGGGACTGCTCGACAGGTACTTCGGCTAATACAAGAGCCTAAATTTCAATGACTGATGAAGAGACTATCACTTGGTGGTAGTCTCTTTTCATATGGTTTTGCTCGACCTATCCGTAATAATATCTGAAAATGAATAATAACGATTGAGCGTATATTGCGGTTTTTCTATAATCTAATTGGAGAGAGATGATTGATGCCAATTGCAGGGAAAAGAACAAGAAACTCAAATATTGAATTAATGCGAATAGTTGCGATGCTACTCATTGTCGCACATCACTTTTCGTACCACGGCGGGTTTTCATTCGATCCGGCGACGATCACTTTTAACATGCTGTGGATACAGTTCATACAATTGGGAGGGAAAGTCGGAGTAAATGTATTCGTTCTGATATCAGGCTATTTTCTTGTTGCTAAAAGGACATCGATAATAACAAAAGCAATGAAGCTCTGGATGCAGATGCTGACATATTCCCTGGCCATATCTCTCGCTGCGGTGCTCCTTGGATTTATGGTTTTTAACAAGGACTTGCTTCTGGAAGCTATATTCCCCGTGAGCACGCATCAATGGTGGTTCGCAACATCATACTTTTATTTATTATTACTATCGCCGCTGATCAATTACATAATAGTGTTGTTGAAAAAGAATGGGCACAGGGTGGTGCTGGCTATTATGCTGCTTGTCTGGTGCGTACTGCCTTCGATCGGATATGTTTCTCCGAACGTGAATGTTGGTGCGCCGTATTACAGCAATCTGGCATGGTTCATCACACTATACGCAACAGGGGCATATATCCGCCTGTGGCATGATGAGTTAAAGAGAAACGCCGCATTTTATATTATCGCTGCAGCCGGGGTATATCTTCTTACCTTCATCTCGGCAGTTGTGTATGATCACCTTAATACGATACAGAACGAGATCGAGTATTATCCTACAGCCTTTTATGAGATGAACAGTCTGCTTGTTCTCATCGCGGCAGTCCTCTTGTTTATGGGGTTCAAGACATTATCCATAAATCGATCGAGGCTGATCAACACCATCGCGTCGGCTTCATTCGGTGTCTATTTATTGCACGACCATGATCTGACCAGACCGTTTATATGGGACATGTTATTCAAAAACGCGTCTTTCGAGAATTCGCCATATCTGGTTCTGTATTCGATCTTTGCAGTACTGGTTGTGTATATCGTGTGCACCTTGGTCGAGCTGATGAGGCAAGGATTATTGGAAAAGCATTACATGCCGCTGATAAAAAAAGTAAGCGGATGGATCAACGGAAAGATAGAAGCGCTGGCGGTAAAGCGTGTGATTTAGTAAAATATATACGGTAACACATAGTATTGCGGACGGAGATCAATATGCTTATGAAAAAGAGGGTCATATCGATATTGGTGGTAATGGCGATGGTGCTGACATTAAGCGTCACGCCTTCATTTGCCGTTTCCAAGAAAAATGCGCCAAAGCTTTCAGCATCAAAAGTCTCGCTGGATATAGGCGTAAAGAAGACCATCAAGCTCAAAAACGCAAAGAGCAAGGTGAAATGGAGCAGCAGTAATGAGAAAGTCGCGGTCGTTACAAAAAAGCGTGGCAAACGCGGCTCGATCATCACGATCAAAACGAAGAAGCACGGAACGTGCAAGATCGTCGCTGAATCCGGCGGTAAGAAGTACAAGTGTACTGTTAAGGTGAGCAAGGTCGTGATCAAGCCTCTCAGCTCCTCATCTGTGGAAAAAAGCGGCAAGTACAAATACAAAAAGAAGCTCGGGACTTCGGGCGGAAAACAATTCAGAGTTGCTGTTTCCGATTTTTCCTTCGACCTGCTCGGCAAGCTTGCAGACAAAAGTAATGGCTCTGACAGACAGAATATCCTGATCTCTCCTGCATCCATTCTCACAGCTATGGTCATAACAGAGAACGGAGCGCGTGGTAAAACCCTTACCGAGATGCAGAATACTCTGTCGGGCGGCATAGACTCCAAGACCTTCAATGGGAACATTGCGGGCCTTAATAGCAGGCTTTGCGGTTCAAAGAGCATGATCTATCAGCAGGCAAATTCGCTCTGGATCAGGAAGAAGTCAGTAAAAGTCAAGAAATCATTCCTCAAGAAGAATAAGGAATACCATAATGCAAAGGTGTACTACGCTCCTTTCAATTCTAAGACCGTAAAGGACATAAACACCTGGGTGTTCAACAACAGCCGTAATATGATCGACCGTATAATCAACAGACTTGACACGGCAGATCGCATGGTGATCGTAAACACTACGGCCTTTGAGGGCAAATGGGCCGAACCTTTCAGGGATCCTCAAAAGGAAAAGTTTACGTCTGCTGACGGCAGTGTAAGTAGAGTCAACATGCTCGCAGCTTCCGGCTATCATCGTTACATAAAGCTGAACGGAGGTAAGGGATTCGCCAAATACTATATCGGTGATGACAAAAATCATTCCATTGCTTTTGTCGGTATCCTTCCACCGGAGGGGACTGATGTAAATGATTTTGCAAAAGGGATAAGCGGATCTGACTGGATCAATGCATGGAACAGCAGCAAAAGCGAGAATCTGGTCATCAAGGTCCCGGAATTCAAATATGATTATTCTGCATCGCTTGGTAATCCTCTGGCTGCTATGGGCATGAAAACGGCCTTTACACCGGGCGCGGATTTCTCGAGGATGACTTCCGGTCCGGATAGATTACAGATAGACGATGTGCTTCACAAGACTCATATAGAACTTGATAAGAACGGCACCAAAGCTGCAGCTGCTACGGCTGTCGTTATGAAGGCCTCCAGTATCATGATGGATGAGCCGATCGAAGTATACCTCAACAGACCATTCGTATACGCGTTGGTCGATGCAAAGACAGGGATACCGCTTTTCGCAGGCATCATATACAGGCCATAGGATCTGTAATAAGGAGGTCGTTCGTAAGAACGGCCTCTTTTTTTATAAAAAACATCAAAATGAAACAACAATATATTGACATGAATAAAGCACTTGACTACAATATATAGTGTTCGGAGATGAGCGCTTTTTTTACGCTCGGAAAAAACAGAACGAACTCGAAAAGGACAGAAAGAATAGAAAGAACAACTAGGAGAGAATCGGAGAAAGAACAGCTATGAACACTATCATCAAAAGAGACGGCAAGGAAGTAGCCTTTGACGAATCCAAGATCTTCAACGCCATCTACGCTGCCAACAAGGCCGTAGACGGAGAGAAGATGACGAGCATCGACTTTACTTATCTTACAAAGAAAGTCGTAGAGCAGCTCGAAGGCGACACCTGCACAGTAGAGCAGGTACAGGATATCGTTGAGCAGATGCTCATCAAGTACGACTGGGAGAAGACAGCCAAGGCATATATCCTCTATCGTGCTGAGCATGCAAAGATCAGAGAGGCAGAGTCCGATCTGATGAACATCTACAACGAGCTCACATATTCATACTCCAAGGATGCGGATATAAAGAGAGAAAATGCCAACATCGACGGAGATACATCGATGGGCACGATGCTCAAATACGGCTCTGAAGGTGCTAAGTACTTCGTGGATAATTATGTACTGCCTAAAGATATCGCGAAGGCGCATATCAACGGCGATATCCACATCCACGACAAGGATTTCTACATGCTCACAGAGACCTGCTGCCAGATCGACCTCATAAAGCTGTTCAAGGACGGATTCTGCACAGGCCACGGCTACCTCAGAGAGCCACAGTCGATCATGAGTTATGCGTCGCTCGCCTGCATCGCCATTCAGGCAAACCAGAACGAGATGCACGGCGGACAGTCGGTACCTAACTTCGACTACTCCATGGCTTCGGGCGTAGCACGCACATATATAAAGGAATTCTTCTCCGCTCTCACAGAGATAATCGCAGCCAGACTCGACTGCACTTATGATGTTGCTAAGGAACTGTCCGACAAAATCAAGTCAGAGGCAGTTGCTCCTACACTTTCCACAAACGGTAAGTACGGAGAGGAACTCGAGAAATGGTATGAAGCTCACGGCGAAGGTACGGGATTCACAAGAGAACAGATCGTACGCTGCGGTGAACAGGCCGCGGAAGCTGCTTGGGCAAGGACGGATAAGATGACATATCAGGCCATGGAGGCCCTTATCCACAACCTCAACACCATGAACTCAAGAGCAGGCGCTCAGGTTCCGTTCAGCTCTGTAAACTACGGAACAGACACATCGCCTGAAGGTCGCATGGTCATCAAGAACCTGCTCCTCGCGACAGAGGCGGGTCTCGGCAACGGTGAGACACCTATCTTCCCGGTACAGATCTTCAAGGTCAAGGAAGGCGTTAACTTCAACGAGGGAGACCCTAACTACGATCTCTTCAAGCTGGCAGTAAGATGCTCGGCACTGAGGCTGTTCCCTAACTTCAGCTTCCTGGACGCTCCTTTCAACAAGAAATTCTATAAAGAGGGTGACTACAATTCAGAGGTGGCATACATGGGATGCCGCACAAGAGTTATGGCCAACAACTACGACCCGACAAAGGCTGTGGTATGCGGCAGAGGCAACCTTTCGTTCACATCGATCAACCTTCCTAGGATCGGTATCGAGGCGAACCGCGACTTCGAAGTGTTCTACAAGAAACTCGACGCGATGATGGAACTGGTATCCAGACAGCTTCTCCACAGATTCAGAATACAGTGCGGCAAGAAGGGCCGTAACTATCCGTTCCTGATGGGACAGGGCATCTGGATCGACTCAGACGATATTGGGCCTGATGACAGCGTAGCTGAGATCCTCAAGAACGGTACTCTCTCGATCGGCTTTATCGGACTTGCGGAGACGATGAAAGCTCTTACGGGTAAACATCATGGTGAGGACGAGACTGTAAGAAAGCAGGCGTTTGAAGTCATAAAGCACATGAGAGAATTCTGCGACAGAAAGAGCGCTGAGACAGGCCTCAACTTCACGCTTCTTGCTACTCCGGCTGAAGGACTATCGGGACGTTTTGTCAAGATCGACAGAGAAAAATACGGCAAGTTGCCTGGGATCACTGACAGGGATTACTACACCAACTCGTTCCATATCCCTGTATATTATCCGATCGGCGCGTTTGAGAAGATCGCGATCGAGGCGCCTTATCACAATCTGACTAACGCCGGGCATATCAGTTATGTTGAGCTCGACGGAGATACGGCAAAGAACCCTGAAGCGTTCGAGACTATCATCAGATACATGAAGGAAGCCGGGATCGGTTACGGCTCGGTCAATCACCCGGTAGACAGAGACCCTGTCTGCGGATACACAGGTGTTATCGACGACGTATGTCCACGCTGCGGAAGACGCGAAGGTGAGCCTGTTTCGATCGAGAGACTCAACGAGCTTCGCATGAAGTTCCCGAGCGTGCCGGTACCTTGCGACTGCATACACTAGTTTTCCACACGTTTTCCACAGGCTTATCCACAATATGATGTGGTCTGATGGAAATAAAACAACAATATACATTAATAATGCTTTACAAATGCGTCCGTGAAGATTAAAATAATCTCGCACGAAAAAATAAGGATAGATTGTAATAGGACCGTATGGAGGTATTGATATGAATAATAAGGTAGTTAAGAATGTAAATGGCCAGGTTGGTGAAGGCGTAGGCTTCGAGAGGATCAGAAGGATCACAGGTTATCTCGTAGGTACACTCGACAGATTCAACAACGGCAAGAGAGCCGAGGTTGAAGATCGTGTTAAGCACGGAATGGCTAGAAACTAATACGACCGCTTAACGGAAAATTGAATGACCGCCTCGGCTTGGATCCTTGGGCGGTCATTTCTATTGGACAGGAAAAAATACTGATATAGAAATGTCTGCAAGCGATACGAAGAAAAACATCAGAATGTGCGGGATAGAGCCCGAGTCGATAGTCGACGGGCCTGGGTTCAGGTTCGTGCTCTTTGTGCAGGGCTGCCCGCATCATTGCCACGGTTGCCACAACCCTGAGTCATGGTCCTTCGATGGAGGATACGATATTTCCGTGGATGAAGTATTTGCGCAGATAAAGGAAAGGAAGGGCCTCCGCGGCGTTACGTTCAGCGGAGGAGAGCCATTTGAGCAGGTGCCGGCGCTTCTTGAACTCGCGAAACTTGTAAAAGGCGAGGGGCTCACGCTTATGAGCTACACGGGATATACGCTTGATGAGCTCGAAAATAGACACGATCCGGAGACGGACGAGCTGCTCGGTATGCTGGATATACTTGTCGACGGAAGATATGACGAGAAGCTAAGGAACCTGACACTTATCTATTGCGGGTCAGAGAACCAACGCGTCATAGATATGAGAAAGACGAGGAAGGCGAGGGAGAGCGGTGACCACGGAATTGTGATACCGTATAAATCGGACTTCGATATAGATATACAGATCTGAAAGAAATGCCCGGCTGCTTACGCGAGCCGGGCGAGTATTTTTTTTGTCATTGAAGATCCTTTATATTGAGCGGAGTCTTCCATATATAGTCTGTTGTGCTTTTGTGGTTGATCAGAAGCCTTACATAGCCGTCTTTGCCTACTACGGCGCTTTCTATCTCTCCCATAGTCACTTTTATCGATCCGAGGTATTTTCTGTCGCTTATCCTGTATACATCTAGATAATTGACTGTGCGGTAATTCCGCCCGCTTATGCCGTGGAAAAGGAATCCTCCGCCTGCGCCGCAGTCCTGCGCGGAATGCCAGAACTTGTGATCGCATCGACCGAAAGCCGAAGCCAGTTTGAACTTACCGTTGACGTTGTATGTAAACATGCACGGCTTTGATGACGCATAGATCATTTTGGTATTGGCATCGTACGCTCCGCCGGAAGCGTTGTACGGTGTTTTTGATTTCCCGAATTTATTCGTCTTCGGATCCCAAGTGTATATTTTTGGATGATGGCCTTTGAAGATGTAGCACTTACGAGTCTTCGGATCCCAGGTGATACCATTGGGATGACCGATCGAAAAAGAGAAGCGCGTCGCTTTGAGACGTTTTCCCTTGGCGGAATAGGTGACTATGCGCTGACCGTAATCATTGCCGTAAAGAACATAGTAACGCTTGCCGGTGAAAGCCATTCCCTGAGGAGTCGTGACACCGCTGTAGCCGGTGACAGAGAAAAGCCGCTTGCAGTTTTTCGAGTTGAATGTGTATACATATCTGGCCTTGCCACCCTTGGTCGGATTTGAAAGAAGCGCTTTGGCGACCTTGGGCTTGCCCTTAAGCATCGGTTTCGGCGATGGTTCGGGCGCTGTAGTACGAGCTACGTATTTCTTTATCAGATATGAAGTCTTTCCCTTGATCTTAGTCTTGTACCAGACCTCCTTGCTGTTTTTTACCCTTGCAGGCAGCATGATCTTTATTTCAGTTCCCCAGTCGAGAACTCCCCGGGATTTAAAACCGGTACCGGGGCCGGTACGATAGTTGAGCTCATCCACGGTGACTCCGCGCTCAGAACCGTACACTATGTTTCTGATATTATCTGTCCTGACATAGCCGGTCTTTCCGCCAGCCTTCACTTTGTACCAGCGTGTTTTCGAGGGATCTTTCTTTGATGTGAAAACTTCTTCTTTTATTGTGACGACCATGCCCGCTTCCAGAGATGAAAGCGTTCCGGATGATGATGACGGCTTTTTCCTGAGCTTCGTCCCATCGGAACTGATAGTGCCGCTTGCGCTTATGGATGCCGCATGGACATCAAATGTTCCGAGCAGCGGCAGGGCAGAGAAAGCCGTGACGGCGATCAGAAATATCAGCGCGGACTGTTTTATGATCAAAAGAATGTGATTTTTATTCATCGTTGAGCTGTTCTCCTTTGTATAAGAATTATAGCATGCGATATGCCGACACAATAAGACAGCTTTTATGGTATTATGAATATCACGACGATAAAGTAGAAAAAAGGGGATCCGGAGTGAAACTTGAACTTGTTGCGACCGCGACTTTCGGCCTTGAGGCTGTGGTAAAGCGTGAGATCGAAGCGCTTGGATACAAAATAATAAAGACAGAAGACGGTCGCGTCACATACATGGGTGATGAGCGCGCGATCGTGAGGTCCAATCTGTGGCTCAGAAGCGCGGACAGGGTCTATGTTCGCATGGGTGAATTCAGGGCGACGGAGTTCGAGGAACTATTCCAGCAGACTAAGGCGCTTGAGTGGGAGAACATCATTCCGATCGATGGAGTGTTCCCTGTAGTGGGAGGCTCCGTTAAATCGGCGCTGCACAGCGTGCCGGCCTGTCAGAAGATAGTCAAAAAAGCTGTCTCGGTGAGACTGTCGGAATTCTATTGCCGGGAGACAATGCCCGAGACCGGAGCAGAGTACAGGATAAGGTTTATCGCTCACAAGGATAATTTCCTGCTGCTTATAGATACGAGCGGCGCAGGGCTTCATAAGAGGGGGTACAGGGTGCGCGATGTGGCGGCTCCTATGAAGGAGACGCTGGCCGCAGCACTGGTGCAGCTCTCTTTCTATAAGGCGGATAGGTTTCTGGTGGACCCGTGCTGCGGCTCCGGGACGATCCCGATCGAGGCCGCAATGATCGCCCGGAACATCGCGCCGGGATTATCACGCAGCTTCGTTTCCGAAGAGTGGGATATATTAACGGATGACGCACAAACGGGTAATTCACCTGTATGGAAAGAAGAGCGCCGGCTCGCGTTTGAAGCCATCGACAGCGAAGCTGTGCTTCGCATCACAGCCATGGATATCGACCCGCGGGCGGTAAAGGCAGCCAAGGAAAATTCCGAGGAAGCGGGAGCGTCCGATGACATCGATATAGTTAAAATGGATATGACGAAATGGGAGCCGGGAGGAGGCATCCCAAAGGGCGCAGGCAAAGATGATCATGTGGTCGTGATCTCCAATCTCCCTTATGGTAAACGTATTGGGGAGGACGAGGGAATAAAAGCCATATATCGCCATATCAAGTCGATCATGGACGAATGTCCGAATTGGTCGTTTTTCCTGATAACATCCGATAAAATGCTCGAAAAAGAGATAGGACGTAGAGCGGATCGCAGGCGAAAGTTGTATAATGGGACCATAGAAACACAGTTCTACCAGTTCCACGGCGCAAAGCCGGCAAGAAAGGACAAGAAATGAACAAGAAAGACATCTACTATCCGTCTGCTGACGGCAAAACACAGATCCATGCTATAAAATGGGAACCGGAAGGCAAGCCTAAGGCTATCCTTCAGATAATCCACGGAATGGTGGAATTCATCGATAGATATGACGGCTTTGCCACTTTCCTTACAGAGCACGGCTATCTGGTCACAGGCGAGGACCACCTCGGCCACGGCGAGTCGGTACAGTCCGATGAATACCATGGCTTCTTCGGAAAAGAGGGAAATGCCTGGGTGATCGCTGATATCCATCACCTGAGAGAGATGACTCAGAAAGAGTTCCCTGATTTGCCTTATCTGATGCTGGGCCACAGCATGGGGTCCTTCCTGATCAGGCAGTATATCACGGAGAATATGGGCGCATACGCAGAAGGACTCTCCGGCGTTATCGTCATGGGAACAGGCTGGCAGCCGGGCGCTGTCCTTACAGCGGGAAAGATTGTCGCGAAGATGCTCGGAACAAAAGCTCACGGCAAGGCAGCCAAGCTGATCGACGGTATGTCGTTCGGATCCTACCTCAAGAAGATAGAGAATCCGAGAACTATCTCCGACTGGCTCACAAAGGACGAGTCCATAGTAGACTGGTACAGAAAGCAGCCGTGGTGCACATTCCACTTCTCGCCTAATGCTTATTACCATATGTTCAGCGGTATGCAGAAGGCTCACGATGTAAAGCGTATGAGGAGGCTGCCTGAGGGACTGCCTATCCTCTTCGTATCCGGAGCTGAAGACCCTGTAGGCAACTGGGGCGAGGGCGTACGCAAGGCGTTCATGGTATATAAGGAAAATACCAAGTGCAAAGTCTCGATCAAACTCTACGACGGGGACAGACACGAGATCCTCAACGAGACTGATAAAGAGCAGGTCTACGCAGACTTGCTGGAGTTCCTCGAGGATTGCCAAAAGTAGATCTTAAAAGGGGCCGATGCAGATAGACACAGCTCTGATATTAAGAATAATAACCGCGATCATCGCCGCCGTTCTCTTCGGAAACGGCAGCGTTGTCGCGTTTAATAGGATGGATCGCAGCTGGTTCCTGGATTATGACGACGAGGACCCGGGCGAAGTAAAAAATAAGATCCTTCCTCCGAAACTGCTCGAGGCAGAACAAGCAGGCAGGCAGAGGCTGCCAAGCAGTCCCTGGAAGTACGCTTTCGTCTCATATTTTGCGATATGCGGGCTTTATCTGGCGATAAGGGGCGGGAGCCTCACTTTCGAGATTTCGGTGCTCTGTGTGCTGTTTATCATGCTTGAGATGGCTATCGCAGACCAGCTATACCAAACAGTGCCCGACCAGTTCATGGTAGCGCTCGCTGTCTGCGCGATAGCATTTATCGAGTATCACGAGAAGTGGTATGAGCCTCTATTGGGAGCGCTTGTCGGCCTCGGCGTCTCTTTGGTGATACTGCTCATCGGGCTGGTCCTTTTCAAGTCGGGATCCATCGGAGGGGCAGACATCAAATTCTTCGCATGCATCGGCCTTGTAACAGGCAGGACAGGGGTCGCGATCATCTTCGTTCTTACGACTCTGCTCTTCGCTTTGTACTCGTTCGTACGCATAGCGAGCGGGCGCAGCACTTTAAAAGACAGGAATGCGATGCTGCCATCGGCAGCTGTCGCTGTGACGATATACTTTCTCTTCCTCTTCAATGTGGGAGACATGTTGGTGATAAATCTTTAATGGGTAGTAATGTGCTGATAAAAATAGAATACGACGGCACGAATTTCAAAGGCTGGCAGATACAGCCCCATGAGCGCACAGTGCAGGGCGAGATAGAGCATGTGCTCAAATACATCGCCGGAGAGGACGTCCATATTCATGGCACGAGCCGTACGGACTCGGGAGTCCATGCTCTCGGACAGTGCGCGACATTTGAATGGAATTCTCCTATGCCGGTGGAAAAACTCCCCGAAGTGATGAACAGAAGGTTTGGAGCCGGGGGAGAGGGAAGAAGCGGAGCCCCGGGAGACATACGCATACTCTCGGCCGAAGTCGTTCCCGATGATTTCCATGCGAGATACAGCTGCACCGGCAAGACATACAGATACATCATCGACAAGACCGGGGACATATTCCTCAGGAACCGGGCGTTCCAGTATCCGGGCGCAGGCAGCCTCGATCTTGACGCGATGAGAGAAGCCGCGGGATACATCGTCGGTACCCACGATTTCAAATGCTTCGAGACCTCGGGAGGGACTCCGCGCGAGACCACTGTCAGGACCGTTTCAAAGCTTGACATCACCGATGAGGGACAGTCGATCTGCATAGAGATCACCGGCGATGGATTTCTGTATAATATGGTAAGGATAATAACAGGGACTCTGGTAGAGGCAGGAGACGGCAGACGCACTCCAGGGAGCGTGAGAGACGCCATCGAAAGCCGAGACCGCGGAAATGCAGGGTTCACCGCGCCGCCTCAGGGACTGTACCTGAAAGAAATATATTTCGACTGAAGGAAACAATAAATGTACAAAGTCAGGATCGACAAATTCGAAGGCCCTTTCGACCTTCTCATATACCTGCTCGAAAACGCGAGGATGGATATCTATGACATCAAAGTCGCGGAGATCACCGAGCAATACATCGCCTACCTCAAGGAGATGGAAGAGCTAAACGCTGAGGTAGACACTGAGTTTATAGTGCTTGCGGCCGTGCTGATAAGGCTCAAATCACGCATGCTGCTTCCGCGCATGAACAAAGAGGGCGAATTCGAGATCGTTGAAGACCCGAGACAAGAACTTGCGGGCAGGCTGCTCGATTACATGCGCACCAAGAAAGCGGCGGAGATGCTGCAGGCTGCCGAGGAGTATAATCTCGCGATACACGAAAAGCCTGCCGAGGATATGTCCGCCTACCTTGAGGATCCGGATGAGATACTCAAAGCCAGCGATGAGCAGCTCGTGAACGCATTCATCCTATTCCTGACCCGCAAAAAGAGGGTCGAGGAAGTCGCGAAGCGTTACCAGCGAGTGCGCCGCCGCAAGGAGACGATCGAAGCGCGCATCAGAGACATGACCGACTTCCTTGAGAAGAAGTTCAAAGAAGGGGGCGACAATGTGCTCTTTACGGATCTTCTCCCTGAAGAGCCCGACAGGTATGATGTGACGCTTAGCTTTATGTCACTGCTTTCAATGATAAAGAATCAGAACTACGATGCCGAGCAGAAAGAGAATTTCGGCGAGATAAAAGTGATACAGAGAGAAAAGCAGACGCCTGTTGAAGGCTCTGCCGGAGACTGGGATACGGAAATTGAAGATTACGGGGAGGCTTAGGAATGTACAGCAATAAAACAATGAAATCCGCGCTCGAGACCATGATGTTCATGTGGGGCGGGCCTCTTGCCGTAAAGGACGCGGCCGAGGTGCTCGAAGCAGACAAGAAGGAAGTAAGAGAACTGTTCAAAGAACTGCAGAACGAGTATGAGCAGGAAGGCCGAGGGATAAGGATCCGCGAGGTGGACGATGCTTTCGGATTCGTGACACATGTCGAAAACGATATTTTCGTAAAGAAACTCTGCACCCCTGTAAGGGTGAGGAGGCTTTCACAGGCGGCTCTTGAGGTGCTTGCCATAATAGCATATCGCCAGCCGGTCACCAGATCGGAGATCGACTCCATAAGAGGCATCAAGAGCGAGAGAGTCATTGACGGACTTCTCGACAAAGAACTTATAGAAGTGACGGGAAGATCGGAAGGCGTAGGACGTCCGCTCATTTACGGGACGACTTCTGAGTTTCTCAGAAAGTTCGGCTTTGCTTCTCTCAAAGATCTCCCGGAAGTTCCTGAGTATGAGGAACTGAGACGTGAAAGAGAAGAGGAAGGTTACGGTCAGCTTGCTCTGGACTTCGAATCAGGTGATACAGGCAGGGAAGAACCTGCACCGACCGAGGACGAAAAAATGGAAACAGCAGAGTAAACAAAATAATCAATAAGGGGATAATAATCAATGAGGATCAACCAGTACATCGCATCTGCCGGCGTCTGCAGCAGGCGCAAGGCGGATGAACTGATAGAAGAAAAACGCGTAAAGGTCAACGGAGAGGTGCTTACTTCGCCGGGATATCATGTGGAGGATGGCGATGTCGTGGAAGTCGACGGAGTCAATGTAGAGCCTGCATCGAAAAAGGTATACTACCTACTCAACAAACCGACCGGCTATGTGACATCAACAGCAGATAAAGAGGGGAGACCGCTCGTGACCGAACTGGTGCCTGACAGCGTAAGAGTTTTCCCTGTCGGCAGACTCGATCTCAACACTTCCGGTCTTCTTATCCTCACAAATGACGGAGATCTTTCGAACAAGCTGATGCATCCGTCACACGGCTTCAATAAGAGATACCTTGTAAGGGCACAGGGAATAATCGGAAGAAGAGAAGCTGAGTGGCTCGAGAAGGGCGTGAACATAGGAGATTTCGTCACATCGCCTGCGGAGGTGCATCTTCTCAAGCATGACAGGAACTCCACAGTCTGCGAGATCATCATCCATGAAGGAAAGAACCGTCAGGTGCGCCGCATGTTCAAAGCGATCGGGCACCCGGTGCTCGAACTGAGCCGCACAGGGCTCGGTGATCTCACTATAGGAAAGCTGGCGACCGGGCAGTGCCGCAAGTTGAGTCCCGCGGAAGTAGAGTATCTCAAAAGAGTGTGATCACGGAAATATAGCAGAAGATTGAAAAAGAGGGCGGTCATTTGACCGTCCTCTTTTGATTTGTTTTCTGTATTTATTCTCCGAGGTATGCCTGCTGTACTCTAGGATCGTTTAGCAGGGCTTTGCCCGGCCCGGCCATCGTGATGACGCCGGTTTCCATTACGTAAGCGTAATCGGAGATATCCAGAGCAGCCTTGGCGTTCTGCTCGATCAGCAGGATGTTCACTCCGTCTTCTTTGATCTTCTGGATACAGTCAAAGATGTCCTTGATGACTAGCGGCGCCAGTCCGAGTGAAGGCTCGTCCAGCATCAGTAGTTTTGGCCTGGACATCAGCGCGCGAGCTACCGCGAGCATTTGCTGTTCTCCGCCCGATAGAGTAGCTCCGAGCTGCCATGTCCTCCCGGCGATCCTTGGGAAGAGTTCATACACCCAGTCTCTGTCCCTTGCGATCTCGGCCTTGTCCTTCCTCAGATACGCGCCGGCTGCGATGTTCTCATCCACTGTGAGGTCCGGGAAGATGCGTCTGCCTTCAGGGCAGAGGATGATCCCTTTGCCTACGATGTCCTTGGTCTTGAGATTGGTGATCTCGGTGTCGTCCCAGTAAACGTGTCCGTCGCTCTTAGGAACGAGTCCCATGACCGACTTCAGCGTCGTTGACTTGCCTGCGCCGTTGGCTCCGATAAGCGAGATGATCTTGCCATCAGGAACGTCGATGTCTATTCCTCTGAGAGCATGGATACCGCCGTAATGTACATTCAGGTTTCTGATTGCCAGCATTATTCATCACCTCCCAGATAAGCTTCTATTACCGCAGGGTTGGCCTGGATCTCAGCAGGAGTGCCATCGGCGATCTGGCCGCCGTAATTGAGCACGTAAATGTGCTCGCAGATGCCCATTATCACCTGCATGTGGTGCTCGATCATGAGTATCGACAGGTCGAACTCGTCACGTATGCGTCCGATGAACTTCATAAGGTCGTCAGACTCCTGCGGGTTCATACCGGCTGCCGGTTCATCGAGCAGCAGGATAGTAGGGTGAGTCGCGAGAGCTCGTGCGATCTCAAGATGTCTCTGCTTGCCGTATGGGAGCGAGGTCGCGAGGTCATTGCGGTTCTCGTACAGATCCACTTTCTTAAGAAGCTCAGCGGCTTCCTCGCGCATTGCTTTCTCCTCAGCGCGGGCCTTCTTGCTTCTGAAGGTGGCGCCGAACACTGACTCTGTCTGGTTCATGTGCATTGCGACCATGACGTTCTCTATAACGGTCATACCCTTGAAGAGTCTGATGTTCTGGAATGTACGTGCTACTCCCAGCTTTGTGACCTTGTCAGGCAGCATGGTGATCGCTTTGGTGTACTTACCGGCGTTTTTGCCTTTGTAAGCGTCCTTCATCTTGCCCTGTGGGTGATTTTCTATTACTACTTCTCCGTTGATCTCAACGGAACCGTTTGTTGGCTCATATACGCCTGTGATGCAGTTGAAAGCCGTCGTCTTGCCGGCACCGTTAGGACCAATCAGACCGACGATCTCATTTTTGTGTACGTCGAGGTTGAGGTTGTCGACGGCTACTACTCCGCCGAACTGCATGGTGATGTCGGAAAGCCTCAATACGACTTCTCTTTTGTCTTCAGCCATATTACTTGCCCTCCTTGTCGAATACCATTACAGTGTCGGAAACCTCAAGCGGAGTGAAGAGGGCTTCGCCCGAAGCCATCCTCGCCGCGTTGGATTCGGCGGCTTCCTTCGCTCTTGCTTTTGCGGCTGCTTTTGCTTCTTTTGCCTCGCGCTTTGCGGCTGCTTTTGCCTTGCGTTTCTCAGGCCAGGCTTTCAGGTTTGCAGGGAGGTTCTTGCACCAACCGAGGAAGCTTTCCCAGCTGAACTCTTTGTCTCCCATGATGCCGCGTGAGTAGAAGAGCACGATCAACATGATCAGCACCGCGAAGACTACCTTACGGAATCCCGGTCTCATGAAGGTCGCGGAGATACCGAGCCAGCGCCCCGCGTCGAGACCTCTGAGCCACCACTCGGATGCGGCCGTGAAGAGGAACGCTCCTATGACTGAACCCGTGATGGATCCGATACCGCCTATGACGACTATGAGAAGGATCTCGTAAGTCATCACGGTGTTGAACGGTGTGGCGTTGATCGTTGTCTGGAACATCGCCAGAAGCGCGCCGCTGATGCCGGCAAAGAACGAAGATATAACGAAAGATATCTCCTTGTGCTTGAAGAGGTTGATACCCATCGCTTCTGCAGCGATCTCGTCATCTCGGATCGCGCGGAAAGCGCGCCCGTAAGTGGAGTTGATCAGCAGCACTATTATTGCAATGCATATTCCCGCTATCAGCACAGGGAATATCGCGTTTCCGTATGTAGTGTACTTACGCAGAACATTCGATCCGTTGGTGACCGGGCCGAGTGTGTTCCACTGGAAGAAAGCTCTTAGGATCTCGGCAAAGCCGAGGGTCGCAATCGCCAGATAGTCGGACTTTAGCCTCAGCACCGGTATACCGATGAGGAAGGCTATGACCGCGACAATAAGGCCGGCGCCCAGCATAGGGATCAGCATTCCGAGATAGTGTCCGAACACTCCAAGGCTTCCCTCGAGCATTTCGACTAATGACCACTTGATGACACCGCCCTCAAAGTACTGATAGACGGCATCGTGCGAAGCGGCAGGAATGGTGAATATGGCGTAAGTGTATGCTCCGATGAGCATGAATCCCGCCTGACCGAGTGAGAACAGCCCCGTGAAGCCGTTCAGAAGGTTCATTGAAGCCGCTACGAGAGCGTAGATGGAACCTTTCTCGATAACGGTAATGAGCATCTTCCAGTTCGAACCGGCAGGAATGACGGTGTCGCCCAAATATACCAGTATAAGGAAGAGCAATATGACGGCAACGGAGAGGACCGATTTGGTTTTCTTGTTCATTGTATTTACCATGGCGCCCTCCTATACCTTGTCGATATTCTTCTCGCCGAAGAGTCCCGTAGGCTTTACCATGAGGATCACGATGAGAAGCACGAATGTGAATGCGTCCGAGAAGGTGGTCCAGCCCGCGCCTTTGATCAGGTTCTCGCAGACGCCTATTACAAAGGCTCCGACGACAGCGCCAGGAACTGATCCTATTCCTCCGAATACAGCGGCTACGAAGGCCTTGAGACCCGGCATAGCGCCCGACATCGGATTGATACCGGTGTAGTTGGAGAAGTAGAGGACCGAGCCGATAGCGGCGAGTGCGCAGCCTATTACGAACGTGACTGTTATTACCCTGTTTATGTCTATGCCCATAAGTGAGCTTGTTTCGAAATCACGTGATACCGCACGCATCGCCATTCCGATCTTTGTATACTTGATAAGCATTACGAGAAGAACGACGAGCACTATGGTAAGTATCGGGGTGATGAGAGTGACCATCTTAGTGGTCGCTGAGCCGATCTTTACGGTCTTCTGCAAGAAATTGATTGCAGGGTATGTCTTTGTGAGGCCTCCTGTTATGTAGAGCGCGAAGTTCTGCAGCAGGTAGGATACGCCGATCGCGGATATCATGATGGACATTCGCGGCGCCGACCTGAGAGGCCTGTAAGCGACTTTTTCTATAGTGGTACCGAGGATTATCGCGAAGATGATGACCAGTATTACCGATGCCCAAAGAGGGAGCACGGTAATAAGGTAGACCATGATGAGTCCCGACCACATGAATACGTCGCCATGCGCGAAGTTGATGAGCCTCAGGATACCGTATACCATCGTGTATCCTATGGCTATCAGCGCGTATTGTCCACCGACTGCAATGCCGGCGAGTATATATGGTAACCAGGTCTGTAACATTTCTTGTCCTTTTTACAAAATCACGGGAAGCCGCGAGGGCTTCCCGCTTCTGTTATTTTACGTTGCGTGTGTAAAGCTTAAAGCTTCGATGGTATCAGCAGATTATTCCGCAGACTGTGTCTTTACGAACTCCCATGCGCCTGACTCTGTGTTGCAGTGCTTTACGAACGCCTCGGTCTTATTGGCATCGCCTGTCTCGTTGAACGAAACATCTCCGCAAACCAGACCGCTTACCTTCAGCGAAGGAAGAGCAGCGAGGACGTCAGCAGGATCAGTCGAGCCTGCAGCCTTCAGTGCCTCGAGTGCTACGAAGTATGCGTCATATCCCAATGCAGTTACAGCAGCGAGGTCTGTGTTTCCACCGTTGTTTGTCATTGCTGTTGAATTGTTCTCCATCCATTCCTTGATGCCTTCGTCGAATTCAGGGTTTCCGCCTTCCTGATAGAAGGTAGTAACTGTGATGTCAACGTTCTTGCCCTTGGCGGCATCAGTGATTACGTTGGAATCCCATGTATCACCTGCGAGGATAGGCATTCCGAGTGCCTGAGCCTCAGCCTGGTCGATGATGAGTGCAGCAGCCTCTGTGGATACAGGTGCGAAGAATACATCGCAGCCTTTGTTCTTTGCGTTTGCTACATAGGATGTGAAGTCGGAGTTCTTGTCTGGGAACTGCTCTTCAACGACTTCACCGCCGAGCTCCTTGAAGGCCTCTACGAAGTAGTTAACAAGTCCTACTGAATAGTCATCGCCCAGCTTGGAGAGGCAGTATGCTTTCTTGCATCCGCTTTCCCATGCGTAGTTGGCGAGAACTGTGCCCTGGAAAGGATCCAGGAAGCAGATCCTGAAGTACTGCTCGCAGTCAGCTGTTACCTGTGGGTTAGTACATGATACACCGATAGCAGGCATGCCTGCGTCAGCGAATACATCAGCAGCGGCGATCGATACGCCGGAACCATAGGATCCGAGTACGACCGATACGTTCTGGGATACGAGGTTCTGAGCTGCTGTTACAGCCTTGGAGTTGTCGGACTCATTATCTACCTTAACGAGTTCAACATTGTACTCTTTATCACCAATAGTAACTGTAGGAGTCATCTCGTTAGCATATTCCATACCGAGAATTTCCTGTTTTCCGCCTGCGCCGTTGTCACCCGAAGCAGGTTCGAATACACCGATCTTGACTGTGTCGCCACCGCCGCCGGAACCTGAGCCGCCACCGCAGCCTGCGAGAGCCAGCATTGCGAGCACGAGAGAAAGTGCCAATACTAGAATTTTCTTCATCTTGATTCCTCCCTAATTTTTCTTTTTGAAATACGGACCGGCCGCTTATGACCGGTCCCAATAATGAATGAAATGATAATAAAATTTTACATTAAATCTCAGATAATTCAAGGCGTGCAGGTATAAGCGAAAAGAAAAAGCGGCGGAATTCCGCCGCACACGCACATTACGATTTCTCCGTCCGCGAATCGCGGACTTTTGTCTATTTCTGCTACATATCAGACAGAAGATCTTTGCCGTGGCTTCCCTGGATATACGCTTCGATTATATCCACAGCTCCGTTGACGCCTGATCGACTCGTGTTGATCAGAAGATCGTATACCTCGCGGCCACCCCATTTATTGTCGGTATAGAACTCGTAATATCTGCGGCGCTGCTTGTCGGTCTGCTTCACCAGCTTTTCCATCGAAACCTCGTCAGTCGGCTCATCGGTCTCGTTCATCTTTGCGAGTTTGAGCTTTCTTTTCACTCTGTCTTCGATAGGAGCGAAAAGGAATATACTGACATGATCCGCTTCTCTTAGGATGTAGTCCGCGGCGCGACCGACTATGACACAGCCGGTTTCCTCAGTCGCTATTTCTCGGATGATCTTGAACTCGCCCTCCTGTATCTTTGAGAAAGGGGAGTTCTGGAAACTGTCAAAACTTCCGAACATGCCGGTCAGCGTCAGCTCAGGAGCCTTTTCGTCATTGTTCTTTATATATGCCTCGTGGTAGCCCGTCTCTGCCGCCGCCCTTGCGATGATCTCTTCATCATAGAGAGGCACGCCAAGTCTGTCCGCGAGCCTACGGGCAACCTCATGACCGCCGCTTCCGAATTCGCGGTCTATCGTTACTATTATTTTATGATCTAATTTACGATCCACTTCTCGTTACCTCCTCATGTTCAGAATTAATACTATTATAGCATTATTGCGTTGATCACTCTGTGACAGCTTTGATGAAATCCTGCATATCCCGGCTGTTTTCGAACACGGCTCTCGCGTTATCCGGTCTGCCTCCGCCGCGCCCGCCATACTTCGACGCGAACTCCTTCACGATGTTGCCGCACTTCCGATCTTCGTCCGATGAAAGCAGCAGGCAGGTATTTACTGCAGGATGAGCCATTACCAGAAACAGGCCCGCGTGTTTGTTTATGACATTGAAACCGAGTTTCAGCAGATCGTCGACATCGAGAAGATCCGATGAATAAACGAAATAGTCTGTCCCCGCGCTCTCGAGTCCGGCTTCGATCTTTTGCTCTTCCGTATCCTTGATATATCCCTTCATCGATGTGAGCTGAGCCTTCAGTTCAGCCGTGTTTGCTTCTTCTATCTCGAGACGACCAGGAAGGTCTGCCGGGCTGCAGGAATGCTTTTTGGCGATCTCACCGAGTATGTGTGAGTCCGCAGAAAGCTTATCCTTAGCCATGGAGCCGCAGTCAAAGTAAATGCGGTTCATACCTTTGTTTGGCTCGCACTTGTATATGGCGAGAAGCCCCACCTCTGATGAGCGGGAAGGGTGAGTTCCGCAGCATGCTATTCGGTCAAAAGGATCATCCTCGTCTCCGACTGTGACTACACTGACTCGTCCTTCGTGAGGCATCTGCTTACGGGCGGGAAGTGAGAGAGAACTCTCGTAGTCATCAAACCATGTGACCGTGACCGGAAGATCAGCCCATATGGCTTCATTGACAGTGCGCTCGGCCAGATCGAGTTCTTCGTCTGTGAACATGCGGCCTCCGAGATCGATGTCTACAGTAATGTATTCTTCACCCATGTGAAAGCCCTTATTTGCTCCGTCGAAAAGGGAGTATACAGCGCCGCTCAGCATGTGCTCGCCCAGATGTCGCTGCATATTGCTGAAGCGATAGTCAAAGTCTATGGTGAGAGTCACGCTGTCACCGACTTGGAACGTGCCTGCTGGCGCGTCAGTCAAATGCCATACATCCGATTCCAGGCTTTCATCAAAGACATGAGTCACCTCAAAGATTCCTTTGTTCGAAGCGACGGTCCCGGTATCCGACGGCTGTCCGCCACCTTCAGGGAAGAAGACAGATGAGTCGCACGAAATGACATCAAAACCGTCTTTTTCTTGTACTTCAATTATTACAGCGTCGTTAGCAACAGCGTATTGATCTGTTTGATAAATCCTTTCAGTAGCCATGCAGGTCCTTTCTTTTTATTGTTTCACGCGTTTCACAAAATCGAACAAACACTAAGTTTTTTGATTTTCAAAAATCTGTGGAAAAATCCTGTTGACATGAGAGCAAAATCGTCGCAAGCGTTGAAATTTCAACAAAGTTATTTGAGGAGTTTTCCACATGCACTAGTGGAAAAAATCGTATACAATTTTTGCGATCCCTGTGGAAAAGTCCCAAAGCTTGAAAAAATCGCCACTTTCGTTTTGTTGAAAAAGCATCGACCAAAAAACGAACAAAGTTTGATCAGCATGTATATTAAAAAAATATATTTTTGTTTTTGTCCTTATTCATCACCGGGCTCTACCATGTCCGAAAATGCAGCTCCAGGCATCATGCAAAGGGTCTGAAAAACGGAGGTATCGATCCTGTATCTTCCTCTTAGCTCTAGATAAGGAGCGTAGAAAGAATAGGCAAGGGCATCATCGATCGAGGTGATATCCCTTAGCTCATGACTCATCAGTACTATCTCTCCCGAAAGTGACATGAGAGCGTAGCCTGTCACATCTCCTTCGAGCCTGTATTCCGCTTTGTCGACGTGAGAATTATCCGGCTTGTATGCTGTAAAGAGCAGTCCGTTTGGCGTGATCTCCGATTCAGCGCCTCTGAAAGGTCCGACGGCGGATACGTCAACTTTATCGCTATCGCTCCCCCGGATGCCGAACACGGTTATGTATTCCGGCCTTGTGAGCTGCATCGCGGCTTCGTATTCCGACAACTTGAGTGTGGAACCTACCTTTATATCCGTGACAAGAGGGTCTTTTGACAGCAAGCTTCCGCTCAACCATATGACAAAGGTGGAGTGGTAATACCTGTTTCTCCCAAGCGTCGTGATGCGGCAGCGGAAAGGGTGCGAGCCGTCGGCAGAAGGATCACCTTTTCTGCTGCTCCTCTCTATATTGCATTTCATGAGAGTCTGTATCCCCGGCTCGGTCAGCTCGATATCTTTGAGCTTCTCCATATCTATGGTAGTCAGCACGGACGCGGCCGGAAAGTCGTGGTCGACTAGTCTCATGATGAAATAGTTGATGGTCTCGTACGCGCCAAGCCTTGCCGGCATCGCGGCTCTGATGGCATAGTCTGAGCTGCAGTCCGACTCGCTGAAGCCTGCTGCGTGTAGTGCGTCCATCATGTATCTTATGCGCAGGAGAGCGTAGTTTCTGAACTCGCGGTTCTCGTCGCTGTCATACTCGCGGCTGATATCTTCTCCGGCAAGCGGGAGCGCGTCGACGATAAGCCTCATCATAACGTGAGCATCGACCTCTGTGACTTCCCCGCCCATCACTGATATGAAATGGTTCCACAGAGCGCTCATCTCGCGTCTGTTGTCTGCGTTATCCGGTTCACCGGGAATGCATTCGAATTCACGGTACTCATCCACGCCGTATTCGGAGTAGTCGAGATGAATGATCTGGTAAAAAACGGCGTTCTTGTTATTCTTCCCGCGCCATTTTACCTTAAGGGCCGTGACGCCCATAAGCCTTGAAGCTATCACTCTGCAGGACTTGAATTCATAGTCGCCGAAGTGGTCGTATTTTATCGATTTTCTTCCGTGTATTATCCTCAGTTCAGCCATAAATGAATTCTAACATACTCTATTGACTTTGGGTGCATTGAGACTATAATTATACCATCCTTATTAAGAGCGAGGGAGGGAATGGGCCCTGCGATCTCGCGGCAACCTCACAGGAAGTGAAGGTGCCAAATCCCACGGGGGATCATCCTCCGGCAGATGAGGACTTTGGGTTCTCTCTGCGTGAGAGAATTTTTTTATGCGAGGAGACAAAAATGAAAAGACTATTTACTTCCGAATCGGTTACTGAAGGACATCCTGACAAGCTTTGCGATCAGGTGTCAGACGCTATACTCGACGCTATCCTGGCGCAGGATCCAAAGGCTCACGTAGCTTGTGAGTGCGCAACAAAGACAGGCTTCTTCCTTATTTTCGGAGAGGCATCGGGAAACTTTGATGTAGACTATGAGGCTATAGCGCGCAAGACCATATGCGAGATCGGTTACGACCGCGAGGAAGCCTGCTTCGACGGAAACACATGCGAGATAATGGTTCGCATGGAGGAGCAGTCAGCAGACATCGCGATGGGTGTCAATGAATCGTTTGAGAAGAAATCCGGTAAGGAGTTCGATGAAGACGCGCTTATCGGAGCGGGCGATCAGGGAATGATGTTTGGTTACGCCTGCAAAGAGACCGATGAGCTGATGCCGCTTTCGGCAAAGTATGCTCACCTGCTGTCAAAGAGGCTTGCTGCTGTGAGAAAAGACGGCACGCTTCCTTATCTCGGGCCGGACGGAAAGACTCAGGTGACTGTGGAGTATAATGACGATAAGATCACAAGGATCGACACCGTGGTAGTTTCGACACAGCACAGCGCCGATGTGAGCCTTGAACAGGTGAGAGCGGATATGCTGAAGCATGTTATCGAGCCGGTGATCCCTGAAGGACTTATCGATGATGACACGATCTATTACGTAAATCCTACGGGCAGATTCGTGATCGGCGGACCTATGGGAGACAGCGGCCTCACCGGGCGCAAGATAATAGTAGATACTTACGGCGGCCACTCGTCGCACGGCGGCGGAGCGTTTTCGGGAAAGGATCCTACGAAGGTCGACCGTTCGGCGGCTTATATGGCGCGCTATATAGCAAAGAACATCGTGGCTGCGGGCATTGCGAGAGAATGCGAGGTCCAGCTTGCGTATGCGATCGGAGTCGCTGAGCCTGTATCGATATGCGTCGATACTTTCGGCACGAGCGAGCTTGACGGCGAGCAGATCGCGAAGCTGATCAGGGACAATTTCGATATGCGCCCTGCGGCAATCATCAAAAAACTGGGGCTTGATAAGCCTATCTACAGAAAACTTGCCGCTTACGGACACATGGGACGAACTGATCTCGGCGTAAAGTGGGAAGATACTGACATGGCGGAGACATTATGTCGCACTTTGAAAAAGTAAGTTTCAAAAGATGGAAATCCGACTGCGGCGTCAAGGGCCTCAAGGACAAGGACCTCAGGGAGTGGTACGACGCTATCAGATTGCCTGCTCAGGCGACGGCTGCTTCGGCGGGATGCGATTTTTATATGCCGTTCAATCTCAACTTTGAATCCGGCACCAAATTCAGGATCGCGACCGGTATACGCTGGGTGTGCGATGAGGGTGAAAGAGACAGGGTGCTGCTTGTGATGCCGAGGAGCGGCCTTGGCTTCAAGTATGGCATTCGCCTGTCAAATACTGTCGGAGTGATAGACGCTGACTATGCCGATTCAGACAACGAAGGGCATATTATAATAAGTTTGGAAAACCCGTCGACTGAGGATGTTCAGCTGGAAGAGGGCAAACCTTTCGCACAGGGGATAGTGGTAAGGTATGAGGTCCCTGAAGGCGCGGGGTCTGAGGAAAGCCGCAACGGAGGATTCGGAAGCACCGACAAGAAGTGATGAAGGTCCATAGCAGAAAAACTGATGTAGTGATAATAGGCGGCGGCGCTTCGGGGCTTGCGGCGGCAATAACGCTCAGGATGCGCACCAAACTTGACGTGCTCGTGATCGAAAAGCTTGATGAGCCTGCCCGCAAGATAAGAGCCACCGGTAGCGGCAGATGCAATATCACAAACACGGCTGCAGCTGACTATCTCAAGATAGTCAGCTTCTTTACACTGATAGGACTTGTGACGAAGTCTTACGAGAACGGGCTTGTTTATCCGTATTCCGAGTCGGCAGCGGATGTGGCTGACATACTTATTGCGAGGACAAAACAGCTCGGGGCAGAGCTTGCCTGCGGTGAGGAAGTCGTATCTGTCAGTAAGGAACAAGGTGCTGATACTGATAGGAGCTTCGCAGTGGTGTCAAAATATAAGGACGCGGACGGAGAGCATGAGGTCAGTACAGAAGCGAAGTATGTAATATTGGCATGCGGAGGCAAGGCGGGCCCTATGTTCGGAACTACGGGAGACGGCTACAGGATAGCGAGGTCGCTTGGTCACAGCATAGTGACTCCGGTTCCGGTGCTCACGGGCATCGAATGCGCTGAGTGGGATAAGGACCGCAGACCGTGCGCTGTTTCTCTTGCGGGGACAAGATCGCGCGGTGTGGTTTCTCTGTATAAAAAAGGACAGCATGGGGGAGATACGGTAGAGGACGCGGATCGTACTGACAAGATCTTCGAGGAGGAAGGCGAGATACAGTTCACGAAGTACGGGCTCTCGGGTATATGCATCTTCAATATGACACGTCATATGAGGTTTGACTCAGCCGGTGGCGAAAGCCTCTCGGACTTCGTAATTACAGCAGACCTGTTTCCGGGCAGAGATATAGAAAAAGTCCTCAGGGTTAGGCGCGATAGGGCCTTCCCGCATGAAAGGACAAGTGAGGTGCTTAGGGGCGTGCTGAAAGAGAACGTGGCGGAGTACGTACTTGGATCGGTATATGCGCCCGGCAAGGAATCGTTGGACAAAGAGATCAGAAGCATTCCTGACAGAGAGATGACCGCCATAGGTGATGCGGTGCACTCCATGACTTTCCATCCTGTCAGACTGAGAGGCTGGAAAGACGCCCAAGCGACTGCGGGCGGAGTATCCTTACGCGAGATAGACGAAGAGACTTCAGGATCCAAGCTGGTAGACGGTCTGTATATAACGGGCGAACTCGCGGATAAGGATTATCAATGCGGAGGCTTCAATCTAAGCAACGCCTGGATAAGCGGTCTCAGAGCCGCAGAGGCGATAGCAGATCATCATACAAAATGAAATACAGACTCGCGCAGATAAAAACTGAAATGAATGAGCCTATGGAAATCATCCCGGGAATCATCGCGAAGACCCTTCACATCAAGGAGAGCGATATAAAGGACTGGGAGATCAGGCGCAGATCGATCGATTCGAGAAAGAAGCCGCATATACAGTTTGTGTATACGGCTGATTTTGTTACGGATAAAAAACTGAATGCAAAGAAAAACCGCGATCTTATGCTGGTGGATGAAGAGGCCGAGGCAGCATCGGTAAGAGCGCCTGAGCCGGGCGATGAGAAGATGAGCGGAAGGCCGGTAGTGGTCGGGATGGGCCCGGCAGGGCTCTTCGCGGCTCTTGAGCTCGCGAAGGCGGGCTACCGCCCGCTGGTCCTCGAGCGAGGCCCAGCCATGCCGGGCAGGATCGAGGCCGTTGAACGCTTCAGAAAAGAAAGAGTACTGGACCCCGAGGCCAACATGCTGTTCGGCGAAGGCGGAGCGGGAACGTTCTCTGACGGCAAGATCGGAACGGGTATAAAGGATAGCCTCATACGTTTGGTGCTCACCGAGTTCAGAGATGCCGGGGCAGGGGAAGATATCATGTACCTCGCGAAGCCTCACATAGGGACCGATGTGCTTCGGGAAGTGATAGTCAACATGCGCAAAAGGATAGAGTCGCTTGGCGGTGAGATCCTGTTCGATACCAAACTGGAGTCACTGATCATAGAGGACGGAAATCTTAGCGGGCTCAGGGTGATACAGCACGATCCATCAAAGAGTGATCAAGAGAGCATTATTATTGAGACAAACGTGCTTATACTGGCGATCGGCCATAGCGCGCGCGATACATTTGCCATGATCCGAAGCGCCGGCCTCAATATGGAGCAAAAACCGTTCTCCATTGGGGTCCGCATGGAACATCCGCAGGCTCTGATAGACGCTGCGCAGTACGGTGAGGAAAACGTCGGCAAGCTTCCGCCTGCTGACTATAAGATCAATTACAAGGCTTCGAACGGACGCGGAGTGTACTCGTTCTGCATGTGCCCTGGCGGAGAGGTAGTGGTATGCTCGACCGCGGAAGGGGAGCTCTGCGTCAATGGCATGAGCAATAGAAAGCGCGACAGCGGAGTGGCCAACAGCGGCATACTCTGCGATGTGAGAACAGAAGATTTCGGTTCGGACGATGTGCTCGAGGGAGTGAGATTCCAGGAGAAATATGAGAGACTGGCATTCAAAAATGGAGGAGGCAATTACGATCCTCCGACCTGCACTATGGATGGATTCTTAAGCGAAGACAAGTCAGCTGATCCGGTCATAGATTCTCTTCCGGCATTCGCGTCGGAGGCGATAAGAGAAGCAGTGCCGGCATTCGCCCGCAAAATAAAAAAATACGACAGCCCTGGCGCGGTGGTCAAAGCTGTCGAAACTCGCAGTTCTTCACCGGTGCGCATCTTGAGAGATGAGCATGGTGAGAGCAATATAAAAGGCATATATCCTGCCGGAGAGGGAGCGGGTTACGCCGGCGGCATCACATCAGCCGCAATCGACGGCATCCGCGCCGCACGTCATATCATCGAAAGATACAGCCCTTTCTAGGGCTGTTACTTTTGCACTTTGAAATCAAGCACCAGCTCGCTGATGTCAGGCTTCATCTGTGTCAGTTTGACGCCCGCGGTGCTGAGCATAAGCTTTGATGCTTTTGTGGCCGGAGTGTCGGCATACTTATCCGACAGATATACAACTTCTTTTATTCCAGCCTGGATTATGGCCTTTGCGCATTCATTGCAAGGGAAGAGCGCAACATAAAGCTTGGCTCCGCGCAGATCTTTGCCCGACGCGTTGAGTATCGCGTTCAGCTCGGCGTGCACCACATAAGGATATTTGGTGTTTTCCCCCTCACGATCCCATGGAAATTCGTCGTCAGAGCAGCCCTTTGGGAAGCCGTTGTATCCGGTTGTAAGTATCACGTTGTTCTCGTCCACTATGCAGCATCCGACCTGTGTATTCGGGTCCTTGCTCCTCATGGAAGCAAGCAGCGCGACACCCATAAAGTACTCGTCCCAACTGATGTAATCACTTCTCTTGCAAGTCATGTCCGCCTCCGTTCAAAAATCAGTTTCTCACCTTGTGATTGTACAACTGAAACCTTGAATAAACAAGGCGCGAAGTGGTAGAATACTTCGTAATTATGGCTTGAAGAAGGAACCAATGAAAAATAACAAAAAACTGACCAAAACAGTATCCATCATAAACAGGTTTACGGGGCGCGCATTGCTGCTCGCTATTATCTTTGTATTTGCAGCAGTTTCACTCGTTGTCACGGACATCGCGCATGTTTACGCAGAGCCATCTGCAGCCGCTGAAACCACTGAAAATGAGGAGAACAAAGCCGGAGTTGAGGGCGGAGCTTACGAAGTTACTGCCTATACTCTTCGTGCGACCGTAAACAAGGATCATTCATATGCTGTGGACGAGAAGATAAGCGTCAGCATACCGGACAAGCTTCAGAACATAGAATTCGCTGTCCCAAGCGGCAACTTCCGCATCTCAGATATCATGGTAGAGAATGCTCCTTACAGAGCGAGGAAGACTCAGAATGCCGGCAAGGTCTCCATAACAGACCCGGCAAAACTGACCACCGGAGAACACGAATATACTATCAGTTATCGCATACAGGAATATCAGGACGGAGATCGCAGCAGAGACATATTCTATTACAGCGCTTTGCTTCCGGAGTGGAAACAGCCGATCGGCAAGGTGGATATCGAAGTCAGCTTCCCCGATGATTTCCCGTTCGATGATATGCAGTGCTACGCCGGCCAGTTCGGTGTACAGGATTCGACAAACAAAATCACATTCAAGACGAAAGAAAGCAGCAAGACCGTAAAAGTCACAGGAAAATTGATCCCTGAAAACTACGGCATAACGCTCAAAGCGCAACTTCCGGAAGGCTACTGGACCGGAGCGCTAAGCGGGACGACTGCATACATATCGATAATCATGTCGATGGTCGCTGTAGTTCTGATCCTTACCGTTTTGTGGTTCATAGGCGGAAGAGATCCTAGGATCAAGAGGAAGAAACGTTCAAAGCCTATCGAAGGCTTCTCACCGGTCGAGCTTGGATATGTTTATAACAGCCACGTAAGCATCAAAGACGTGGTGAGGATGCTGCTTGAGTTCGCGATCAAGGGCTATCTCAGGATCAGCGAGTACGAGCCAAAGAACTACAGGATATACAGGGAAGAGGATCCGGCCGAAGAAGAGAAGATGTACAGGAGTGCTTATAACATCCTGTTCGAGGATGTCTTTAAAGACAGAGCGGTCGAGATGGATGAACTGATACCTAGGCTCCACCTTATAAAGCGCAGTATAAGCGATGACGTCGCAGCAGGATTTGCCTCTTCGGAAAGTTCTCCGTTCACTCCTATATCCAGAATATTCAGATATGTGGGCGCGGCTGTGCTCGGAGTGGGACTCGCGATAGCGAACGCTGTCTCATATGTATACGCTCATCAGTCGATCAACTATGTCGAGAGCATATTTATGGGTGTCATTTTGGCCGCTGCATCGATCATTCTCTGCATGGCTGTTGACGCCAGAGACTCATCATCAGATAAAGCAGGGAACATATATGTAGCCGTTGCTTCGCTGATATCGGCTATCCCGATCTTCTATGTATCGTATGTTCTGACGAGGAACACGAGAGACCCTATACCGGCTATTGCGGTGCTGATCACTACTGGAGTTGCGCTCTTCCTGATCATAATCATGAGAGCGAGAGGCAGGGAAAACGCCGAACTGATAACAGGGCTTAGACAGCTGAGGCAGTTCATATATCATCCTACGCCTAAGGAGCTCCTTGAAAACCATCTGGCAGATGACAAGTACTACTACGAGATGATGCTTTACGCGCTCGCGTACGGAGCCGAGGAATCATGGGCGATCTCATTCCTTACACTCGATGTCAAGGAGCCGGAATGGTTCACAGACGATATAGAAGGCGAAGCGTTCTCCAACCTCAAGGTAAAGAAGGAGACCGTAGACTACGCAAAGGACATAAAATCATTTGTCAGGACCGTTGAAAACGCGTACAACGACATGATAAGACATAACAGCAAATACTGATAAGACAGGGGATGTAAAACAAGATGTCAGACAGACAAAAGATAATCAACATTGCGGTAATAGCGCACGTAGACGCAGGCAAGTCCACACTGGTGGACGCTCTGCTCGCGCAGTCACAGGTGTTCAGAGATAATGAGCAGATAGTGGACTGTGTGATGGATTCCGACGCGATCGAAAGAGAGCGCGGCATCACGATCTATTCCAAAAACTGCTCCATAATGTACAAGGACTACAAGATCAACATCGTGGATACGCCGGGCCACGCCGACTTCAGCTCCGAGGTAGAGCGAATCATGAAGACGGTCGATACGGTCATCCTGCTTGTTGACTCGAGTGAGGGACCGATGCCGCAGACAAGGTTCGTACTCAGCAAGTCTCTCGCACAGGGAATCAATCCTATCCTTTTCATCAATAAAATCGATAAGAAGGACGCGCGTATCGATGAAGTAGTCGATGAGACATATGAACTCTTCATGGATCTCGAGGCCAATGATGACCAGCTCGATTTTCCTATTCTGTATGGAATAGCAAGGCAGGGCATCGCGGTAAACGATCCTTCTGAGGTCGTGGGCATAGACGTGGGCGAAGGCAATGCCAAGATAAAGAAATCTCCAAAGGGCTACGGAGGGCTCAATATAGAGCCACTGCTCGAATGCATAACCTCTCACTGCGACCCGTATCCGGACAGAGACGACGAGCCGCTCCAGATGCAGGTCTCGACACTCGCTTATGACGACTATATCGGAAGACTCGGCATAGGACGCATCACAAGAGGCAGCATCAAAGAAGCTCAGATGGTTTCCGTCACACGCTCCGACGGCAGCTTCACAAAAAACAAGATCAACCAGGTGTTCGTTTACAAGGGCCTGAGCCGTGTCGCGGTCCCTGAGGCAAGCGCAGGTGACATAGTCGTTGTATCAGGAATCTCGGATATCTCCATAGGTGATACCATCTGCGATCCGGATCATCCTGAGTCGCTCGGCATCATTGAGATCGAGGAGCCTACTCTATCGATGAATTTCATGGTCAACGCTTCGCCGTTCGCGGGCAAGGAAGGTAAATACGTCACTTCAAGGCATATCAAAGAGAGACTCGAAAAAGAGCTTGAAGTAAACGTGGGTCTTCTGGTGGAGCCTACATCATCCACGGATTCCTTCAAGGTGTCCGGAAGAGGTGAACTCCATCTTTCTATCCTCATCGAGAACATGCGCCGCGAGGGTTACGAGCTGGCGGTGTCGAAACCTGAAGTAGTGATCAAACGCGGTGAAAACGGCGAGAAGCTTGAACCTGTCGAGGAGCTCGTAATAAGCGTGCCTGATGAATATACCGGCCCTGTCATCTCAAAGCTCAACCTCAGAAAGGCCATGATGAAAGAGATGATGAGCGAAGGAAACGGCTATTCACGAATCGTGTTCACGGCGCCTACCCGCGGTCTGATGGGATACCGCTCCGAATTCATCAACGACACCAGAGGCGAAGGCACAATGGTAAGACGCTTCAGCGGATTCGAGCCTTGGAAAGGCGAGATAGCAGGTCGCACCAACGGCGTCGCTGTCGCTCAGGAAGAAGGACACTGCACTGCATACGCGATCTTCACGATACAGGAAAGAGTGCAGATGTTCGTAAAGCCTCAGGATCATGTATATGAGGGAATGCTTGTTGGCATGAACGCCAGATCTGACGACATGGTGGTCAATCCGTGCAGGGCAAAGAAAGCGACCAACATGAGAGCGGCGGGCTCCGATGATACTATCAAGCTCACTCCTCCACGCACATTCACGCTGGAAGAAGCTCTCGAATTCATAGATGACGATGAGCTCGTGGAAGTCACTCCATCAGACATCCGTCTCAGGAAAAAACTGCTGACTGAGCTCGAAAGAAGGAAGTATAATAACAGAAACAGATAGGGTAGAGATATAGGAGAAAAAAGAACGATGAAAGTATTAGTGATCAATCCGGGCGCTACTTCAACGAAGGTATGTGTATTCGATGACGAAGACGAAGTGATGCGCGTGGGTATCAGCCATGACGCTGCAGAGATAGCCAAGTATCCTCACGTTGTCGATCAGGCTCCTTTCAGAAGGGAAGCCATACTGGACACGATCGAGAGGAACGGATACAAACTCGAAGACTTCGACGCGATCTGCGGAAGAGGCGGGCTCTTGAAACACATCCCATCGGGCACATACAAAGTGAACGATGCCGTGATCAGAGACATCGAGAACCCTCCGTATGGAGAGCATGCAGCCAACCTCGGCGCGTATATCGCGGGCGAGCTTGCCGACTCAGTAGGGATCCCGGCATTCTTTGTAGACCCTGTTTGCGTAGACGAGCTGGAACCGCTTGCCAGATACTCGGGGCTCGGACTTCCGGGATTTGAGAGACAGTCTTTCTTCCATCCGCTCAATCACAAATCTGTTGCCAGAAAGGCAGCGATGCAGCTCGGCAGACCGTATGAGCAGCTCAACCTCATAGTCTGCCATCTCGGAGGAGGCGTATCGGTAGCCGCTCACAAAAAGGGCAGAGTCATTGATGTCAACAACGTCAAAGATGACGGAGCAATGGGAATGGACAGAGGTGGTTCACTTCCTGCAAACGCACTCGTCAATCTCTGTTTCCAGGAAGGCATGACCAAAGCAGATGCGAAGAGGATCATCGGGCAGGAAGCCGGTATTTATTCATACACAGGCACAAAGGACTTCAAGGAAGTCGAGCGGGCTGCGTTTGAAGACGGCGATGAGAACATGCTCATGGCGTTCAAGGCCATAGCCTATCAGCTAGCAAAAGATATTGGAGCTATGTCAGCCGTTCTCCGCTTCGAAGTGGATGCTATCATCCTCACAGGTGGCATGGCATATTCAGACAGATTCTGCGACGAGATCTGCTCTTACGTTGAGAAGATCGCACCGATAATGAAATTCCCGGGCGAGGAAGAGATGAGAGCTCTCGCTGAGGGCGCGCTGAACGCGCTCCGAACAGACCACTGGGAGATATACGAATAGAGTACTGATACGGTACGAATAAGGAATGAAGACAAGAGTGATAAGAACAGCGGTAATGATGCTTGTTATGATGGCGCTATTTGCCGCTGTTTTTTCTTATGCTGTTGTCGATGGCGAGTATTATGATACAAGGGAAGAAGCTGCCGTGGCACTGCGGGATGCTATGAAGCATCGCGAAAAGTATGTGACTGTCGCGATCTACGAAAAGGTCGACGAGGAAAGCATCAAGACCATAATCGGCGATGTCTTTGCGATGGCGCTCGAGCATACCGGCAAGCCTAAGGAAGGTGACTATCTGAAGTATCAGTTTGCCGAATACAAAGGCAAGGCTGAGACTGATCTTCACTGGGGTTCCCCGGTGGTGATCATCAGATATGTGATCGACTACTATACAGACAAGGAACAGGAGAAACTAACTAACGAAAAGGTCAAGGAAATAATAAAAACTCTCGACCTTAAAGGTAAATCAGACTACCGCAAGATAAGGGCCATACATGATTATCTTTGTGACAATATCGATTACGACGTAGAAAAGTCAGGAGATCATAAAGGCGGCACTGAACATACGGCGTATGGCGCACTGGTCGAAGGCGAGGCCGTATGCCAGGGCTACGCTCTTTCGATGTACAGGCTGCTCCTCGAGGCAGGAGTCGACTGCAGGATAGTAGATGGAGAAGGTACAGAGACGAACGGTCTCTCAAGTCCCCACTCGTGGAATATAGTAAGCATAGGAGGTGTGTATTTCTATGTTGATACGACTTGGGATGACAGTTCGGGTAGCATGGATTACTTCCTTAGAAACAGGGACGACTTCGAGACCGATCATGTTATCAGTGAGGAATACGGCGAGGCCTTCGTTACGGAGGAATACCCTGTAAGCCAATCAGGATTCCCGGTCGACTACGATACGCCGGTCAAGGCCATCAGGAAAGCATCGAAGTCCCTGATCAAAGCGTTTGATTCTCTCGAAGCGGCGTAGTCTTACGCTTGCGCTTTATGATCCGGTCGGCGCTGCAAAAAGCGCTTAAAAAACCGGCCTGTGCATGGGCCCGCAAAATGAATTATTTCCCTTGTTGAAAAACTATTTGCCATGTGTTAATATGTACGGGCTGAGCAAAAAGCTCGGCGCATTCTAAATACATAATTGCATAAAAAACTTACCGTGGAGAGTTGACCGAGCGGCTAAGGAGCTCGCCTGGAAAGCGAGTAGGGTGTAACAGCCTCGTGGGTTCGAGTCCCATGCTCTCCGCCAAAAGACGACTGTTGAAATATACAGTCGTTTTTTTGTTAGAAGAAAACCCCGCGTTAGACGCGGGGTTCTGTGAACGCTATGCGTTTGACCAGAAATCCTCCAAACCTTAGAATTGTGACTGCGGTCT
>CADBXM010000002.1 GCA_902798745.1 uncultured Eubacteriales bacterium
CTTTTCTCCGTAGAATACTTTCCTCCTGTATTTGGGAGCAAACACTATGTGGTATTTGCAATTCCACTTTGAGTGCGATAGACTGTGGACGTCATTTAGGCCCATGATCCTCCTCCTTGTTTTGTAATTGCAGTTGGCAGACCGCAGTCACAATTCTAAGGTTTGGAGGATTTCTGGTCAAACGCATAGCGTTCACGGAACCCCGCGTCTAACGCGGGGTTTTCTTCTAACAAAAAGCGCCGAAGCGCTAAAAGCACTCCGGCGTCTGTAGATTTTTGGATGATTTAACCGTAGATTGCATCCAATCGCGCTTCGCTGGCGCTCGCTCTCAATGGGAGTTATTCGAATTCAATCGTTGAGACAGGCTTATCCGAGATGTCCCACATAACTCTGTTTACACCAGGGACCGTCTCGATGATGCGGTCACGCATTGTTTTGAGCATCTCCCATGGAATCTCAACGGACTCTGCAGTCACAGCGTCTACTGTGTTGATGGCTCTGATGATAACAGGCCAGCCCATGTAGCGCTTGCCGTCCTTGATTCCTGTCGACTTCATGTCAGGGATGACAGCGAAGTACTGCCATGGTGTCTTTTCCATCTTGCCGATCTCTTCTCTAACGATGGCGTCTGCCTCTCTGAGAGCCTCGAGCCTATCACGTGTGATAGCGCCTGTGCATCTTACTCCGAGACCAGGGCCAGGGAATGGCTGTCTGTATACCATGTTGTCAGGAAGTCCAAGAGCTGAACCTACTACTCTTACCTCGTCCTTGTAGAGGAGCTTTACAGGCTCCACGAGCTCGAACTGAAGATCTTCAGGAAGGCCGCCTACATTGTGGTGTGCCTTTACTCCATCTGACTCAAGGATGTCAGGGTAGATAGTGCCCTGTCCGAGGAACTCGATACCCTCGAGTTTAGCAGCTTCCTCAGCGAATACATCGATGAACTCCTTGCCGATGATCTTGCGCTTTGTCTCAGGATCGTCGACTCCCGCGAGTTTGTCGAGGAAGCGGTCGACTGCGTCCACGTAGATCAGATTAGCACCCAGCTCTTCTCTGAAGACCTTGATGACCATCTCAGGCTCACCCTTGCGGAGGAGACCGTGATTGACGTGTACGCATACCAGATTGTCGCCTATCGCCTTGATAAGCAATGCAGCTACTACACTTGAATCAACGCCGCCCGAGAGCGCAAGAAGAACTTTCTTGTCTCCCACCTGAGCCTTGATCTCAGCGAGCTGCTCCTCGATGAACTTGTCAGCGAGTGCACGTGTCGTGATACGTTCCATTGTTTCAGGTCTCTTATCCATTTATATACCTCCGTGAAACACTTAAGTAATAATAAGCTATAGTAATTAGCGGTCGGTAGGTGACGATATGCCTGCCACTTCCTTGAGGATGACGTCGTGAGCGCCGCCCTCGACAATACTGACTGACGATACAAGAGTGAGCTTGGCATTCTTGTGGAAGTCAGGGATATTTAGGCAGCCGCAGTTGCACATTGTGGACTTCACCTTTCCGAGAGACATCTGGACGTTGTCGTGGAGTGGCCCTGCGTATGGCACGTAGGAGTCAACGCCTTCCTCGAATTTGAGCTTTGCGTCGCCGCCGAGATCGTATCTCTGCCAGTTGCGGGCTCTTGCCGAACCTTCGCCCCAATACTCTTTGACGTAGTTGCCGTTGAGCATCAGCTTGGCCGATGGGGATTCGTCGAATCTGGCAAAATATCTGCCGAGCATGATGAAGTCTGCTCCCATAGCAAGCGCCAGTGTCATATGGTAGTCGTAAACGATACCTCCGTCGGAGCAGAGTGGAATATATACGCCTGTCTTCTTGAAGTATTCGTCCCTTGCCTGTGCTACCTCGATCACAGCCGAAGCCTGTCCGCGTCCGATGCCCTTCTGTTCTCTTGTGATGCAGATGGATCCACCGCCGATACCGATCTTGACGAAATCGGCTCCGCAGTCTGCGAGGTAATTGAACCCCTCAGCGTCGACTACATTACCTGCGCCTACTTTAACGCTGTCTCCATAAGTGTCTCTGATCCACTTGAGAGTGATCGCCTGCCACTCGGAATAGCCTTCCGATGAGTCGATGGTGAGTACGTCTACACCTGCGTCTACTAGCGCCGGAACTCTTTCCTTAAAGTCGCGTGTATTGATGCCCGCGCCTACGATATATCTCTTGTCGGCATCGAGCAGTTCATTCGGATGCTCTTTATGCGAATCGTAGTCCTTACGGAATACGAATGCAGTGAGTCTCTGATTTTCGTCTATGATCGGAAGCTGGTTGACTTTGTTGTCCCAGATGAGATCGTTGGCCTCGGAAAGAGTGATACCTTCCTTGCCGTAGACCATCTTTTCGAATGGTGTCATGAACTCCGAAACAGGAGTATCCACGCTCATTCTGGAGATCCTGTAGTCTTTGCTGGTAACGATGCCGAGCAGCTTGCCGTCTGCCGTGCCGTCTTCTGTGATGGCGATCGTAGAATGTCCCTTCTCTTCTTTGAGATCCAGCACATCCTGAAGTGTGGCATCCGGTTTCAGATTTGAGTCACTTGGCACGAAACCGGCCTTATAGCTCTTGGCTTTTCTTACCATCTCAGCCTGACTCTCTATAGACTGAGAACCAAAGATAAATGAAATGCCGCCTTCCTTCGCGAGCGCTACAGCCATGTTGTTATCGGACACAGACTGCATTACAGCGGAAGTCAGCGGGATATTCATTGTGAGAGCAGGCTCTTCGCCTTTTTTGTATTTGACCACAGGGGTCTTGAGTGAAACGTTCTCCGGGCGCGCTTCCGTGCTGGAGTAACCCGGTAAAAGCAGGTATTCGTTGAAAGTTCTTGATGGTTCCTTGATAACAGTCGCCATTATGCACCTCTTTCCTGTTAAAACGAGTGATTACGATATGTAATAAAAAGTTAAAGTGAACTAATTATTCAGCTATTTTAATAACTTTTCCATACTATAGCATCATTTCAGGGCGAAATAAAGCAATTTTGATAAGTTAGATGATGCTAATTATTTGGCATATGTGTAAGCGGGTAGGATTCTTTGCGTAACACAAAAAAGGCGCTCATTTGAGCGCCTTTCGCTTATCTATTTTTGCATGATGCCCTTACATCATGCCCATGCCGCCTGCGCCGCCCTGTGGCATTGCCGGTTCAGGCTCCTTGATCTGCGTGATGCCTGCTTCTGTAGTAAGGAGCATGCCTGCAACTGAGCCTGCGTTCTGAAGAGCGGATCTTGTTACCTTGACAGGGTCTACGATACCGGCCTTGATCATGTCTTCATACTTCTCGTTGGCAGCGTTGAATCCTACATCGCCCTTTTCTTCCTTAACCTTGGCGACTACAACGGCACCATCGAATCCGGCGTTCTCAGCGATCTGTCTTACAGGCTCCTCAAGAGCTCTTTCAACGATCTTCGCGCCTGTCTTCATGTCGCCTTCCTGCTTATCGGCGTATGCCTTGACTGCCTCGATAGCGCGGATGAGTGAAACGCCGCCGCCTGCTACGATGCCTTCTTCGACAGCAGCCTTTGTTGCGTTGAGAGCATCCTCGAGTCTAAGCTTCTTCTCTTTGAGTTCTGTCTCAGAGGCAGCTCCGGCATTGATGACTGCAACACCGCCGCTGAGCTTGGCGAGTCTTTCCTGAAGCTTTTCTTTGTCAAACTCGGATGTGGTCTCTTCAAGTGAGGCCTTGATCTGAGCGATCCTGGCTTCGAGCTCGTCCTTACGTCCGGCTCCGCCTACGATAACTGTGTTGTCCTTGTTGACCTTAACTGTCTCAGCCTGTCCGAGCATATCGATAGTGGCTTCCTTGAGTTCATAGCCGAGCTCTTCTGAGATCACGACGCCGCCTGTGAGAACTGCGATATCCTCCATCATGGCTTTACGCCTGTCGCCGAATCCAGGAGCCTTTACAGCTACTACATCGAGTGTACCTCTGAGTTTGTTGAGTACGAGTGTTGCCAGAGCTTCACCGTCTACGTCCTCAGCTACGATAAGGAGGCTTCTGCCTGCCTTCATGATGCCCTCGAGAAGAGGAATGATGTCCTGAATATTGCTGAGCTTCTTATCTGTGAGAAGGATGTAAGGCTTGCTCATGACAGCCTCCATCTTTTCGTTGTTGGCCATATATGGCGAGAGGTATCCTCTGTCGAACTGCATACCCTCGACTACCTCGAGAGTTGTTCCGAGAGTCTTGGACTCCTCAACTGTGATGACTCCGTCCTTGCCGACTTTTTCCATAGCCTCGGCGATCATCTCACCGATCTCTGTATCGTTAGCGGATACGGAAGCTACCTGCGCGATGGACTCTTTGTCGTTTACGGACTTAGCCTCGCCCTTGAGATAGTCGACTGCAGCCTCTACTGCCTCTGCGATACCTCTCTTGAGTACCATCGGGTTAGCCCCTGCTGTTACGTTCTTGAAGCCCTCTCTGATGATGGCCTGAGCGAGCAGTGTAGCTGTTGTGGTTCCGTCACCTGCGACATCGTTTGTCTTTGTGGCGACTTCCTTTACGAGCTGAGCGCCCATGTTCTCGACCTGATCCTCGAGATCGATCTCTCTTGCGATGCTGACGCCGTCGTTTGTGATGAGCGGCGATCCGTATGTTCTCTCGATGAGGACGTTTCTGCCCTTAGGTCCGAGAGTGATCTTAACTGTATCCGCAAGTTTATCTACTCCGGCGAGAAGCTTTCTTCTTGATTCCTCGCCGTAAAAAAGTTCTTTAGCCATTTGATTCCTCCTTATATGTCCACCTTGCAACTACTTTTCGATGGTCGCAAGGATGTCTCTCTGATTAATGATGGTGTACTCTTCACCTTTATATTTAAGATCATTTCCGCCGTATCTTGAGAAGATAACGATATCGCCAACCTTAAGTTCCATTGGCTCTTCTTCTGTGCCAGGGCCTACAGCCAAAACTTCTGCCTGCTGTGGCTTCTCCTTGGCGGTGCTGCTGAGCAGCAGACCTGCTTCGGTCTTCTCCTCGGCTTCCATCTTTCTGATCACTACTCTAGCTCCGAGCGGTTTGATTCCAATGCTCATTATGTTGCCTCCTAATAAGTTGTAACTTTGTTATCTGTTAGCACTCTAAACTTACGAGTGCCAATTACCAAAACATATTGTACTCATCCCGGCGAGGTGTGTCAACACCTGAACGCAAGAAAATGAAAGACTTTACGCGCGGTCTCTATAGTAGTAAAAGAGGTATTGCTGGGCGTATCCCGCAAGCTCGCCGAACCTTTCATTCGCGAAGCGCTGCATGCCCTTTACATCCTTCTCTTCGAAGCCGTAAATGTCATTCATTATGTGTTTCACCCAGGTGTCGATCGGGAACGCGGCTACCTCGTGGAGCCCAAACAGCATGATACAGTTGGCCACCTTTGGCCCTATACCACAGAAGCGCAGGAGTTCATCCCTGGTTTCAGGCGGCCCCTCTTCAAGATACTGTCTCGAGCTTTCGATTATATACCTGCTCCTGTAGCCCAGCTTCAGAGATGCGAGATCGCATTCTTTAGCGTCTGCCAGTGCTTCAGGTGAAGGGAAAGCGGCAAAGTCGTCATTTATACGTCTGCCATATCTGTCGCAAATCGATTCGATGTTTTTACGTATGCGTGGGATATTGTTGTTCTGCGAAATGATGAACGAGATCATGGTTTCAAAGAGATCCTGGTTGAGTATGCGTATGCCGAAACCGTAATCTGTCGCCGCCCTGATACGGGGCTCGCTCTTTGCAAGATCGTTCTTTATCTCTCCGTAGTCTGTGTCAAGGTCAAAGTAGTGGCTCCAGAATGCTTTGTCACCGCCGGTCGCTTCGATAGTAAGTATCCCGTCATCATAAAAGACGCATGCAGCCTTGTCGCCTGCCGCGCCCCTGTATCCGCCCTCAAACGGACGCCATCTGAAGACCTGTCCGCACTCAAAAATGTGCGTAAGATCGGTATCTTTTACATTTTCAATAATTATCTTATCCATTAACTCCTTAGTGAAGCCTCTTTGAGCGCATCTCCTCGATGCTTCCGACCATGTCCCTTATCCTCACGTTCACACTTTCTATCGTAAACGCCGTCATGGATGACAGAGCATCGAAAACATCCTTTTGAAGCCCCATACACATATCCACTGATTCCGGATCGCGTATGGCCATCACATCTATGGTCACAGCCATATTCTGCTGTTTGCCGTTGTTCATCCTGTCGACCACTACGATGTGGCTGTCATATTTCTCAGCGGAGATCCTGATGATATCTCTTATCACCTGCTCGCTTATGGAGAAGCTACCGAAATAGCTGAATGTAGGCCTCACGACTGTCCGGTCATCCGGGTCTTCGTCATCGTTCTTCTTATCGCCTGAAACCGAATTGCCCCTTGCCCTGTTGATGATGCTCTTGATCGGGTCCATGAAGTACCCCGCGAAATCGCGGCGGAGCTGCCCTACAGGGGCCGGTATAACGTGCTCGCCTTCATCCTGTCTGAAATGTCTTGCGATCTCACGCTCTTCCTCTGTGGTGACATCTTCGATATATATGCGCTCTTCGATCGGTCCTACTTCAAGCTGTTTCGCCACGATATCTGTCATGCGATCGGATGTACCGATTATCATAAGCACAGCCGGATCGTACTCGGCGATGGCTGCTTTTACCGATTCTCTATGATCGTCATAGTTGAACAAAGCTGTTCTCATGGCCGCCGCTTTGGACGCGCATTTCTTGGCCGATGTGCCTGCCACTATCTGACCTTTGTATATGAGAAGACCATCATCTATGATCGCGTCAAAACCCCGCCTCTGCGCAAGCGCAGTGGCTTGAAAGCTTTTTCCTGTTCCGCTTTTTCCCGTAAATGAGACTACTTTCATATACAAATAATGTTTACAATCTGCAATTCAGGTGCTATACTTCGCATGTAGATATTACTGTAAAAAGGAGGAAAGACAATGGCTTATAAAATCAGTGATGAGTGCGTAGGTTGTGGTGCTTGCATGGAAGGCTGCCCAGTTCAGGCTATCAGCGAAGGTACACCTTACGTGATCGACGAGAGTGCTTGCATCGACTGTGGTGCTTGCGAGGCTAACTGCCCTGTTGGTGCTCCATCCGAGGCATAATCGATCAAACAGACAAATCATCTAAAATCCCGTAGCAATGCTACGGGATTTTGTTTTGAGCCTATTGATACCCGGTTTACTCTTCCTCTTCGTGTTTGCTCTTTATCATGAATGACAGAGCATGAAGACTATCCGAAAGATGCACCGATTCGAGTGCGATGTCATCCGGAACTTCAAGATCTATAGGAGCAAAATTCCAGATGCCCTTTACGCCGCCCTTCACAAGTGCGTCAGCTACACTCTGAGCATTGTCTCTGGTTACACAGATTATGCCGATATCTACTTTATTGTCTCTGACATAATCCTCGATGAGCGCACTATCCATTACCGTTACATCATTAATTACCTTGCCTATGACTTCAGGATCCTTGTCGAAGAGTCCTATGATGTTGAAGCCGATCTTGTAATAATAGGTGTAATTTGTGATGGCGTGTCCGAGATTACCGACACCGACAACGATGGTCCTGTATTCTCTGTCGAGTCCGAGGATCCTGTTGATCTCCTTGTAGAGCTTATCTACTTCGTACCCATAACCCTGCTGGCCGAATTCACCAAAAGTATTGAGATCCTGTCTGATCTGAGAAGCCGTATATCCTATCAGCTCACTCAGCTCACCCGACGAGATCTTTTTGATGCCCTTGAGTTTGAGCTGCCCGAGGTATCTCCTGTAACGAGGCAGTCGGCGTATTATTGCGTTTGAAACTTTCGCTTTGCTCATAAACTGCTCTACCGTTTCTGTTCGATTATTTATTCTCTTCTACATACTTTACGATATCGCCAACTTTTGTGAAGTTTTCAGCAACTTCATCAGGGATCTCAATACCGTATTCTTCCTCGACTCCGAGGATGATCTCTACAGCGTCCAGAGAATCTGCTTCAAGATCTTTCATGAAGTCAGTTTCCATTGTAACTGCCGACTCATCAACATCCAGCTGTTCAACTATGAGAGCTTTTACTTTTTCAAAAACCATAATGATCTCCTTTTCTTTTAATACATTGTTAATATTATACCTTGGGTACAACTTTTCTTTCAATACATTTTGTATGATTTTTAACAAAATTGTTTATTTTTTTCACAATCTTGCTGTGACATTATCACTGCAGTTCCATCCACTCGTCATACAGAGCGCTCACTTCGGCTTCCATATCAGCGAGTTCTTCTGATTTCTGCCTCAGCCAATCGGGATCAGCTGAGTTTTCGGGACTGATTATTTCTTCCTGAAGGTCGGCGATCTTAGCTTCGAGTTCGTGGATCCTGTTCTCTGTTTCTTCGGCCTTTCTTGCCCGTCTCCTGTTCTCGGCCTCTTGCTGCTTCTTCGCCTGCCTCTCGGCCTCTGAAGTTCTGAGCATTTCGGCGAACTGCTCGGCACTGTCAGCTTTCCCGGGCTCCGCGTCTTCCTCGTTGCCTCTGTTTTTCTCCAAATAATAATCGAATTTGCCTTTATATTCAACCAGTCCGTTCTCGGTCAGTTCAAGTATACGATCGGGGATCAGGTTGAGAAGATATCTGTCATGCGAGACTATGATAAGTGTGCCTTTGAATTCGAGAAGAGCATCTTCAACTATCTCCTTTGATTCGATATCCAGATGGTTGGTCGGCTCATCGAGCACCAGGGTATTGGCCCCCGAAAGCATCAGCTTGAGAAGCGACAGCTTGGCTTTCTCTCCGCCCGATAGGTCTTTCACCTGCTTGAACACATCATCGCCTCTGAAGAGGAATCTTCCAAGCAAGGAGCGCATCTCGGTGTCCGTATAAAGGTGATAAGCGTTCTTCATCTCGCCGAGAACGGTCTCGTTTTCATCGAGCAGCAACTGGCCCTGATCGTAATAACCGAAATTGACATTATATCCTGTCCTGAGATAGCCTTCATCGGCTTTCTCGAGCCCCATAAGTATCTTGATAAGCGTCGTCTTTCCTATTCCGTTGTTTCCGATTATGCAGACCCTTTCACCCTTCCTGATGAGCAGGCCGGCATCCTTGAAAAGCTGCCTTCCGTCAAAGCTCTTGGAAAGCCCTTCGGCCTCAAGCACTTCGCTTCCGCTGTTATAGTCCGCATCAAACGAAAGCTTCATTTTGTCCTGCTTTATAACGGGCTTGTCTATGACATCGAGCATCGCGAGCCTCTTCTCACGCGACCTCGCTCGCTTTGTAAGGTGTTCTGTGCCATGCTGCTTGAAGCGTCTTATCATCTCTTCCTGCCTGGCTATCTCGGCCTGCTGCTTTTCGTATTCACGCATCATGGCTTCGCGGAGAGCTTCGCGCTTCACGGTGAACTCAGAATAATTTCCTTTGTATGCCTCAAGCGTTCCGTCTGTAAGATCGAATATCCTGTTAGTGATCCGGTCAAGGAAATATCTGTCGTGGGATACGACTATGATAGTGCCTTTATAGCTGTCCAGATAGCTTTCGAGCCATGCCAGCATTTTTAGATCGAGATGGTTGGTAGGCTCATCGAGCATGAGTATGTCGGGTTTTCTCAAAAGGATGCAGCTTAGCGCGAGCCTTGTCCTCTCTCCACCGGAGAGAAGATCCATAGTCTTTCCTTTGTCCTCTTCCCTGAAACCCATGTGAGCCAGCGTAGCGTTCAGTTCGCTTTTGTAGGTGTAACCTCCAAGCTCCTCATACTTTTCGCTCAGCTCAGTGAATTCGGCTAGGTCTTTATCGAAGGTATCGCTTGAATGGTCGGTGATCGCGTCCTGAAGATATGCCAGTCTGTTCTCTATTTCATAAAGATGAGCGAAACTTTTCTCCGCTTCCTCAAGCACAGTCCCGCTCATTTGGAACTGATTTTGCTGCCTGAGATATCCGAGAGAATACCCGCTTCTTATGTATATCTCACCCGATGTCGGTTCAAGAGCGCCTGCGATGATGCTGAGCAGTGTGGTTTTGCCACAGCCATTTGGCCCGACTATGCCGATCCGGTCGCCTTTATCAACGCCAAAACAGACATCCTCAAAAATGATGTCTGTTCCGTAGGCTTTGCTTATGTCTTTGCCCGACATTATCTGCATATATCAAAACTCCAATCCGGGTACGGCATCGAGCTCATAGTCGGTACGCTCGCCCGATTTGTAAGCGTAGTAGGCGGCGGAAGCGATCATGGCTCCGTTGTCGGTGCAGAGCACCGGACTCGGCTTCAGCACTTCTATGCCCGCAGCTGAAGCCGCGGCGCTGATAAGCGCACGGAGCCTGGAGTTCGACGCGACGCCTCCGGCCATCACTATTCTTTTTTGATCGTATCTTTTAGCGGCGTCCACAGCCTTGTTCGCTATCACTTCGACCACAGCCTCCTGGAAGCTCGCCGCCACATCGTTTACATTTATCTCACGCCCGGCTTGCCTCTCGCTGTTGAGGTAATTGAGAGCCTGTGTCTTGAGACCCGAAAAACTGAAGTCAAGACTGCCGGGTTCCAGGTATACCCTCTTGAACTGCACGGCTTCGGGATCGCCTTCCTTTGCCGCCTTATCGATCTTAGGACCGCCCGGATAACCGAGTCCAATTACCCTAGCGACTTTATCAAATGCTTCCCCTGCGGCATCGTCTCTTGTGCCGCCAAGCTTCTCACAGCTGTTATACGCAGGAACGTTTACTATCTCTGTATGACCGCCTGAAACCACAAGCGCCATAAAAGGAGGTTCGAGATCGTGATGCTCGAGGTAATTGGCTGCTATATGGCCATGCATATGGTTTACTCCAATAAGAGGTATATCCGCTGCATAAGCCATAGCCTTTGCGGCGGCTACTCCTATAAGGAGAGCTCCCACCAGTCCCGGGCCGTATGTGACACCGATAAGATCTATGTCTTTTACTTCAATGTCTGCTTCTTTCAGAGCCCTTTCAATGACATCATTGATGCGCTCCAGATGTCTGCGGGACGCTATCTCAGGGACCACTCCGCCGTAAGCCGTATGGATATCGATCTGAGAGCTGATGATGTTGCTCATCACAACACGGCCATCCGCTACGACGGAGGCCGCTGTCTCATCACAGCTTGTCTCTATTCCGAGTGTAAGAAATTGTCCGTTCTTCATTAATCGTCTATATAAATCAGCATTTACTGCGAATTCAGTTCTGTACTTCTACATCCACGATCAGCTGGCCGGGAACGAGATCCATAAGTATCGCGTCTTCCTTGCCGTCGTAGTATTTACTGCGGCGGCCGACTTCTCTGAATCCGAGTTTGTTATACAAGCCGAGAGCTGCTGTATTGGCTGCGCGCACCTCCAGGTTGACCACGCTGCATCTGTCTTCTTCCGCTTTATCGATAAGATGCCCGAGCAAAGCTTCGCCAATGCCGCGCCCTCTCTCCTCAGGGTCAACAGCTATATTATAGATCTGGGCTTCTCCCGCCACATTTCTCATCTCAGCGAAACCGACCACCTTGTCTGCATCCGCAGCGACGACGAAATATACGTTTCCGCCCGAGGTCACGTCCTTGACTATCTCCTGCGCGCTCCAAGGAGTGCCAAAAGAATCTGTCTCTATTCTCGATATAGCAGGCACATCGCTTAGCTTAGCCTGCCTTATAATAATCTCAGCCATTTTACTCTAATAAGGTTTTTTGATCTTATCGCTCAGTGTGCCCGCCTTCAGCCTCTGCTCGGCCTCGGCAAGCCTCATGTATTCAGGCAACAGTTCCTCATATCCAATAACATCGCCGCGCTTCGCTTTTTGAAGCGCTATCTTTGCAACGGATACCGAGCTCTGATATCTCACGTCCTCATCAGCAAAGGAATAACAACCTTCGATCAGCTTATCCTTGATGATATCTCCGTAAGCGTCGATTCCGTCCCCCGTAAAGAAAGCTACATCGCTGCCGATCTTATCAAGCAGTTCTTCTATCATGTATTGCCTTTCTTCCGATATGACGGAGATCGACTGATGCTCATGATCGGATGTGAATTCAGCCTCATATATCGCGCCGTATGTCTGATGCCTCCTCGCATTGATGATCGGGACCACAAAACGGGCATCCGAAGATATCGCCTTGGACAGCGCCTCTTCTGCCAGGGCCCTGATAGATGATACAGCGATGCAAGGGATGCCGAGTATCTGAGCCATAGTGCGCGCGGTAGTCACGCCGATCCGGATCCCCGTAAATGATCCCGGACCGATCGACGCGGCTATATGCGTCAGTTCGCTCTTTGAGATGCCGGCGGAAGCCAGGGCCTCGTCGATCAAAGAGATGATGCCCCTCAGATGGTTCATCTCTTCGCGTGACTCCGCGCTCCACACATGCCCCTCTTCATCTATGACGGATACTGATCCGTATTTACCTGTCGTTTCGATCGCAAGTATCTTCATAATATCTCTGCAAAACGCGAATCATCGCTGTCCCCGTAATCCAGCTTCACCACGAGCGAGTCAGCGGGAAGTACATCAGCAGCTATGTCAGCCCATTCGATGACGCATACTCCGTCACCATCGAGCATGTCCTCAGCGCCTATATCGAGGAGTTCCTCTCCGCTTCCGAGTCTGTACACATCAAAATGATAAAGGGGAAGTCTGCCGCTCCTGTACTCCTTCACTATAGTGAAAGTGGGGCTGCTTATCTCCTCCTTTATCCCAAGGCCCTCGGCAATGTATTTTGTAAGGGCTGTCTTGCCCGTGCCGAGGTCTCCTATGAGCGCGATGATGTCGCCGGGCTCGAGAGCATCAGCGATCTCAAGCCCGAGCGCGCGCGTTTCTTCTTCGCTATTCAGTCTGAGTTTTCTGTTCTGTAAATGTTTCATCCGCCTTTACGGTCCCGCCGCTGCCGTGGAGCAGTCCTGAGATCCTCTTGTACAGCAGGAATGTCAGGAGCGAGTTGATGCCGGCCTTGACAAGGTTGAATGGAATGATGGCCGTAGGGAGCATAGCTAATACAGCCTCTCTAGGCGCTCCCATGAATATCGGCGTGATTATCAGGTTCATTATGCACATGATCGCCGTAGTAAGCAACACTCCAAGCACGAGTGCAAAGACCGCCGTTCTCTTAGTCTTGTTATGCCTGTATATCAATCCTATAACAACAACTACTACACCTGTAGCCACAAAATGCATGATGCAGCCCGCAAGTCCATCGCCTCCGAGCGCAAAGGCCTGTACCAAACATACGACAAGTGTCACTATAAGGCCCTCAATAGGTCCGTACGCGAATGCCGTTATGTAAATAGGCACATCCGCAGGATCATAGACCAGGAATGGCATAGGTGGCCATGGGATCTTTACGAGAAAGACAAGTACCAGAGATACTGCCGTCATCATCGCGATCTTTGTAAGCTTAGCTGTAGACATTTTGTTAGTGTTCATAACATATTCCTCCTCTGAACATTTTGCAACAGCCGGTCTTTATACGCAGGCTGCCGCTGGGTGGAATCTGTCAGGCATAAAATATGACCCCGATAGGTATCAAGGCCATTCATCACAAATAAACTGAAATGTAATGTTTCTTTCATCCGGACTATACCGTCGGTACCGGATTCCAACCGGTTCTGCCAAATGGCTCGCGGACTTGCACATCGAATGTGTTCACCGCCGGTGTGGACTTTCACCACGCCCTGAAACAGATTATTATCAATGTATGGATTATACTCCTGAATAGAGCTATTGGCAACAGAGAGAGCGGATTGCTCTTGCATAAATACGAGCCATCTTCATAAACGACTCGATATTGAGTTTTTCGTTCGCCTGATGCATGGTAGCTTCATCTCCCGGGAACTCCGCGCCGAACGCGAGTATGTTGTCAAACATCTTGGCGTATGTACCCCCGCCGATCACCATAGGCTCCGCAGAGCTTTCACCTGTTTCTTCGCGATAGGCATCCATCATTTTCACTACCATCGGATCATTGAGCTCCTTATAGATCGGATAATGCACCATCCTGGTGACTATGCCCACTCTGTCTTCGCCGATCGACTGCTCGATGCCCGAGAGCACCAGCTCATCGGTGTATGTCACCGGGTAACGGATATTGACCGTTACTCCTGCTATATCTTCGTTTATTTCCGCGACTCCGACATTCAGGATCAAAGGCCCCGACTGTTCATCGGAAAAATCACAGCCAAGTCTTTCGCCGTGAAGGTCGAATCCTATATGTTCATTGTAAAAGGAAATAAAGTCGTTGAGCTCTTCGGACGCGAAGCTGACATTGCCCAGAAAGTCCATCATTATGCTCACAGCGTTCAGCCCTTTATCAGGATGCGCGCCATGAGCAGCCTTGCCCTCAGCCTCGATCACGAGAGAACTGCCCTGCTTCTTAGACTTCAGTTTGTAGCCCGTCTCCTCGCTGTAGAGCTTTGCTCTTTCAATTATAGATCCGTATTGCTCCTTGCTTCCCGCGATAACGGCTTTTGAGTAAGCCGGAACAGCATTGTGCGCATTGCCGCCTTCCAGCTTAGTGAGTCTCAGATCGTCTTTTGATGTTCTTGATTTGAACTTCTGAGCGAGGTCAAATACCATGATGCCCATCTCTCCGTTTACCAAAGGGAAATTCCCGTCGGGAGTGAAACCCATCTTTGGGTGGCCCTGGTTCTCCGTATAGTGGGAAGCGCTGATCTCTCCGGTCTCCTCATCGCAGCCAAGCACCAGCCTTATGTTCATTGAAGGCTCAAGGCCTTCATCTTTCAAAGCTTTCATTGCATAAAGGCAGGCGACCACAGGGCCTTTGTCGTCAAGTACTCCTCTGCCGTATACAAAGTCTCCTTCACGCCTCATGACAAACGGGTCTGAATCCCATCCGCCGCCTACGGGCACCACATCGAGGTGGCCCACTATACCGAAGTATTCCGAAGCCGGTGTATCCGGAGCTTTCCACTCTATATGGCCTGCGTAATTCTCATCATTATGCACTGCAAAACCGAGCTCCTTGCCCTTTGAGAGCATCTGTATCAGAGCGTCATAAACACCCTTTCCAAAAGGAAGCAGCTCCCCGTCTTCGGTCATTGCCGCGTTTGCGTTCACGCTGGGCTTTGAGACCGACTCCGACAGAGCCGCCAGCATATCCTCTTTATATGAATCAAGTCTTTCAAGATAGCTCATCGCTTATCCCCCGCTTCTTCAGTTTCTATGTCTTCAAGTCTCTTTGAGTGGGCTTCGCTGTCAGTCGTATATTCGAGAACGTCCTTGCCGTCTTTTATGGTCGCTAGAGTGACAGAACGTATCACGTTTCCCGTGTTGTCAAACGAGAATACACCTGTCGCGCATTTCAGCCCGTCGAAATTCCTCATGGCTTCCCTGATATCCGCGCCCTCAAGGGATTTGGCGTTATGGATGGCGTTTATCAGCAGCAGGTATGAATCATATCCGAGCGCCGCGTTATCCGTTGGAATATCGTTATCTCCGTATCTGTTCGCGTACTCGATACGAAATTTCTGGCCCTCTTCGCTCTGTGTATCCGTATTTTCTCCCGGGTCTGAGATAACTGTCTCGTATGGGAATACGACCTTGATGTCCTTGTGTTTGTCCATCATGGCGATGAAATCATCTCCGCCCCAAGACCTCGTGCCGAGGAAAGTGACGTTCTGAAGTCCCATTTCCTCTGCGTGGGTAAAGAACATATCCATCTCTTCCGAGCCCATGGACACAAAGCACACATCGACTCCTGAAGATCTTATTTTGCGAAGAGCATCCTGCATCTCTTTTTCATCCGGAAGGATCTCGGTGTCTACGGCTATAGCCTTGCTCTTCTTGCCTGCCAGTTTTCTTATCTTGGCATAAAAACCATCCAGCAGAGCCGAGGTGCTCGTATCATTTTTGATGCTGATGACTCCGATCTTGTTCGATCCCAATGCGTCATACGCGTATTCTGCGAGCCCTTCACCCATCTGTGACTCGGTGAGACACGCTCTGAAATAGTATCCGTTGTTCTGTGTTATGAGAGGGTTGGTCGCGGAAGGAGTGATCGTAGGGATCTTCGCGTCATCGATATAGTCGGATATCGCCAGTGAAGACGCGTCTCCGCATGCTCCTATGATCGCTACGGGCTTCATCTCGATGAGCGCCTGTATGGCCGTCTCTGTCGCGCCTACTGTAGACTGTGTATCTACCTTGACAAGATTGACCTTATAGCCGTCTACATTGTTGTATATGCTGTTTGCCAGCTCTATCCCCTTGATCTCAGCTTTGCCCTTGTCCGCGTTCTTGCCCGTCTGAGGCTCTATTACTCCGATGGTGAAAACAGGCTCTGTCACCGACTCCGGAGGATTAATAAACGTCTGCTTGAAACTGCTGTATGTTGAACATCCGCTGAGCATAAAAACGCATACCGCCATAACGGCAACGATCAGAATCTTTAGATATTTATTTACACGCTTTTGTTTATTGATCATTATTGCTTGCTATTAGGGCTTTCATCTCATTTATATCTGTTATCTCACATGCGCTTCTCCTGAGGCTCGATGCCCCCTTCATGCCCTTGGTATAGCGCATTATATATTTTCTGAACTCTCTGACAGCGACATGCTCTCCCTTGAGCGATGCCAGCATATCCAGATGTCTTATCATCATTTCTCTTATCTCTTCAGGAACGGGCGGAGCAGGTATCTCTTCTCCCTTGTACGCCGCGTCCAGCTCCCTGAATATCCAAGGATTCCCCAGAGCTGCCCTTCCGATCATGACCATATCGCAGCCTGTCTCTTCCATCATGCTCATCCCCGACATCGCATCGGTGACATCTCCGCTTGCTATGACCGGGATGTGAACAGCTTCCTTGACTTCACGTATTATGCCTCTGTCGACCTTTCCGCTGTAATACTGGCTCCTTGTCCTCCCGTGTATACACACAGCGGAAGCGCCTGCCTCCTCGACCGCGAGAGCTGCTTCCACAGCAAGCGGCTTATCATCGGTAAAGCCCTTTCTGGTCTTGATCGTCACAGGCTTATCTGTCGCACCGCATACCGCTTTGACTATGTCATAAATAAGCCCCGGATCCTGCATGAGTGCGGACCCATCGCCATTCCTCACTACTTTAGGGACCGGGCATCCCATATTGATATCGAGCACTTTATTGGAAAGATGCTCGAGTTCATTTGCCGCAAAGGCCATCACATCCGGCTCGGATCCGAATATCTGTATCGCGGTCGGCCCGGCGCCTTCCGGTATATAAGTGAGTTCAGCTGTTTTGCTGCGACTTCCTCCGTAGTACAGGCCTTTGGCGCTGACCATCTCTGTATACGTAAGAGAGGCTCCCTGCTCTTCGCAGAGAGTCCGCATCACAGCGTCCGTAAAGCCTGCCATAGGCGCAAGCAGCCACGGACTATTCAATTCCAGATCACCTATTTTCAATCCTGCAGTATACGCTTCTTATTAAGCCCTTTGTTCTTTTCGTGCAGCATCTGAAGCCCGTCAAGTGTGAGCCTTCTGTCTATAACATCTATGCATTCGACACCGCTCTGCACCATTGTAGCCATTCCTCCGGTCGCGATCACCCGTATATCCTCGGGCTTGCATCCGATCTGCTCAGACATCTCTTTTTTCATGCCGTCTACCATATGTTCGGTAAATCCCATATGTCCGTAAATAAGGCCGGACTGCATGGATTCAGTAGTATTCCTGCATATAAACTTGCCCGGAAGCTCAAGATCTACATTAGGGAGTTTGGCCGTGTGTTCAAAGAGAGCAGCCGCCTGAGTCTTGATGCCGGGAGCGATAGCTCCGCCGATACATTCGCCCGCCTCGGTCACACATGTGAAAGTGGTAGCCGTACCGAAGTCTATGACTATAAGGTTTCCGCCATATCTCTGATGAGCGGCGACGCAATTGACTATACGATCGGAACCAAGCTGTTTCGGGTTTTCATACTTGTTTTTGATACCTGTCTTTATGCCCTGTTCTACGACTATCGGGTTGATGTTGTAAAACTTGAGGCACATATGCTCCAGCGTGAAAAGAATCGACGGAACAACAGAACTGATGATGATGTCATCGATCTCCGATGGCTTGATCTTCTCTCTGAGGATCATCGATTCTATCATCGTGCCGTATTCATCTGCCGATCTTCTGTTATCTGTCGCAAGTCTCCAGCTTTCGATCAGTTTATCAGCTTCAAAAACTCCGACAACGAGATTGGTGTTACCGACGTCTATTGCAAGCAGCATTTTTTAATCTTCCTCCAGTCTTCTGAGCGCAAGAGCCATAGTGAGTCCCGGGATCACCCTGTTCGCTGTCATCTCAGCGCCGAGTATCTCGTTCGCCTTCTTGAGCCTGTATTGAACTGTATTGTTATGTATATCCATGAATTTCGCCGTCTTACCGGAATTCATTCCTGCGTCAAGCACGAAAGTCGAAAGCGTATCGATCAGCATATTGCCTTTGTTCTTTGAGACTTCCCTCTCAAAAGGCTCTAGCAGATCGAGATACATCTTGCGCTGCATCTGCGCGCCTTCCTCCATGTAAACGCAGTCGCTTACCATGGATATCTCATATTTTGAGAACATCCTCTTGTATGGATATATCTTCTCTATGTATTTCGCGGCCTTATTGATCATCTTAAAGCCGTCAATGCATGTTTCCAGCGTCTCCATGCCTGTCACATGGAACACCTTCTCTTCTTTGCATATGCCTTTGATCTCGTCGAACATCTTAAGGCATGCGTTCTTCACCTCGACACCTCTTTCCTGACCGCCTTCGGCGTATACGATACCGTATATCTCTCCGACCTCAGAGGTTATCAGCATGCCGCAGTCAGTTTTTATCCTGCAGGAGCTGAGCAGGTTGAGGAATTCATTCATGTTGTCTCCAACATTCTTGATATAGAACGCGCTGGAAAACTGCATTCCCCTCAGGCCCGACTCGTCGAGCAGTGTATGGCAGAATGAGACATCTCCTCTGACCGCGGACTTGATGAATTCCGCTCTAGAATCTCTGTCAGGAGTATACTTCCACATTCCGATAGCAAGTTCTATAGTTTGAGCGAGCTTGGTCATCTCAGAAGATGAGTACTCGTCCTCATTGTCCACTATAACAAGGATGTATTTTTTGTCCTTGATATTGATGAAGCCCCAATAAGTGATGACGCCTTCGATCTCGACTCGTGTAAAACCATTCATGCTGAAAGCATCCAGTTTGCGAGCCGCGGAGACGGCATCTTCTATTTTTACAAGGTGTCTGGTCTCGACCGTAAGTATGGTGTTGAACTCCTCGGTCATCAGAACTATCTGGTAGTTATTATGGAGCGCAGCCTCTCTGAGAGCTGAAGGAAAATTGCTGTGCCTGTCGAAATTCAGCAGATGATATATCGTGTTGTTGAGGATATTGTCACTGTAATTTTCTCCGTACAATATCTTATCGAGCACCTGCTCTATAAGCATGGAATATGTGACCTTGCCGTTGTCCTTTATGGTGATCAGCGGAAGGCCTACGCTCAATGCCGCCTCTACTGTCTCAGGCGCAACAGAAGTTACTCCCTTGTCATTAAGATAAATGACAAGTGCGCTTATCCCTTTGCTTCCAAGCTCTCTGACTGCTTCAGCCTGTGCTTTGGCATCGTCCTTGCTGGTCCAGAAGTGGGTTATGACCATCTGGTCATTCACGCCATTGCGCTCTACTCCCATTCTGAGATCATCCTCGTCAAGCACCGAGACAGATCTTACGCGCCTGTCGCAGTTTTCCTTGCACGCTACTACGCTTGCACCTCTGAATGCGTCTAGTTTTAAGCAATCATTTACATTGATCTTCATAATATCCGTGTACCCGTTCCTTATTACCGGCTATTTGTTTCCATCGTCATCAGCGTCAAAACTGACCACATCTTTCTCATCTGCAAGAGGCTCTCGCAGAACAGCTGATCTGAGCCTTTCAAGCTCTTCATTCATCGCCTGCTTCTCCTCTTCTTCTATGCGTTTGCTTTCCGCGGCTTCTTCCTGATTCTTGCGGGCAATATCCTTTGCCTCGTCTTCGATCTCAGCCTTGATACCTTCAGGATCGATCTCACCGGTGAACAGCCTCTCGAACTGATCGCCGTCCAGAGTCTCAACAAGCAGCAGCGCCTGTGCGACTCTTTCGAACGCCGCATCGTTTTCCTGCAGTATCCTGCGTGTTTCCGCGTAGCACTCTTCAAGCATGGATCTGATCTCGCGATCGACCTCTGAAGCCACCTCTTCGGAGATGTTCTGTCTTGTCGAGAAGTCCCTTCCGAGGAACACCTCGTCATTCGAGCTGAACGAAACAGGTCCGAGTTTCTCGCTGAAGCCGTACTTGGTGATCATCTGCCTTGCGATCTCAGTGGCTCTTTCGAGGTCATTGCTCGCACCGGTCGAGATGTCGTCGAGTTTGAGTTCCTCTGCCACTCTGCCGCCGAGCAGATGCTTGATCGTATTGATCATATGGCCCTTGGTCTCAAAGAATCTGTCTTCTTCAGGAAGCCACATAGTGAAGCCTCCTGCCATTCCACGAGGGATGATAGTGATCTGGTGAACAGGATCAGAATCAGGCGTAGCCCTCATCACGATCGCGTGACCGGCCTCATGATACGCAGTCAGCTTCTTTTCCTCATCCGAGATCACTCTGGATTTCTTCTGTGGGCCTGCCATCACTTTGGTGGTAGCCTCCTCGATCTCATCCATCCTGATCTTGGTGCCATTTCTTCTTGCCGTCAAAAGAGCTGCCTCATTGATGAGGTTCTCGATATCCGCCGGACTGAATCCAGGAGTCCTCTTGGCGAGGATCTCTGGCGAGACATCGTCATCGAGCGGTTTGTTCTTTGTGTAGAGCCTGAAGATCTCTTCTCTTCCCTTGACATCAGGCATACCGATCACGATCTGCCTGTCGAAACGTCCCGGTCTTAAGAGAGCAGGATCTAGTACGTCAGGTCGGTTGGTAGCGGCAAGAATGATGATGCCGAGATTATCCTCGAATCCGTCCATCTCGACGAGGAGCTGGTTGAGGGTCTGTTCCCTTTCATCATTTCCTCCGCCGAGTCCGGCGCCTCTTCTTCTTCCGACAGCATCTATCTCGTCGATGAACACGATACAAGGCGCGTTCTTCTTTGCTTCACTGAAAAGGTCACGCACTCTGGAAGCTCCTACGCCTACAAACATCTCCACGAAGTCAGAACCGGAGATAGTGAAGAATGGCACCCCCGCTTCGCCTGCGGTCGCGCGTGAAATGTATGTCTTACCGGTACCCGGCTGTCCTACCATCAATACACCCTTAGGTATCCTGGCGCCGAGTTTGTTATACTTGCTCGGATTCTTGAGGAAATCCACTATTTCGGCGAGTTCTTCCTTCTCTTCCTTGAGCCCGGCAACGTCCTTGAATGTTATGGATTTGCGGTCGCTCTTATACAGCCTGGCCTTGTTCTTCCCAAACTGGAAGGCTTGTTTGTTGCCTCCCTGACTCATCATAAAGTAGAAGAGGAACACCATGGCTGCGACCATAAGTATGGTCGGCAGGAGATTGAGTAATGTATAGTCGCTCTTCGGCGGTTCACTCTCCAGTTCTATTTTTCCCTCATCGATCAACGGATAGAGGACTTTTTCCTCAAGCCAGTTGATCTCAAGAGCCGAAGGAGCGTATGTGACCTCTGCCGATTCGTCTTTCTTTGTACCGGTCAGCTTTCTGTCGGTGATATTGACACTCTTGTAATCGCCCTTTTCGAGGTGATTTGCGAACTGTGAGAATTTGATTTCTTTGACGTTCGTATTCTCAGTCATAGTGCGCAGCAAACCCGAAATAGTGATCACGACCAAAAATATGATCAGGTATGTGCCTATACTACGTCCGTATCTTTTCAACTTGATTTTTCCTTTCTATAAAAAGCAGTCGTAGAAATGCTGCGTATTTTGTGTCTTGAACACAAATTTTATCATATGGACTCAACTAATTCAATGAAAAGGACTCTCTTAGTTGTCTTATCGATGTGAAATTTCGGTGAAAACCTGCCCTTGGATTTTTCTCTTGCGCCGGCAAATTCATCACTCGGCAATATCCACATGACTTCACTGTCTATGCATACCATGAGTATGCTTCCTCTGGCGATCTTTCTGACCTTGGAATCAACCAGCAGATCCTGTATCTTCTTGCTGCCTTTTCTCATAGGCAGATAGTCACCTTCGCGTCTGGTCCTCAGCGTGAGGTCGCCGAGTCTTCCCGGATACTCCTTGCTGAATTTGTCAAAATCGAATGCGGCGTATGGTCTGTCCTCGTCGGGGACAAAGTCCTTCATCATGATGATCTGCGGATGTATCTGCAGGCTGCTGTCGGGTCTTAACTCGACTTCACCCATAGAGAATATCAGTTTGTCATACTCTCTATAGGCTCTGACGCCGAGCGGAAGATCCACGCCGGCTGAGGGATTATCGCTGTAAATCAGATCGGTCACAGCGGATATATTCTCAAATGTGACATAGTTCTCAAGCCCGAGCATATTGAAAGTCAGACTCACTATCCTTCCGGTGACAGGCAGCGGATCGTCTTTGATGGTGCTGAGGTCTATGACAGCCTTTTCATTTTCTTCATCTACATAGATGTTGTCCTTATATTCGTTGAACGCTATATCGTTGAGCAGATTGTCATCGATGCTTGCAAGTTTTGCGTATCTTCTCAGATGCTCCTTTATCTTCGGATTGTAATTCTCTTCAAGATAAGGGATCAGCTCATTGCGTATCTTGTTTCTGGCGTATGTGCTCTCGCTGTTGCTCTTATCTATATTTGGCCTGAGCCTGTTCTCTTTGATGTATGCTTCTATTTCTTTTCTTCCGATTTCGAGTAGCGGTCTCACTATTGCATAGCCTTTTTCCGAAAATCTGAACGGTGGGATACCGGCAAGGCCGTGCGGTCCCGTGCCCCTGATAAGTCTGAAAAGCACTGTCTCGGCCTGATCATCGGCATTGTGACCAAGAGCGATGGATATGCGGTCTCTCGGTATACCCTGCTCTTCGAGTTCCGAAGCCACTTCGTCATATATCTGGTATCTTAAGTTCCTTCCGGCTTCTTCAGTGGATACTCCAAGCTCCTTGGCTATCTCTGCGCACGGGGCCTCGAATATCTTGCACTCGAGATCGAGTCTGTCGCAGATGTCAGCAGCGTGATCCGCTTCCCTATATGCCTCGGGTCTCAGCATGTGATTGACGTGGACCGGAAAAAGCCCGAGATCGAGCATATCCGCTATGCCCGCAAGCGCATGAAGAAGGCACAGGGAATCAGGACCTCCCGAGAGTCCTATGACTATCGCGCTCTGTGGTTCGATGAGTCCGCTGTCTATTATGCTGTCTACAATGAAATTTTGTTTCATATCATGATCCTATCGATCGATCCCAAAGAAGCGTCTGCCGTTAGCCGCTAGCACAGAAGCCGCTTCCTCATACTCTATGCCTTTGAGCAGAGCCATGCGGCGGACCACATGCTCTATGTAAGGTGATTTGTTTGGACGGCCGCGGAATGGTTCGGGCGCCAGATAAGGCGCGTCCGTTTCTGACAGCAGGAACTCCAGTGGGATCTCCCTTGCAACTTCTGCAGCTTTTTTGCCGTTCTTGAATGTGATCGGCCCGCCAAGCGATATCGTGGCTCCCAGCTTCACATATTCTTCTGCCAGTTCGGGAGAGCCTGAAAAGCAGTGCAGCTGCACTCTTGCGTCCGGCACCATGTCTCCCTCATGAGGGCGCCCAGGGAACCAAGTCTTTCTTTCCTCTGAAAACGCTCCCTCTTCCTTCAATATATCCATCGTCAGCTGATGAGCGTCGCGGGAATGTATCATGATAGGCATCTTAAGCTCATTCGCAAGCCTTATCTGTCTGCGAAACAATTCTTCCTGCTCGGCGTGATCGTCCTTGCCGTAATAGAAATCGAGCCCTATCTCGCCTATGCATACAGCCTTTGGATCCGCGGCCATCTTTCTTATCTCATCGAGATCAGCCTCCATTTTCTCTTCAGCCTCTCTTTGAGTGTCGATATCGCTCATATCGCAGATGCCTTTGTAACATGGAGCGTGGTCGGGATGTATCCCGACTGCCGCGTAGCACCACGGATACGCGGCCGCATCGGCGAGCGCCTGCTCTGCCGATGCCACGCAGTCAGCAACATCAACGACGATGCCGACTTCCGAAGCTTCTATCTCCGCAGCGAGAGTACTTCTTTCCTCGTCAGTATATTGTTCAAAATTCAAATGGGTATGCGCGTCAAACAGCATTTTGGCTCCCCCGGCATTAACAAATACAAATGGCGCACCATTTGGACTGTATTCTAAATAATGCGCCATTATTTCAATAACTGGATTCTTACATGTATTTCTAAAGTTTCTATTTCGCTGCTTCCGCACCGAGAGCGTAAAGCTCTTCGAGTTCTTTGTCGATATCGATCCTAGGGAAGAGCTGTCCGCCCTTCTCGACCTTGCAGCCGCCCATCTTATAGAACTCGAATGCGTCTTCCCATTCAGGCTTGACATCCGAAAGTCCGAGCTGCTCTCTCATGCGATCTGTAGTAGTATGCATGTAAGGCTCGATAAGGATCGAAACTATTCTGAGACTCTCAGCGAGGTTCCTCATTACTGTATCGAGCTCGGCCTTCTTTGACTCATCCTTTGCGAGTGCCCAAGGCTCTTTCTCATCGATGTACTTGTTGGCGCGTCTTACTACCTTCCAGATCTCTTCGAGTGCCATGTTGAATCTGAACTCGTCCATGTTCTCTTCAACTTTGTGGCCGGCGTTAACGGCGAGCTCTATAAGTTCCTCATCGATCGCGTCCTTAGTGGTCGCTTCCGGCACTTCGCTTCCGCAGTACTTCTTTATCATGGAAACTGTTCTTGAAAGCAGATTGCCGAGATCGTTGGCGAGATCGAAGTTCATCCTTCTGAGCATCACCTCGTTTGTGAAGATGCCGTCCTGTCCGAATGTGTACTCTCTCAGCAGGAAGTATTTCAGAGCATCGATACCATAGCGTTCTATCAGGATGACAGGATCTATAACGTCCTGGCCCTTTGCAGCCTTGGACTTCGAGACCTTTTCGCCTCCCATCAGCAGCCATCCATGGCCTCTCACCTGCTTTGGCAGCGGCAGATCGGCGCTCATCAGCATTGCAGGCCAGATCAGAGAGTGGAATCTCACGATCTCCTTGCCCACCAGATGTACATCCGCAGGCCAGTATTTATTGAACTTCTCACAGTCGTCCGGGCCTCCCAATGCGGTGACATAGTTTGAGAGAGCGTCGACCCATACGTACATTACGTGCTTAGGATCGTTTGGTACAGGGATACCCCAGTCAAATGACGTACGGGAAATGCAAAGGTCTTCCATACCCTGCTCGACGAAGGCTATCATCTCATTGCGCCTTGTCTCAGGCTCCAGGAATTCAGGCTTCTCCCTGAAGAGCTCAAGAAGCTTGTCAGCGTACTTGCTCATCTTGAAGAAATACGCCTCTTCCTTGGCTTTTGTCACAGGACGTCCGCAGTCAGGGCATTTGCCGTCTACCAGCTGGCTCTCTGTCCAGAAAGACTCGCACGGGGTGCAATAAAGACCTTCATACTCACCCTTGTAGATATCGCCCTTATCGTACATTCTCTGCCAGATCTCCTGGACTCTGGTCATATGTCTAGGCTCTGTGGTCCTGATGAAATCGTCGTATGAGATCTCCATGGTAGACCACAGATCTTTGATTCCGGCAACTACCTCATCAACATAATCCTTAGGTGTCACGCCTTTGGCATCCGCGAGTGTCTGGATCTTCTGTCCGTGCTCATCGGTACCCGTAAGGAACATCACATCGTAGCCCTGAAGTCTCTTGAAGCGAGCCATAGCGTCAGCCATGACTGTGCAGTATGTATGTCCGATGTGCAGATTAGCGCTCGGATAATAGATCGGTGTAGTAATGTAGTATTTGCCTTTGCTTTCCATTGTATGTCCTTCTTCCAAATTATTATTGTCAACTCAGCCTTTTTATTGTATCAGAAAGACTGTGTCGTGTCATTCCGCATTTGCAGTAGATACGGTCGTTACATAGTAACTACCCAGCCCTCCATCTCAGGCTCAATAATGCCTGTCTGCATGCCGTACAGAGTATCGTAGAGCTTCTGGCTGAGGTCTCCTACAACGCCGTTGTTGATAGGATAGTCTGTTCCGCGGAACTTCAGCAGCCCTATAGGCGAGATAACGCAAGCGGTGCCTGTCGCCCATGCTTCTTTGAGGCTTCCATCAGCCGCGGCATCGAGCACCTCGCTCAGAAGTATCCTTCTCTCTTCTACTTTGTAACCCCATTTCTTCAGGAGCTGTATAGTGCTGTCTCTTGTGACGCCCGGAAGGATCGAACCTGTAAGAGATGATGTGTATACTGTATCTCCTATCATGAAGAAAGCGTTTGAAGTGCCTACTTCCTCAACATATTTGTGCTCTTTCGCGTCGAGCCAAAGCACCTCCTCGCAGCCCTGTTTCTGAGCTTCCGTGGAAGCGATCATGCCGCATGAGTAATTGCCTCCGCATTTCGCGAAGCCCGTGCCTCCGACAGCAGCTCTGATATATCCTTCTTCGACCCAAATTTTCGAACCATGAAGCTCTTTATCATTTCCTTCATAGTATGCAGCTACCGGGCTCAGGATTATGATGAACCAGTACTTTGTTGCCGGGTGCACAGCCATGCTCACCTCAGGCGAGATGATAAATGGTCTGATATAAAGTGATGTTCCCTGAACATTAGGTACCCAGTCCCTGTCGGCATCAACGATAGCCTTGACCGCCGCGACGAAGAGATCCTCATCGATCTCAGGTATGCAAAGTCTCTTATTGGAATTCCTGAGGCGCTTTGCGTTCATATCAGGTCTGAAAAGATTGACTTTGCCTTCCGGTGTCAAATACGCCTTCATTCCTTCAAACGACATCTGAGCGTAGTGAAGAGTCACTGCGGCAGGATCGAGAGAAAGCGGTCCATATGGGACTATGCGTCCGTCATGCCAGCCTTCGCCCTCGTCATAATCCATGATAAACATGTGGTCGGTGTAGTACTTTCCGAAACCGAGCTTTGTTGGATCCGGTTTTGCCTTTGGTGTTGTTGTTCTTGTTACAGGGAACTTATAATCCATTTTTCTCTATCCTCCTTAAACCCTTCTGCGGGCTTATTGTCTGTTTCAGCCGACCAGATTGAACCCCTGGTCTTTAAGTGTCTTTCTGACTTCTTCGAGCTGTGCAAAATCTCTTGTCTCGATCTCAAGTGTCAGGACACAGCTTGTAACAGCGGTGTTGGCATCGGAATGTCCGTAGTGGACCCCGGTAACGTTGGCACCGCACGATGCTATTATCGTAGCTACATCTACGAGCTGGCCCGGCTTGTCTTCAAGAGCGATCTGAAGAGTAGCGTTTCTGCCGCTCGTCACGAGTCCTCTGGTAATGACTCTTGAGAGAATGTTTACATCTATGTTGCCTCCCGATACAAGGCATACCACGTTCTTGCCTTCAACTGGAATCTTGTCGAACATTACGGCAGCGACCGCCACTGCTCCCGCGCCCTCGGCGATGAGCTTCTGTTTCTCTATGAGGGACAGAATGGCTGCGGCGATCTCATCCTCAGTTACGGTGACTACGTCATCTACATACTCTTTTATGAGTGAGAAAGTGAGGTCGCCCGGGTGTTTCACGGCAATGCCGTCAGCGAAAGTGCTGACCGTTGAAAGCGTTATCTGCTCGTCGTATTTAAGGCTGTCTGCCATGCTTGCGGCTTCCTTTGCCTGCACTCCGTAGACCTTGATCCCCGGCTTGAGTTTTTTCAGAGCATATGCCACTCCCGAGATGAGTCCGCCCCCGCCTACCGGGCAAACGACAGCGTCGATCTCCGGAAGCTGGTCGAGTATCTCAAGGCCGATAGTTCCCTGTCCCGCTATTACATCAGGGTCATCGAATGGGTGGATGAACGTGGCGCCCGTCTCGTCTCTGAGCTGGCATGCATATGTGTATGCGTCATCATAAGCGCCCTTTACGAGCCTCACCTCAGCGCCCAGTGCCTTGGTCGCCTCTACCTTACTGATAGGAGCTCCGTCAGGCATGCAGATTATGCTCTTCGCTCCCATATGAGTGGATGCGAGAGCCACGCCCTGAGCGTGATTGCCCGCGCTGCAGGCGATGATCCCGGCTTCTTTTTCTTCTTTTGTAAGGCAGCTTATCTTGTAATACGCGCCTCTCAATTTGAAGCTTCCTGTCGCTTGCAGATTTTCTGTCTTGAGATAGATCTCATTCTTTCCACTTAGTGACGGCGAGTAGATGAGGTCTGTTTTTCTTGCAACTTCTCTCAGTGCGAATGACGCCTGATAGATTTTGTCGAGTGAAAGTTTGCTTTTTGCCATTTTTATTCGTCTCTTTCTTTTTCTTCGCTGCTCTTTAGCCATGATATCAGCTGAGCCGCTGTTCTTCCCGAAGTACTTCCGTGTCTTATCTCCCACCTGCGTGCTTCGTCCTCGAGTTCTTTGTCTCCGATCTCGAGTCCGTATCTCTTCGCAAGCGTTCTTGCTATGTTTAGATATTCCTGATAATCCGGTTTTCCGTAATAGATCGTGATACCGAATCTTGACGCGAGTGACAGTTTCTCTTCCATCGTATCTGAGCGATGTATATCTCCGTCGTGCTCCATGTCGGACCTGTCGCCCCATGTCTCCCGGATAAGATGTCTGCGATTGGATGTCGCGTATATGAGCACCTTGTCCTCTTTTGACTCAAGCGCTCCCTCGAGCATGGCCTTGAGTTCCTTGAAGTCGCTCTCGTTCTCTTCGAAGGAGAGATCGTCGAGGTAGATAATGAATCTGTAGTTCCTCTTTTTTACCTCTGCAAGCACCCATGGAAGATGCCTTCTCTCCTGCTTTCCGATCTCGATGAGCCTGAGTCCTTTATCGTAGTAATCATGCATCAGAGCATGGACGCTGGTGGACTTGCCTGTTCCGCTGTCTCCATAAAGCAGTACATTATTGGCTTGTTCACCCCTAATAAATGCTTCTGTATTTTCCTTGAGGATCTTCTTGTGTTCCTCATATCCGACAAGCTCGTCGAAGCTCACATCGCTCGTCTCGATCACAGGTACGATTTCGGCACCATTTCCCTGAACGCTGCTGAGCCTGAATGCTCTATAGAGACCGTACATGCCCGCCCCATACAAAGAATAATCTCCGGTCACCAGGCGGGTGAACTCTCCAACGTCTTTCGCTTTCGCAAGCTTTTCACTTAGTTCGGAGATACGCCTGCCCTGCGCGGTCATAACGCTGTCCGAGTAAGGGGCTTTATAATCCGATAGCTGAGGCAGCGGTTCCATCTTCATAAGATCCATGAATTTGGACATATCCGGCTCTGCCAGTTTTATGAGCGTAGCTTCCTCCTTCACCTCGCGGCGTTCGCAGCATAGCGAAAAAGGATTCTCGTCGGTCATTATTATATAAGCAAGCCAGTGCTGCCATATATTGCCCTCGAGGGCAAATTCCGAGGCAAATGAGACCAGCCTGCGGGTAAGAGCGGGAAGGTCTGTCATGTCGCTTAATTTATCAAGTCTGTCAAAGAAGAGAAACTCCGATTGGTTCTGCATCTAACTGTTCCTTTCAGCGCAGCTTTTCGAGTATCTTCTGCTTCATCTCGCTGCCTTTCAGCCAGGTCTCAGCACCCGGTTCCTTGATGTCAGCTGTGCGCCAACCCTCCAGAAGTACGTCTGATACGGCTTTGTCTATCTCATCTGCTTCTTCTGCGAGATCGAATGAATATCTCAGCATCATTGCTGCCGAGAGAATGGCAGCTATAGGGTTCGCAAGGTCTTTGCCGGCTATATCAGGGGCTGAACCATGGATAGGCTCATATAATCCTCGCTGGGATTCACCAAGCGATGCCGACGCGAGCAGACCTATCGAGCCTGTCACCTGTGAGGCTTCATCAGAAAGTATGTCTCCGAACATATTCGACGTAACGACTACATCGAAGAACGATGGATCTCTGACTATCTGCATCGCCGCATTGTCGACCAGCATGTCATCGAGCTTTACATCAGGATATTCGGTCTCACCGAGTCTGTGTACAGTCTCTCTCCAGAGTCTCGAACTTTCGAGCACATTGGCCTTGTCAATGCTGGTTACGTGGTTCTTTCTCTTACGTGCTACCTCAAATGCTCTCCTTGCAACACGCTCTATCTCATAAACTGAATAGATCTCTGTATCGTAAGCCGTGTCTCCGGCTTCGTTTCTTCCGCGCTCTCCGAAATAGATGCCTCCGGTGAGTTCGCGGACTATCATTATGTCAAAGCCGCGTTCCGCTATATCCGGCCTAAGCACGCAAGCGTCTTTAAGCGCGGGTTGTATAACAGCAGGCCTCAGATTAGTGAACAGTTCGAGTCCCTTTCTCAGCCCAAGCAGCGCTTTTTCCGCCCTGATACTGACCGGCAGATCATCCCATTTCGGGCCTCCTACCGCGCCGAGCAGAACGCTGTCAGATGCCATGCAGCCTTCAAGAGTCTCTTTAGGCAGCGGTTCTCCGAATTTATCTATGGCGCCGCCACCGGCTATATATGTCTTGAACTCGAATTCGTGTCCGTATTTTTTGGCGATGGCCTTAAGTACTTCAACTGCCGCCCCTGTTACTTCAGGACCTATACCGTCTCCCGGAACGACCGCTATATTGAATCTCACTTTGTCCTCCTTTATCTGCTCTGTTTCTCTTTCAGATATGGGAGCAGACCACCTTTATCAATTATGTTTTCTATGAATTCCGGGAAAGGCTTGGCATGGAATGTCTCTCCCGTTGTCTCATCAGTTATTACTCCGGTCTTTGTATCAACCGAGACTATATCGCCGGCCTTGATTGCCGCGCTGGCCTCAGGGCACTCAAGTATAGGGAACCCTATATTGATCGAGTTTCTGTAAAAGATGCGCGCAAAACTGGCTGCGATAACGCAGGAAATGCCGCTTGCCTGTATTGCTATAGGGGCGTGCTCTCTTGAAGACCCACAGCCGAAATTCTGTCCTCCGACCATGATGTCGCCTTCCTTGACTCCGCCTGCAAAGTTTTCGTCTATATCTACCATGCAGTGGCTTGCAAGTTCCTTAGGATCGGTGCTGTTGAGATATCTTGCAGGGATTATCACGTCTGTATCGATGTGGTCTCCGTATTTCCATACTTTTCCTCTCATGGCTCCTCCTTCCTACGCCTCAGGAACTGCTACGCAGCCTGCTATCGCCGATGCCGCTGCCACAGCCGGGCTTGCGAGTATTACTTCGCTTCCGGTGTGTCCCATACGGCCTACAAAGTTTCTGTTTGTGGTGGCTACGGCTCTCTCTCCATCTGCCATTACACCCATGTGCCCTCCGAGGCAAGGTCCGCAGGTCGGAGCCGATACAGCGCAGCCGGCCTCTACAAATGCCCTGGTCAGTCCCTCTTCGATGCACTGAAGGTATATCTGCTGTGTCGCCGGAATGATTATGCATCTTACTCCGTCAGCGACCTTCTTTCCTTTTAATATGGAAGCAGCGACTCTCATATCCGACATGCGCCCGTTGGTGCAAGAACCAATAACTACCTGATCGATATGAAGTCCTGCCACCTCTTCTGCCGTCTTCGTGTTGGATGGAAGATGAGGCATCGAGACCGTCGGCTTCAGCTCTGAAAGATCTATCTTTACGACTCTCGAGTACTCGGCGTCTTCATCTGCCTCGAATATCTTAGGCTCGCGTCCGAATCTGCCCTTTACGTATTCCATGGTCTTTTCATCGACCGGGAATATTCCGTTCTTTCCGCCTGCCTCTATTGCCATGTTGGAAATGGTGAAGCGGTCATCCATAGACAGTTCGGCTACTCCTTCGCCCGTGAATTCGAGCGACTGGTACAGAGCGCCGTCCACTCCGATCTCTCCGATCAGATGGAGGATCAGATCCTTGCCTGACACATTTGGCTGCAGCTTGCCGCTGAGCTCTACTTTTATTGCGTCAGGCACCCTGAACCAGTTGAGCCCCGACGCCATTGCGGCTGCCATGTCCGTCGATCCTACACCTGTTGAAAATGCTCCGAGAGCTCCATACGTGCAGGTATGTGAGTCCGCGCCTACGATGCAATCTCCCGGCCCCACAAGGCCCTGCTCAGGAAGGAGCGCATGCTCGATGCCGACAGTTCCCACATCATAAAGATGAGTGATGCCGTGTTTCTTGGCGAATTCGCGCGCAGTAACGCAAAGCTCTGCCGACTTTATGTCCTTGCAAGGTGTGTAATGGTCGAGCGCGATAACTATCTTTTCCTTGTCAAATACTTCCGTAAAACCCGCCTTTTCGAATACACCGATCGCGACGGGTGTTGTTACGTCATTACCGAGCACTATGTCGAGCCCTGCTTCGATCAGATCTCCGGCATGCACTTCAGGAAGGCCTGCGTGCGCCGCGAGTATCTTCTGTGTCATAGTCATGCCCATGGATAAACCTCCTTGATGCTAGTCCTGTGCCTTTATCCTTTTTGCTCCGCTTTCTTTGCCTCCGGATAAGCCATGCTTCTTCTCATACGACATCATGCGGTTGAGCGCCTTGATATACGCGTTGATCGAAGCTTCCATGATATCCGTCGAAAGTCCGCGTCCGGTAAAGCTCCTGTCATAGGCGTTTACCTGTACCGTTACATCTCCAAGAGTGTCCTTACCCTCTGAAATGGAGTGGATGTTGAAGATGTCGAAGCTGTGCTCCGAAGGCTTGACTATAGCATCGATCGCGTTGTACGCAGCGTCTATAGGTCCGTCTCCGAGCGCTACATCCTGGAACTTCTCTCCGTCTTTCTCAAGGCTTACCGTACATGTAGCAGTAGTGAAGTTGCTGGTGGAAAGCTGGAACCAGTCGAGCTTGTAGCCGCCTTCTTCATCCTGATAGACGGCGTTGGTTTTATGTGTGACGATGGCTTCAAGATCGGCGTCCGTGATGTTTTTCTTTTTATCGCAGACGATCTTGAATTCCTCGAAGCAGCGGTCGAGTTCATCCTTAGTGAGGATGAATCCGAGTTCTTCTAGCCTCTGCCCTACCGCGTGGCGCCCTGAATGCTTTCCGAGCACCAGATTGTTTATGTTGACTCCCACAGATTCCGGAGTCATTATCTCGTATGTCTCTTTATTTGCTATAACACCGTGCTGGTGTATGCCCGATTCGTGCGCGAAAGCATTCTTTCCGACTATTGGTTTATTCAAAGGCGCTGTCTGGCCTATGATGTCATACACTGTCTTGCTGGCGCGGTGTATCATAGTCGTATCTATGCCTGTTGCGAGGCCTGTCATATCCTGACGGGTCCTTATGGCCATGACTATCTCTTCCAGAGATGTGTTGCCTGCTCTTTCACCGAGGCCATTAATCGTGCACTCCACCTGCCTTGCTCCTCCGAGCACTCCGGCAAGAGCGTTTGCCGTTGCCATACCGAGGTCGTTGTGGCAGTGTACCGAGAAGATAACATCCTCCGCGCCCTTCACGTTGCCCTTTATGTCTTCGATCAGAGCTCTCATTTCATCAGGCGTCGTATATCCGACAGTATCAGGGATATTTATAGTCGTGGCTCCGCACTCTATCGCTTTTGCGACGACCCTTTTCAGGAATTCAGGCTCGCTCCTTGTAGCGTCTTCAGGGGAGAATTCGATATTGGAGCAATATTTTTTGGCATAGCTCACCATGGCGCCTGCCTTTTCCAGCACCTGTTCCGGGTCAAGTTTTAGCTTGTACTGCATGTGGAGCGGCGATGTCGCGATAAAGACATGGATGCGAGGGTCTTTTGCCGTCTTCACGGCTTCCCAGGCGGTGTCGATGTCCTTCTCGGCGCATCTTGCCAGCGAAGTGACAGTACATTCTTTGATATTATCGGCGATAGTCCTTACAGACTCGAAGTCGCCCGGAGATGCAATAGCAAAACCGGCTTCGATGATATCGACCTTCATCTTCTCGAGAATCTTGGCGACCTCTATCTTTTCTTTTAAGTTCATGCTGCAGCCCGGTGACTGCTCACCGTCCCTGAGCGTAGTGTCAAATATTCTTACCTGTTCCATAATTACCTCGGATGATTTATCACTCAAGTATCGCGCCCTTGTCTGCAGAGCTGACGAGTTTAGCGTAGCGCGCCAGGTAGCCTGTCTTCACCTTTGGTTCAGGGCATACCCATGCCGAACGCCTTGCTTCGAGCTCTTCGTCGGATACTTTGAGTTCTATCGTCTTGTTTGTGATGTCTATGGCTATGATATCGCCTTCCTCGACGAGACCGATATTTCCGCCGGATGCTGCCTCAGGGCTTACATGTCCTATGGACGCTCCTCTGGTCGCTCCCGAGAATCTGCCGTCTGTTATGAGGGCGACCGATTCATCGAGCCCCATACCGGCGATCGCGGATGTCGGGTTGAGCATCTCTCTCATTCCCGGACCTCCCTTAGGGCCTTCGTATCTGATAACAACAACATCTCCGGCATTGATACCACCATCGTATATAACTCTGATGGCTTCCTCTTCGGAGTCGAACACCCTGGCAGGGCCTTCATGCTGCATCATCGCAGGAGCTACCGCGGACTGCTTTACAACGCAGCCGTCAGGAGCCAGATTGCCCTTGAGAACGGCGATGCCGCCGGACGCCATGAACGGATCGTCAAACGGTCTGATGATCTCAGTATTGAGGTTCTCAGCGTTTGCGATGTTTTCTCCCATGGTCTTTCCGCTTACTGTCATGACCGATGTATCGAGAAGGTCACCTTTTGTAAGCTCTTTCATCACTGCGTAAACTCCGCCGGCTGCCTCGAGATCTTCCATAAAGGTGTCTCCGGCAGGAGCCAGATGGCAGAGATTCGGCGTTTTGCTGCTGATCTCATTCGCCATATCGAAGTCTATGTCTATGCCTGCCTCATGCGCGATCGCAGGAAGGTGGAGCATGGTGTTGGTGGAGCATCCCAGCGCCATGTCGACTGTCTCCGCGTTATGGAACGCAGCCTCTGTCATGATGTCGCGAGGCTTTATATCCTGCTCAACCAGCTTCATTATCTGCATGCCCGTAGCCTTGGCAAGGCGTATCCTTGCTGAATACGGAGCCGGCACAGTGCCGTTGCCGCGTAGCGCCATTCCGATGGCCTCGGTGAGGCAGTTCATCGAATTTGCAGTGTACATGCCCGAACATGAACCGCATGAAGGACATGCCTGCTCGACATATGTCTTTACTCCCTCTTCATCGAGAGTGCCTGCATGGTAGGCGCCGACTGCCTCGAACATGTGTGAGAGGCAGGTGCGTCTGCCGTCAGGAAGACGCCCGGCCAACATTGGCCCTCCGGCGCAGAATATAGCCGGAACGTTGATGCGTGCTGCCGCCATAAGGAGCCCCGGCACGTTCTTGTCGCAGTTTGGCACCATTACGAGACCGTCAAACTGGTGCGCGATCGCCATCGCCTCCGTAGAGTCGGCGATAAGGTCACGAGTCACAAGTGAATACTTCATTCCGATGTGACCCATTGCGATACCATCGCAAACGGCGATCGCCGGGAACTGTATCGGTGTACCGCCCGCGGCTCTGACGCCTGCCATTACAGCCTGACTTATCTTGTCGAGGTGCATATGGCCCGGCACGATCTCGTTGTAAGAGCTCACCACTCCTATGATCGGTCTCGATATCTCTTCTTCCGTAAGACCAAGCGCGTAAAACAGGCTCCTGTTAGGCGCGCGGTCGATTCCTTTTTTCGCATTATCAGATTTCATTATTCCCTCCTGAGGCAGGATGAATCAGTATTAGTTGGATGCTGTATCAAGATCTGCGTCGTTCTTCCACAGCATCTCGTCTCTCAGTTTCTTACCTACAGTTTCCATCTCATGCTTTGCAAGCTGAGCTCTCTTCGAATTGAAGAATGTGCGTCCGTTCTTGTTCTCGGCGATCCACTTGCCGGCGAATGTACCGTCCTGGATGTCAGCGAGGACTTTACGCATGTTGGCTTTGATCTCATCATGAGGAAGTACGCGAGGGCCCGATACATACTCACCGAATTCAGCTGTGTCTGAAATCGAGTAGTTCATTGCAGCGATGCCGCCCTTGTTGATAAGGTCGATGATCAGCTTCATCTCGTGGATGCACTCGAAGTAAGCGTTCTCAGGCTTATAACCTGCCTCAACGAGGACTTCGAATCCGCACTGCATCAGGTCTACTACGCCGCCGCAGAGAACTGTCTGCTCACCGAAGAGGTCTGTTTCTGTCTCTTCATCCATTGTAGTTTCAAGGATGCCTGCGCGCGCTCCGCCGATACCCGCGATATATGCGAGAGCGATGTCATAAGCCTTGCCTGTAGCGTCCTGCTCTACAGCGATGAGGCACGGAACGCCCTTGCCTGCGACATACTGGCTGCGGACTGTGTGTCCAGGTCCCTTAGGAGCTGCCATGAATACGTCAACGCCTTCAGGTGCGACGATCTGTTTATAGCGGATGTTGAAGCCGTGTGCGAAAGCGATAGCATTGCCCGGCTCAAGATTATCCTTGATCTCGCTGGCATATACGCCTGCCTGTACCTCGTCGTTGATAAGGATCATCACGATATCAGCCTTCTTGGCTGCCTCAGCGATAGGATAAACTTCGAATCCGTCCTTCTCGGCTACTGCCCAGGACTTTCCTCCTTTGCGGAGTCCGATGATTACATCACAGCCTGAATCTCTAAGATTGAGCGCGTGAGCGTGACCCTGCGAACCATAGCCAATGATGGCTATCTTCTTTCCATTCAGAGCATCAAGATTACAATCTTTCTCATAATACATTTTTACCATAGTTGAATTCTCCCCTTTCTTTTGATTCATCGTTTATGGTTGCGATTCCACGCTCGATGGCGACAACGCCCGTGCGTGCTATTTCCAATATTTTGAATTCGCTGAGTATGTTGGCCATACCCGCGAGTTTATCTTCATCCCCCGTCGCGACCAAAGTCAGCGTCGAAGGTGAAACATCTATTATCTGAGCCCTGAAAATGTTCGCGAGCTGTATGACGTCATTCCTCTGCTCGCTGCCCTCGGCTTTCACCTTTATCAGCATCAGTTCTCTGTAAATGGAGTTTTCTACGCTTAGCCATTTCACAGAATGGACCGGGTAGAGCTTCCTAAGCTGATTACATAAAAGCTCTGTGTGAGGATCATCTGCAAGCACATCTATTGTGATTCTGGTTATGCCGGGATTCTCCGTGGCGCCCGCCGCGAATGCCTCGATATTATATCCCTTGCGGGAAAAGAGCCTTGCTATCTGTGACAGCACACCTGGTTCATTATCTACAAGAAGAGCCAGAGTCTGTCTTTTTGCGTCTGTCATTTTTTCCATTCCCACGCCCTCCTAAATCTTCATAAAGTCTGTTATATGGCTTCCGCCGCCTACCATCGGTCTCACCATCTCATCTATATCAAGTACGCAATCTATCACGCATCCCTCGCCGCTTGCCTTCGCCTCTTCGATGGCAATTTCCAGATCCTTCTGGTTATTGACGCGGTAACCCTTGAGTCCGTACGCATCAGCAAGCTTCACGAAATCAGGTCCTCTGTCCATATCGCTCTGCGAGAAGTTCTTGTGATAAATCAGGTTCTGCCATTGTCTCACCATACCGAGCGTCTGATTGTTGAACACGAATATGATGATAGGCAGTCCGTAATACTGAACAGTGGTAAGCTCGTTACAGTTCATCCTGAAACTTCCGTCTCCGGCTACAAGTATGACGGATTTGTCCGGATTTCCCACCTTCGCTCCGATGGCTGCTCCGAGACCGAATCCCATAGTGCCGAATCCGCCCGATGTGATCAGCTGTCCCGGATAATCGAAGTGGAAATGCTGTATCGCCCACATCTGATGCTGACCTACATCAGTCGATACTATAGTATCCATCGGCATGAGCTTGGCGATAGTATCGCAGACCTGCTTAGGATTAAGTGTCTCTCCTCCCTCGTCATACTTCGTTTCTGTCGGGTACGAGAACACGAATTTCTTCCATTCGCTGTGATCCTGCTGGCTGAGTCTTTCGTTGAGCATCCTCAGCACCTCTTTCGCGTCGCCTACTATGTGGTGATCGGTCCTAACATTTTTATTGATCTCCGATCTGTCGATATCTATGTGGACTATCTTTGCCTGGCTTGCGAATGTCTCCGGATCGAGAGCTACTCTATCCGAGAATCTGCAGCCGACCGCGATCAGGATATCGCATTCGTTGCAGGCTATATTCGACGCCTGCGAACCGTGCATGCCTATCATGCCGGTGACAAGAGGATTCCTGCCATTGATGCCTCCGCCGCCCATCACGGTGACAGCCGTAGGTGAATCTATGAGATTGGCAAAGTAGTTGAATTCCTCATGAGCGCGTCCTCTAACGACGCCTCCGCCGCAGATGAGCATCGGCTTTTTCGATTCCTCTATCATGCTTACGAGCTTGTCGATATCTTCTTCATCGATCGCAGGCTTCTGCATGTCGGGCATATTGCGCTCGTATATGGCTTCAAGGAGACCTTTTTCCTTATGCTCAGCCCTAGGAACGAATTCGTATTCAGTTTCCTCTGCTGTCACGTTTTTGAGTATGTCTATGAATACCGGCCCCGGTCTTCCGCTTCTTGCGATCGCGAAAGCCTTGCGAACAGTGCTGGCCAGTTTATCTACATCTGTTATCTGGAAGTTGCACTTGGTTATAGGAAGCATTACTCCCGTGCTGTCTACTTCCTGGAACGAGTCCTTGCCGATGAGGTTTTCTGCCACATTGCATGAAATAAAAACGACAGGGGAAGAATCCATGTATGCAGTCGCTACCCCTGTTGTCAGATTTGTGGCTCCCGGACCGGAAGTGGCAAAGACAACACCGACCTTGCCGGTGCTTCTTGCGTATCCGTCCGCGGCATGAGATGCCCCCTGCTCGTGAGCAGTAAGATAATGATTTATGCGTCCTTTGTATTTTACAAGCGAGTCGTATACATTGAGTACCGTCCCGCCCGGATAGCCGAAGACTACATCCACGCCCTGCTCGAGCAGGCATTCCATCAATACTTCAGAACCTACTAATTTCACTGTTAATATCCTTCTTCCTTTATTGTTTTTTCCACAGAGATCTGTTCTCTGTCTTTTACTTTTCCATTGCTATAGTGCCGGTACGCTGGATCTCGATTATCCCGTATGGCCTGACCAGCTGTATAAAATCTTCGACAGCTTCGGGGTCTGCATGAAATTCCAGCAGCATATATTTCGGAGCTGCCTTGATGATCTTCGCCCCGCACATCTGGCAGGTCTCAATAAGTGACGATCTCGTAGTCGCGCTGTATGAAACCTTTGTCAGTATCATCTCAAGGCATACACTGCGAGCTTCAGTCAACCTTCTCACTTTTATGACATCTACGTTTTTATTCAGCTGCTTCTCGATCTGATCGATGGTGCGCTGGTCGCCTGTAGATGTGATGGTCATGCTCGAGATCTCATGATCGTCGGTCTCGCCAACGGCAAGAGTGTCGATATTGAAGCCGCGCCTCGCGAACAGGCCCGAAACAGCCGAGAGGACACCGTCTCTGTTCTCTACCAGTACCGAAAAGATACCCTTCATAACTATTTCCCCTTCGTCACTTCACTCTGTTTTCTTCGTCTACCCTGCATACCAGAAGCCCCGCTTCCGGATCACTTAGCAGTGTATCGAGCTTATCGTCGATATCATCATTGCTATCGCATTCGTAGTACGACATACCGTACGCTTCTGCTACCTTGTCATATCTCGGCCAATCGCCGAGTCCAACGCCCATGTAATGCCCATCATACAGGCTGTGCTGATATTCTCTGACCAGGCCGAGATTGTCGTTTTTCATTATGATGACCTTGAGCTTCACATCATTGGCCTTCATAGTCGCGAGCTCACTCATAGACATTTGGAATGCTCCGTCGCCTGTGACCGCCACTGTCTGCCTGCCCGGGCAAGCCATCATGGCGCCTATCGCAGCCGGTATGGAGTAACCCATAGTTCCCATTCCGCCTGTGGTGAGGAATCTGCCCTCTTTCATTACGTAGTTGTCAGCGCTCCACAATTGGTTCTGCCCTACGTCGGCGACATATATAGCATCATCGTCGAGCTTTTCCGACAAGGTCTGCACCAGTGTGTTAGGATTGACGAATCTGTCGCTGAACTCTCTGGTATCGACAGTCTCGTGTTTGACTACCTCAAGCTCATCTGCCCATTTGCTGCTCTTGACGCTTATTTCCTCATTGAGCAGGAGCGAGAAAACCTCTCTGAGGTCGCCTACAAGCGGTATCGTAGGCCCCATATTTTTACCGATCTCGGCTGTATCTATATCTATGTGAATAACAGAACGCCTTGTGAGATTCTCCGGCTTTGGTATAGTCCTGTCTGCGATCCTGGCTCCGACTACGACAAGCAGGTCTGCCTTGCCCACCGCTTTATTGGCGTATGGTTTTCCGTTGTTGCCGAGCATGCCGAAATTCAGCGGATGCCTTTTTGGCATCACCCCCATGCCCATCATGGTGTGCACAAGAGGGATATTGAATTTCTCGCAGAATTCTCTGATTATCTCTTCTCCATTACTGAGGATCACTCCTCCGCCTGCGCAGATAAGCGGCCTTTCCGACTGATTGAGAAGATTTGCTACCTTTCTGAGCTGTATCCTGTTGATCTTGATCTCAGGCTTATATCCCCTGATCAGAACCTGCTCGGGATATACGAACTGCTTCTTTAATGTCGCGGACTGTACATCCATAGGAATATCTATAAGCACCGGCCCTTTGCGCCCCGTGGAAGCGATATAGAATGCCTCCTTGAAAGCGCGTGGTATATCATCGGGATCCTTCACAAGGAAACTGTATTTTACGAAGGAACGTGTAGCGCCTCTCATGTCAGCTTCCTGGAAAACATCACGTCCGAGCTGTTTGCTTGACACCTGCCCGGATATTGCGACAAGAGGGATGCTGTCCGCATAAGCGGTAGCGAGAGCTGTGATCAGATTGGTCGCGCCCGGGCCGGAAGTGACGACACAAACCGCGGTTTTACGCGACATCCTCGCGTAACCACTCGCAGCGTGTCCGGCATTTTGTTCCTGCCTCACGAGCACATGCTCTATATCTGAGTTGTAGAGTCCTTCGTAAAACGGAGCAATGGCAACACCGGGGTAACCGAATACCCTTGTAACGCCTTCCGCTTCCAGGCATTTTATCATCGCCTGCGCTCCGGTCATCGTAAGCCTCCTTTTCCTTTTTCCCGATCTTGTCTACAGTAGTCTTTTCAGGACTGAAACGGGCTAATTTGACGCCTTAAAAAGCGCATAGTAATACCCCGTTTTGTCGTAAAGAGCATTATACTATAAACACTCTTTAAAATCACTATAAGATTTGTTTATTTTCGTAGTTTTTACATAAAAACAAAAGGATTTTTTGTTGACATTCACAATGTAATGGGTCTATCTTTATGAGGATAATTGAATAATGATTATATGGATAATATATGGAGGAAAAAAGTATGACAAACATCGAAATGATTCGTGAGTACGGGCACGAACAGGTCGCTTATTTCAACAACGAAAAGGCAGGCCTCAAAGCTATCATCGCACTCCACAACACCAACCTCGGACCGGCTGTCGGCGGCTGCCGTCTGTGGAATTACTCCAGTGAAGAAGCTGCGCTCTTTGACGTTCTGCGTCTTTCAAGAGGCATGAGCCACAAGAACGCCGCAGCAGGACTTCCTCTCGGCGGTGCCAAGGGCGTTATCCTTGCCGATCCTTCCCAGAAGACGCCTCAGATGTTCGAGGCATTCGGCGAGGCTGTAAACACATTTATGGGTAAGTATTACACCGCTGAGGATGTCAACACAGATACAAAGGACGCTGACTACATTCTCCGCACAACAGAGTACGTAGTAGGACGCGAAAAAGTATCCGGCGATCCTTCTCCGTTCACAGTGATCGGCGTATATGACGGAATTCGCGCTGTAGCAAAATTCCTTAACGGCAGTGACAGCGTAGAAGGCATGAAGATCGCGGTACAGGGACTCGGAAAAGTCGGTATGGGTCTTGCTGAAACACTGGCCGAAGCCGGAGCAGAACTCATCGTCTGCAACAATTCAAACCGTGAAGCGATGAAATACGCTGTTGAAAAACTCGGTGCCAAGGAAGTTGGCAGAGACGAAATCTACGGTGTAGAGTGCGACATCTTCGCTCCATGCGCTCTCGGAGCAGTCGTAAACGAAAAGACCATCCCTCAGTTCAAGTGCAGAGCGATCGCCGGTGCTGCTAACAACGTCATCTATGATGACGCTGCAGGCGAAGCTCTCAAGGCACGCGGCATCGTTTATGCTCCTGACTTCATCATCAACGGAGGCGGAGTCATCAACGCAGGTCAGGAAGCCTTCACAACATATGATAAAGAGAAGGTCCTCGAGCAGGTACACAACATCTACAATACTGTATACAGAATGCTCGAAGAGTCCAAGGAGACAGGAAAGCCTGAAGGCGTTATCGCCACAGAGTTCGCTGAGAACCGTATCAGAAACGGTCTGGACGCATAAGCCCAAATCACAACAAGACATATCAAAAGCGCGTCGGTCTTACCGGCGCGCTTTTATTTAATGGTGATATAAACAATTTCGTTTACTTCTGCTGTCTTCCTAGTTCAAGTCCCATCTTGAAAGCGTCGACGTTTGGTTCGATCAGATGCGGCTTGGCCTGGAATTTATGCTCGATGCCCTTCACGATAACTTCCTCAGGTACCGCATCGGTAGCTCCAACATATACGCCAAGCATGATAACATTGAGAGCCCTAGGGTTATTGATATCAATAGCCATCTGTGTAGCAGGAGCCTTTACGATCTTGATGTCGTCTCTTTCGACCTCTTCGGTCACGATGGTGCTGTTCACAAAGAGTGTTCCGCCCGGTTTGAGATTAGGAAGGAACTTGCGAAGCGACGGCCCGTTCATTACAACGAGGTCCTCAAGATTATAGCTTACAGGCGCTCCGATAGGCTCGTCCGATATTACTACATAGCAGTTCGACGTGCCGCCTCTCATAGCAGCTCCGTACGAAGGGAAAAATGTGACGTTGAGATCAGTAGCCTGGGAAGTAGCCTCGGCCAGGAGCTTGCCCATCGTCATGACTCCCTGTCCGCCGAATCCGGCGATCATCATATTTCTTTCCATGATTACCTCCTACTTCTCCTCTGCGCCTTTATCTCTGAATACTCCGAGAGGATACTCGGTGAACATCTTGTCTCTCAGGAAATCGAGAGATTTAAGAGTGTCGAGTCCCCAGTTTGTCGGGCAGCTCGTCACGATCTCTACCAGGCAATAGCCTCTGCCTTCCAACTGATACTGGAACGCTTTCTTGATGGCCTTGCGGGCTTTGATAACATGCTGTGCTGTGTCGCAGCTGACTCTCTCGATGTAGTAAGGAGCAGTAAGCTGATTGATTATCTCGGACATGTGCATCGGATAACCATGCTCCTCAGGATCACGACCCTTAGGAGTAGTCGTGGACTTCATGCCTACGAGTGTAGTAGGAGCCATCTGGCCGCCTGTCATGCCGTAGATTCCGTTATTGACGAAAATGACTGTGAAGTTTTCGCCTCTGTTTGCAGCGGACATCGTCTCAGCAAGTCCGATAGCAGCGAGGTCGCCATCACCTTGATATGTATAAACCAGCGAATCAGGAGAAGATCTCTTTACACCTGTCGCAACAGCTCCGGCCCTGCCGTGTGCGGCGATAGTCTCGTCGCATGTCACGTAGAACTGTCCGAGGCCGCAGCAACCTACACCCTCTACTCTTACGAGTTTGTCAAGAGCGCCGAGTTCTTCAGCGGCTTCACCGATCAATTTATGTACTGTGGAGTGCATGCATCCCGGACAGAATCCCGAGACAGCGCCCTCGATTATTCCTTTGGTCCTGGTATAGACTTTCTTTTCTTCAGCCATTACAGCACCTCCTTAATGAATTCCATCGCGCCATTCATCACCTGGTCGTTGGTAAGCAGCTGGCCGCCTGATCTGAGAACCTCTTTTACCGGAACTCTGTTCTGGACAGCGAAGTCGATATCCCATCTCATCTGAGCAGGGATCGACATCTCAACATCTATGATGCCCTTGACTCTGTCGAAGTCGAGGTTTCTAAATGCGTCATATGGGAATGGTGAAACGGTGATCGGTCTGATCATGCCTGCCTTGATCCCCTGCTTCCTCAACTCTCTCAGGACAGCTCTCGAGATACGAGCGCTTATGCCGTAAGCGGCAAAGACGATCTCGGCGTCATCCATCATATACTCTTCTACTCTTACGTCCTTGTCCCAGGTCTCATACATGGCCGCGGCCTTGATGTTTTCCTGTTCCTGTCCATCACCTACTGAACCCGGTCTGCAGAAAGCCTGCTGTCCGAGCGGATGGCCTACGATAGCCCTAGGCATGAATTTCTCTCTGAATGCCTTAAGCTCTTCATCGCTTCTCATTTCAGGCAGTACTACAGGCTCCATCATGGTGCCCATTACACCATCTGTGAGAAGGAGAACAGGGTTCTGGTCTCTCTCTGCAAGGTCGAAAGCTTCATAGACCATGTCAACGCACTCCTGGACTGAATCCGGAGCGAGCACGATCATGCGGAAACCACCGTTTCCGGATGCCTTTGTTGCCTGCAGATAGTCCTGCTGAGCAGGCTGGATGGCTCCGATACCCGGGCCTCCTCTCTGAACATTTACATAAACCATTGGGATACGTGCCGATGCACAATATGATACGCCCTCGCTGTAAAGCGAAATCCCGCAGGATGATGATGAGCTCATTGCTCTGATTCCCGTTGAAGCGGCGCCATAAAGCATGTTGACTGACGCTACTTCGCTCTCGCCCTGTACGAAACTTCCGCCTACCTCAGGCAGTCTTCTTGCCATATACTCAGGGATCTCGTTCTGCGGAGTAATAGGATAACCCGCGAAGAAACGACAGCCTGCTCTAACGGCAGCTTCGGCGATAGCTTCAGTACCCTTCATGAATACACGTTCTGCCATATCAGACTCCTTTCTTATTTCCACACCTCGATCGCAGACTCAGGACAGATGTGACCGCACATCGCGCATCCGATGCACTTATCCGGATTCACCTGCTGAGCGTAGAGATATCCCTTTGAATTAACTTCTTTGCCGATCTCGATCGTCTTCGTAGGGCATGCGAGCACACAGTAGGAACACGATTTGCAAGCCTCGGCGTTGATCTCAATTCTTGCCATGAAATCTCCCCCTTTAGCAAAAAACTACAATATCTTTCTATTTCAATCGATCCACGAATAGGTCAGATATAAGTCTATTGGGATCAGATCTTTATCAGTCTTTGACCTCACCTCTTCAAGAATATCACACCTCACACACGCGCTTGTGATGGTCGTATAGTCTTTGAAGAGTTTATCTGCCTTATCCAGCCCTTCGATGAAATCGTCAGCTGTGGTAGCATAGCCGAGATTTGGGTTGGCCAGCAGATAGATATGGTCGAGCCTCATGGAGCCCAATATATGGCGCATGGTTCCGTCAATGGCGTCCACGCTCCCGCTCCATGGTCTGTATGGATTAATAATGTATACGGGAACAGCATCGTCCTTTGAAAGAAGGTCGGCGTAGGCTCCCGCAAACTTCGCAGCCTGATGGCCGCCTCCTATATCCAGAAGCGTGTAGTTGTCGCTTACCAGGCTGACTCTTACTCCGCCCACCATTACAGGCGCGTCAAGGTACTGATCCTGATAGTGGATCGTTACGCCTTTATCCTTAAACGCGTTCTGCATGTCTCGCGATCTGTATAGAGGCTTGGTCTGGTCGAGATCGAATAGATCCACCGCTTTGCCGGTCTTCTCTGCGATTTTCGCAGCGACATTGAGAACGATCTCGCTTTTGCCGCTCCCGGCTTCGCCGATGAATACATAATTCTTCTTCTCATCCATCAGCTGCGAAAAAGTCTTATCTGCTTCGTAAAAGAGTCCCATGTTTAATAAGTCTTATAAAAATAGCTGTTCCCTTTGAGTGGAACAGCCTGATTCGATATTGCCTTCTTGAAATGACACGATTATTTATACATTATTATTGGTGTTTTTACAAGCAAAACAAACTTACAATTTGGTTACAGGCACAAACATCTCTCCCATCTGTATGCTTGACTTCACGCTTCAACTTTCTTTTGAGCGTCTGTACTCACCGTATGTAAAGAAGCCAAGACCGATCCAAATTATGATGAACGAGATTATCTGGGTCGTGTCAATCGGCTCTTTGAATGCGAAAATACCAAGCAAAAGGGTTATTGATGGGCTGACATACCCAAGAAGTCCTATCGCAAGAAGCGGTACCCTTTTCGCGGACACTCCGAAGAGTCCCACCGGTATCAGCGTCACAAGTCCGCTGAAAAAGAGCATGGCATATTTGCCCGGCACATGCATGCTGATCACCCCTATGCCTTTGGCCTCTATATATATTATGGCGATCAGCGCGATCGCAGCGTAGATCATGGTCTCATATACCAAAGTCAGGAGCACAGGCTTGTCTGATGCCTTTTTAATTGCAGAATAAAGCGCCCATGTGCCCGCAAGGCTTAGAGCCACGCCAGGGACCTGCCCATAGTGTATAAGCATTATGACAATCGCAACTATTGCGAAGACTATTGCCGTGATATTGTACTTTGTAAGCTTCTCCTTAAAGAATATGATACCCACGGTACATATCACGATAGGCTGGATATAGTAGCCTATGGCTGACTGTATCACCCTCTCAGAGACCATGGCCCAGATATATATGCTCCAATTGGCAGTCAGCACAAGACCGGCAAAGAAATACAAACGTCTGACGGATTTATCTTTAAGTGGAGTGAATATCTCCGCTTTACTGTATTGTGTGCGTGCAGCGGCGTACGAAAAGACAAACATGGTAAAGATTCTGTAGAGTATTATCTTCCATGAATCTATAGGCTCAAGCGCCTGCCAATAAATAGGGCACAGTCCCCACCAGATCTGGCAGAACAGTATGCACAGTATGCCGATTTTATATTCTTTGTTCGTATCCTTGAGTTCAGGATTGATTTCGCTCATTACAGTCCCAGATCTTCCTCCACTATCTCCGCGGCTATCCTGATGCAATCGTCACATGATGTGAGCATCCTGCCGTTGTTTCCCGTCTTTATATCTATGCAGTAAAGAGCCTTGACGCGCTCAGTGAATTTCTCCTGCATCTTAGCGGCAGCCTTTGTGGTCTTTGCTTTTGTCATGCCGGCATTCTCCGTATTTCCATCGCTGAACTTAAGACCGGCTACGATAGCAGCGCCGCTCATAGCGCCGCAGACTCCTTTCGCGTTGCCCATGCCGAAGCCGAAACCTTCGCATATCCTGTAGAGCAACGACTCATCCATTCCGAGCTCGTCCGCAAACGAGCAGGCCACAGCTTGGCAGCAATTGTATCCTCTTGCATGCTTTTCTATAGCTTTCTCAGCTCTTTCACCCATTTCTCTCTCCCGCATGTAATTTTCGCAGTAAACAGTTTCATTCATACCCATACATACTACCACAAAGGCAATGTTTCCCGTAACATAAAGCCCTACACTTTTTTGCAAAAAGCTCAAAATCTCGCAACACTTTCTCTGTTTTCAGATACTATATATATGAGAGCTCTCAAAGACGGAACGGATGTCCGCGGCATCCGCGTACGTTCTAAAAGGGAAATACAAATGAACGAAGAACTGGTCAGAAAATCAATAGGCGTAAGCAAAGAGTCATTTTGCGAACTCTACGGTCTGTATAAGGACCGGCTCTATCGCTATGCCCTTTACAGGCTTGGAAGTCCCGAGGATGCGGAAGATGCGGTCTCAGACTGCGTGCTTCAGGCCTGGAAAGGCATCCCCGGTCTCAAAGATCCAAAAGCATTTGGCAGCTGGATCTTCAGGATACTCTCCGCGTGCTGCGCTAAACGTATCAAAGAGATGATCGGAGATCGGGAATACCCGTATCTAGTGAATGAAGACGGATACACAGACCCTTCGGGCGACACCGAGAAAGCTGTCTTGCTCGCTGAAGCGCTTTCGATACTGAAAGACGACGAGCGCGATATCGTGCTCCTGTCAGTAATCGCCGGGCTCACCAGTAGTGAGATCGCAGGCCAGACAGGTCTAAGGCCGGGCGCAGTAAGATCCAAGCTTTCGAGAAGCCTCGCAAGGATGAGAGAGTTCTTATCTCAGGGAGAATCATTATGAATGGCAATAATGACAACAGAGAATATATAAAGAAATTATTTGATGATGACGGGATCAAAGCTCCGGAAAGCCTATCAGAAGATAGCATTCTGAAGATGCTCGAAGCAGAGGATGTAAAGTCTGCAGCTGTTCCTTCTGAGGCGAAGTATGAGCGCAAGAATATCAGGCCACACCGCTTCGCAAAAAGATTCATGAGCGTGGCAGCAGCACTTCTGGTTGCTGTGATCGGTATATCCGGTGTCTACAGCATCATGACCACCGCCCCTGACACATCAGAGGTCAACGGAGAGCTCTATACGTTCAAGAGCGACGGAGAAGTTAAGCGCATGGTAAGGAGCATGGACGCCACATCATTCAGGGATCTTTTCAGGCGAAAAGACTATGAGGTCCTTGAAGAATATGACTACAGCACTGACTCAGCGCCTATGGGCGAAGGCGAGGCATATGATACATACGGCGCGGCTGAATCCGCAGAACCTAAGTCCATAAGCAACAGTGATGCTTCCGGCAGAGCTACGTCGCATTCCGAAACTTATCTTCAGGTAGAAGATGTCGACGAGGCGGATATAGTCAAGACGGATGGTAAATACATCTACTATGTGAATTCAAAAAAAGAAGTCGTGATCCTCTCCGCCAAAGACGGCAAGACTGAGAAAGTCGGTGCGATCGGCGCCGGCAGCATCGACAACTATGTGCAGGACATTTACCTCAAAGGAGATACGCTGGTAACCGTCGGAGAATTCTATACCGGGGATGATGAAGGCAGTTCGGGGCTCGCCATCTACGACATCCGCGACAGGAGCAAACCGGAACTGAAATCATTTTTCAGACAGAGCGGAGAGATCGTTACGAGCCGCATGGTCGGAGACTTTGTATATATCGTCACCGAGGACTATATATACTCAAGAGATCGTTATCTGCCAATGTGCGGTTTCGGTGATTCATACACCAAGATATCCCCTTCTGATATCTCATGTGTTCCAGCGCCGAGCAGCTGTTCATATGTCGTGTTAAGCGCAGTCGACATCGCATCGGGAGAGCAGAGCAAGTCCGTGTCCAAAGCTGTATTCGGGGCGACCGACGAGATATACTGCAACGATCACGATCTATACTCCGTCTCAAGTGAATGGGGCAACAACACGGGGGCTGAATACACACGCATCGCCAGAGCAAGCCTTGATGGTCTTGACATCAAGTTCAACGGCACCGCCACTGTGCGCGGGCATATAGTGAACCGTTTTGCCATGGACGAATCCGACGGATATTTCAGGATAGCCACCACTTCGATGCGGAACGGAATAGATGTGAACAATCTTTACGTACTTGACTCATCTCTCAAGGAAGTCGGCAAAGTGACCGGTTTCGCGAGAAATGAAAGCATAAAGGCCGTGCGCTACATGGGAACAAAGGCTTACGTGATCACTTATGAAGCCATAGATCCTTTGTTCATCATAGACCTTGCCGATCCAAATGATCCTCGCATCGAGGGTGAAGTAATGATCGATGGTTTCTCTACCCTCCTCGTTCCTGCAGGCAAAGGAAGGTTGATCGGTATCGGTCACGCCACCGGAGACAACGGCTATGGCGGAGAATATGACAGCGGACTCAAACTGGCGCTTTTCGACATCTCGGATCCGTCTCAGCCTAAGGTGCTTGACAGCAAGGAATTCGAAAATATGACGAGTCCTGCCCAGAACGACAGCCGCGCGCTGACAGTCAACAGTGAAGCAGGCTGGTACGCGATCCCATATGGGATAGACAATTATGACGACTTCGGAGTGATCATTGAAGACGGTGCTGTAGAAGACGCTGAAGTCAAGGAAGAGCCGGAAGAAAGCTATATCCCGGAACCTGAGAACGAACACGAAGAAGGCGTGCTGGTATTTAGGGCAGATGATACGCTGAGCGCTGTAGATCAGCACAAGCTCGGGAACGAGTATCTGGAGAGAAGTGTGTACATAGGAGACTATATCTACGCGCTCGACAGAAACGGCAAATGCACATCATTCATGCCGAGCATCTAAAAGACATAACAAAACCGGGCGTCTTTAACGCCCGGTTTTATGGTGGTCTGTGCGAGGCTCGAACTCACGACATCATGGTTGTGACCCATGCGCTCTCCCAGCTGAGCTAACAGACCATATTGAGCGGCTTTTCAGCGCGCTCGAATATTATAACTCTTTTTGAAAAAAAATGGTAGCCTCCGGAGAATATTCTTTGCCTGACTAGTGTCATGAATCAGCAAGTACCGAAGGCGAGATAGTTCGGCCAATTGCCCTATTTAGCTCTGTTTGGCACCTTCGGCGTGACATATACTGTCTGGTTGTGTGTAAAGATCACCATTCCCGGCTTTGCTCCGTTTGGTTTTTTGACATACCTGACAGGAACATAGTCTACCGGCACATTGTCGCTTCCTCCCGCTTTGCTGTGATATGCCGCGATCGAAGCAGCTTCATATATGAGTTCGGCAGGCAGGTCATCCACATTCCGACCGATTTCCATCTTCACTATCACATGCGAGCCCGGAATGTCCTTGGTGTGCATCCACACATCGGTCTTTGACGCATATTTCATTGTGAGCCAGTCGTTTTCGATATTGTTTCTTCCTACCAGCACTTCGGTGCCGTCGCTCAGTTCATACCTTATCGGCTCCGGTTTTTCTTTCTTGCGTTTCCTCTGAGCAGCCTTCTGACGCCTTCTCACATAGCCTGTCTCTTCCAGTTCATCCCTTATGGACTCGAGAAGCGGCACGTTGTCCGCGGCCTCTATGTTCTGTATCACGGACTCCAGGTAAGCTATATCTTTCGCGTTATCTTCCAGCTGGGCCTGCTTTTCATGTATCGCGGTCCTCGCCTTTGAATATTTTCTGAAGTACCTCTGCGCATTAGCGGAAGCCCCGAGTCTCTCATCGAGAGGAATGTCTATCGGATTCCCATCATAATAATTAGTGACCGTGACTTTCCGATCTCCCGGTCTGATCATATGTATATTAGCTGTAAGGAGTTCACCGTACAGTCTGTACTTATCTGAGTTCTCCGCGTTCAAAAGATCTTCGGACAATTTCTTTTTCTTGAGGAGCGCCTTGTCGAGCGATGCCTGCACCGATCTTAGGAGCGGATGCGCCTTTTGTCTCACAAGATTGGAGGCCTCGCGATTTGAATAGAAAAATTCTACGCACTCAGAGACCGTATCGAAATACCTTACTTCCAGGCCATCATATTCCCGCAGATCTGTGATATGGAACTCCCTCGGAGTCCCTTCTTCATCTATATACGCTCTGGCCTTTGCGCTTCCGTCATCGATCGAAGCGACTATCTCCAGAAGCCTTTTGGCAGGAGCCGCGGAAAGTGTCGCGGCATCGTCATCGTCTCTGCAATACTTCAGCATCTCGCGACTTATCGCAGGCGAGATACCGCTGACTCTCGCCATTATGGCTTTCTCCGCGCAAGGAAGCCCTGTCAGCGCTTCTACTTCGTTGAAAGCTATCTTGTCCTGTGCCGGAGGATACTGGTATATCACACCCGGGAGCAACTGGCGATAGCGGTTCACGTCTATCGAAATACGTTTGATCGCGTCGATGATCTTTCCGGTCTCTGTATCAACAAGCACAATATTGCTGTGCTTGGACATGATCTCAATGATCAGCCTGCGGCAAACATAGAAACCAAGCTCGTTCTGTGCTTCGATATCGATCTCGATTATTCGTTCGCCGGCACGGGCCCTCACCTCAGTGATGCGCCCTCCCTGTATGTGTTTTCTGAGAAGCATGCAGAATGTAGGCGGCTGATCGGGGTTTGTATATGTGCCTTTGGTAAGACAAACTCTGGCCGACTGGCTGTTTGCAGACATAAAAAGGCGCACATTCCCACGCGCTGTGTGAATGTGCACCAAAAGTTCTTCTCTGCCCGGCTGGTAGACTTTTTCTATCTTGCCGAGGCTGATTCGCTCATTTAGTTCTTTTGCGACTGCATATGTGATTATTCCGTCGTATGCCATTAATTAGATCTTTGCCTTAGTATGATCGTGTCTTCCTGTGATCTTGTTGATCGGGGTCAGCTTCAGATACTCTTCAAGCGGAGCATCGTTCAGGCACAGCTCAATGATCTGACGGCCGAGCGGATCGAGCTCAGGCACCAGGAACTGCTGCAGCTCTTCCTTGAAGAAGTCTGTGAGGATCTTAGCGCACTGGTCGTAGCCCTCTGTGCCGATGGTCGACTGGAGTTCAGGTCTCAGCCAGCTAAGTCTGATATGCTGACCATCGATCCTTAGCTCATTGAGGGAGTAACCGAAGAGCGGGCATCTTGCCTCAACAAGGTGCTTGGAGTTTACCGTGCCCATTCTTCTCGCCAGGTATTCACGCACTACCCACTCAGCGCAGAATCCTATGTTATATACTCCGATGTGCTGATTTGGGATCAGGATGTTCAGAGTATTAGGCGTATCCACGATCTGATGTAGCAGCATGTTAGCCTGTGTTACCTTCTTGCCTGTCGCGAATGGCCAATATGAGCCTACGCCCTCTGCCTTGAGTCCGCTTCCAGCGGAAGTATCGGCAATCGATGGATTCTTGAATCCACGAGGCGATACGAGTCTCCAGAGCCATGCGAGTGCAGGCGGTACGATCTGTACGAAGCCCATTACACCATAGTCAGGATGCTCTTTTGTGCTAGGAGGCATACGGACACCAAACGATCTTATATCTACCTGAAGAGGCTCATCACCCGGGATGATATTATCTACCATCTCACGCGGAATGATGACTCTAGGATTGGAGCAAGGTTTACCGTTTTCTTCGATATAATGCTCCCAGATGAGGCATGTGGCTCCCGGTGTACCTTCGATGTTGAAGAACTCGAGCGGTTCATCCGGATGTATGCTTATCCTCTCATACAGAGGGATATTTCCGTAATAGTTATCGCCGTCAACTCTGAGGAACCAGCCGTACTCGGCGTCTACGATCACCAGCTTGCCGGATCTATCCTGAAGAGCCGTATGAGCGTTTACCATATCGTCGGCGATCGGGAAGATCTTACATGTATCTCCCAGTGTGAGGTAGAATTCCTCGCCTGTTACTGTATGAGTCGCTAGTTTGACTCTGTTATCGGACTCGCGCTGTATATCTTCGAGCATCTCGCTCTTTCCGCCGCCGGATGCTCCCTCATGCATGAACACGATCTCGTGCTCGTATGGTGTTTCAAGAAGAGCCGCCGAAGCGTGGTTTGTGATCCATCCTTCGTTCTCACCGATGTCGAGGAGTATGGAGAATACTCCCTTCTTAGCGCTTGGTCCCGGATAGAGGTTGTAGGAGAATACCTCGTGGAGCTTTTCGCTTCTGGTATGTACTACAGCCTGTTTACCCTTAAAATGCGTATGTCTGAACGGCGGAGCTACGTAAATTATCGAACGAGGCTCGTATTTGCCTTTAAGGTCTTCGTAGCTTACGAATTCCTGGATATTGGCAAGAGCATACGCGAAGAACGCCGCGTTCTCAGGGCATACGATAAGGCAGCTGTAATTGATCGATTTACCGCCGATGCTTACAGGCAAAACCACCAGATGCTGATTCTCAAGCCAATTCATAGTTATGGCTCTTAGATCGGCAGGATCGAAACCCCACTCGTCTTTCAGACGAGGTTTATCTGTAGGAAGATCATCACCAATGTACATGCAGTGAGGATCGCGCCTTCTCATGTATGACTCTGTAAAATTGACGGACGCGCCGTTCTTGCAGAGCACTACTTCCGCTTCCTGAACATATCCTTTGCCCGGAATAGTGTACCCTACGATATGTACACCGCTCTTCGATGTACCAAAGCACATATCATAGAGTTCCTTTTTGGTCTTTGGAACGGTGATATCCTGATTCTTCTTGAAGACTTCCCTTAGGTCGTCAGGAATTACCATTTTTTTGAACCATTCATCTTTAGTCATTTTTGCCATCTGAACAATTCTCCTTTCACCTATATGTTATTGATATGTCGAAATACCTGAACTTATTTGCCGTTGTATTTGAATGCCAGCATAGTGATGTCGTCAAATTGCGGAGCATCACCCACGAATGCATCGATGTCCTCCTTGACATTCGCAAGCAGTTCCTGAGGGTTCGCCTCTTTATCTTTGTTGAGGGATGCCAAAAGACGATCTTCTCCAAAGAGCTCGTTATCCGAGTTAGTCGCTTCCGTGACACCGTCTGTATATACAAATACGACATCCCCTGCTTCCAGCTTGAAACTGTGTTCCTTGAATACCATTCCCTCGATAGTCGATACCGCAGGTGAATGCGGATACTTGATCATCTCGAAGTCCCCGTTTCCATGCTTTAATACCGGATGCTCATGACCGCAATTCGAGACAACACCATCTCCGGTCCTTATATCTATCACAGCAAGCCATACAGTTACGAAATAACCGCTATCATTGCCATCAAGAAGCTGTTCATTGACTTTCATCAAAGCTTCTGCCGGACTCAGCCCTTGCTGCACTGCGTTCTTGATGTAAATCTTGGATACCATCATGAATAGCGATGCCGGGATACCCTTTCCGGAAACATCGGCCATGACAAGAGCGATGTGGTCATCATCCACCAGGAAGAAATCATAGAAATCTCCTCCCACGTTCAATGCCGGTACCATCGTGGCATACAGGTCGAATTCATTTTTGTCAGGGAATGGAGGGAACACACGAGGCAGCACGCTTGTCTGTATAGCCGTGGCAACGTCAAGCTCGGCGCCCAGCCTCTCTTTTTCGGCAGTGATCTCCGAAATCTCTTTGATATATGTCCTGAGATCGCCGTCCATCTTCATGATGGAATCAGCCAAATCTTCCAGTTCGTCTCCGGTGTGGACATCGATCTCGATCGCCTCGTTTCTTTCGATGTTGCCAACCATTTCTCCGGAACTCTTTTCAAGTTCTTTGATAGGCCTTATAAAGTTCTTGTCCACTCTTCTGTAGAATACGGAGAGTGCCGCGACAGTAATAAGCGACACGGTCACCACGATCAAAGAGATATACTCCCAAATAGCGCGTTGCATACCGGGCATCGAAAGGTCCACTCCCACCACAGCAACCGGATTGCCCGAACTGTCGAATACAGGTGAATATGCCGAACCTATATATCCATATTCGCTGTCCTTTTGTATGTTCAGCCGTTCAGGCGGATCTTTCCTGTATATGCTCCTGGTGGCTGCTTTGCTCTCATCGCTCATATAGCCTTCACGGTAGCCGAGATCGTAAGGCGCCTCGTCACCGGTATCTCCATCCCACACATACACCAGATCATCTTCGTACGGTACGAATACGTAGTAGTATTTCAGGTCTGTCTGAGCAAGGGTTGCTTTGAGCACTTCTGCAACTTCATAGTAATGCCCGTCTTTTTTACCCGTCTCTATATAACCCGCTATTTTATCTCCATCGATGATTTCGGCAGCTGTCCTTGCATAGTTATAAGCTATTTTATTATAGGCATCGATACGGGTGTACCAATATTGAATACCGACAAGCGCGCTCAACGCGATAACAAGCATCAAGGCGAAAGCGATGACACTTCTTCTTATGCTTTTTTGAAGACTCTTTTTTCTTTTCTTCTTCATTTACTCTGCAATTTGGTAGGGCCGGCAGCTCTTGACTTCTTCCATATGGCCCAGTAATGAGCAATGAACCAAGTCACAATGTCTATGCATAGAGCGATCAATAATACGTAAGGTATCGGAAATACCTGAGTCCCATTTATTATATAAAGTATAACATTCGTTATGCAAATAACAAAGACCCAATGGATACAGTAAAACGATGTTATATTGCGGCTGGTCTCCGAAAAGAATGCCCTGAATCCCTCTCCCATATTCTTCGAAAGGAAATGCCAAAGGCCGAGCATACCTACATTAAGGCACAGATACCATACACAATCCCATGCCATCATGTGGTAGTAGGCGTTCTCTCCGTAGTCAAACACGCCCATCTCATAATAATTGAGTATCGGATAACATAAAGCCGGTATCACCAGCATGGGGATGGTCAGTATCCCGTAAAATCTGTCCTTGTTTTTTACTCTTATAAGCACTTTTCCGAACGCGTAGCCACATACCGGTATTATGAGCCATGTAAGCAGAGGGTAATCGGATATAACCATTTCCTCCGCGTCAGTGGTGCCTATGAAATAACCCAGAAAAATATTTCCGGCTCCGCTGCCGGTATCGATATCGCCGATCAGATTGGTAATGAGGAGAAGGCACACTGAAATCTCGATCATCATCCTCTCGGAGAATCCGAGATGTATGAACAACGCTATCACGATTATGGCCATTCCCGCGAAGAGGAGAACATCACATCCGAGCCATCTGTAAATCAAAGGGTCGATAAACTGCTCTCTGTCTCCCGTTATACCGTATCCAATGAGATATGGTATGAGATATCTGAACGTCTGGGCAATATAGAATATGCCTATCAGCATGAGCCCGCGTTTTACTCTGTCGACAGTGTTGACTCTGTGGCTGTAAACCATGCCTATACCCATAGCGAACAGGTACATAGGGGCTGAAAACGGCCCGCCAATCACTGTGTCAAAGAGAAATGAAAGACCATAGTCGAACTGAGCATCGGTGCTGCACTCGATGATGCAATGAATGAAAGGCAACATAAGCAGCATCGTAGCTTTCGCTATGTCCACTTCGATCTGTCTCCCCTTATTCACCGGTGTATCGGCCAGAATGTCCCTCTTTTTAATGCCCATAGTTAATTTATTTTATCATTTTACAGGTTCACGATAAAGCAAATATATTTCTTTTACATGTGTACGAATACGATAATAATGGTATACTTTAACCCATGAAGAAGTTCATATATCCTTTGGCAGCCGCATTTGTCATTGCGGCAGATCAGATAACAAAATCCATGGTAAGATCATCCATGCAGCCGGGAGACAGGATACCTATCCTGGGAGACTGGATGAGCATTTATTATGTCAAGAATACCGGCACCGCATTCAGCATGTTCTCCGGAAACAAATTCGTAACGATTGCACTTACATCGATACTGATAATCGTATGCATCATATTGTTGAGAAGTGAGATGCGAGATGGTCGCAGACTGACTCCTTTTCTTCTGACATTGATCGCAGCAGGTGGCGCCTCCAATTTGATCGATAGGCTCACTCTCGGCTATGTGACCGACATGATATCCTGCTGGAGCTTCGCGGTATTCAACGTAGCGGATATGTTCATAACATGCAGCTGCATGCTCACGATGATAGTTATGATCATGCAATACCGAAGGGAAATGATCGGAGGAAGCCGTGAAAGATAACAATCTTATCGTGACGGCTTCAGCCGAGGACTCGGGCCTCAGGCTCGATGCATTCATAGGCTGTAACACCGACGAGCTTTCCAGGAGCTATGCCGTAAAGCTGATCGAAAAAGGCCATGTAAGGATCAACGGAGAATGTGTAACATCTAAAAAGCAAAAAGTCTCCGAAGGAGACGCCGTTGAAATAGATGTGCCTGAGCCTGAACTATTGAAAGTGGAAGCCGAAGACATCCCTCTCGAAATAGTTTATGAAGATGACGATGTGGCGGTGATCAACAAGCCTCGTGGCATGGTGGTCCATCCGGGACCCGGAAATTATTCGGGAACTCTGGTAAATGCGATTATGTATCACATGGGAGACTCTCTTTCGTCTATAAACGGGGTCATCCGCCCCGGAATAGTCCACAGAATTGACAAGGACACCAGTGGTCTTCTCATGATTGCCAAAAACGACAAGGCTCACGAATCTCTTGCCGCCCAGCTCAAAGAGCACAGCGTAACAAGAGAGTATACCGCCCTTGTATATGACAATATCAAGGAGGAGCAACTGACGATCGATGAGCCTATAGGCCGTGACGAGAGAAACCGCATGCGTAATGCCGTAAACGGCGCAGCCGCGAGAAATGCAATAACGCATATAAAAGTACTGGAGCGATTCGGTAAGTTCACTCTCGTAAAAGCAAAGCTCGAGACCGGTCGTACCCATCAGATAAGGGTGCACATGGCTTACATCCACCACCCACTTGCCGGCGATGAGCTCTACGGGCCTCGCAAGCAGAGTGACAAGATAGAGGGAATAAAAGTGAGCGGTCAGCTGCTTCATGCCGGCACGCTCGGTTTTGTCCACCCGTCCACCGGTGAGTATATGGAATTCCATTCTGACCTGCCTGAGGTGTTCGAACAGGTGCTCGCCAAACTTCGTAAAGGTCAGTAAAAAGCACAAAAATAGAGGTGTATATACACACCTCTATTTTTGATATTCAGCTTTTATTCTACAATCTCATTATCATGGAAGTCGAACTCTACATCGCTCTCCGCTACAGGTTCAGCCTTCACTTCCTCGACAACCGGCTCCACAGGAGCTTTGTTCTCTGTCACGTCAAAGTCTACTGTCTTTGCTACACGGGCTTCATCCGTACGCGTGTCGCCGCCTCCGTAAGGCCCGTAATACGATGAATCGTCAAAGCCGGTGATGCAGTAGAATACAGGTTCCAGGAAAAGATATCCCCAAGCCCATCCGTCAGGCTTGCCGTATGCCCTGGCTGTAGCTTTGCCGATCTGATACTTATAGTAGAAATACAGTACCCATCCCACGAATGGAACGATCACCCAAAGCTCTCTGACCCAGTACCAAGGTCTGTTCATAACCTTTTCGCAAAGCTTATAGTCTCTGTAGAACGGTATGATACCTGCCCATCCTTCAACGCCGGCCTTTTCAAACATTTTCCAAAGACCAATGGCACCGATAATAAACCATATTGTCGACATACCCGAACTTGATGAACTGCTTTCCTGTGCTGCTGCTAAAAATTGTTCCATTTTTTCTCCTTCACCTTTCCGATGTGTTCTCGCTTGATTCGTATTCCGCTTCGACTGCATTCTCCATGATGCGTCTCACATTTTCTCTGTCGGCCTCTCTTTGGGCCTCGAGTTTCTCGTAGTCTCTCACCTGTTTCTCTTCGAGCTTATCACCAAGGGCTTTCGCGCCGCCGATCAACGCCGCGCCACCAGCTACCCCGAAAGCTATTATCTTAAGCAGAGCTTTGCCGAGGCTTGGAGCTATGCCCGCCTGGATATTGTCTATCCCTGTCTTATTGCTTGCCATAATGACTGTTCCTCCGTTTGTCAAAATATAACACTTACGGGCCATCCTTTTCAACTTTATTGCTCGTCGCCCGGTATCAGCGAGTAGATATCCCTTCTTCGCGCCGACATAAGAGGCAGCTTTGACCTCACCTCATCTATGTAGTCGAGGTCTATCTCAGTAATGTTGCTTCCTTCTTTTTCATCCATCTGCATCAGCACTCTGCCCCATGGATCTGTGATGATCGAGTGTCCGTAGCCGATATAGCCTGCGGATGGCTCCTGTGCGGCTGCTGTGCCTACCATATAGATCTGGTTCTCTATCGCTCTTTGCCTAAATGAGATCTCCCAGTGAGCCGGTCCCGTGGTCATATTGAATGATGCCGGATTGAAGATGACCTTTGCGCCGTTGAGCGCCGGTATCCTGGAGCTCTCAGGGAATCTTATATCGAAGCAGATGTTTACCGCCATGCTGCACCACTCCGTCTCGAAAACGCTGAAGCTATCCCCGCCTGTGAGTGTATCCGATTCTTTGAATACCTGCTCGCCATGCGCAAAGATATCAAATAAATGGACCTTGCGATGCTTACCTATCTGCCGCCCATCTCTGTCGAAGACGAAGGATGTATTGTACACATTACCGTCATCTCCGAGTTCCGGGATGCTGCCTCCCACAACATACACGCTGTTCTTCCGTGCGATGGTCGAAAGCGCAAGCCAGCTGTCTCCCTGTTCCGGTTCAGCATACAACGGGAAGTTCTCCGTCTGATACGGGCAGTTCCACATCTCAGGCAGGCTTATGATATCCGCGCCATCGGCTGCTCCGGACGCAATAAGTTCAGCCAGTTTTTCTATGCTCTCATACTTGTCTTTGTATACCTTCGTCTGAAGGCTCGCGATTTTTATCTTATTCATGTTATACCTCAAAACAGCGAAATGAGCGCCGCGCCGGCTATCAGCAGGGCCATTCCTGCCAGCTTTTTAGCCGTCACCGGCTTCTTTTCTATTCCCAGGCAACCTGTCGCATCTATTACAAGCCCCGTTGCCATTGCTCCCACCATGATCATGATAGTCGCTATACCCGTACCGAGGACAGAGCCGGCATATGCGTTGCCGCCGACTATGACAAACGCAAGAGCTCCTCCAACTATCATGGCCCAGTGGAAATGGAATCTTTCAGGCGGGTTGCCATCGACGAATATACTTTCTCTGCCCTTTGCCGCAGAGATAGCAAGTATCATTATGATAGTGCATACGAGAGCGACTGATAGCGATATAAGTGTCGTTTTTATTATGGAGCCCGTGACTAAACTGAGTTTTCCATTGACTGCCGTCTGTACAGCGCACGAGGCTCCGTTGAGGACAGCAAGGCAGGCAAAGAGGAGCACCCCGCTCTCACTCTTACTGCGGGTTTCTTTATTTTTCTCTGAAGATACGAGGAATATGCCTCCAAGAACAAGCAGCGCGCCTGCGAATCTAAACAGAGTCATTGGCTTTACAGCAGCATCGAACAAGCCGAAATGATCAACGGCCAGTCCCATGAGCAACTGCCCGGTGCAGACAAGCATTATGTTCCTTGCGCTCCCAAGTACCGGAAGGCAAATGATGCCCATCAGCACAACAATGGTACCGCAGACTCCTCCGAGCCATATCCACGCGGGATAAGTGTTTATATCAGAAAAAGGGATCCGAAGATCTCCTTCAACTATGAGCGACGCAGCGACCAGGATCAGAAATGCAACGAAATTGCTGACACCTGTAGCGAGATACGGTGATCTCAATACTTCTCCTGTCTTGCCGTTCACGCTGGTCTGATAGGTCGCAGACGCTCCTCCAATTATTGCAATTATAATAGCCGGTAACATTTTTATCAGCCTTCCCTGTGCGGGCTTTTATTCTGTGATCGCAGCGTCGCAATAGTAGCAGCGACGGCTGCCATCTTCAGCGATATAATACTTAGTTTCCAGTTCCTGTTCGGACTTGGTGATGCACTTTTTGTTTGTGCAGCATCCGCCTGTATGGAGCTCTCCCTTTTCCCAGTAGCCTCCGTTTCCCGGGACTTTCGCTTCATCCAGAAGCTTCAGTATAAGGGACATCCTCATGAGTTTGCCGTTGAGGCACTGTCTGAAATAGCACGCCCTAGGGTCATCATCCACCTTGACGCTTATCTCATTTACCCTAGGAAGCGGATGAAGGACTTTCATATCAGGCTTTGCGAGCTCCATCTTTTCGATCGTAAGGGCATAGCTGTCCTTGAGGCGTTCGTATTGCTCGGGGTCATCAAAGCGTTCTCTCTGGATGCGGGTCATGTAGAGCACATCGAGCTTTGGTATCGACTCTTCGAGGCTCTCAGTAACTTCATATTCCGCTCCGGCCTTTTTGAGTACATCGAGCGCATAGTCCGGAAGCGCCAGCTCGGCAGGCGAAATGAGCACGAATTTGTTTCCTTCGTACCTGGTCATGGCATTGATGAGCGAATGCACTGTCCTGCCGTAAAGCAGGTCGCCGCACATGCCGATCGTGAGCCCCGAAAGTGTTCCGCGCTCTCTGTATATTGTCAGAAGATCGGCTAGAGTCTGTGTCGGATGACAATGCCCTCCATCACCCGCGTTGATAAGCGGTATGGAGGCGTTAAGAGCCGCCACAAGAGATGCTCCTTCCACAGGATGTCTCATTGCGATGATGTCAGCGTAGTTGCTTACTGTTTTGGCAGTATCTGCTACGGATTCCCCTTTGGCTGCAGATGAATTCTGCGCTCCGCTGAACCCTATGACGTTACCGCCAAGCTCGTACATCGCTGCCTCATGCGAAAGCCTTGTTCTGGTCGAAGGCTCGAAAAACAGCGTGGCAAGCTTTTTGCCATCGCACTTATGAGCATATTTGTCGGGATGAGCATCTATATCGATGGCAAGATCCATCATCTCATAGAGCTCTTCAACTGAAAGGTCGAGTATGTCTATTAAGCTTTTCATGTTTATTTCCTGATCCAGCTTTCATCCGAAGGATCGTCCCTGAATGCCTTCAGTCGTTCTATATCTTCAGCAGCTATATACCCTTTCTCAGCCGCTACCTCGATCACCTTATCGAAATTAGTCAGAGAGTAACACTCGATTTCTGCCTCTGCCATTCGGTCTATTCCCCTTTTCATGCCATAGGTCATTATCGATACCACTCCAAGCACATCCGCACCGGCTTCTCTCAGCACATTTACGGCATCTATACAGGAGCCACCTGTTGAGATGAGGTCTTCAACTACGACAGTCTTCTGCCCGGGCAGCAATTTACCTTCGATCTGATTTCCTCTTCCGTGATCTTTGGCTCCCGATCTTACGTATCCCATCGGAAGGCCCATCAAATGCGCCGTGATAGCCGCGTGAGCGATCCCAGCTGTGGCTGTGCCCATCAGCACTTCCACACCGGGAAATTTTTCGGAAATCGTTGCGGCAAGCGACTCTTCGACATCATTCCTTACTTCAGGCGCTGTCAATGTCAGTCTGTTGTCGCAATAGATCGGGCTCTTGATCCCGCTTGCCCATGTGAATGGCTCTTCCGGGCGAAGGAATACAGCTTTTATCTTGAGCAGATCTTCCGCTATCATTCTGTCGATATTGTTCATCCGAGAAATTCCTCTCTGCATCTTGCATATGCTTCATACGGTCTTTCGGCTGCTGTCACAGGGCGTCCTACTACTATATAGTCAGATCCCGCTTCTCTTGCTTCAGCAGGGCTCATGATCCTTTTCTGATCATCTGCCGCATTGTCCTTGAATCTGATTCCCGGGGTGACTGTTATGAAGTCATCTCCACAGGCAGCGTGGATCTCTGCCGCCTCAAACGCCGAACAGACCACTCCGTCAAGACCGGCTTTTCTGGCGTTGAGCGCATACTGTTTGACCACCTCGTCCATAGGCTTATCTATGAGAAGCTGGTCATGCAGCATATCATCATCCGTAGAAGTAAGCTGTGTCACGGCAATGAGTTTTGGCTTGTCAGCATATCTGGCAGCTCCGAGCATCAAGCCCTCCTTCGCAGCCTTCATCATTTCAAATCCTCCGGCTGCATGCACGTTGACCATATCCACTCCGTACTCTCCGAGCACGATCATGGCTTTCTTCACTGTGTTTGGAATATCGTGAAGTTTCAGATCAAGAAAGACTTTATGGCCTCTTGCCTTGAGCGTTTTGATGATCGAAGGGCCTTCTGCATAGTACAGCTCCATGCCTATCTTTATAAACGGTCTGGCCGCTCCGCTGAATTCGTCGCAGCGCACTACCTCACTTCTTATCCTTGTCAGCTTGTCAAGAAGCTTGATAGTCTCATCAGCATTCTTGAAATCACAAGCGATTATAATGTCTCTGTCGTTTGTCATAATGCACCTCTCAATGTCACTCCCTTAAAGTGCTTATTCCGTATCCGGCCATTACCTCCGGTAGTGCTTTTATTATATCACGTGACGCATACGGATTCACCAGATTGGCGGCTCCTATCTCGACCGCTGTCGCCCCGGCCATCATCATTTCGAGCACGTCTTCAGCGCTGCTGATCCCGCCCATTCCTATGACCGGTATTTCCACAGCGTTCGCGACCTGATATACCATGCGAAGGGCCACAGGAAGCACCGCCGGCCCCGAAAGCCCTCCGGTAACATTGGCAAGTATCGGCTTCCTTGTCTTAAGATCGAACCTCATGCCCATGAGCGTGTTGATGAGGCTGACTCCGTCGGCGCCTTCTGCCTCACAGCTCTTTGCTATACTCACTATATCCGTAACATTTGGAGAGAGCTTTATTATGATCGGCTTATCTGTCACTTTGCGAACAGCCTTCACCACTTCTCCCGCCATGGCAGGGTCCGTGCCAAAGCTCATGCCGCCCCCGTGTACATTCGGGCAGCTGATATTTATTTCAAACCATCCTATCATGTCGGATGATCCCGACTCTGAAAGACGGCGGGTAACTTCCGCGTATTCCTCTATGGAAAAGCCGCTGACGTTAGCCATGACAGGCTTATTGAATACTTTTCTGAGTTTTGGGAGCTCGTCTGTTATAACAGCATCGACTCCGGGGTTCTGAAGCCCCACGGAATTGAGCATCCCGGAAGGACACTCTGCGATCCTCGGTGTATCGTTTCCGAATCTCGGCTCAAGCGTAGTGCCCTTGAACGAAAAAGTTCCCAGGCAATTGATATCGTAGAGTTCGGCAAACTCATAGCCGTAACCGAAGGTGCCTGATGCCGGGATCACGGGATTATCCAGAGTGATGCCACAGAGCTCCACTTTTGTGTCCGGGATCTCTGTTCCTATATCGATTATTCTTATATCCTTATCCATATCAGTCATTCACATCACCAGAGCAATTCCTCTGTCCGTAAGACGGGGCCGTCCTTGCATATCCTTTTATATCCTGTAACTGTTTTACAGCTGCATCCCATGCACGCGCCGAACCCACAGCCCATGCGCTCCTCAAAGCTCATCTGTCCGCGTATCCCGGCCTCCTTGTATACTTTTCCGTATACGGCTTTAAGCATTGGCCCCGGGCCGCAAGTGTAGAAATGCGTAAAACCCGCCCCTCTTTCGAGAAGCTCAGCGAAGGCATCCGTGACGAAACCTCTGGTTCCGAAACTCCCGTCTGCAGTCGCTAAAACCACCTCGCATCCGAGCGCTTTGAATTCATCCACGTAATACATCTCTTCAGCTGTATTGAAACCCAGGATCACCGTAACGGACTTTACATTTGCCGTCTGTAGCAACTTTTTTGCCGCAAGATAAAGCGGCGGGATGCCGACTCCGCCTCCAATAAGAAGCGGACGCTCCCCCGCGTCATTAAGATCATATCCGTTTCCCAGACCCGTAAGCACATCCAATTCGGCGCCCGGAGCAAGGCGCGTCATCTCTTCAGTTCCTTGCCCGAGCACTTTATAAATGATCGTTACAGCGCCGGCCGGATCATCGCAGCCTTCGACATCGCAGACGCTGATCGGGCGGCGCAGGAAGTGCTCGTCCAGCCTTATATCTATGAACTGGCCGGGCGCCGTTACCGCCGATACATCCCCTTTGAGTTTCATCCGCCATGTACTCGGTGTCAGCTGCGTATTTTCTGTTATTGTATATAGACTTTGTTTCATTTTTCTCCGCTAAGGAACTCTATGATCGATTCTTATGCGTCGATAGTCGAGATCGTCTGTGTAGTCTCTTCAAGTACATCGAGCAGTACTCTGACTGTATCGAGCGATGTGAAGAGCGTCGCGTTGTTCTCGCTCGCGCACTGTCTTATCAGCGCTCCGTCGTTGGCCTGAACGTGATCGCCCACCTTACGCGTGTTGATGATGTAAGCGATGTGGCCGTTTCTGATAGCCTCAAGTATTTCATCGGAGCCTTCGCTGATCTTCTTCATTTCGCGAGTACGGATACCGTTCTCCTTAAGGAACTTAGCCGTTCCCGGAGTAGCCTCTATATTGAATCCGAGATTATAGAATCTGCGGATCAGAGGCAGCGCTTCAGCCTTGTCATCGCCCGCGAGTGTCGCGAACACTGTGCCGTAGTTACGAAGTTTAGTGCCCGAGGCGGTGAGTGCTTTGTAAAGCGCACGGTTGAGTTTGTCATCATATCCTATCGCTTCGCCTGTCGACTTCATCTCAGGCGAAAGATATGTGTCGAGTCCTTTGATCTTGTTGAAGCTGAACACAGGCACTTTGACGTAGAATCTCTTCTTCTCTTCCGGATAGAGGTCGAACAGACCTTGTTCTTTCAAAGTTTTTCCGAGGATAACTTCAGTTGCAATGTCGGCAAGACTGTAGCCCGTCGCCTTTGAGAGGAACGGAACTGTCCTCGATGATCTCGGATTGACTTCGATGATATATACATCATCCTTGTCATCCACTATGAATTGAATGTTATAAAGGCCCACGATACCGATGCCCGTGCCGAGCTTTTTCGCGTACTGCAGTATCTTGCCTTTGACCACATTGCTTATCGAGAATGTCGGATATACTGAGATAGAGTCGCCGGAGTGGATACCAGTCCTCTCGACCAACTCCATGATGCCCGGAACGAACACATCTCTACCGTCGCATATCGCGTCGATCTCGACTTCCTTTCCGAGAATATACTTATCTACCAGTACAGGCTTGTCCTCATCGATCTCTACCGCTGTCTTAAGATAGTGTCTAAGCTGATCCTCATCGCCGACTATCTGCATCGCGCGTCCTCCGAGTACGAATGAAGGCCTGACAAGTACCGGATATCCGATCTCTGCCGCTGCTTTCACGCCTTCCTCGATCTTTGTAACAGCACGACCCTTTGGCTGAGGGATATCGAGCTCTTCGAGCACCTTTTCAAAGCGGTCTCTGTTCTCCGCTCTGTCAATGGCCTCGCAGTCTGTTCCGATCAGCTTGACGCCTCTGTCTCTGAGAGGTTCGGCCAGGTTGATCGCGGTCTGCCCGCCGAGTGTGGCAATCACGCCCTCCGGCTGCTCAAAATCGATGATAGCCATTACATCCTCAACTGTCAGCGGCTCGAAGTACAGCTTATCAGCTGTGGTGTAGTCGGTCGATACAGTCTCCGGGTTGTTGTTTATGATGATAGCCTCGTAGCCGGCGCGCTTGATAGTCTGTACCGCGTGAACTGTAGAATAGTCAAATTCCACGCCCTGGCCTATTCTGATAGGGCCCGCGCCAAGCACGATTATCTTTTTCTTGTCCGTCAGCCTTGACTGGTTTTCTCCCGTATATGACGAATAAAGGTATGCGATATACTTTCCTGTATGCAGCGTATCCACCATCCTGAATATAGGAGTTATGCCCGCTTTCTTTCTCTTGTTGTATACCTCTTCCTCCGAAAGATTCCAGATCTTGGCGATCTCCTTGTCCGAGAATCCGAGTATCTTTGCCGCCTTGAGAGTCTTTACGTCGTTGACTCTTTCCTTCAGAGCCTTCTCCATGTCGACGATCTCCTTGAACGCCTCGAGGAATAATTCAGTGATCATTGTCACTTTATGGATCTCATCAATGCTGATGCCTCTCCTCAGGAGCTCGGCGATAGCGTACATGTTGTCGTCTCTGAATTCCGAGATGTATTCCATAAGCTTGTTGCGGCTCATCCCGTCAAACTTCGCCAGATGGAGATGGCATACACCTGTCTCGAGAGATCTGATGGATTTGAGGAAACTCTCGGTGAGTGTCGCGCCTATGCCCATTACCTCTCCGGTCGCTTTCATCTGAGTGCCGAGTACGTTTGTGGCATCCGCGAATTTGTCGAACGGGAATCTCGGGAACTTCGCTACTATGTAGTCAAGTGAAGGCTCTGTCGATGCCAGACCGCCTGCAACTTCGATCTCATCCAGAGTCATACCAAGCGCGATCTTGGCTGTGACTCTGGCGATCGGATATCCCGATGCCTTCGAAGCCAGTGCTGATGACCTCGAGACTCTAGGGTTTACTTCTATAAGGTAGTATTCGCTCGTCTCAGGATGAAGTGCGAACTGCACGTTGCAGCCTCCCTCTATCTTGAGTTCGCGGATGATCTTGATAGCTGAATCATTGAGCATCTTGAGATCGTGATCGTTGAGCGAAAGTATAGGCGCAACGACTATGGAGTCACCTGTATGGACTCCTACAGGGTCGACGTTTTCCATGCCGCAGATAGTGATGGCATTATCAGTGCCGTCACGCATTACTTCAAACTCGATCTCCTTGTATCCCTTTACTGATTTTTCAACAAGCACCTGATGCACAGGCGAAAGGCTGAATGCTTTGATACCAATGTCTTCAAGCTCTTCTTCGTTATTCGCAAAACCGCCTCCTGTGCCGCCGAGCGTGAACGCCGGGCGAAGCACTACAGGATAACCGATATCCAGCGCGGCCTTTTTTGCTTCTTCCATGTTATATGTGATCTCGCTCGGGATAACAGGCTCTCCGATCGATTCACACATCTCTTTGAACAATTCCCTGTCCTCTGCTCTCTCGATAGAATCAGCAGGAGTTCCCAGTAGCTTTACGCGGCACTCCTCAAGCACGCCTTTCTTGTCAAGCTGCATGGCGAGGTTTAGTCCTGTCTGCCCGCCGATACCCGGCACGATTGCATCCGGTCTTTCATATCTTAAAATCTTCGCTATATATTCGAGCGTGAGCGGCTCCATATACACCTTGTCAGCGATCGTTGTGTCTGTCATGATCGTTGCCGGGTTGGAGTTACACAGAATTACCTCGTAACCCTCTTCCTTCAGAGCAAGGCAGGCCTGTGTGCCCGCATAGTCAAACTCAGCAGCCTGACCGATAACGATCGGTCCCGATCCGATAATCAGTACTTTCTTTACATCTGTTCTCTTCGCCATTTCAGCCTCCGTGATTCTCTATATCTTTGATACACCGTATCCCCGTATCGGTGTTGTTTCACATGATCATAAACCCTGCGACGCGCTATAAGCTATTCTGCCATCCACTACAGTGAGGCAGCATCTCCCCATCACATGCCAGCCGTCAAAAGGTGTGGCCTTTCCCATGGAGAGAAGTTCATTCTCATTTATTGTCCATTCCTCTGTGAGATCCCATACAGACCAGTCATTGCCGAGCGGTATACCGAAGCGCCTGCGCGGATTATATACGAGCAGTTCCTCTAATCTGTCCATGCTGATGATACCCGGCATCACAAGATATGTATAAGCAAGAGGAAAAGCCGTCTCTATGCCGACTATTCCGAAAGCAGACTTTTCAAGTCCGCGGGATTTCTCTTCTGCGGAATGAGGCGCGTGATCTGTCGCCAAGCAGTCGATAGTGCCGTCTGTGATCCCTTCCAAAAGAGCTTCTCTATCCGAAGCATCTCTCAGCGGCGGATTCATCTTCCACTTGCCGTCTTCCTGAAGCATGCTGTCATCGAGCAGCAGATAATGCGGCGCAGTCTCGCACGTCACATCAACTCCGCTCTTCTTTGCATCCCTTATGATGCTGACACTTTCCTTTGTCGAGATATGGCAGACATGGTAAGCGCATCCTGTCTCATCTGCCAGCTTCAGATCGCGCTCTATCTGCCGCCATTCGGACTCAGAGCAAATACCCCTGTGACCGTGCGTTGCCGCATACTTTCCGTCATGTATGTATCCGCCCTTAAGCAGGCTGTTCACCTCGCAGTGTGCGGTTATTATCTTGCCCAGCGACTTTGCAGTAAGCATAGCTTCTCTCATCATGTCATCCGACTGGACTCCATGCCCGTCATCGCTGAACGCGATACAATTATCAGCCATGCCTTCAAGATCAGCAAGTTTCTCTCCCTTCTGCCCGACCGTGATAGCCGCATAAGGATAAACGTTTATGCAGGCGTCCCTGTCGATGATGTCCTGCTGTTCCTTAAGATGCTCTATCGAGTCGGATACAGGATCGAGATTCGGCATCGTGCATACAGCGGTGTATCCGCCATGCGCTGCTGCCATTGAGCCGGTGGCTATAGTCTCTTTATAAGAAAAACCCGGTTCCCTGAAGTGCACATGCACGTCACAAAAACCGGGAAGAATAGTATTTGTAGAAGAGAGCGCCACACCGGCCTCTCTCAGAAGCCTGGTATCTATTGTCGGGCTGAATTTCAGTTCATTACCGATATTACGTTCCATCGTCCCCTCCGTCAATTTCAAATCGATATAGAGTAACACGAATCAGGCGCTATTGTCAATGCTTGCCATGCCTCTCGGCAGCACCCGGCACGATCTTTATCAGGAGCAATTTTCCACTTTTCACCTCTATCTCGGCTGTCTGATCAGGCAGCGCCTCGTTGCTGGTCGCGTACTGATACCCCGGCTCTATCCTGCCGTCTTCAAGCGGGAATTTCGCGTTTAAGATAGTTACTCCACTCGCTTCTCCTTCTAAGGCTATGAGTGAAAAATACGGGTACTCATACGGCACTTCCGCTGCCCCGGAAACAGCTCTGCCATCCTCAGTAACGCGGTTCGCGATAAGCTCTATCTCAGAGTAATCATCCACTATCACTCCATGGCATCCGCCCTCTTCAAGGAGTGAGAGCGCATAAACATTCACAAGCGTATGATCCAGTCTGGCGCCTATGACGCCGAGCAACAGAAACTCCCTGAAGCCCCTGCGCATACCTTCGCGCGCGGCAAATACAGTATCGGTATCATCTTTGGCTACAGGCAGCGTGATAGTTTCAACCTCGGAATGCGGATCATCGTAAGAATCGAAATCACCCACAATAAGAGATGGCACCGCTCCCAGTGCTTCCATGTGCCTCAGGCCACTGTCGCAATAAATGATATAGTCATCATCTCTGAGATAGTTCCTGACACGTGAGTAATCAGCAATATCCGCGCCGCCGACTATCACACATCTCGTATTGCATTCTGCTTTCATCTGCTTTCTTTCTCCGATTTTTTTCCGCAATTCTTTTTTCAGGCGTCTTTATTCCCCCGGCTTTCAAGCATTTCTTCAAGCTCGTCGACCCGGAACTTATACGCGGAATTGCAGAAGTAACATTTTACTTCTATTTCTTCTCCATCATTGATGATCTCTTCAAGATCTTCTCTGCTTATGGTTGCAAGAGCTCCGGCGACCCTCTCTTTGCTGCAGTCGCAGTGGAACCGCACAGGCAGTTTCTCATTGATCCTAAGATCGATATCGCCGAGATAATACTCCAGTATATCCTCAGGGCTCATTCCATTATCCATCATAGTTGTGACAGGGTCGGCTCCATCCAGCTTTGCTTCGACCGCCGCAATAGTCTCATCGGTAACATCAGGCATCATCTGTATAATGAATCCCCCTGCATGTTTTACAGAACTGTCTGTATCGACCATCACCCCAAGCCCTACCGCAGATGGAGTTTGTTCAGAAACCGTGAAATAGTATGCAAGATCATCCCCGATCTCTCCGGTCTGGATCTCAACTTGGCCGTTATACGGTTCCTTCAATCCAAGATCCATTATGACAGTAAGGGTCCCCTTGCCTATGGCCCCGCCTACATCAAGCTTGCCCGCTCTTTTAAGCGGTATATCAACTGATGGTTCGGCAGGAAATCCTTTCACATTGCCATGGCTATCTGCTGTCACGGTCAGTTGAGCTATTGGGCCATCACCCTTCATCAGCAGGGTCAGTTTGTCGCGATTGCCTTTCATCATCGATCCCATCATAGCTCCGGCGCTAAGCAATCTGCCAAGCGCAGCCGTCACGACAGGAAATGTATGGTGTATCTCACGCGCCTCTGCCGTAAGATCTGTCGATCTTATCGCGAACGCTCTTACGGTTTCCCCGGCAGCAGTCGCTCTTATAATATAGTCTTTCATCTATGTTTTATCCCTCATCCTTTTCACATCTTACATACTAAAACCATTTTACTAAATCGTCATCACATTGACCAGCAGCCATAAAAAAACTCCGGATGCAGACAGGAGCATCCGGAGTTGTATATCTGATCAAATCAGATTCAAAGTGCTATCGAAGATAACTATTCCTGGATAGCCTGAGACTCAGCGGCAACCTGTGCCTTGAGTTCTTCAAGTGGAATTGGCTTCCAGAGAGGCAGCTTCATAGCGAACTTGACCCAGCAAACCGAGAATACGGCGCAGATGATAAGTCCAGCACCGGCGAGTTTGTAGATCATCATCTTCTCTTCAGGATCTTCAACGATCATGACGATCATGAGAACCAGAAGGATTGTCGAAACGACAGGAAGGATCGCGCCGCCAGGTACTCTGAATGGCCTTGCCTCATCAGGATATTTCTTTCTGAGAACGATAACATCGATGTGTGCAATGATGTATGCGATCATCCAGCCAACGCAGCCTGCGAGCAGAAGGATCTCAAGGTATGATGCATCGAAGAATCCGATAAGAAGCATTGTAACGATTGTAACGAGTACAACACCTGCCCATGGGGAACCGAACTTATTCAGCTTACCAAAGATCTTAGGGAATTCGCCTTCGTTAGCCATACCGAAGAGCATTCTTGGGATAGCCGCTACGAATGTGTTAAGTGTTGAGCATGTAGCTACAAGTGAGATGATCGAAATCCAGATCTCACCGCCTCTTCCGAGAACTACCATCGCAGCGTCTACGTGTGGAGTTGTCGATTCAGCAAGTACATCCATCGGGATGTATTTCAGAGCCATGAAGCCGAACAGGATATCGCTGACGAAGATGATAGCGATACCGGAAATCATAGCCAGAGGGATGAACTTGTTAGGATTTGTGATCTCCTCAGCAAGTGGGCATACGAATTCGAGACCTACGAACAGCCAGAACGCTGTAGCGAGCATTACCATAACTCCGCCACCTGCGCTCATATCGAACTTAGGGAATTCAGCAAGAGGCTCTCCCTGACCACCGCCACAAAGACCGATGATGGAAAGAATTACCATCGAGCCGATCATTACAGAAGCGAAGATCGTCTGAGCAGTCGCGTACGATTTAACTGAACCGAGGTTCAGGATACCGAGGGCGATTACCATGAAGAATGCCCAGAATGTTGAGCTGAGTCCCGCATTAGGTAACAGGTGGATGCTGAGAACTTCTCCGCAAACCAGTGATTCAGCCGCGTTGGAAATTCCGGCTACCATGAAGTATCCGGAAAGCACTGAGAAGATACCCAGTGTTGGTCCAAGAGCCGGCAGTGTGTAGTGGTTGATTCCGCCCGCAGCCGGAAGCATACCGGCGAGCTCTGAGAATGAGAACGCTACACAAAGGTTGGTGAACGCTGCGATGATCATGGCGATAACAAACGCCGGACCGCCGCTAGCGAATCCGCCACCGAGCATGAACAGAGCAGAACTTGATACTACGATACCTACAGCTGTACAAATCGCAGGAAAAAGTCCTACTTCTCTCCTTAAACTGTTAGATTCCATATAACTACTCTCCTCTCTATATTTAAAAAGAATGTAATTACCTCTGTTCGCGAAAGGAAGCGAACATCCATACAACACGTCTTATCATCTCCTGTCTTGCGCGATCCTAATAGGACCGCATTGAATCAAAGACTTGTTCTACGTAATATAGTATCACACTTTATACCTACTCAACGTCAAGACTTGTTTTCACCCTTTTGGGCAATTTTGTTGAGTTAACTCGACGTTTTTTTCGATTATAGGTAAATATACGCTTGACGTTGAGTTTTTTCATCATTTTATTATATGGTTATCAAACTAGACTGACACCGATATGTCAGCTGGTCAGTTGTCTATTATTAATAAGGAGGAAAGATAATGGATAAAGAGAAAACCTTGAAGGAATTGGCAAGAGCTCTCGACTTTATCGAAAGAGGTGACGAACTTACTCAGGAAGAGATGAAGGCCATCGAGAAAGATACTATTGAGAACTATACCGAGTATTATAATTCCGGTTATATGGATTTCCGTAAATCCTGCACTCCTGATGGAGCTACAGTTGAGTGGGCCAGCGAAGGCGAGCACGTCTTTGACGTTTATGGCAATGAATTCATCGACTGCATCGGCGGATTCGGTACATACATCGCAGGTCACCGCAATCCTGAGATCATCAAGTATGTAGAGCATCAGCTGCATCGTCTTACACTTTCCAGCACAGAGCTGATCGAGCCACTTCGTGGATATGCTTGCAAAGCTCTTGCTATGGTAACACCTGGAGATATCAAATTCTCATATCTTACAAACGGTGGTGCAGAGGCTGTAGAAATGGCACTCAAACTGGCTATGCTTTCTAATGGCGCCGGATACTTCATTTCCACAGTTCACGGATTCCACGGAAAGAGCATCGGTGCTCTGTCCATGACAGGTAACGACGTATTCCGTGAAAGATATTATCCAAACCTGCTTCCAAAGGTTCAGTTCATCGAGCACGGCAACGCTGAGGCTCTTGAAACTGCTATCTGCAACCTCGAAGCTATCGGTGAGCACGTAACTGCATTCATCTGCGAGCCGGTACAGGGTGAGTCCGGATTCATCATCCCACCTAAGGGCTATCTGAAAGACGTTCGCGAGATCTGCTCGAAGCACGGTGTTCTTTGGATCGCAGACGAGATCCAGACAGGTCTCGGCCGTACAGGAAATCTCTGGGGTCAGGACAGAGACGGAGTCGCTGCTGATATCATGACATTCGGTAAGGTTTCATCCGGTGGAGCTATCCCATGCACAGGTATCGCTTATACACAGGATGTATTCGACAAGTCCGGTCTTGCTGACAATCCGTTCATCCTCGGATCGCCAACATTCGGCGGAAACGCTATCGCTTGCTCCGCACTGCTCAGTGTCATCAATTACATCGTAAAGAATGACATTCCTAAGACAGTTGCTGAGAAGGGTGCTTACTACCTTGAAGGCCTCAAGAAGGTCGCTGAGGGTCGTCCACACGTTGATGACGTTCGCGGAATCGGCCTCATGCTCGCTCTCGAATTCGACAGCCCAGAATATGGTTGGGAAGTTTCGAAAGAGATGTTCGCTCAGAACGTAATGGTAGCCGGTACACTTAATAACGCCCGCGTTATCCGTATCGAACCACCTGCAATCCAGACATACGAGACTATCGACAAGGTCATCGCAGCCATGGATCACGCTCTCGCAGAAGTTGAGAAGCGCTGGAAATAATCTTTCCTGATTACAGGTTTTAAAACCAAGTATTAAGGACCGGGGTTTCAGACCCCGGTCCTTTTTCATGATCTTTTTCTTATTCCGCATTTTGATCAGTTCGGATGATCATTCAAACATGATCTCTCCCAATGCCCGTCGGTCCTTTTTTCAGCAGGAAAGAATCAAGACGGATCTTTTCATCATCATCTACAAAGCCGAGGCAGCGATAGTCCTCTCCGGTCTCTGTAGTCTCCCCTATTTCCTCCGACATTATTCCTAAAAAGCCTGCCTTCTTTATATCATCTCTGAATATGGCCAGATTGAAATTATCTGATGAAGCTTCAGGATAAAAATGCTTCATGCTCTTTATCGATTGCTTGCCTGACGGTATTGAAAAATAAGTTCCAACAACATAGGATATCGGCGCCATGTATTGAGCCAGTTTTTCAATAAGAACCGAGTCATTGAAGAACTGATGCTCATTCGAGCCAAAAAAGTCTACAAATACATCTATCACGCCTTGGCTGAGCGGAATGTCTGTTCCGTCATCAGCAATAAAGAGCACCTCGACATCGGCCCCTGTCATTTCCAAAGCGGATTTATACATTGAAAGTATCTCCGGATACTTGTCGACTAATATCAGTCTGCAGTTGTTTTTTTCCAGAAGATCCATCTCATACTGAAGGTAGAAATAAGTGTTGAGATGGGATTCCATCACCACCGAACCTTGATTCAGGATATCTTGGAGGCATTTTTCCATCCAATAGTAGGACTTCTGGTACAGGCTAGTGAGAAAATCCGGAACATCACTGTAGATCACTTTTGAGATATCAGGCTGGTCATATTTGCTCTGATTCTGGTTTGGTGTTAGCAGGATGCCGTCTCTGATCTTTGCTTTATAACCGCATGAGCAATTGATATCCGCATTCATTATCTGTGTCTGCGACATATCTGAATTAGAAAAATTCAGGTTGCCGCCGCATTGAGGACAGCGAAGCATCGAAACCATGGACAGAGGTACGCCCATCTTTTTGTTTGCGTTGCCTTTACTGTTTTTATCTTCGGCACGCAACTCTTCAGTATATTTTTTTATTTCAACAAGCTTTGCTTCGAGATCGTTGATCTCATTGCTGATAGTCTCCGATCTCTGCATCAGGATCCCGGACAGTATATGCCTTGCTTCATGCTCTTCCCCGGGAGAGTTCTTTCGGATTATCGAAAGAGCCGAGTGGATCTCATTCAGCTGAAAACCCCAGTCGCGGAATCTTAGAATCATTTGCAAGTCACGCTCAAAAGTCTCATCCGCGATATACTGTTTCCCGTTTATCCTCGGTATGAGCAAGCCTTTTGAGATATAAAAATACAATGTATCCTTGGATACTCCATATTTTTTTGATATTGCACTGATCTTCATTGTTTCGAATTGTCTGTAATGAATTTTATAAACAGTTCTGCCTGATAACTTGAAGTTATATCGTCATTCCACGCGACTCCGGCCCATGTATATATGTTGGTATCTTTTACGTGCTTAATATGCAGATTTCTTGAATCGACCATTCGCGCAGTCCTCTCCGGAACCAGAGATGCAGCCAGTCCGTTCGCGGAAAGTATCATGCTGGCGATCGCGCCGCTGCATTCATATATTTTGGCAAACTCCGTTCCTTTAGCACTGAGTTCTTTTTGCAGCATTTCTCCATAATCCCAGTTTCTGGATTCCCTGAAATGCCTGTCAATGCCTCCGCAAAAAGCGAGGTCTTTAAGCCCATCTACGCTGATAGAGTCACTATCAGGACATGGATCCATGTGCGCGGGGATCATTGCGACCATTTCTTCTTTCTCCAGCCACAAGACAGAAAACCTTCTTGCGCTCTTATTAGGAGAACGCATGAACGCCACATCTATCTTCCCCGCCTCAAGCGAATCTTCAAGTTCTGCGGGAAGCATAGGAAATATCTTGAAATCGACTTCAGGGTAAAGCACAGAAAACCTGTTGATATAATCTGCAGCAATACTCAAGCCGGAATAAAATGTGCCTATTATAATATCACCGGCAACGGTCTCATCGGCTTTTCTGACATCGTTCAACGCATCTGAAAAGCTGTCTATTATCCCAAGCGCGTGTTTATACAAAACAAGCCCGGAATTAGTAGGCGTAACACCATTTGTTTTTCTGTAGAACAGCGTACAACCCAGTTCTTCCTCAAGCGCCGATATCTGTTGTGAAAGAGCAGACTGGGAAACATATAACTGTTTCGCAGCTAATGAAATATTCCTGTTTTCAACTACTGCCTTGACAAATTCGAGCTGTCTTAAAGTCATATCTTTCGTTCTCCTTGCGGATATTATACTTCATCAATATTAAAAAAAACAAACAACGTCATACAGTTAATCACCCTCAGCCGGATCTACTGTCGATTAAATAAGGAAAAGCTCGAAACTTTTGCAAATTCCGAGCTTTTCATTGTCAGTTCAGTGTTTCAAATAAGCGATATTTCTTATTTGAACATTTCCTCTGCATCAGGCCATTCGATATCGAGACGGCGAGCGATGCGTGTGATGTTGAGGAAGTGGATGTAGTCAACATTTCCTGCAAGGATGTTGTTACCCCATGTTCCGCAAGACTCGGACATCGTAGGTGGAAGTCCGTTGTGGCTTGGGCCCCATCCATCTGAAGATGGCTGGTTGATCATGAGACGGCTAACTGGGATCTTAGCTGCCACATAGCGGATGTGATCTTCATTGTGGGAGAGAACTCCTGTACCGTGTCCGATACCACCCTGCTCTGTGAGGATCTTGAGAGCCTTATCAACAGCCTCTTCGAATGTTTCATAAGTGATCATTGTCATTGTAGGTCCGAGGAACTCGTGTGTGAGGATCTCCTCAGCGCCGATCTTGTCGATCTTCAGAGCGATTACTTCTGTTTCCTTAGGAACATCGAATCCTGCAGCCTTTGCGATAACGTCAGCGTCATGTCCGATGATCTCAGCGTTTGCCTTGCCACCTGGGAACATTACTTCACGGAACTTGTCAACATCTTCCTTCTTATCGAATACTACGATGTTGCCCTTTCTCCAAGCCTCGAATACCTCAGCCTCTTTCTCTGCTGGATAGAGGAAGTGGTTACATCCGTCACAAAGGATACCGTTTTCGAAGCCGGAAGCCTCTGCCATGATAGGAACAGCTTCTTCGATATCGAAGTCTCTGTCGAGGATAACAGGAGGGTTACCAGGACCTACGCCGTAAGCTGGAGTACCACTTGAGTAAGCAGCCTTTACCATTCCGGCTCCACCTGTAGCAACGATCAGGTCAGCAGCTGCCATGAGCTGTCCGGACTTTTCGATCGAAACGTTCTCAACGCACTGGATGAGGTCTGCAGGAGCTCCGCACTTAACGCAAGCTTCTCTGATGAGGTTAACTGTTCTCTCAGATGTTGCCTTTGCACGAGGTGCTGGCGAAACGATCATTGCGTTCTTGCCCTTGATGGCCTGCATGAAGTTAGCGATTGGTGTAGCTCCAGGGTTTGTAGCTGGCGAGATACAAGCAACAACGCCTACTGGCTTAGCAACTTCTGTGATGCCGAGTTCAGGATGCTCAGCGATAACACCTACGGATGGCTTATCCTGCAGGTACTCCCACATCATGCTGCATGCGAGCTCGAGCTTGCCGATCTTGTGATCTACTCTACCAAGTCTTGTCTCTTCAACAGCCATCTCGGAAAGAGTTTCTCTGTCCTTGTAGACTGCCTTAGCTGCCTCAAAGCAAATCTTGTCGACCTGCTCCTGAGTGTAGTCCTTGATCTGGTCCATCGCTACGCGACCTTTTTCAACCATTTCCTGAATAGTTAATTCCATTCTTGTTACCTCCTTGAATAACTTGAATAAATATCAGCACCATATCTCCTTATGATGCTAAAATAACATTTTTTGTACCGACTACTGGATCTCTACATATCCCTCGTCAGCATTTACTGTGACCATATCACCGTCCTTGACCGTGTCATAGAACTCCTGATCAATGCGGTCGACCATCGGGATCTCCATGATGATAGCTCCGGCAACCAATACAGGATCAGGATCCTTTACGATAAGTGCCGATGGCATATTGCCGAATCTGTCCAGATGATAAAGACCGTCCTGCTGTACTACAGAGCTTCCTTTTCCACCAGGGAAAATAAGCACTTTCTTGGCGATGATCTTTCCTCTGATCTCGTGGTCTTTCTCATCCATCATTCCGTCTTCAGGACGAACCTGATAGAACATGATACGTTCATTTGTCTTGATAACCTCGGCTGTCGCGCAGCCCTCAGATATCTTATGGCATGCAAATCTCTTTCCCATTACTTTACCTCCCCTGTCAGAGCAGCTTCGATACAACCATCAAGGTCGCGCAGTACGAACTTCAGTCCTCTGCGTCTTGGATAGTAAGCACATTTCGGCGATTCTGTAACGCCTGTTTTTCCGATCAGGAAATGCCATACCGGCTGATCCGGGCAGCTGTCCGGGATGATCTCAGCGCCTGCATCATTGAGCACCTTTGTAACGCCCATTCTCTCAGCCATCTGTGCAGCGTGACTGCTTACCAGAATGAACATAGGAACTGCAAGCTTCTTGCCTTCGATATGATTCGCGATGTACATAGCCTCTTCAAGAGTGAAGTGTGGGCATCCGAACATGGCAAAATCGATCTTACCATCGTTCTCATCGCTGAACTTCTCTGCGAAGTCCTTGAGATCCTTATCAGTGATAACAACTTCATGTTTAGGCTTCTTGCCGCCGAGCGCTGTCTCGAGATCCGGAGCTTCAGGAGTGAATCCTACGATATGATACATTCCATAAGCACCTGATGTGTTGAGCTGTGCGCCGAAATTTCTCAGGGCTTCCGGTGTGATCACTTTAGGAAGTCCAACGAATACAGGAAGTCCTTCTCCGATCTTATCGCCCATCATGCCGAGGCAGTGATATTCATAAGCAGACTTCATGTCAGCTTCTACGTGAACTACTATGTCGCCCTTGCGGTTCTCATCGAGCAACAGTCCGTATTCAGGAACGAAACCTGTAACACCGGCACAAAGAGCACTGTTGGCACTCTCTCTGTTTGTGCGTGCGCCCCATACGGAGTTTACATAAGGAGGAGCGCTGGACTCAGAGAACGCACAAACTTCTCCGAAGTTTGGAACGTTTGTAGCCACATAAGGTGTGCAGTTGTACGAAAGTACTGCGCCCAGTGTACGGTAAGCGTTATCTGTTCTATGCATATGCTCTATGTCAGCATCAGTGAGGTCAGGCCAGCCTTTTTTAAAATAATCAAGACACCAGCCCGGATTTACTGTAGGAGCCACACGGCACTTAGCGCCGGCAGCAACCAATTTTTCAGCGAACCACAGGTCTCCAGCCTGATTACTCAGAGCAACGTGAGCTCTCTTGATTGGAACCATGCGCTCTGCATCGAAGCACTCGCCAATGCCTACCTGGATCTTCATCGCGTAAGCCGCGCCTTCTCCGTACTTGCCGTCAAGCATGGCCTGTTGTTCATCAGTTAATTTCATACCTGTCAACCTCCTTTTTAATAGTTTAACAATATCTACTGAATCACGATTCTTTCGTCGTCTTTGATATCTTCGAGTACTTTATCTGATACTTCTATGTATCCGAGCTCAAGTGTGTTCGCTATCTTTACGACCCTCAGGTCTTCAAGCTCAACGCCCCTGACGCATTTTATCGCTACTCGCTCTGCCTCGTCTTCATCCTTCGCCACAAGTGGTATCTTGCAGTCGTCGATGCAGCGGCATGCTATGCTGTTGGCGTATGTGGACTCGAAGTCGAGTTGGTCGAATACTTCTTTTACAGTAACATCGAACAGGCCGAGACCTATGGCGTTGCCGTGAGATGCCGGAGTAACGCCAAGAAGTACCATTTTTTTGATATCAGGTATTGGCAACATATACTCCTTAAGGCATGAGCTTCTGCCAAGGATATTAGGGTCAAAACCCGCACCCGATATCTCCTTACCTATCGCGCCCACAAGGAGGACATCGATCTTAGGTGGAATGAGTACAGGCATCTTTGTCTTTGCGATTTTGACGAGTTCTTTCTCGCGAGCAATCAGATTCTCTCTTGGAAGGATCTCAATATGGAAAGTTTCGTCATAAGCATTTTCGATAGTTGCGACTCCCGCAACTACAGGACATTTTTCCATGATGATGGTAGCAGCGTCCTCGATGATCTGAGCGAAGAACTCAGGGTCCTCTTCATGTATGGACGAACAGCCGACCTGATTGCCGAGTCCGATAACCAGCATCTTGCAAATACCACTCTGCAGTTCTCCGACAAAGTCTGTATGCAGTTTGATCCTATTTATAGGAATGATAGCATCAGCCTCTGAAGCCGCGCGGTCAAAGTAGACTGTCTTGCCCGATGGAGTTTTGCCGAGTTCAACTACATCAACGGTAGTGTTAACAGGCACTCCCATGTATTCCTCTGTGATGCCGTAACCGGTAAGTACTTCTTTCTGACCTTCTTCTGTTCCGCCACCGTGGCTTCCCATGGCAGATACGATGAACGGCTCAGCGCCGAGTTCTTTCAACTGATCTATTGTAGTCTTTACGATCAGCTGGAGATTCTTGATCCCGCGACTGCCGACAGCTACGGCTACTCTGGCGCCTGGTTTGATCTTTTCCCTTATCTCAGGGCGACTCCATTCTTTAAGAAGAGTACCTTCAACATCTTCCAAGGAAGTATGATCGAATACCTGTTGTACTTTCCTTAATTTAGGAAGCGGATATGCATAATCATCCGGTAAAAGCAGTGGCATATAATCACCTCTCTCGTAATCTTTTGAAACGCTCTTATGACAACGCATCCGTCAGCAAGCGTACTTCTTCTAATGCACTTTAATTATAAATAATTATCTGAACAATATCCACGTCAAAATTTTAGAAGTTGTCCTCGAGGGCCAGTCAAGAACAATTTAAAAAACACTTGCCGTATCAGGCGAAAATCGTCAACTCCGCATAATAAGCCGTTTGCAGGCCAAGGCTTTAGCGGAGTTATAAGTTTTTCTTATGGGAACGCATGCCAATATTGTTATTTTACTGGTATTATTATGGAGAATAAAATAAAAATGTACTATTATAAATAGTGTATGCGTACTAATTCTACATGCATTAATAATAGTTATATATTGGTTATAAAAAGGTAAGGAGGGAAAGCGATGAAAATTGTCATTCCAGATGGGCTCGGACTGAATCCTGGTGATCTGTCCTATGAAAACTTCGAAGTTCTCGGCGACTTTACTGCATATGACAGCACTAAAGAGTCAGAGCTTATCGAAAGGATCCACGACGCAGAGGCTGTATGCATCAACGACATCATGATCAGCCGTGAAGTTATGGATCAGTGCCCTAATCTTAAGTATGTAGGCTGCCTTTCCACAGGATTCAACACTGTAGACCTTGAAGCAGCAACAGAAAAGGGAATCGTTGTAACAAATGTTCCGACATACGGCACAGCTTCCGTTTCAGAGTTTGCTATCACTCTTCTCATGGAAGTAGCTCACCGTGCAGGCGACCACAGCCTCGGAGTTCACAACGGTCGTTGGAATGAAGTAGGCGAATGGTGCTACTGGGATTCCGAGCAGATCGAGCTCGCGGGCAAGACCATGGGAATCCTCGGCATGGGCCGTATCGGAAAGCAGACTTCAAAGGTAGCTCAGGCTATGGGCATGAACGTACTCGGATATGATATCTATCACGATGATTCCATCGTATGCGAGACCTTCAGATATGGAGAACTCGACGAAGTACTCGCAAAATCAGATGTTATCGTACTCCACTGCGTACTCACACCTGAGACAGAGGGCATCATCAACAAAGAGAATATCGCGAAGATGAAAGATGGCGTTATCATCATCAACAACAGCCGCGGTCCTCTCGTAGTTCCTGAAGACCTCGCTGAGGCACTTAACTCCGGTAAGGTATTCGGTGCCGGACTCGATGTAATGCTCACCGAGCCACCTGCAGTAGATAACCCACTCCTCAAGTGCGACAACTGCATCATCACTCCGCATATCAGCTGGGTATCCAAAGCCAGCCGCGGCCGTCTCCTGAACACAGCTGCTGAGAATCTCAAGCAGTTCATTGCAGGCAACACGGTCAACCAAGTTAATAAGTAGATTTTAGGAGGTCTATTATGGCAAAAGTTAATCTCAGTGGTAACGAGGCTGCTGCTCAGGCGGCGCTTAGTTCCGGCGCAAAGCTGATCGTCGGTTATCCTGGAACTCCTAGTTCTGAGGTTATCGGCAGCATCTGGGGCAAAAAATACGATGGCGTAACCATCGAGTGGAGCACCAACGAAAAGGTTGCTTTTGAAGAAGCCGCAGCATGCGCATGGGCAGGTCAGCGTTCAATCGTGACAATGAAGATGTCCGGACTCAACGTAGCTTATGACGCATTCATAAGCGTTGTATATTCCGGATGTACAGGCGGCATGGTAGTATACGTTGCCGATGACCCGGGCGTATCCGCAGGTATGCCTGAGCAGGACATCAGAGGCTTTGCACTCATGAGTGACGTTCCTGTACTCGAGCCGTCTTCAGTACTCGAGAGCTATACTTTCGTTCAGTACGCATTCGAACTTTCCGAGGCTATCCAGGGTCCGGTAATCGTTCGTACAGTATCGAACGTATCGCAGAGCCACGCTCTCATCGAGCTTCCTGAAGCTCATCCGATCGAGCCGAGAAAGCCACATTTCGTAAACGATCCTTTCAAGTATACAAAGGCCGGAGCTAAGATCTGTATGGATCAGCACAGAGATCTTATCGCACGTCTCGCTGCTGCTCAGGTAAAGCTCCACAAGGATGGAATGCACAAGCTCAGCCTTGGTAAGAAAGGCGGCAAGGGTATCGTAACAGTAGGCGTTACTTCCGCATTCCTCGATGAGTCACTTGAACTCATCAAGGCTGCAGGCGCAGATGTTGAAGGAATTTCCACACTGCAGCTCGCTGCTACACTCCCTGAAGCTACAGAGGAGTTCGCGGCAATGCTCGACAACTGCGAGAGCATACTCGTACTTGAAGAGAATGAGCCTCATGTTGAGAAGGCCATCTCCCTCCAGGCATTCCACGAAGGAAAGAACGTGGAGATCATCGGAAAGCTGAACGGACCTCTGAGCCGCATCGGCAACTACACAGCAGCTACATGCGCTACAGGTATGGCAGCACTCTTCGGAGTAGAGTTCAAGATGGATACAGCAGCAGCTGACGACGCTGAGTCTCACTGCGCTGCACGTCCTATCGGAGTCTGCGCCGGATGCCCACACCGTGGTGTATACATGGGACTCATCGATGCTGTTAAGAAGCTCGGCTACAAGAAGGACGAAGTTATCATCACAGGTGATATCGGATGTACTATCCTCGGAAGCTGCCCTCCATTCGACTGCCTCTGGACAGAGGTTGCTATGGGAGCATCCATCGCTATGGCACAGGGATTCACTCACGCTGAGTGGCCAACACCTGTATTCGCCACAATCGGTGACAGTACATTCATCCACGCAGGTATGCCACCTCTTGTAAACGCTGTTCAGAACGAGGTTCCTATTACTGTTGTTATCATGGACAACGGCTGGACTTCCATGACAGGTATGCAGGTCAACCCTAATACCGCTGAAGAGTTCCAGTATCCTGGCGAGAGCCGCACACGCGTTGACGTTGTAGACATCGTTAAGGGCCTCGGCGTTAAGCAGCTGTGGGTAGTAGATCCTTATGATCTGCCTAAGATGACTGACACTATCGTTGAAGCAGCTAAGCTGCCTGGCGTAAAGGTCATCGTTTCCCGCCGTGAGTGCGCTATCCAGGCAGGACGCCGCAAGATCAAATACGGTCTCTCCGTAGTTGATCAGGAGAAGTGCATCAACTGCAAGCGCTGCATCAACACAACAGGATGCGCCGCTATCGTTTCTGATGAAAACGGCGTACACATCAATCCTTCACAGTGCAACGGCTGCGGAATCTGCACATACGTCTGCCCAGTGAATGCAATTGAGAAGAAGGAGGTCTAATCAATATGGCAAACTATAATGTTTATCTCGTCGGAGTCGGCGGACAGGGCATCCTTACTATCGCTGACATGATCATGCGTGCTGCGCAGGCACTCGATGTACCTGCAAACTACTACCCAACAAAGGGTATGGCACAGCGTGGTGGATTCGTAAAAGCTCAGCTTAAGCTCGGAGCAGAGACAGTTGGTCCTGACATCCGCCCTCTCGGAGCAGATCTCGGAATCGCTATGGAGCTCTCGGAATCGCTTAAGTCCATCAGATACATCAAACCGGGTGGAACTCTCGTTGTTTACGGATACAAGTGGCAGCCAACAGCAGTTATGCTCGGCAAGGCTCCTTATCCTACACGTGAGGATGTTGAAAAGGCAGCAGCTGATGCCGGCCTGAAGCTGGTATTCCTTGATCCTGCTGATCAGCCTGAGGACACTGCAGACAACATCTATCTGCTCGCCGCAACAATGCGCCACAGCGGACTCGGTGAAGTCGTAAGCGAAGAAGCTATCACAGAAGCTATCAAGGCTCGTTGGCCTAAGGGCGCTGAGCGCAACATGCGCAGCTTCGAGGCAGGACTCGCAGTCGAATAATCACTTATTCGCAGGGTTCAATCAAACAGCGATCATTGATCGAACGAATAAGAGCCATCACCTTTACGGTGATGGCTCTGTTTTTACTGATTTAAAATGCAGAACTTTCCTCTTATTTATATTTCTATGAAGTCGCAATCATATACGTTCAGCGGCTATGAACTGATTCGGTGTGCCCTCGTGAACATCTTCACTTTCAAGGACTTTGAAGCCTGCCCTTTCAATCGTCGCTTCAAGTTCTACCGGTGTAAAGAAACCTACGTAGGATAATTCTCCCTTATCCACCCTTCGCTTCTTTTCAGCAGCAACTTCATTATCGATATTTCCCACGCAGTCGGTCGCCGAAAGGAATACCCCGCCCGGTTTGAGCAAACTGTGTATACGCTCAAGAGCCTCATCCACATTCTCCAGATATAGGAGAATATTAAACGCCGCGATCACATCAAACCGTTTTCCATCGAGCAGATGATCAGAAATGTCTGTACAATGCAGGGTCAGATTTTGAACGCTCCCCCCTGCTTTCTCGCTCAGCCTTGCGATCATTTCTTCGGAGATATCGACAGCCGTTATATGCTTTACACGCTCTGCGAGAGCCAGAGTAACTATTCCCGTTCCGCAAGCGATCTCAAGCACTTCATCGCTTTCTTTGCAATACTTGAGCGATCTTGAGATCGTCTCTTCATATGCGTCAGCGTACTTATCTTTTACCTGCTCGTCATACAAAGCAGCCCTTTTGTTCCAATAATCCTTATTCTTCATTCTTTTCCCCTTTTGTGTGACCTGTTATCCTATTTGTCCCACTCACAAATAGTACTTCAAAAAATCCCATCAAGCAATGGTCCGCGGTGGGAACTGCACCCACTATCTGTTAAAATATAGACATGGATATGAATACAACTATTTGTTTACTGAATGATTCGTTCCCGCCTACCATAGACGGAGTGGCGAACGCTGTCTTTAACTATGCCAGCATCATTGAGAACAATCACGCTCATTCTCTTGTCGTGACTCCTCAGGTGCCTGGCTGCGACGACAGCAAATATGATTTCACGGTAGTAAGATACCCAAGCATAGATACAAGGAAGCTGGTCGGATATGTGACAGGCTACCCGTTTTCGCCTGAAGCAGCGCATGAGGTCAGTACAAGACACGCGGCACTGCTTCACACTCACTGCCCTATCACATCATGCATTCTGGCAAGGCAGCTCGCTGAATCACAAAGGCTTCCGCTCGTACTTACCTGGCACACGAAGTATGACATCGATATAGCCAATGCCATCAAAGGCAAGCTGCTTCGTGAAGGCGCCCTTCAAGCCCTGCTCCACAATGTGAACTCATGCGATGAGATATGGACCGTCAGCAAAGGTGCCGGGGAGAATCTCAGATCCATAGGCTACGAGGGAGAATATATAGTCATGCCAAACGGTGTGGATCTTCCAAAAGAAACTCTGCCTGAAGATACTGTCGCCGAAGCAATATCTGACTATGATATTCCCGCAAACGTTCCTTGCTTCCTATTCATCGGAAGGCTGATGTGGTACAAGGGACTTCGCATAATACTCGACGCATTAAAACTGCTTGATAATAGTGGTTTGGACTTTCGCATGGTATTTGTCGGCGGCGGTGGTGATGAAAAAGAAGTCAAGGCTCTCACCAAAAAGATCGGCCTTAGCCGCAAAGTCATCTTTACAGGCGTCATATCAGATAGGAAAAAACTGCGCGCATGGTACAGCCGAAGCGATTTGTTCCTCTTCCCTTCTACTTTCGATACCAATGGTTTGGTCGTGAGGGAAGCCGCCGCGTCAAATACGGCTTCTGTGATCGTCTCAGGAAGCTGCGCCTCAGAGGGAGTCATGGACGGACGCAATGGTTTCCTTATAGATGAGAACGCAGAGTCTTTGGCAGCGAAGCTTAAGGTTCTTTGTGCCGCTCCCGAACGTATGAAAGCTGTCGGAGAGAACGCCGGCGATGAGCTTTACATCTCGTGGGAGGACGCGGTCGCCCACGCATTTGAGAGGTATGAGATCGTAATCGATAACTATAAACGCGGTTTATATGGAGTGCATGATCCACTCAGAGGATCGCTCAGGCAGTCGCAGGGTGAGCTCATGCAGATTATGGGTGATATAGAAGCCGCCCGCAAAGCAGTCCGCCAGGATGTCCGCAAAAAAGGAAAAGAAGTCGAGGCTTCAATCAAGGCATTCAGAGCTGATATACACGAACAAATACACGAGCAAATAAAAGAGGCCGGAGAGGATATCTCGGAATTACTCGATAGATACCTATGATTTGTTCACGGGAAAAAACAGGCACCGCAGTTCCTTAGAACGCGGTGCCAATTTATTATGTGTAATATTATGAAATTATTTTCCTGCCATCTGAGCAGCAACTTCCTCTGCGAAGTTCTCTTCCTTCTTCTCGATGCCCTCGCCTACCTCGAATCTGATGACCTTCTTGATAGCAAGATCCTTGTCAACAGTTGCAAGGTACTGAGCAACAGTCTGCTTACCGTCTTCAGCTCTTACGTAAGTCTGGTCGAGCAGGCAGATTTCCTTGAGCTGCTTCTTGATACGTCCGTCAACGAGGCCCTTGAAGATCTTGTTTCCGGAAATCTCTTCCTTAGCGGCAACAGCGAGTCCGGCCAGTTTTTCCTTTGCTTCGTCTGAAAGGAAGTTAGGGAGATAGTTGAAGTTGAAGCTCTTGTCAGCTCTCTTCTCATCGAGGATATCGATGTCAACCTTTTCCCATACGTCAGCGACCTTGTCGAGGAGTCCGTTCAGGATCGGCTTAGGAAGTGTGAACGGATCGTTCAGAGCGCTTTCAAGAGTGATCTTTCCGAGGTTTGCGAGTTCTTCCTCAGAGATCTCATCTTTGCTTACATACTGAGGGTTCATTGCTGCAACCTGCATTGCAATGTTCTTCAGAGCTGCCTTGTTCTCATCATTGTCTGCGCCTTCAGCTGCAACGATGACACCAATGTTTCCGCCGCCGTGCATGTATGTAGCCATGACATCGCCGGAAGCCTTGTCGATTCTTCTGATCGACATGTTCTCACCGATCTTCGCGATCTTAGCAGTCAGCACTTCACCGGCTGTTGCGTCTTCGAAAGGCATAGCCTTGAATGCTTCGATATCATTGCTCTCTGCTTCCAGAGCCAGCTTAGCGAGTCCCTCTACGAAATTGATGAACTCATCGTTCTTAGCAACGAAGTCTGTCTCAGAGTTTACTTCTACGATTGCAGCTGTCTTTCCGTCTTCTGAAAATGCAGTTCTTACAAGACCCATAGCAGCGATTCTGCCGGCCTTCTTAGCAGCCTTTGAAAGACCCTTTTCTCTCAGGATCTCAACTGCCTTATCAAGATCAGCTTCAGCTTCGACCAGAGCCTTTTTGCAGTCCATCATGCCTGCGCCTGTCATATCACGCAGTTCTTTTACGAGTTTTGCTGTTACCTCAGCCATTTTCTTCCTCCTAGTTATCTGTATAATGCCCCTCTTTTGAAGGGGCATCTTGCTACATTTATATATTACTTCTCTTCAGCTTCTTCAGCCTCTGCCTCAACTTCGGCTTCCTCTGCAGGTGCTTCTTCAGCCTGAGCCTCAGGAGCCTCCTGGAAGCTTTCACCCTGCTTAGCCTCGATGATGGCGTCTGCCATGCAGCTTGTGATCAGCTTGACCGCTCTGATCGCGTCGTCGTTTGCAGGGATGATGTAATCGACATCATCAGGATCACAGTTTGTGTCTACCATGCCAACTACAGGGATTCCGAGGATCCTTGCTTCCTTGACAGCGATTCTTTCCTTCTTAGGGTCTACTACGAAGAGTGCTCCAGGCATTCCCTTCATATCCTTGATGCCGCCGAGATATTTCTCGAGCTTGTCAGCCTCAGCGATCATCTTGAGAGCTTCCTTCTTGGCATACTTCTCAATTGTGCCGTCTTCCTGCATCTGTCTGATCTCTTCGAGTCTGTCGATTCTCTTGCTGATAGTCTTGTGGTTGGTGAGCATTCCACCGAGCCATCTCTCGTTGACGAAGAACATTCCGCATCTCTCTGCTTCATCCTTGATAGCAGCCTGAGCCTGCTTTTTGGTACCTACGAAGAGTACCGGCTTGCCGCTCTCGCCTACCTGTCTCATGAAGTCGTATGCTTTGTCGATGAGTCCGACTGTCTGCTGGAGATCGATGATATAGATCCCGTTTCTCTCTGCAAAGATGTAAGGAGCCATCTTAGGGTTCCATCTTCTTGTCTGATGTCCAAAGTGGACGCCTGCTTCAAGCAGCTGTTTCATTGATACTACTGACATAAATTAACCTCCGGTTATATTACTTCCACTGCAGGCTTTGAGCCTTCAACCCCGCTGATTACAGGGCACCGCGGCCCACCGCAGTGTGACAATTGTTACACGTGCACAAAACGCACGCCCATATATTATAAGGAAACAGCTTGTTATATGCAAGTTTTTGGGAAGTTTTTTTGTCTTTAAAATAATGCATTTTTATGCCATAAATCCTCATTTTTGATTTGTAGATGAGGCAGGTTTGGCATATTATAGTAGAGTATTTTTTATTACACTAAAGAACACTTCAAAGGAGAACATCAACAATGGAAAAGTATTTCAAGCTCAAAGAGAACAATACTGATGTTCGCACCGAGATCATAGCGGGTGTTACTACCTTCCTGTCGATGGTGTACATTCTTGCCGTAAACCCAAGCATTCTTTCGGCATCCGGCATGGACCCAGCTTCCATCTTCACAGCGACTGCTATCTCGGCAGCATTCGGTACACTTCTCATGGCATTCCTTGCCAACTATCCGGTAGCGCTTGCGTCAGGCATGGGACTCAACGCGTACTTCGCGTTCACTGTCTGCCCTATGGTCGGAACAGACAAGCCTTGGCAGGTAGCTCTCGCTGCAGTATTCTTCGAAGGTATCATCTTCATTCTTCTCTCGTTCACTAATTTCAGAGAGTCTCTTGTAAATGATATCCCTCAGAATCTGAAGTCTTCCATCTCTGTAGGTATCGGACTCTTCATCGCCATCATCGGTCTCAAGAACTCCGGCGCAGTTAGCGTGACCACAGAGGGCGGCATCGCGCTCGGAAGCCTCGGAAGCGCTGCTATCACACTTTCGCTCGTAGGTATCCTGATCATCGCCGTATTCGATCATTTCAAGATCAAGGGATCGATCTTCTGGGGCATCATTGCTACATGGGTCCTGGGAATGATCGCTCAGGCAGTTGGCTGGTATGTACCTGACCCTGAAGCAGGCGTTTACAGCGTTTATCCTACATTCGCGTTCAGTGGTATGAAGCTTGACTACTTCTTCGATTTCGACTTCGCATGGATCGGATCACATATACTTGACTTCATCGTCATCGTATTCTCGTTCCTGTATGTAGACATCTTCGATACAGTAGGAACTCTCATCGGAGTAGCTGAGAAAGCTGACCTCCTCGACGAGAACGGCAACCTGCCACATGCTAAGCAGGCTCTTCTCTCCGACGCTATCGCTACTGTAGTCGGCGCTGCATGCGGAACATCCACAGTAACTTCTTACGTCGAGTCATCAGCAGGCGCAGCGGCTGGCGGAAAGACAGGACTCACTTCGGTAACTACCGGTGTCCTCTTCATCATCTCGCTTATCCTCTCGCCTCTCTTCCTCTCGATACCGGGCTTCGCAACAACACCTGCTCTGGTATACGTAGGATATCTGATGATGAGCCAGGTCAAGAACGTTAAGTTCGAAGGCGCTCCGATGTCCGAGATCATCTCGGCATTCCTCGCGATCATCATGATGCCTTTCACATCTTCGATCGCAAACGGAATCATGTTCGGTATCATCTCATACCTCGTTCTCAAGGTTATCGAGGGCGGCGCTAAGGAGATCAAGCCAGTTATGTGGATCAGTGGTGTACTGTTCATCCTCTACATGATCGTAGGCTAATCATTATCGAACGCAGCCGGGCTTTCCTCCGGCAAATAATAATGACAACATAAAAAATGCGCCGGGCGGAGATCGATTCTCCATCCGGCGTATTGTTTTGCTCAAATTTGAATCATTCTGTCAGGACCTCTTCTTGGCGTCTCTGACAAGTGCAGCGATGTTTCCACGCTCCACCATATCCACACCGTTGTCTATCCTGTCCCTCATCTTGTTGACACCGGCTCTCGCGTCCTTGGTGCTTCCCGAGACCAGTACTTTCCTCATTATCTTCATGAGGAGTCTGTCGAGTCCTGTTACCACCTCAGGGTCATATCTTCCGCCGAGTATGTATAATACTGCGCCATTCTCATTCTTTGGGTCTATCTTTCCTATGCTGTAACCCCACACCTGAGCGTAGTTATCAGCTGTCTCATCGGCAAATCCTACACCAAATACTATGAGACGCTTCATCAGATCCGCGTCAAGATGCTTCGCGAACTTGTCGAAATCAACTATACCCGAGCCTCTGATCCAACCTCCGTAAACTATGCAATCATACTCATATAAATTGAGTGCTTTAAAATCGACATCGGAAAAAGCAACGGCTTCACAGCCGAGATCCTCAGCGATCCACTCGGCGTACTGCTTTGTGGATCCTCTTTTCGAAGTGTAGATCACTATCGCCTTTTCCATCTATTATCCTTTTACGTTTTCCTCTCCCAGCATACGGATCAGTTTGTCTCGAAGGTCAGCGGTGAATGTGATCCTGTTATCCGCGCTGCAGCGAACGGGTTTTCTACCCGGCAGGTATACCAGCACGTCCCGGTCACCCGGATGCAGGCTTATCATATCTGTAAGGTGCATCAGCACTTTGCGCGTGTCTCCCATGTGGCCTTCGAGCACTTCTTCAGATACTCTGAGCTTTACAGGATCATTTAACGGTGCGTTATTAACTGAAGGCCTCTGTCTAGGTGGCTGAGCCGGCTCGCTCCTGAAGGAGTCCCCTCCCGCATAATAATCCCTGTTCGAGCGCCTGTTGTTCGCCGATAGCTTCGCTATGTCCTCTATAGGCACTATGTCTTCTGCGAGTATCTCTGCTTCGCTCTCATCCTTAAAACTAACTCTTCCCGCCAGACCGACTATCATGTCATTACGGACGAGATTCCTGTTTCTCTCATACACTTTAGGGAAAACTATGGCGTCTATCACTCCATCGAAGTCCTCAAGTGTAAGCCTTGCCATCTCTTGTGACTTGCGGGTGATCATGGTGCGTACTCCGCTGATCATTCCTGCAAGCACCACATAATCACCGTCGTTGAACTTCGAGGTATTGATCACCATGCTGTCCGCATCGTCCCCCTCAGCTGTGAACTCTTCGTTACCGCCTGTGAGATCCGCTGTGCCGGCACTGGTGTTGTTCCGGATAAGATCTGCGTATTCGTCGAGAGGATGGCCGGAGAGATAGACTCCAAGCATCTCTTTTTCGAGCGCCAGTTTAGTATCCTTGCCGAAATCCGCTACCTTAGGAAGTTCAGGACTCATGAACGCCTCATCCTCGAAGCCTTCCATCTGGAATATGCTTATCTGGTCCTGATTGCCCTGTCTGGCCCTTTTTTGTGCCCTCTGCACAGCATCGCCCGATACAGCCATCATCTGCGCTCTGTTAGGATTTATATCGTCAAAAGCGCCTGCCTGTATCAGCGACTCTATCGCTTTCCTGTTTAGTTCGCTTGCATCAATAGCGTTGATGAACTCATATATGTCGTGGGTACCGGCTACTGACTCCCTACCTTTGATGATAGCTTCAACTATGCCCTCACCAACGTTCTTGACGGAGAGCAGGCCGAATCTTATACGCCCGTCTCTGGCAGAATAGTTTTTCGAACTCTTCATCACTGAAGGCGGGTCGAGAGCTATCCCCATCTCACGGCAGTTGCGCACATAGTTGGCAGTGTGCTTGGCATCGCCGGCCATGCTGCTCATAAGGGCAGCCATGAATTCCGCAGGGTAATGCGCCTTGAGATATGCGGTCTGGTATGAGATGACCGCATACGCTGCTGCGTGAGACTTGTTGAACGCGTATGACGCGAATGTGACCATGTCTTCGAATATGGTCTCCGCAGCAGCCGCAGGCACACCGCTTCGCACGCAGCCTGCGATCTCAAGGCTGCCATCATCCGCCGTCTTTCCGTTGATGAAATACTCCTTTTCTTCGAGCATCACATCCTTCTTCTTTTTGCTCATCGCACGGCGCACCAGATCGGAACGCCCAAATGAATAGCCTCCGAGGTCACGCACTATCTGCATTACCTGCTCCTGATAGATCAGGCATCCATATGTAACGCCGAGGATTGGCTCCAGCGCCTTGTCCACATACTTTATGTGATCGGGATGCTTCTTGTTGTCTATGTATTTCGGTATAGAGTCCATCGGACCCGGTCTGTAAAGCGCGATGCCCGCTACTATATCTTCGAAGCAGCTCGGCTTAAGATTCTTCATGAAATCAGTCATGCCGCCGCTCTCTAGCTGGAACACACCCGCTGTATTGCCCTCGGATATCAGCTTGTACACCTCAGGATCATCGTAATCCATCGAGGCGAAGTCGATATCCGTCCCGTGGTTTTCTTTGATCATGCGAAGCGCGTCTCTTATGACAGTGAGGTTCCTGAGCCCCAGGAAGTCCATCTTGAGAAGACCCAGTTCCTCTATCGTTGTCATATTGAACTGTGTCGCGATGCCCTTGTCTGACGAGTAAAGCGGCACATATTCATCGAGTGGCATTTTGGAGATGACTATGCCTGCTGCATGAGTCGAAGCGTGCCTAGGCAGTCCTTCAAGAGCCATCGAAAGATCGAGCACCTGCTTCACGAGCGGCTCGCTCTCATAACGCTGCCTCAGATCCGGATTCACTTCAAGCGCCTTTGCTATGGTGATCCCAAGCTCATTCGGTATAGCCTTGGCTATAGCGTCGCCTTCAGCATAGGTAGCATCAAGTGCCCTCGCGATATCCCTTACCGCGGCCTTCGCCTTGAGTGTACCGAAGGTGATTATCTGTGACACCTTATCACGGCCATACTTGCGCGTTACGTAGTCGATCACTTCCTGCCTTCTCTCGATGCAGAAGTCTATGTCTATATCAGGCATGCTGACTCGTTCCGGATTAAGGAACCTCTCGAATATGAGATTATACTTGATAGGATCGATCTCTGTGATCGCCAGACTGTACGCGACTATCGAGCCCGCCGCCGAGCCTCTGCCCGGGCCGACAGCTATACCGTTTTTCTTCGCGTAATTAATGAAATCCCATACGATGAGGAAGTACTCGACGTAGCCCATGCCCTCTATGACGCCGAGCTCTGTCTCAAGCCTCTTTCTGTAGACGCTGCCCGGATCCATCGCGGCATCGCCGTAGCGCCTAGCCAGGCCCTTGTAGCACAGTTCTCTAAGATACTCGTGTGTGCTCTTGCCATCAGGCGGTATGTATTCAGGCAGATGATAATTGCCGAATTCGAATTCCACATTACAGCGGTCTGCGATCTCCTGCGTCCTTGAAATGACTTCAGGCATGTCCGGGAAAAGAGCCTTCATCTCATCTTCCGACTTGATGTAGAACTCGTCATTCTCGAACCTCATGCGATCCTCATCCGTGACCTTAGTCTGGGTCTGGATGCACATCAGCACATCCTGGGCCGTGGCGTCCTCGCGCTTCATATAATGGGCATCGTTGGTCGCTACCATCGGGATGTCCAGCTCTTTGCTGAGCTCTTTCAACCCCTCGATCACCGTCACATCTTCCTGCAGATGGTGGTTTTGTATCTCAAGATAGAAATTCCCTCGGCCGAAGATGTCCTGCAGTTCCAGAGCTTCTTTCTTCGCTCCCTCGTGGTCATGATTCAGAAGCATCCTCTGGACATTGCCCGCAAGGCAGCCCGAGAGACATATGATGCCGTCGCTGAATTCACGAAGCAGTTCTTTGTCTACGCGCGGTTTGTAGTAAAAACCGTCGACATAACTCTTCGATACTATCTTTACGAGATTTGAATATCCCCTCTGGTTTTCAGCCAGAAGTATCAGATGTCCGCTGTTTCGGTCTCTGTCGGGATCCTTGTCGTATAATGTCCTCGCAGCCGTATATACCTCACATCCTATGATCGGCTTTACGCCGGCCTTCTTGCACGATTTATAGAAATCGATCACGCCAAACATGGCTCCGTGATCTGTGATCGCGCAGGAATCCATGCCCAGTTCCTTTACATAGGAGGGTAGCTCTTTTATCCTGCTCATTCCGTCGAGCAGGCTGTATTCAGTATGTACGTGCAGATGTGTGAACATTCTTTATCGAAAATCTCTTTACTTATGCTCGTTTTTCTTCTTACCTACCGCGAGATTTCCTCCCTCGATATCATATCCGGTGTAAAATCCGGAGCCTGTCTTCATTCCGAGATTGCCGGCCTCTACCATTTTTACGAACTTTTCAGGAGGCAGATCGTCAGGATCTCCACTCGCGTTGTAGTATGAGTATTCTATGTTGAGTATCGTATCGAGGCCGATAAGATCCATCAGTTTAAAAGGAGCCACATCGGTATGCCACTCCGCCATCCATCCTCTGTCAAAGTCTTCAGGCGAAATACTGCCGTTCGCCCATACTTTGAGGCACTCTTTCTTTACGGCACGCCAGACGCGGTTGATAGAATAACCCTTCTGCTCAAATTCGGTGATTACCGGTTCGAAGCCGAGTTCATGGTAGTGATCGATAGCGCGCTTCTTCGTCTCGTCAGAAGTAGCTACATTCCACATCATCTCAACGTAGCTGTTTCTTACAGGATCGTCATGATCCACCTGGAAAGTCATCTTCCTGCGTTCAGGAGATACATCCTTGCAAATATCACTCATCAGAAGAGATGAAGTATTCGAACTAAGCAGCACGTCCTCATCGCAAACCTTTTCGAGCTGAGCGAACATCGCCTGTTTAAGTTCAAGCTTCTCAGGGATGTTCTCGATCACCATGTATGCTCCCTCGCAGGCCTCTTCCAGGCTCTCTGCATAGCTGATCCTTCCCTTAAGAGCCTCTGCTTCTTCTTTGCTCAGCCTGCCCTCTTCGACGTAATACTCAGCGAAGCGCTCTATCCTGGCGCGGCACTTTTCACGCGAAGATTCGTTCCTGCTATATGCGCTGACTTCTTTTCCGTAAAGCGCGTTTCTGAAAGCTATCATGCTTCCCTGGGTCCCTGCACCTATTACTGCAACCTTATTTCTCATGGTTTTCCTCCTTTGACTAAAAAACAGAGTCAGCGATCTCTGCCGGTTTCTCAGAGCAGATCAGCTCGTACATCTTCTGTATATCTTTGTAAATATTTCTGTTGTCATGAAGCGCAGGCACCGCTTCGCGCACTGCGTCATACATCTTCTGTGTTGCCTTTCCGAGCCTTACATATCCGCCTTCTCTGAGGTCGACCGCCTGCGCCGCGTACATAGCTTCCATGCCTACCATATAGCGCATATTGTCCACTATCTTTCTGCACTTTGAAACGACAAGCGGCAGATTGCTCGCGTGGTCTTCGATCGAGCCTTGCATAGGATAGAAATCGATCGATGACGGATTGATAAGATATCTTGTCTCCGCTTCAAGGGCGGAACTGGTCACCTGTACCTCCTCATAGCCGTGAGAGCTTTTGTCATACGGTTCGAGGAATCTCGGGAGCCCCGTAAAAGCAGGATCGCCGAGCCTTATCATGCGGAAGTAAACTGTACGTGACAGATGCCCGAGAGCGATCGCCAGCATCTCCACTCCCAAAGCGAGAGTCGGCGTCTCGAAGTTCGAACAAACGAAAGTATCTTCCTTATCCTGCAAAATGCAAGGATTGTCGGACGGCGAATTGATCTGTATCGACAGATATTTCTTTACGAATTCAAGAGCGTCGGTCACGGCACCGGTCACAGCGAACCCACCACGGAAAGTCAGTGGATCCTGCAATGCGTGATCCGGTCTGTCCTCGTCATGAAGATAGCTTCCCTCGAGGAACGCTCTGCACCTTCGCGCGCATTCTATCTGCCCCGGCAGTCCGCGAAGATCGTTAACATCCTCGCGCATGGCCTCTATATTTCCGTTCAAGCCCTCATATGCCAGGCAATATACAAGATCTGACATTTTCAGAAGCTGCTCTGTCTCATGCACCAGCACTGCAGCGGTGCCTTCGCCCTGTCCATTCGAAAGCATGATCGTGTGCACGTCCTTGAGCCTTAGCTGGAGTGGTGTCAGCCCTTCCTTTTCCATAGCCTCTTTTGCCGGAACGACGTTGCCTTTATAGCGCACTTCTCCCTCACCTATGAATGCAAGTCCAAGATGAGTGATAGTCGTTATATCATCTTCACCTACCGAGCCTCTGGACGGTATAAGTGGTGTGATGCCCGCGTTCAGGAAATCCCTGTACGAGCAAGCGAGTTCGTCCGTAGCGCACGACGCTCCTATCAGCATGTTGTTAAGGCGGATCACCATCATCGCGCGAACTTCTTCATCGCTGTTGTAAGGAGGTAGCCCAAGCGCATGCGTGCGAAGCATCGTCATGTTTTCAAGATCGATCGCGTCATCATCGACAACGACATCTTTATTTTGCCCGACTCCGCGGTTGAAGCCGTAGATAGGCTTGCCACCGTCAGCCAGTTTCTGCATTATCTCACGACCTTTAGCCAGACGTTCGAAGGCATCATCGGATATCTCCACTTTGCGGCCTTTAAATGCCACATCCCACACGTCCTCAAGCTTAAGGTCTTTGCCATTAAGTACGAGTGTCTTCATAAGCACCTCCCAGGCACTTTTGCTCAAGTGCATATACATTATTAGTATAGCATAGCTGCGCTGAGCGGGATGAAAAAATCGCTCGTTCCTCTAAGGAACGAGCGATAGTTTTTCAGATAGATAGCGACTATCGTTAGCCGATCTGTGCGTCTCTTTCTCTTGATTTGTCAAATACAGCGATCTCCTTATCAAGAGTAGGAGTTACCTTGGCTACGATGACAGCAGCTATCATAGCGCAAATGAATCCAGGAAGAAGTTCATAAATGCCTGTCGCTGCGGTAAGGCCACCAAAGAGCCAGCCGAGGTCAACCACAAACCCCGTGATGATACCTGCAACAGCGCCCTTGTAGTTGAACTCTCTCCAGAAGAGCGACAGTATGATAACAGCACCGAACGATGAGCCGAACGCGCCCCAAGCGTTTTCGACCAGGTTCATGATAGCCTGAGCTCCCGAGCCTTTCGAGGACGCGATCAGGTATGCGATCACAGCGATCACAACTACTACGATACGGCCTACCAGTACAGCTTCCTTCTCGCTTACGTTCTTCTTGAAGAGAGCATAAAGGTCAGCTGTGAATGAACTGGATGCCACGAGCAGCTGGGAATCAGCAGTCGATACAGAAGCGGCGATGATGGCTGCCAGCAGCAGACCGGTTATAGCCGGTGGGAAGAACTCCCTTGCCATGGTTATGAACACCAGCTTCTGAAGTCCCTGTGGAAGGAGTTCGTCTGCAACGAGCATTCTGCCGAAGTATGCGACCAGCACTGCTGAAAGCAGAGATATGAACACCCATACTATAGCGATGGCCGATGATTTCTTTATCTCGGAAGGCTTCTCTATCGACATGAAACGTACGATGATGTGAGGCATTCCGAAATATCCAAGTCCCCAGGCAAAGCCTGTCAGTATTTCTTGGATGCTTGCATTGAAGAGTCCACCTCCGAATACACACTGTACTACCTCTCCGTTAGCATCGGTATATTCAAACACCTTGTCGAGAAGCGATGTATCGAGGTTCTGATGAGTAGCAAGCACAGTCAGAGGCACCGCCATAAGAGCTATCATCATCAGCATTCCCTGGAAGAAGTCAGTCCAGCACACAGCTGTGAATCCACCGAAGATCGTATAGATAACGATCAGCAGAGCAAATATGATCATTGCTGTAGTAGTCGATATCTCCGGGAAGAGAGTTCCGAACACCGTTGTGCCTGCAACAAACGCGGATGCTACGTAAATAGTGTATGCAAACAGGAAGATAACAGCGCAGATCACCTGCAGCGTCTTCGAGTCCGCAGCGAAACGGTTCGCAAGAAACTGTGGGATAGTGATGGAATCATCTGCTTCCTCCGAGAATACTCTCAGCCTTCTCGCGCAGAGTATCCAGTTGAGTGCAGTTCCGACTCCGAGACCGATACCGATCCACATCTGCCCGAATCCGAATGCCAGTACAGAACCCGGAAGTCCCATCAAAAGCCATGCAGACATGTCCGATGCCTGAGCGGAAAGAGCTGTGACCCAAGGGCCCATCTTACGTCCGCCGAGGAAGAAGTCTTCCTGGCTTCTCTGCTTATCCTTGATGTAGAAGTATGCCACGACCCCGACAAGGGCGACAAAATACAATACAAAGGTCAGTATTTCAGAATTCATGATTTTCCTCTTTAATTAACTTTTTTCTTTTTGATTATTGTTCTTTATACTTTATATATGTAACTTGTTTATTATACCAAAATAATTTGCAATTTCCACTTTAATTTGCATAAACGTATAACAAACCACAAACAGAAACATCTCGGAAAACCACGAATACCCTATAGAAGATATTGACAATCCGTCCATGACGGTGATAATATCTATAAGTCGCGGCGAGCGGCAAGTCAAATGCGCTCTTAGCTCAGCTGGATAGAGTGTCTGACTACGAATCAGAAGGTCGGGGGTTCGAATCCCTCAGGGCGCACCACGGAAAAGAGATACCCTTTTGGGTATCTCTTTTTCGTTGATGTATCTTTTATGGATGAGAACCCCCGACCGTCATTCCAAGGGGTTCGGATCCGGGTATATGATTTATCCATACCCGGAAAACCGCAGTCAAGGACGCCTAAGGCGCCGATGCAATCGGTCGAAGATCCTTGACGGCGGGATTATCCCTCAGGGCGCACTAACGGAACTATTTGTGCTTTCTCATGTACTCCGCTGTTTTATACAGAGTGGTGCCCGTGAATATCTTCTCTAGCTTTCCTGCAAAATCCAAATGATATCGCTCTCCGAGTTCCGCTAACTTATTGTCAATGATCCGCTGCTTCTCTTCTGCAGATACTTCCATATAATCATCAATGGATATCTGCCGACCCTCATCTCCGGTCAGATTGTAAATGCCGGCTCCTATCAGGCGAACGGGGCGCTTCTCGATCGTCTCCAGCAACTGTGATGTTTCCTTCCAAATCTCAGCGGCTGAGTCGCATGAAGGCACCAACTTAGATCTGGTAATGCTCTTCATATCTTTATATGTGATCTTGAGCGTTACGCCTCCGCCGTGTAGCCCATGCCGGGCAGCTCTTCTCTCCACACCCATCGCAAGAAGGAAAAGCACATCTTCCAGCAGCTGTTGATCTATCACGTCTTCCTGGAATGTCAGTTCCCTGCTGATCGACTTCGCATCCTCCGGTTTATATGCGACGACTTTGCGATCGTCTATTCCGAGGGCAAGATCGCAGATCAGTCTTCCGTGTTTCCCGAAATGCTTCAGCACATCGTCTTGTCTCTCTTGTATGTCACGCACAGTGTTTATACCCATGCGTTTCAGCTTTTCAGCGGTTTTAGCGCCTACCGTATAGAGAGACTGCACATCACGGTCTATCATCAGGTTTACGAAATCCTCAGCTGTCCGTATTTCAAAATAACCATCGGGCTTTTTCTCTTCACTGGCCGTCTTGGCAGCTGTCTTAGAATATGCGATCCCTACAGAACATGTAAGGCCAAGTTCACTTCGTGTCCTGGACTTTATTTCTTTGGCCATCTCACATGCCCGTTCAAAAGAGCCGGCGCTATAGGTCACATCCAGATATGCCTCATCCAGAGCCACGGGTTCCATCACCACCGCATAGTCATTCCATATCTTCCGGATCTGATTCGAGGCTTCCCTGTATTTATCAAAGTTCGGGCGCATATAAATGCCTTGAGGACAGCGCCTGTATGCCTCCTTGATATTCATCGCGGAATGCACGCCGTATTTCCTCGCCTCATAACTACATGTGGCTACCACCCCTCGCTCATTAGGCATTGCTCCAATGATAAGAGGCTTGCCCTTCAGAGAAGGATCATCCCTTATCTCAACTGAAGCATAAAAGGCATCCATGTCCACATGGATTATTATCTGTTTCCTCTTCTTTTTCGTACCGGGATCGTTCATCATCTATTGACGGTTTTTGAAAACAAGGCTATCAGAACACCATCTGTATAAGAACCATATATACTACAGTCCCTGCCAGTATGCTGAGGATGGCATTGCGCTTCCATATCTGCGCGCCTATAACAATTACCGCGGCGATCAGTTCAGGTATCCCAAACGGATAAGCTGTCACGCTTGTATCCTTCAGGCAAAAGACCACCAGCAATCCTATCATCGCAGGCGGAAGCACTTTTCCGAGATATGTTATATATTTCGGAGTATTCTTTCTGAATGCTATAAATGGAATAAACCTAAGCAATGCGGTCGTGACCGCCATTGCAGCGACGAGGATGGCTGGATTCATACCGTTTCACCCTCCTCCCTTTTGCGCAGAAGCGTCAATATCAAAGTAATCAGCAGCATGGCAGGAATAAGGAAGTTTTCACTTCCAAATACCACCAGACAAAGAAGTGTGCTAAGTAATCCTGTCATTGCCGGGATGTGATCCTTTGTTGTGAGCCACTGCTCGGTAAATGATGCGATAAACAGAGCAGTCATTGAGAACTCTATCCCCATGGTGGAAAACGGCAGCACTCCGCCGATAATGCTTCCTATAATACTGCCCGTGACCCAGTAGCACTGGTCGAACATGGATACCAGGAACCTATAGAGATTTGGGTCTGTCCCTTCAGGCGCCTTGCCGTCACACAGTAGAGTATACGTCTCATCCGTCAAGGCGAATATCATATATGGTTTGTATTTGCCGGCATCTTTGTACTTATCCACCATGGATATACTGTAGAACAGATGCCTGGCATTCACCATGATCGTTGTGATGATCGTCGTAATAACTGACGCTCCTCCAGTAAGAAGTCCAACTCCAACATATTGCATAGATCCGGCATAAATAAAAAGGCTCATGGACGCAGCCCACAAGACCCCATATCCGGCATTTCGCAGCAAAATACCGAACCCTATTCCTAATACTATGTATCCTGCCATTACAGGAATGGTTTTATAAAACGCCTGCTTGATTGTTTCCTTTTTCATTCATCGCACGTGATCATTATCCGTTGCGTGACAGACTGAGCGGAAGCTCCATGTGATTGGCCTCAAGAAGCTCCTTATCGGAAAGTATGTCCTCTGCCTTTCCGTCAGCAACTATCGATCCTTTTGAAATCAGTATAACACGACTGCAGGTGTCCATTATCATATCTAAATCGTGTGATGTGATTATCTTTGTCTGGCTGAGTTCCTTTATCGTATTGATCACGATGCGTCTGTTATATGGATCCAGAGCCGAAGTAGGCTCATCCATCAGGATCGCCTCTGGCTCCATCGCCAGCACAGTCGCGATCGCCGCCATACGTTTCTCTCCACCCGAGATCTTATGATTGTATTTGTGCTTAAGATGCTGAAGGTCAAGACGATCAAGGATCTCATCCACCCTTTTGTCTGCCTCCTCCCTGCTCACCATATAATTGAGCGGTCCGAACATCATGTCTTCGTACACAGTAGGCATGAACATCTGATTATCTGAATTCTGCAGCACAAACCCCAGCTTGTGCCTTATCGTGCTGAGGTTGTCCCTGTTTACCTCTGTTTCATCTACGAGTATCCTGCCCTCGCCCTGCACCAAGCCGAGCAACAGCTTCATGATCGTGGACTTGCCCGCACCGTTGGCGCCTATAAGTCCCACTGCTTCGCCGTCTTCTATTCTAAAAGACATGTCCCTTATAACAGGTTCTCCGCTTTCATATGCAAAACTGACATTTTCAAATGCTATCATCTATATTTACCTCACAAGGAACATGCCCATAAGCTCGGACACGTTCACGTATTTTACAATGGCGAAAAAGGCTATCGACAGAATCAGAAAAACTGCGTCACTGAATTTAAAAGGTTTGATCGGCGCGTAGTGGAAATGCTGATGATAACCCCTCAGCAGCATGCTCGAGTAGAGTTCCTGCGCTCTGTCCATGCTCCTCAGAAGAAGCTGCCCCAGGAACGAACCCCAGGCCGAAACATGTATGCCTTTCTGCCCTGGCGCTCTCAAATGGTAGGCGTCTGTCATCACAGCAAGCTCTTCAGTCATGACCCCGACATAGCGATACGTAAGCAGGAGCAATGTAACCAGCATTGCCGGGAAGTGTACCCTGCGTAATGCAGCGCAAATGTTGTCGAACGGAGTAGTGGCAACCAGCAGGAATGATGCCATCAAGCAAAGCACACCTTTCAGCATCAAGGTCAGCATGCTTATGACACCTCCGGATACACCTATGTTTCCGATGTGCAGCATTATCTCTCTATCAAAAATCGGATTGAAAAGGCCGACTGCCATCACGAGCGGAAGCACTATCCTTAGTTTGTAGAAACATGTCCTGACAGGTATGCCGCTCATCTGGTACATGAAAACAGGCCAGAGCAGCATCGGTATGAGTCCGCTCAGGTCGTATTTGTTGAATGACATCACAACCAGTATGTAGATCACTGTGCACAAGAGTTTGGCCCCGGCATTCATCGCGTGGACAGGAGATTCCTGAACAGCGAGTTCGTCCATATGACCAAGCTCGTTGAGCGCCTTTTCCATTTTGTTCATACTATGGCCTTTCGATATAGCCCCGCCATATGTCAGTCCGATCCAGAACGACGGGACGCTACCTTCGTATAATAACATAAAACAGGGGCGTCAGCGACGCCCCTGAGAAATCACTTTAGTGTCAGGATTGTTTTTTCTTCTTTCGGAAGAAACCTCCGGCCAGACATATCAGGAGGGCGACCCCAGCCACCATGGCCGATCCGACGATACCGGATACCGTAGTCCCGGCAGCGCTTTCGCTGTCAGGGAAAGCGTAGTCTGGCAAGATTGATGTCTTCTCCTGTATGCTTTCAGCCTTTTCGGCTGCCTGACTTGATACCCCGAAGTTCTCCTCATCGAGCCCCATATTTGAGGAGTATCCGCCGTCAGTGTTTCCGAACAGCGCCCATTCGAGTCCATCCGGATTACCGCTTGCAAACAGGCTCAGTCCTCCACCCACTACGAGTGCCACTATCGCGAGGATACCTATTGTTCCTTTGAGCGAGCGCTTGGCAGTGAGCCCGCTTACTCCCACCTCATCGACATCACGCAGAAGTTCAGGACGCGAATCAAATACGAAGCAGAGGACAGCGGCTGTTATCAGGCCCTCAATAAGCCCTATAGCAAGGTGGATAGGCTGCATCAAACCGAGGAATGCCCCAAATGGCAGCTCTGTTATGCCAGAAAGGCTTGTCTCCAGCACTACAGAGAACGCACCCAGTTGCAAGGTGATCACGCAGCCCAGTATCGATGAGACGATTATCCTCTTGCGCAAGGCTGACTTATCAGCACCAAACCATTTGCTTTGAATGATTGGTTTCCATATAAGGAAGTATCCGACAAAGCATCCGTAGAATGCCATGTTCCAGCAGTTGGCCCCCAGCGCCATTAGCCCTCCGTCAGCGAAGAACAGGCATTGGATGGCCAATACCACAATCATAGAAAGGAACCCCGCATATGGCCCAAGCAAAGCGGAAAGCATCATGCCTCCACACATATGTCCGGAAGACCCCGTACCCGGGATCGTGTAGTTTATCATCTGTCCCGCAAATACCACTGCTGCGGCAACTGCCATAGTAGGGAGCTTTGCAGGTTCGTCATCTTTTCTGAGCTTGCTGATTGAAACGCCTGCCGCCGCGCCGGACGCAACATACATTGTCGCGGCAACTGCAGGAGCAAGCAACGCATCTGCCATATGCATAAAAGCACCTCCATTTTCTGATTACAACAGAAATTATAGAGGTGCTTTATATCGCTCACAAGCCCCCGTGGGGGTTGTTATTTTGATTTTTTCTTTCAGTCTACTTGAATTCCACGTTCAGAGTGTACTTCGAGGACAAATTGGAGATCACCGGCTGGAAGATCTCCCAAATAGAGTGCTGGGCAGCTTTCGCGGCATCCTCAATGACTTTCTCATCATCGAGTTTCTTGAGCATACGTTCTTTGGCCTGTGTCTCTACCTCGGCCTGCTGTTCAGGCGTCAGCTTTATATTTCCGAATGCAAGAGCCTCCGTTTCGACTTCTCCGAACTGTATGTTCTCGCTTGGAATGTTTATAGGCTCAAGAACAGGATACGGTACCTTCATGGTGACCGTCTTCGTCGCCTCGTCCAGAGCTATATCATCAGGCGTAAGTCCGCTCAGATCCACAGTGTAGACGGCTTTACCATTGTATGTTATGAGCTGGTATTTTGAGAATGCCTTCACTTTGAACAGACCGGCCTGTGTGATCGTAGCAACATCTGAGACCTCTCTCGAATATACTTCAAGTTTCTTGAGTTCTTCCTCGTCGCCAAGTATCGCTTCAGCGAAATCTGCTGCTTTATAGCCGAATATCCTGTGATTGATCAGAGTAAGATCGCGGTCCTCAACAGCTGTCTCTGAAGTGAAAAGTGCCTTGAATGTATCTTTTACCTTAAGGCCATGCATGTATGATGTGAATAACGTGAGGATGAGCATGCCAATGATGATACCAACGAAAAAAGTGCGTATCCTGGCGAGCCATCCTTTGCGGCGTCCCTTTTTCTCGGCTTTTTTGAGTTCATGCTTCATTTCATTGTCATTCATTTCAGCCATTTTTACCCTCCTTGAAATACTACTTTCCGCAGCAATTCTTGTATTTCTTGCCGCTTCCGCATGGACATGGATCGTTTCTTCCGATCTTGACCCCACGCCTGATCGGCACTTGCTTTTTCTCCTGTGAAGATGATCTGCCCGAATTCTTAAGAGACATAAGCGCCACCATCTCATAATAATCATGGCCGCGGTTATCTCTCACTCTGCACTCACGTGTCATCTCCATATACTTCTCAATAAATTTTACATGGATCTCATCAGACGGAAAAGCGAACAGTCCGTCTTCATCACTTGCGGCAAAGGCTTCCGCAGCATCATTGACTCTCATATGGTCATTGGCCGCATCATATAGTTCCTTTACCCTCACGGCTGCTACATCTTTGTCACAGTCAAAGGTCTCCACTATGAAGTCGCGGAGCGCCGCATGCGACTCACGGCTTATGAGAGATCCCTGGTCGAACAGCTCCTCAACTTCCTCTTCCTTTGGGATGTAAAAGGATGTGTCGCCCTGCACCTCTTCGAGATGCTTGTAATAGTCGTTCTCCTCGTAACCGTTCACCACCAGCTTCCCGTCGAGTTCCATGAACCACTGATAGTTTACCGGAGTATTATCGAAGTATTCTTTTATCTCTTCATCTGTTGCGTCTGCGTACCTCAGTCTGAACAGTTTCCCGAGCACTTCCCATGTCATGACTCCATAGAGATTCATGCCGGCCTCGAGGCATTTATACATCCAGTTCTGCTTACGGTTCTTCTCTTCAAGTTCATCTGTCCAGATGATGCCATATGACTTCTGGATCGCCTTCGGTATCATCACTTTATCGCCCGGTTCTATGATAAGCAATCCTTTCTCTTCGAGCAACTGAGCGATCAGTTTATCGGTCGCGTAAGTCAGTATCGCCCCGTTTGGTCTGCCCATCATAAACTTAAAGAGTTGCATCTCTGCTTCGCCAAGTGAGATCAGCTTCTTCTCAAGTTTTTCCGGTTCGAATATCTTTCGTTCACCCATTAACGTATACCTTTCATTCACTGATTATTTTATACAACAGATCGCTTATCTGCGTATGGCCTTTCTCTGTAAGATGCATACAGTCAGCCGAAACTTCTATTCCCTCAGATGCGTCCGCAAACAGGCACCCATGTCTCTCTGCTATATCTCTGTAAAGCGGCGCTATATCTTTCGATTTCTGAACCGACTCCGGAGAAAGTTCCCAGGCAAATGGGGAACCCCCGAAATCTTCAGATATCGCAGGCGGCACAGTAACTACTATCTGCGGGATATATCCCTGCAGTTCCGGCGACTTTTCCTCTGCCAGTTCCACCAGGTTTTCCATGCCTTTGGCTATATCCTCCGCAGACAGGCTAAGCCCTGCATTACAATCGTTTGTGCCGAGCATGATGATCAGATAGTCTACCGGCTTATGTGTCCCAAGACATGCTATAAAACTCGACACACCGTTTTTCCAGCCTGCTCCAGGTCTGTCATATGCGGTCGTCCTGCCGTTAAGCCCTTCCGGTATCACCTCATAGTGTGCACCGAGCTTCTCACCCAGCAGTGTTGTCCAGCGTTTATCATATTGATAACGGCTTCCGGTGTTTGGATCGAATCCGTATGTGTTCGAATCGCCATAGCACACCACTGATAGTCTGTCGTGATTCTTGTCTTTCGTAAGTGCCTGATCGATGTTTGCCGCGAGCTGTTCGGGATCTATGTATCTGATAGCCTTCATACCGAGTCTTTTTGCCTTGGCAACATTTGCAGGAATGTCATCTATAAAAAGACATTCATCCGGTTTCAGGCTGTACTTTTCAAAGAGTTTTTCATATATCTCTTTTTCAGGTTTGATGTAATGCACCTCGTACGAATAGATGCCGCCGTCCATGTGGTCTGTAAAGTCAAAGGCTCTTGGATTCGAAGCGATCACATGCTCTGACATGTTTGACAGGTAAAGTACGCGATAGCCTCTCTCTTTTATTGAATCGATCAGAGGGATCACCCAGTCTCGTCTTGCTACACACTCACCTACCCTTTCAAAAGCCTCATCGATCTCACGGCAATACTCAGGTTCGGTGTTATGGAATAACCCAACTATCTCTTCTTCGCTGAGAACAGCTCTGTCAAGTTCATGCCAACTGCTGCTTCCAAACATTGCGTGGGTGACTTTTTGCGCTGTTTCCTCATCAAAAAGGCTTCGAACGTACTCCTCCCAATCAAAGCCTATTAACACTTTTCCTATATCGAATACTACTGTTTTTATCAACTCTGTTTCCTCAGTCCCGTCTATAATAATCGCGTGTCTATTCATATCTGCCGGTCTCGGCAGCCAGTCTGTGGAGCCATGCGGCTTTCTTCCCTGCGGATGGGAACACGCTCCATATCGATCCTCCCTCAAGATGCCAGGTCCAGTTGCCTTCGGCGATCCCCGGCACGTTCATGCGTGCTTCAGACCCCAGCATGAATACATCCTGTAGCTGCAGCACCGCAAGCCTTGAAGGGCTTCCGTATATTTTGCTTATGATATCAAGAGCTTCGATCTCCGGAGAGGCTCCGCTCCTCACTCCGTTCTCCCTTTTTTCGATGATGTAGCCTATGAGAGTGTTGTTGTCATGAGTGCCGCTGTAAAAGGCTCTATGCTCCGCCTTTTGGGGCTCTTTCTCTGACATTTCCATCATCTCATCTGCTGAGAACTGCCATATATCCATTCCGGGGAATCCTGAAAGCTTAAGAAGATTCATGCTGCCCGCGTCAAGGTATCCCAGATCTTCAGCCAGGAATAACATGCTGAGGCCTTCTTTCTTCAGCATTTCCCTCACCTTCGCGATAAAATCCATTGCAGGTCCGTGCTGCCAGTTACCGTCAAACGGTGTGCCTCCCTCAGGGATGGCATAATATTCCGAGAGTCCTCTGAAATGATCTATCCTGAGGATATCAAAACGCTCGGCGCATTGACGCAGTCTCTTCATCCACCAGCTATATCCTGTTTTCGCAAGCTTCTCCCAATCGTAAAGCGGATTGCCCCAATCCTGGCCTTCGCCGGAAAAGACATCAGGTGGTACTCCGGCATGAACGCGAAGACGACCGTCCTCATCCATAAGGAATATATCCTTGTTGGCCCATACGTCTGCTGAATCTTCCGACATGTACATCGGCAGATCGCCGAGTATCTTCACGCCTCTTGTATTGGCATATGACCTCAGTTCTTCCCACTGATGGTGGAAGTAATACTGCTCCCTGCAGAGCGTATTTGCGCGCTTCTCCTGGTATGGGGTAAGTGACATCAGTATATCTATCGACTTTCCGTCTCTAAGATCAGCTGGCCACTCTGTCCAAGGCTTTCCGCCCTGTGACTCTTTTATTACTGTATAGGCTATATAGTCGGTAAGCCAATATGAATTAGCTCTTATAAAATCTTCATATCCATTTTCATCAGGGAGCTCTTTTTCGTTTATGAATGCGGGCTCACCCGCAAAAGCTGCGTAACTTGAATAAGGAGAGCCTCCCTTTCCGGCAGGATTGAGTGGAAGCACTTGCCATACACTGAATCCCAAGGTAATTATATAATCCACGAAGTCCCTTGCCGGTTTACCGAGCTTTGCGCCCGGTATGGAACTGATATGCGCTATCACGCCTGCGCTTCTCTTTATTTCTTCTTTTTCCGGAGCTTCGCTTCTTATGCTGATGATCTTTACGGACAGCTTCTCCATTTGGAGTGTGCCGAGAGAGCCATCTTCATCTAAAGACATTTCCTCAGACGCAAGAAGATCTAGAGCGTAAGCACCGTTAAGATCTTTGTATGGCTTTAGATCGACATAGGTATCACTATAATCGCGGTTGGCGATCACGAGCAGTGTCTCATCCGAACCGGCTTTGTCTCTCCCGCTTCTGGTGAACGCGAAGACATCGTCATTTTCCCAGGTATTCCCGCCGGATGATACTGATGAAAGCATTTCAAAACCGCCGTCTACAAGAGCAGGATGTCGGTCATATATAAGTCCCAACATTCTGTAATGATACAGGAGGTCTTTATTTTCATTCCCCCACGGATAGCAGCTCCTGTTTTCCGGGTCTGCTCCTCCGGTGAGTCCCGCCTCATCGCCGTAATAAATGCAAGGCACTCCAGGCAAAGCATAGCTCAAGGCCGCAAGCAGTTTCACTTTTCTGATAGCGGCGTCATGGTCCTCTTCATAGGCCATCATCGTGAGTATACGCTCTCTGTCATGGCTTCCGATGAGATTGAGTGTACTGAAGAAGTTTTCCTCCGGGTAGTTCTCCCTGAGGCTCTCGAGCTTTTCTCCTGCCTCACATGAACTTACAGTGTAATTGATATAGTCGAGGAGTATGTCTCTGAGTGGATAATTCATGGTTCCGTCCAGTTCGTCACCCAGAAGATACCGCCTCGGTTCATCATAACTCACCTTGTTGCTGGCGTCTTCCCAAACCTCGCCTATGAGCACGTTATCAGGGCCGGAAGCCTTCACTCTATGGCGAACATCTTCTATGAATGAGTCGGGAAGCTCATCCGCAACATCAAGCCTCCAGGCCGAGGCTCCCATATCAAGCCAGTGGGCTACGACTCCGTCCTTGCCCGTGATGAATTCTCTGTAACTCTCGTTGTCTTCATCCACTTCCGGGAGGTCCTTTACTCCCCACCAGGACTTATATCCGTACGGCTCGTTTTCGTCCCACTTGTACCAGTCCTTATTGTTTTCAAAATAGATGCTGTCTAATCCCGTATGACTGAATACCCCGTCGAGCATGATGCGAATGCCCCTTTTGCGCGCGGCATCGCACAGGCTTCTGAATTCCTCATCTGTGCCGAGCGCCGGGTCTGTATGCATGTAGTCTGCGGTGTCATAGCGGTGATTGGATACAGCTTCGAATATCGGATTCAGATATATGCATTTCACTCCAAAGGAGCTGAGATAATCGAGCTTTGACTCTATTCCCTTAAAGCTGCCACCGTAAAACGGCCACTCTATGACATTATCCTCTTCATCTCTTCCGTAATATGCCGGCATGTACCAGTCGTCCACTGCTGTACGCTTTATATCCGAGCGCCTTGTGTTGACTCTTTCATTGGCAGCCTCGGTGCGTTCTTTCCATCCCTCGTCGCGACAAAATCTATCCGGGAATATCTGGTAGACTATGCCGTCTTTGTACCATTTAGGAACTGCTGCCGGCTTGTAAACCGTGATCTGATAGCACTCAGGGCTCGCTTCATATATTTCACCGATCCCACCGAGTGCTCTTTTGTTATTGCCGTAGTAAACGCTTTCATCTCCGTTTACTATCTCAAAGGCATACCAAAGCAAGACTCCTTTATCAGGCGCCCTGAATGTAGCGCTGTATCTTAGCAGATCTGACCCTCTACCGACACGAGGATCTTCTGTCATGTCATAATAGCGCGGAGAGAGAGCTTCGCCCTCCCACACCATCAGTCTTACACGGGGTTCAAAAAGTGCAGGAGGACGATCCTCTTGCGCTCTTGCAAGAGAACCATCCCCTTTTGCAGTTTTTTCAGTCCCGTTATCTGCTATATCGATCGCAATGTATATTTCGCTGCCGATCGACACAGCACCGAATGGCTTTCTGTATGCTATGTCTCTTGAATCATGTCTTATCTTCATTTGTTTCCGTTGAAAAACTCATTCTGAACCTAGTCTAAGAGACTTGAATAGAGCTCGCGGTATTCAGCCGCCGATTCCTCCCAGCCGTAATTCATCGCCATGGCATTCTGCACCAGATGCGACCAGGTATTCTTTTGATCGTAGTAAAGCCAGAGGGCAAGATCCACCGTGTTGAGCAGACCTTCCGCGTTGAAGTCTTTGAACGAGAATCCGTTGGCGTTTTCTTCCGCTTCCCAGTATCCGTCTACAGTATCCTTGAGACCGCCGGTCTCTCTCACAAGCGGAAGCGTACCGTAACGCATCGCGATCATCTGCGCAAGACCGCAAGGCTCAAACTGCGAAGGCATCAGGAAAACATCAGCTCCGGCGTAGAACCTTCTGGAAAGAGGTTCATTGAACGTGATGCGCGCGGCAAACTTATCCTGATTATTGTACGCGAAATCTCCTATAGCATGCTCGAACGCGAAGTCGCCGGTACCGAGTACCGCAAGCTGCATCCTGCGCTCACGGAATGCCGGAAGAAGCTCCGCGATCAGATTTGCTCCCTTTTGCACGGTAAGACGGCTTACCATAGCGAAGAGAGGTATATCCGGGTCTTCCTCAAGCCCGAGCTCTCTCTGGAGCGCCAGCTTGTTTTCCTTTTTCTTGTCGATGCTTGCCGCGTCAAAATTCACGGCGATGGCTTTATCCGTTGCAGGATCGTAATCAGCTCTGTTGATGCCGTTGATTATCCCGAAGAGCTTGTAGCTTCTGGACTCAAACAGCCCCTCCAGATGCTCTCCGTATTCTGGAGTGCATATCTCGCCCGCGTATGTCGGGCTTACCGTCGTTACTGCATCGGAATATATAACAGCACCCTGAAGGAAATTTACGGCGTTATCGTGGTTCATCTGCCCATCAGCCGGGGTACCCAGAAGGCCAAGAACGTCGCCGACCATGAGACGGCTGTACTGACCCTGGAACTTCAGATTGTGGATAGTGAACACTGTCTTGATCCTGCTATACATTGGCTCGTCGTTATAGTGCTCTCTAAGGAACACCGGAACAAGCGCTGTATGCCAGTCGTTGCAGTGCAGGATGTCAGGCTTAAAGTTACGCGCTATGTGCCTTATGGTCTCGAGCACAGCCATAGAGAAGAAGGCCACTCTCTCACCATCGTCAAACTCGCCATAAACCTGTGAGCGGCGGAAGTAATACTCATTGTCGATAAAGTAATAAACTACTCCGCCCTGCCTTAATGTGAAGAGTCCGCAGTATTGGCTTCGCCATCCGAGCCACACTTCATAGCTCTCCACATACTTCATCTTCTCTTTGTACTTCTCCGGTATGGAGCTGAGAAGAGGCAGTATGACTCTTGCGTCGTATTCATCATTCTTGACACAAGCAGGTAAAGACCCGGCAACATCGCCGAGCCCACCTGTTTTTATAAACGGCGTTGCCTCGAACGCCGCAAATAATACATTTTTCTTGGACATATCGTCTCCTATAAAGTTTTGTTTTTACCCAATACGACTGGTTCTCTATCTCCGCCGTAGATCTTTACTCCATCGCTGATCGTCACATATTTATCGGCTATGACATTGTCGATAACAGCGCCCTCTCCGATGTCACCGTGCATCATTATTATGGAGTTTTTTACTACAGCGCCTTTGGCGATATTCACACTTCTGAAGATGATGCTGTTCTCCACTCTGCCTTCGATCGTGCAGCCTGCCGAAACGACAGAATTGCGGACATCTGCGTCAGGAAGATGGAATACAGGAGCTTCGTCCTGGGCCTTTGTGTAGATAGGTCTTTCAGGGTTGCAGAATATCTCATTACGAAAATCATAGTCAGTCATAGCCTGGCTGACCTTGAGGAAATCCGTTGGGTTCTTGATTTTCCCGAGGTAACCCTTGAATTCATACGTGTCGATATCAATGGCTCCCGGATTGTTCTTGATGATCTGTACCATGTCCATGTATTCGAGAGTTTCAAACGAGTCGATAAACTCACTCAGATACTCTCTGTCGATAATGAAGCAGTCTGCAAAGTAATTTGACCATGCATGACCCTCACTCGTGATATCTTTGACCATGCCGTTCTCATCAATATCCAGGAAGTATCCCGAGTAGTCTTCTCCTCTAGGGACCTTCTTGTAGACCATAGTAACCGGATTGTCCGATTTTGAATGCTGTTCGATAAGCGGTCTGAAATCGATGTTCCACACATCGGTCGAACCTTCCATGATAACGTAGTCAGCATCATCACGGTCAATGAAAATCCTGTTTTTGAGGATATCTCTCAGCAGGAATCTGCTGCCTGCCGACTGTAGTCCATATGCGGAACCCGGCATAACGAACAGACCTCCGTTTTTGCGGTCAAGCCCCCAAGGAGCTCCTACTCCGATGTGGTCGATCAGCGAACCGGAATCATACGGTGAGATAACTCCTACCGTGGTGATGCCGGAATTTGCCATATTGGAAAGCGCGAAATCGATGAGTCTGTACCTGCCCCCGTAAGGAAGCGAAGCCAGCGACCTGTTGTCCAGGAGCTCGCCGAACATTTTGCTGATGTAATTGGCGGAAATCAATCCTATAGTCTTCATGTCACTTCCTCCTTTCTAGATCGAGAGCTTTGCTCTTCCGTATACGCTTATCTCTTCATCGGCACCGCCGATCGTGAGATTGTCCTCCGTGACCGCGCCTTCATTGACTATGGTATTTTTGATCACGCAGTTGCGTCCGACGATAGCGTTTGGCAGCACTATTGAGTCTTCGACCACAGCGCCCTTGCCGATAACGGCGCCTGATCCGACTATGGAATGCTTTACGCTTCCGTATACCGTGCAGCCGTTGCATATCAGAGAATCCTTTACATTTGCGTCAGGACCGATGAACTGCGGCGGATACATATTGGAGTTGGAAAGCACTTTCATGTCACCGCTGAAAACGTTGATATTCTCAACATTGTCCATGAGATCCATCTGGCTGTCGTAATAGCTCTTTACTGTTCCGACATCCCTCCAGTATCCTTCGAACCTGTAAACAAAGAGCTTTTTCTTCTCAGCGAGCATCTTTGGGATCAGATCTTTACCGAAATCGTGGCTTGTATTCTCGGCGTCGTGGTCTTCGAGAAGAGCCTTGCGCAGAGCCTTCCACTTGAAGATGTAGATGCCCATGGAAGCGAGATTGCTGTCAGGTTTTTTAGGCTTTTCGCTGAATTTGGTGATCCTGTCCTTATCGTCTGTCGACATGATACCGAATCTGCTCGCCTCTTCCCAAGGGACTTCAATTACCGATACAGTAAGATCGGCGTTCTTCTTCAGATGTTCCTGAAGCATGAGATTGTAGTCCATCTTATAGATGTGGTCGCCGGAGAGAATGAGTACATTCTCAGGGTCGTACATATCGATAAAATCGATGTTGTGATAAATGGCATCGGCTGTACCTTCATACCATTCACCGCCCTTTTCGCCTGCGTATGGAGGCAGGATGTGTACTCCGCCGTCCTCTACCGCGAGGTCCCAGGACTCGCCTGTGCCCACATATTTGTTCAGCACAAGAGGTTTATACTGGACCAGTATGCCGACTGTATCGATGCCGGAATTCGCGCAATTGGAGAGGCCGAAATCCACGATACGATATTTCCCGCCGAACGAAACCGCAGGCTTGGCGATATTGGTCGTCAGTCTGCCCAGTCTGCTTCCCTGCCCTCCGGCAAGGAGCATTGCAATGCATTTTTTCTTTTTCATTTATTCTTGGCCCTCCTATTGATCGTAAAACTCTAGAATGACATCCCCCAAATGTCCTCAGCATACTCCGCGATAGTTCTGTCGCTTGAGAAGAATGCCGAATTTGCGATATTTGCCAGGGACATTCTCTGCCAGCGCTCTTTGTCGCCGTAGATGCTGCCCATATTTTCCCATGCTTTCACATATGAGTCGAAATCTCCCAGTACGAAGTACTCATCGTTGTTTTTTGTAAGAGCATCATGAATGCCCCAGAAACTGCTGCCCGAACGACTGAATGTACCATCGATAAGCTGGTTTGTGATTTTTTTCAGCCTTTCATCGTTTTCTATACATACCTGAGAGGAATAGCCTCCATTGCGGTTAAAGCTCTCCACTTCGTCTGAAGAATAGCCGAATATGCATATATTGTCAGTTCCCGCGAGCTGACTGATCTCCACATTGGCTCCGTCCATTGTGCCGAGTGTGACGGCACCGTTCATCATGAATTTCATATTGCCTGTGCCGCTCGCTTCTTTACCGGCCGTCGATATCTGTTCGGATACATCAGCTGCAGGATAGATGAGCTGAGCGTTGGATACGCAGAAGTTTTCTATGAATACCACCTTGATCCTCTCGTTGACATCAGGATCGGCATTGACCATATCTGCCAGGCTGTTGATGAACTTGATCACTTCCTTAGCAAAAGCATATCCCTGTGCAGCCTTGCCGGCAAACACGAATGTATGGTTTTTCACAGGAAGATCCGGATCCTCTTTAAGCCTGTTATAAAGGTCGAGGATCTTGAATCCGTTAAGGAGCTGGCGCTTATAAGCATGTATCCTCTTTACCTGTACGTCGAACACAGAGTCAGGATCGACATCGATCTCCATGCGATCGCTAATGTACTTGGCAAGTCTCAGCTTGTTATCTCTCTTTACCGACGCGAGTTTATCGAGGAACGCGCTGTCATGGTAATACGCTTCGAGTCTTTTGATTTCGTTGAAATCTGTATGCCAGCCTGTTCCGATCGACTCATCGATAAGCTTTGAGAGCCCCGGATTTGCCTGCATCATAAAGCGTCTCTGGCTTATGCCGTTGGTCTTGTTGTTGAACTTCGACGGCGTTAGCTCGTAAAACTGTCTGAATACTGTTTTTGTGAGGATATCGCTGTGGAGCGCCGATACTCCATTGACGGAGTGGCTTCCGATGACTGAAAGATTGGCCATCTTGACCTGATCGTCCCAAAGTGGCGATGTCTCACGTGAGATCAGCTGCCAATCTCCTGAGCCTTTAGGCAGATACGCTTGCCAGCGGCGGTTGATCTCTTCGATTATCATGTAGATGCGAGGAAGCATCTGCTGGAAATGCGGGATACTCCATTTTTCCAGAGCTTCAGGAAGTACCGTGTGATTGGTGAACGACACTGTCTTCTTTGTGATCTCCCAGGCGTCCTCCCACTCAAGCTCTTCTTCATCCATCAGAACTCTCATAAGTTCGGGGATACACATGGTTGGATGTGTATCGTTGATGTGGATCTGAACCCTTTCAGGGAGTTTATCCCACTCATCATCTCCATACTTCGACTTATAGTCTCTTATTATCTTGCCTATTCCGGCAGCGACGAGGAAGTACTCCTGACGAAGCCTGAGCTGCTTTCCGATACCGTTTGTATCATCCGGGTAGAGAATGCTGGTGATGGCCTCTATCTCACTTTTCTCCGCCATCGCTCTTGAGTAATCTCCGCTGTTGAACGCTGCCATGTCTATGGTGTCATGAACAGGCTGAGCGTCCCAAAGACGCAGTGTGTTTACTGCATTCGCGTTATATCCGACAACAGGTACGTCATATGGAACGGCCCTGATGGTCGTATAGTCGACATGGCTATACTCGGTCTTGCCATTTTTGAGTGACCTGTCTACTCTGCCGCCGAATCTCACTATCACTGAATCGTATGGTTTTGCTTTTTCCCAGACGTAGCCGTCATCGAGCCATGCATCAGGCTCCTCAAACTGATAGCCGTTTTCTATCTTTTGCTTGAAGAGGCCGAATTTATAGCGAAGCCCCATGCCGTCTCCGTTGATGCCTAGTGCAGCCATTGAATCAAGGAAACAGGCTGCCAGTCTTCCGAGGCCGCCGTTTCCAAGACCCGGGTCAGGTTCAAATGCCAATATATCATCTATATCCGCACCATATTCTTTTAAAGTCTCTTCGGCGAAGTCTCTGATCCCAAGATTGATGAGATAGTTTTCCATCAGCTTTCCGATCAAAAACTCCATCGAAAAATAATAGACCTTCTTGTCGTTTTTGTCTGATTTCTTTTTCTCTGCGGCCCTCTCTTTTGCCTCAGCCTTGATCAGTTCCGCGAGTACCGCGTACCTGTCTCTGTTACTCAAGCGTCCGGTATCTATTCCGAACATTGAATCCGCTAATTCTGAATAGCGTCTACTGAATTCTTCTTTATTATTTATCATCCCCGATAATTAACCTTTCGTTATATCTAGATATTAACATCTATATTGATGTTGCGTGCTCTTGGATAAAATCCCGCCCTGTAGTCGGCCTTTGACATCTTGCGGATCATGGTTATAGCTGCGATGTAGAGCAGTACCACCAATACCAGGAGCGGGAAAGTGCCTCTTTCTCCGAGGAAAGCAAAAGTGTCATATGTGCCGTGAATAAGCATAGGCACCAGCAACGCCAAAATCGTGTAAGGCAGTGGCGACTTACCCATTATGGAAGCCTTCTTGGAATATGAATAGAACGCACCCATGAACGCTCCGCAGAAAGCATGGAGCGGCACGGCAGTAAATGCTCTTACGATTCCTGTCTCGAATCCATACATAGCAACATACATGATATTTTCATATACCGCAAAGCCGATAGCGGAAGACATTCCATATACTATGCCGTCAAATCTGTAGTTGAATGCCGGATGCCTCCAGGTAGGTATCCTCATCGCAATATACTTGACCGTCTCTTCTACGAGCGCAGCCATAAGGAACGATGTCTGGACCGCGTATTCAACGCTACCTTCCGGATAGCTCGGAAGCACCTGACTCTCAGCTTCCTCAAGGAATCCCGCGGCGAAGCATGATAATATGCCACAGATTATTATTTTGATAATAAGACCGATAGGCTCCTTTTCTACCTTGTCTTTCCCGTATACATAAATGATAAGTAGGAGTCCGGGTATGATGGCAAGAGCCATCAGCTGATTATTCATTTGCATTGATCATCACCTTTTACTTTAAAGTTTGTGTCTGTTGTTCTTGTAAAGGAGCAGTATGTACCATATGCAGACTGCAAGCAGCACGCCGCCCATTATTCTTTCAATAACGCTCATGCTTTTTGCCCTCCTTGCTAATTGAACTCCTTGATCCCACCGCTCTTGTATTCATGATACAGAGCCTCGAGATTCTCGATCTGCTGGCGGATCTCATCGCCGTTATCAGTCTCTCTTACAAGGAGACGTTCAGGCACAGTATCTACAAGGTGCATTACAGGTCTGTGGAATACCTGAGTGCCGTCTTCGCGAAGCGGCTCATATGGTTTATGCTCCGCAAGGTACATGTGCTTTGATGTAAGTATAGCAGTATAACCCGCGATACCCGTCGTCTTTTGATATGCCTTGGAAATGCCTCCGTCGATTATGAACAGCTTACCGCCCGCCTTTATAGGTGTCTCTCCGTCCTTGATCTTGACCGGTACATGACCATTCAGTATCTTGCCTATCTTCGGATTAAGACCGAAGTCCTCAAGTATGATGTCCGCAGTCTCTTCCTTTTCGATCAGTTTATAGTAAGGGACCGTATGTTCCTTGTGAGTCGACTTATCTGCAATGAAGTAGCGCTCAAACGTAGTCATCTTGTCTTTTCCGAACAACGGTGAATCCGCGGCGAGCCACAGATACCACATTATGGATGCTGCTTCGGCCTGAGTCTGACCTTCAGGTGGATTGAAGTGTGCGGCTCTGATCCTCTCGTCGAGCATCTGCATATATGCGCAGCCTTTGTACTTCCTTCCCTCGAACTCCACGTCCTTCAAGGAACCGTCTTCGTTGAAGAGTATGCAGCCATGATAGAACAGATTCCCATTGGCTGCCTTAAAGAGCGCGCCGTGGCTGAACAGATAGTCAAGGTGGGTCTGTAGCTTCTCGGAGTTCAGTATTGAGGACTCGAGCGCAACCATTACTTCTTCTTCCTCTTCCGTCAGCTTGTAAGGATCCTTAGGGTCCACAGTTGGAAGATTCATGTCTCTCATCGGCCACTCGACTCCGTCAACAGTCACAGTACCTTTCTTGAAGTCTATCGCTTCAAGGAGATTCCTATGATCCAGATGATATTCCGGATGCTTCTTTATTTCCTGACCCTCGACCTTGAACTGTATAATGGATATCATTTTGTGCATCTTAGCAGCGAGTTCCGGCGGGATCGGGTCATATTTGTTGGTCTCAAGAACATTTGGTTTGAAGAACTCGCACGGATCATCGGCATAGATCTCAGCCGCGAGCGACGCAAGCGGTCTCAGATTGATCCCGTATCCGACCTCGAGCATATCGAAGTTGTTGTATCTCACATTGATACGGATCATGGTCGCTATGCATGAGCGGTTGCCGCATGCGGCTCCCATCCAGAGAACGTCATGATTGCCCCACTGTATGTCCACACCTCGGTTGGACATCAGATAATCCATGATAAGATGCGACTTGGCTCCTCTGTCGAAAATATCTCCGATTATATGCAGTTTGTCGACCATCATATTGCTTATGGTCTCGCTCAGATCTTCTATAAAATCTCTGGCGGCATCATATTCTATGATGGATTCGATGATCTCATCATAGTATTTGTGTCTGTCAGGAACATCATCCATGAAGAGAAGCTCATCCATGATGTAAGCGTAGTGATCAGGTATGCGCTTCTTCACTTTTGATCTTGTGAATTTGTTGGATACGACGCGGCACACTGCGACAAGTCTCCTAATAGCGATCTTGGCCCACGCGTCAAAATCCGGCTCGGATTTTTCTCTCCTTGCCATCTCCGCCTCAGGATTGTAGATCAGTGCTGCAAGATCATCTCTTTCGGCCTCTGTAAGAAGATCACCGAACACTTCATCTATCCTCATCCGGATCATACCGGAACCGCTGCGTACGAAATGGCTGAATGCATCGTATTCTCCGTGGATGTCGCTCAGAAAGAATTCCGTAGCTTTTGGGAGGGCGAGTATCGCTCTTAAGTTGATTACCTCTGTTCTTACCGCTCTTCTATTTGGGTATTTCTCCGCAAGCAGTCTCAGGAATTGAATATCAGGCATTGTGACCTCCTGTTTTTCAGTCATTATCTATCTTCATGATATCGGCTCCGAGAGCCTTGAACTTGCCTACGAAATTCTCGTAGCCGCGCTCGATGTGATATATCTCGCTCACTTCAGTCGTACCGCTCGCGGCAAGCCCCGCCAGAACCATAGCCGCTCCGGCTCTGAGGTCGGTAGCTCTTACCTTGGCGCCTTTGAGCTTTTTGCCTCCCGGCACACGGGCTTCTCTGTTCTCTGTAACAATATCCGCTCCCATACGGTTCAGCTCTACCACGTGCATGAATCTGTTCTCAAAGACCGTCTCTCTCACGACGCTCTTGCCGTTTACAGTGGTGAGGAACGCCATGAACGGAGACTGGATATCGGTAGGAAAGCCCGGATAAGGCAGAGTTTTTATATCTGTTGAATTGATCTCTCTGTCACGTGCATCAACATATATACCTTCAGGCGTAACATCCACGCCTACGTTGCACTCTCTTAGCTTAGCAATGATAGGCCTCACGTGGCCCGGTAACGCGTTCTTGATCAATACGTCGCCGCGGGTGATAGCTGCAGCAAGCATGAACGTTCCGGTCTCGATCCTGTCCGGAATAGCTTCATGGATACATCCCGAGAGCTTCTCTACACCCTCGATCCTGATCATATCAGTGCCGGCGCTCTTGATCCTCGCTCCCATCTTGTTGAGAAGGTTGGCGAGATCGATTATCTCAGGCTCTTTCGCGGCGTTTTCAATGATGGTAGTGCCCTTTGCGAGAGTAGCCGCCATCAGTATATTTTCAGTCGCTCCGACGCTCGGAAAATCCAGATAGATGGCGTCTCCGACTAATCCGTCTTTCCCGGCAGTCACCGTAACGACTTCATTCTCTTCATCAATGTCCACTTTCGCCCCAAGTGCTCTGAAACCCTTGAGATGTAGATCTATAGGGCGCTTTCCTATTGTGCATCCGCCCGGCATCGGCATAATGACCTTGCCATATCTGGCGAGCATAGGCCCCATTGTAAAAAGAGACGCTCTCATTTCCTGAACGAGCTCTCTTATGCCTTCACAGGAAACAACCTCCGGGGTCTTGATTTTGATGACGCTTTCCTCGCTGTCATCTACACACGCTCCGTAGTTTTCAAGCATTTGCTTCATAACAGTAACATCTGCGAGATCGGGAACGCCCTCGATCACGCAGCTGTCATCTGTAAGTATTGTTGCGGCGAGAAGCGGCAGCACAGAATTCTTGGCGCCGCTTATCCACACCTCTCCGTGGAGAGGGCCGCTGTTGTTAACAAGGATTTTTGCCATTAATTTGACACTCCAATTTTAATTATTTGTTTTTTTCGTTCTTTTTTGCTGCCTTTTTAGCTGTCTTTGCGGCAACTCTTTTGGCGGTTTTCTTGGCTTTCGCTGCCGTCTTTTTGTTTTGCGCGCTGAGTTTTTTTGCCTGCTTTTTATCTGCTCTTTTGGCTTTCTTTGCAGCCTTCTTTACAAGCTTCTTTTCCTTGGAAGCCTCTTTCTTTGCAGCTTTCTTCTCAGCTATTACGGCTGCCGCCAACGCGACCTTTTCAGCTTTCTTTGCTTTTTTCTCTACCTTCTGGGCGAGAGCTATGGCTGCTTTCTCGGCCTTGACTGCCTCGATCGCTGCTGCCTTTTCTACTTTGGCTGCTTTAGCCTGTATGGCCTTTTCAACTTTTGCTGCCTTTGCAGCTGCTTTCTTTTCAGCCTTGAGAGCTTTGGCCTCTGCTGCGGCTGCCAGGGCTGCGGCTTTTGCTGCTGCTTTGTTTTCTTTTGCTTCTACCTTGGCCGCTATCTTTTGCTCGGCTTTGGCGATCTTAGCTTCTCTTTTGGCGTTCGCAAGCTCTTTCTCGTGACGCTTTTTGCTTTCCTTCTCGGCTTTGGCATAAGCCTTTCTTTCGGCCTTGGCTCTCTTGTTCATTTCCTTGATGGTCTTTTTCGAGAGCTTGATTTCCTTTTCGGCTTTTTTTCTCTCTTTTCTTGTGGACTTAGCCGGAAGCAGTCCGACTGTCCTGAGAAGAGACTTTACCACACCTGTACCGAGATTGAGCGCGGTGAGTCCGGCTCCCGCAGCTGCTACAGCTTTGATCCCTATAGACGAGTCCGCTATCACGCCATTGACTGCCGTCATCGCTCCGTCAGTGAGCGCGTCTGCTTTTCCTTTGACTTCCTCTACCGCGTCTTTGCTAACGCCTACGAGCACCTTAGTCTTTTTGAGCAGGTCTATCGCCTGCACCGCCATCAGCGCCAGTACTACCAGAAAGCCGATCAGCACAGCGACAAGGCAGAACCCTAATACCTGATTTATTGTCATGATTAATCTCCTTATCCGCTTACTTGATCACTTTTCCGACAAGTCCTGATACTGCGCTTACTCCTCCGGAAGCGATCTCCGTTACCTTGGCCGCTCCTTCTTTTACGGTAGCAGATACGTTCTCGACCTTCGCCTTGGCGCTTCCGGCTGCAGCCGTGCCGCCATCGATGAGTGCATTGGCTTTCTTGATCGTGTCAGTCAGATTTGAGACCAGTACGATCAGGAATACTACCAGCACTATGAGTGCGATCAGAAGGACTCCGATCAGTACACCTTTAACGCTTACTGAAATCATATGAAATCTCCTTTTCTTACACTTTGTCCGCGTGAAATAATGCGGCCTTCTTAGTTGATATTATTATACTGTTAAGCGCCCTTGTGTTCAAGGACGCGGAGCAGCGATCACGTTGTATCAGAACTCTCTCATCAGCTTTTCAAGCTCCTGGATCTCCTCGATATCTCCCGAGAGTATGTCCTCGTTGAGCTCTGTCTGATCCAATGAATCAGGGTCCTGATTCTTCTTGGCGTTCTTCCCTATTCTGCGTATCTCTTCTTTCGTATAAGGGATTATCTCCTGAGCGAATATTTCCTCGCCCGTTTCAGGATCCTTATCGATAGCTCTGGTATTGATCTTTCCGTTGAAGTAGTCGACGTTGACCACTTTAGCAAGGCCACCCGGAGTCTGGACTCTCTCGTTATCTCTCGGCATGCCCTTTCGTAGTTCTTTATATGTCTTGTCCTCAAAGTTGAGACAGCACATCAGTCTTCCGCATGTACCGGAGATCTTTGTAGGATTGAGTGAAAGATTCTGCTGTTTGGCCATCTTGATCGAGACCGGATGGAAGTCGTGAAGCCATTTGCTGCAGCAGAGAGGTCTACCGCATATACCGATGCCTCCGAGCATCTTGGCCTCATCTCTTACTCCAATCTGGCGAAGCTCTATCCTGTTCCTGAAGTAGCCCGCAAGATCCTTCGCGAGTTCTCTGAAGTCAACTCTGCCATCAGCGGAGAAATAGAACACTATCTTTGAGCCGTCTATCATGAACTCCGCATCAATGAGTTTCATTTCGAGTCCATGTTTTCTGATCTTTTCGGCACAGACCTTCATAGCCTCTTCTCTTTTAGCGAGGTTTTCCTTGTACTTTTTAAGGTCATCGTCTGTCGCCTTCCTCTCGACAGGCTTGAGCTCGGCGACGAGCTCGGACTCGTCTATCTCTTTGTTCGCTATGAGGACGTGTCCGAGCTCCGGGCCGCGAGCGGTCCGGGCGATGACCATATCCCCCATCTCAAACTGTATCCCTGCCGGGTCAAAATAGTATGTTTTGCCGGATTTCATGAATCCGACGCCTACGATCTCTACCATATATGTTGATCCTCCTTACCCTTTCATCTCCAGAAAGAGTCTCTTCAGAGCTTTGTTTTTATCCATGTCTCTCTCTATGTCCGCTCTCACCTTCTCGGCAAGCTCGATCCTTTCCGCATACGCCGCCGGATCGCCGGAAATCATCATGCCTTCTCTTAAAACATCCTCGAGCGCGTCCACAAGAAAGAGCGCGTCTGCCTTACTCTTTACGCATTTATTGGCGGCTTCTCTGAACTCATAAAAGTGTGAGTCGTCTGTCATCAGAGCTGCGGCTTCTCTTATCTCCTCCGAATGCGCAGCTTCTTCCGCGTCTTCTCCCTCAAACCCATAATCGGATATCCTGATCGCCATGCACCTCGACCTGACAGTGCTGAGAAGATGATCCGGGTTTGACGTACCGATCAGCAGCACCACAGATGAGTGCGGTTCCTCGATAGTCTTCAGAAGTTTGTTCTGTACTATCTCAGACAGACTGTCAGCGTCCTCTATGATGCCGGCCAGAAAGCTCCCATAGGCTCCCATAGTAAGTCTCTCACTGAAAGCCGAAGCGTCATCCGTCTTATACGATGTTTTGCCGCTCATCTCCATGCGGACCGTATCGAGACTGCTGCAGCCAAGGCCCGATACCAGTTCGTCTATAAATCTGCCCCTGGCCTCCCTGCTTCTGCCTTCGAGTATATAAGCGTGGGCAGCGCTTTCACCGCTTCTGAGATTGTCGACAAGCTCTTTAATGTCTCTCATACCTTTATTCTTTTGCGCAAAGCTTCTCCAGATGCGCGAAGATCTCACCTTTCATTTCATCGGGAGTTCTTGTGGCATCTATTCTTTTGATCCTTTCAGGATATGCAAGCGCAAGCGCTTTATAGCCTTCATAAAGTCTGTAGTGAAAGTCTATCTTCTCAAGTTCCAATCTGTCAGGCTCGCCGGTCTGCTTCGCTCTCTCTCTGCCTGCCTCAGGGTCAATGTCAAGCCAGAAAGTGATGTCTGGTTCAAGACCTCCTGTCGCACTTGCATTTACTTCGGAGACCACATCTCCAAGACCTCGTCCGTATCCCTGATACGCTATGGACGAATCCGTGAACCTGTCACAGATGACCACCTTGCCCTCGTTTACAGCGGGACGTATGACTTCCGCCACGTGCTGCGCTCTTGACGCAGCGTAAATGAGCATCTCAGCCACAGGATCCATTTCACCGTTGTTCCTGTCGAGCAGGATGTCCCTTAGTTTTTCGCCGATCGGAGTCCCTCCCGGCTCTCTCGTATGTACCACAACAAAGCCTCTTTCTCTAAAGAAGCTTTCAATGTTGCTTATCTGTGTGGATTTGCCTGCACCGTCTCCGCCTTCGAGAGTGATGAAAAGCCCTTTCATCTGCGCCTCGCTTCCTTTTCAGCACGGTTCTTCGCCTTTACATACTCGACGACCTGAAAGTACAGAAATGTCGCGAGCGCGACCACAGGCAAAGCTATTAATATTATCAGTAAAATCTTAAAAACCATTACATTATATTTTAACACATCTGACCTGAAACTGTCTGCTTCAGGAACCATATTTCTGTTTTGTATGGAGCCATCTGAGAACTGCCATCGCTATGATGATCACATATCCGCAAACGCTGACGCTGTCGGGGATCTCTCCGAACAGCACAAGGCCCCAGATCGACGCGAATACTACCTGCGTGTAGTCAAAAACGGATATATCCTTGGCAGGTGAATAAGTGTAGGCAGCCGTGATGCTTAATTGGCCTCCCATCGCGGCAGTGCCGGTCAGAATAAGAAGCAGAAACTGTGTCCAGGTCATCGGCTTATAGTCGAATATCATAAACGGCACCGCGATCAGACACGAAAAAGCCGAGAAAAAGAATATTATCATCGGTCCTCTTTCACCTTGTCTGCTGAGCTTTCTAACATATGTGTACGCCGTGCCCGCTCCGAACCCGGAGAGAAGTCCCACAAAAGCAGGCAGACTCGCTATACCGGAAGTAGGTTTGATAACAAGCATCGCTCCCACAAAGGCGAAGAATACCAGCATCCACTCACGCCGCGTCGCTCTTTCCTTAAGTATGAACGTCGACATAATGATCGCAAAGAACGGTGACATCTTGTTCAGCACGTTGGAGTCCGCCAGACCGATATGGTCTATCGCCCAGAAATTAGCGATAATGCCTACGGTGCCGAATACCGATCTCAAAATGAGGTCTTTGAGATTCCCTTCCTTTATGTGAAACTTCTCAGGAGTGCGCGACAATATGACAGCCGCGTAGATCATCGCGACCAGATTCCGGAAGAACGATTTCTCAATGGCGGGGAGGTCTCCCGACAGCCTCACCAGCACGGTCATCAGCGAGAAGAAGAATGCCGCGGATAATATGCATAGTATTCCTTTAATGTGATTGTCGTACTTTTTGAATCCCATTATTAGGTCTACCCGAGGTCTTTAAAATGAAAGCTCTTTTTGCCGCTTGCGTAGTCGCCTACGATATGGCCGTTTCCATAGAGCTTGTATTTATATGTGAGCAGTCCCTCGAGCCCCACCGGGCCTCTGGCGTGGATCTTTCCGGTGCTGATACCTACCTCGGCTCCGAATCCGTAGCGGTAACCATCGGCAAACCTTGTCGAACAGTTATAATACACTCCCGCCGAATCCACGTAATCCAGGAAGCGTTCGGCTGTTTCCATATTTTCGGTAATTATAGCGTCAGTATGATGTGATCCATTCCTGTTGATAAGCGCTATCGCCTCGTCAACGCCGTCGACAGCGCGAAGAGTCAACTCGTAATTCAGGTACTCTTTGTACTCGCCATCCTGATGAACGGCTATCTCGTGTTTTGCCGCTTCTTTAAATGCCGCGACCAGAGCGTCCTTATCAATGTCTTTATGTACCAACACCACCTCTGTAGCGTTGCATGCCGATACATATTGCTCTTTTGCGTCGGCGATTATCTTTGCTGCCTTGCCGAGGTCTGCGTCTTTGTCCACATAGATAGTGCATATTCCGTCGGCGTGCCCCATTACAGGGATCTTGGTGTTGGACATGATGTACTGAACGAATTCGTTGGACCCTCTCGGTATGATCAGGTCTATCGAGTCGTGACATGAAAGAAGCTCGCCCACGCCTTCGCGGCTCTCGACAAGCATCGCGAAGTTCTCCGGGAGGCCTGCTTCGACACCCGCCTTATAGATCACATCAAAGAGCTTTTTGTTACTTTCCTTGGCCTCGCTTCCGCCTTTAAGGATCACACAATTTCCACTCTTGATGCATAGCGCGGATATCTGGACCAGAGCGTCAGGGCGGGATTCAAATATGACCCCGATCACGCCTATAGGACAGCTGCTCCTTACAAGCTTCAGCCCATCATCAAGCTCACGCACCATCTGCTTACGGAACAGAGGATCAGGCATCGATATAAGATCGTTGATCCCCTTCACACAGTCAGCAAGCTTGTGGTCGTCAAAAGTCAACCTCCCCAAAATAGGAGCCGGAAGACCTTCTCCGTTCTCTCTGTCTTTTTTATTTGCGGCAAAGACAGCTTCTTTATTTTCTTTCAAAGCTTCTCCAATAGCGAAGAGAGCGCCGTTTCTTACCTCTGCCGGCAGCGATGCCATTCTGAAGCTCTCTGCCTTCATCTCACGTGCTGCTTCCCTGTAGTCCATTTTTTCACCTTTCTGGCTCACACAATTCCAAGATTTGTAACCGACTTCATAATATATGATACTAACACAAATCATGGTATAATGTTCTTTGTATTTTTACGGATCATACATTGCGCGGTAATAGCTGAAAGGAATCATATGAGCGCTATCGGAGATGTACTGAACAACAGCAAAAAAGTCGTAGTCAAGATCGGCAGCAATGTGCTTTCCGACGATGATGGTTATGTCAACATCGAAAGCATAGGAAACATTGTCGATCAACTCATGAAACTGATAGAAGACAACAAGAAGATCATCATTGTCAGTTCGGGCGCCGGCGCTTGTGGCGCGGCCACTATAGAAAAATGGGCTCGCCGAAAAGATGTCAATTACCGCCAGGCGTTATGCGCCATCGGCCAGGTCGAATTGATGATGGCCTACAAGCAGTGTTTTGAAAAATACGGCGTGCATGTGGCACAGATCCTCCTGACTAACGAGGACTTTTCGAACCCCGACCGCACTCTCCATATAAGGAACACGATCCATACCCTCGAGGACGAGAACGTGATCCCTATAATCAACGAAAACGACACCGTCGCCGTGGACGAGATCAAGATCGGTGACAACGACACCCTCTCGGCTCTGGTCGCGACGCTTTGGGACGCGGACGCTCTCGTTATGCTGAGCAATATCGAAGGGATCTTCACCAAAGACCCGGGCGCTCACAGCGATGCCACTATGATCGAAGAAGTATTTGACAGCGAAAAGCTGATGGACAATATCGAGATAAAGGGTACAAGCAGTTTTGGTACAGGCGGGATAGCGACCAAGATCACGGCCGCAAATATGGTAGGCGAATACTCCATACCGGCCATACTCCTTCACGGCAAGAAAAAGGACATACTCCTCAAAGCGATGTCGGGCGAAGAGAAAGGCACCATTTTTTACGGAAAGCAGGCGGTAGTCAAATGAAGATAGGATTTATCGGAACGGGCAATATGGGCTCGGCCATAATAAGAGCATACAGCACAGTATCCGAAAAAGACGGTGCGGAGATTCTGGCATACAACAGGACAAGGGCCAAGGCGGAATCGCTCGCTGAGTCTTGCGACATCTCGATAGCCAATGGAATCGAAGATATCACCAAGTCTTCGGATATATTGTTCGTTTGTGTTGAGCCTCGCAACTTCGCGGAAGTTATGCCCGAGGTAGCGTCGTTTTTCACGAAGGACAAGATCCTCGTTTCGATCGCGGCAGGCATTACTATAGAGACTCTGGAATCATATCTGGGACCTGACGCCAAAGTGATACGAGTCATGCCTAATACCCCAATAATGCACGGACTCGGCGTGACCGCTATGGTAAGAAATTCCAATGTAAACGACGAAGACTTCGATACAGTCAAAAAAGTCTTTGAATCAGGCGGCATCACAGGCGAAGTAAGCGAAGACCTCATATCCGCCGTGATCGGTGTAAGCGGAAGCAGCCCTGCATATACTTACATGTACATAGATGCCCTTATACAGGCCGGCATTGAAAGCGGCCTGGATCCTGAAATGAGCAGGCAGTTCGCGGCGCAGGCCGTAATGGGAGCTGCCCGCATGGTGATGGCATCCGATGATCCGCCGTCAGTGCTATGCGACAGAGTCTGCACACCGGGCGGCACCACGATAGAAGCCGTCACCAGCTTAAGAGAAGCCGGCTTTGAAGACATAGTAAAAAGCGGCGCAGAGGCCGCTGTAAAGCGTTCAATGGAAATGTCAAAAAAATAGGAAAAGGGCCGAAGCCCTTTTCTTTTTTACTCAGGAATCAGTCCCAAAGATTACGTGGATACGCGCCTTCATCTTTGAGAGCAGCGAACTTCGCCACCACTTCAGGCTTATCCTCTTTGTATGTTACGCCAAACCACTTGTCCGAAGAAGTCAGCACCTCGAACGTCGCGCTTCCGTCTGCGATCTGATCGTTGACAGGAGTCTGGATGTAGTACTCGCCCTTCATCGGGTTTTCGACCATGATCTTGTCGAGAGCCTTTTCAAAGCCCTTCTTAAGAACATCCATGTACTCCCTGCCGAATCCCCAAAGGTTCATCGATACAGGAGAGTCAGCAGGAATTACTTCCTTGCTGCCGTCATCGTAAGTGTCTGTAACTGTGCCATCAGCTTCTTTCTGAAGCTTGAGATGCTCAACTACGTCTGTGAGGAAGCCATTCTCCTGCTTGCAGATACCTCTCGACACTGTTCCATTCTCGGATAGAGTCTTCTCTACCTCAAAGCCTACCATGCAGTTGTGGGAGGCGTCAGCCTTTGTTGTCAGGAACTCATAGATCTTGCCGAAGCCTTCCTTGCCGTAATAGTCGTCTGCGTTGATGACTGCGAAAGGAGCATCGATGATATCTCTCGCGGCAAGTACTGCCTGGCCTGTGCCCCAAGGCTTGGTGCGTCCTTCAGGGAATGTATATCCCTCAGGAAGGTCTGTTCCCTCCTGGAACGCGTAGTACACTTCATACTTTTTGCCGGCGCCGTTTTCTATATGTTCTTTGAACACTTCCTCAAAGTCGTGCTTGATGATGAAGCACACTCTTCTAAAGCCCGCCTGATACGCGTCATAAAGGCTGAAATCCATGATGATATCGCCCTCAGCTGTGATCTGATCGAGCTGTTTGTTTCCGCCATACCTGCTGCCCATTCCTGCAGCCATGATTACCAGAATAGGTTCCATTATTCACTCTCCTTATTTGTTGATCGCTTCCTCGAGGCGGCTTCTTACCGCCTCCTCACCCATTATCTGCTGTATCGCCCATACATCCGGCGACTGAGCGCGGCCCATCAGGGCTATTCTTATCACCGTGCTCACATGCCCCACATGACCTTTATAGTCATCAGGGTTCTTTTTATAGTCTTTTGGCTTGGCCGCGTAGCCAAGTTCTGTCGCTATTTCTCTTATTTTATCAAACCATTGACCGTTGTCATCAGAATGATCGTATGAATCGAGATATTTTCTGAGTATCTCACACGCATCGCCCGCGACTTCTGCAGGATACTCATCTTCGATCTTAAATGATTCATCGAAGAAATAGCTGATGAAGTCCATTATTTGTCTCGCATACACGAGGTCTGCTCTAGGCCTTGCGTCATGACGGCCGAGATCGAGGATCTTTGCCAGATAGTCCATGTCCTTGAATACATAGGCATATTCAGGAGCGAATTCATCAGACCATGCTTTGAGCCACTCAGCGAGTTCCTTCGCATCTATATGCAGCAAAGTGTTCTTGCTGACGTCGTTGAGCTTGTCGAGGTCGAACAGCGCTCCGCTCGATGACATCTTTTCTGTCGTGAACTTGAACTCTTCCGCATCTGCTTCCGGATTCTCGATCCTCCACTCCTCATAATTTGAATTGAGTATGGTCAGAAGATACTCCCTCACCGCTGCCGGGTGATAGCCTTCGTTCCTATAGAAATCCAGTGAAAGCTCAGGGTCTTTTCTTTTTGAGAGTTTGCGCTTATTGCCGTCCTCGCCAATCTTCATCAGCTGGGCAGTATGGCAATATACTGGAAGATCCCATCCGAGAGCTTCAAAGAGCTCCACGTGGATAGGAAGCGATGGAAGCCACTCTTCCCCTCTTACAACATGAGTCGTTCTCATGAGGTGGTCATCCACCACATGAGCGAAATGATATGTCGGTATCCCCGTCTGCTTGATGATTATAACATCCTGGAAGTTGTCAGGAACGGAAAGCTCGCCGCGTATAGCATCCACAACAGTATGGCGCTTCGTTTCTTCAGCAGAAGCGTTAGGCACACCAGCCGACTTCAGTCTTACAACGAAAGGTACTCCGTCCTTTATCTTCTGCTCCACTTCCGCAGCAAGCGCCTCGTCCTTGTCCCAGTCTCTGTACTTAGACCAGCCCGCGTAGATGCCCGGCGACGTTTTTTCTGCCTCCTGCTTCTCACGAATGGATGCTATCTCTTCTTCGGTAAGGAAGCACGGATATGCTTTGCCCTCGGCCAGAAGTTTTTTCGCGAAAGACCTGTATATCTCGCCTCTGTGTGACTGCGTGTAGTCGCCATAGACTCCGACATCTCCATCGGATGTGACGCCCTCGTCAAAGTTTATCCCGAAGAACTTCAGCGAGCCAATTATAGTCTCGACCGCGTTCTCCACATATCTCTTATCATCTGTATCCTCTATTCTGAGGAAAAAAACTCCGCCGCTCTGATGAGCCAGTCGCTCATCCACGAATGCCCCGTAGAGATTACCGAGATGGATGAAGCCTGTCGGTGAAGGACCGAGCCTGGTCACCATGGCTCCCTCAGGTAAGTCTCTGGCAGGATACATCGCCTCGTACTCATCCGCTGTATGAGGCAGCGACGGATAAATCAATTCACTTAATTCTGCGTAATTCATATATTTCCTTTCATCAGTTTGTTACCAAAAAGATGATACACTAATATGCCCTCATTTTCCAGTTACAAGTATTGACTGTAATTATCACCGAGAATATAATTGTGAGGATTTTAAAAATAGTAAAAACAAGAAGAAAAAGAGGAAAGAAAAATGAAAGGAAACATAGTAATCGGGCAATCAGGCGGACCGACAGCCGTCATCAATTCGAGCCTCGCAGGCGCTATCAAAGCATCATGGAAAGAAGGCATCAGAAGGATCTACGGAATGCACCACGGCATCGAGGGACTTCTTCAGGAAGATATAGTAGATATAGAGGACTATATCACCAGCTCTCACGATCTTTCGCTTCTCAAGCGTACACCGTCTTCCTTCCTCGGAACATGCCGTTATAAACTGCCTCCTATCGAGGGCAACGAAAAGATCTACGAGAAGATCTTCGACATACTCGACAAGAAGAACATCGAATTCTTCCTTTACAACGGAGGAAACGATTCAATGGATACTATCAAGCAGCTCGCGGACTACGCGCTTCAGCACAACAAAAAGCAGAAGTTCGTCGGCATCCCTAAGACCATCGACAACGATCTGCCTATGACAGACCATTGTCCGGGCTACGGCTCAGCTGCTAAGTACATTGCGACTTCGATGAAAGAGATCATCAGAGACAACGAGAGCTACGGCGTATCAAAGCCGACTATCTGCATCGTTGAGATCATGGGCCGCCACGCGGGTTGGCTCACAGCATCCGCTGCAATGTCGAGAGACATCGACTGCAATGGTCCTGATCTCATCTATCTCCCTGAGGTTCCTTTCGATACAAAGGACTTCATCAAGAGGATCAAAGTTCTCGCAAAGAACAAGAAGTCTATAGTAGTAGCTGTTTCTGAAGGACTTCAGGACAAGGACGGTAAATTCATCTGCGAACAGGGCACCGTCAACGATCATGTTGACGCATTCGGTCACAAACAGCTCGCCGGTACAGCCGCCTACCTCGCAAGCGTAGTCAATCAGGAAACAGGGCTCAAGTCGAGATACATAGAGTTCTCATCTCTTCAGAGATGCGCTGCCCATCTGGCATCACGTATCGACTCGGATGAGGCCTACAACGTCGGCTTCCTGGCTGCAAAGGCTGCCTTCGACGGAAAAAGCGGAGTGATGGTCACCATTCAGGTAGATCAGAGAGAGCCTTACGTTGAGACATATGACCTCTTCGACGTCCACGAAGTAGCCAACGTAGAGCGCAAAGTCCCTCTCAACTGGATCATCAACGACGGCACATACGTAAGTGATGAATACCTCGCATATGCAAGGCCGTTCATCATCGGATCCGTACAGCCATACACTGCGGCCGGACTTCCGATCCACATCACGATGAACAAGAAAAAGAGATAATAAGACAAAGCTAAAAAGAAGCCAAGCAAATACCCGCCACAATTGGCGGGTATTATTATGCATTGATTTGTTGTCGTCAGATTACTTGCCTGTTGTGTAGTTGTCGAAGTAACCCTGGATATATACTACCGGAGTTCCTTTGTCGCCCGAGCCTGATGTGAGGTCGCAGAGCGAACCGATGAGATCGGTAAGACGCCTTGGTGTGGTTCCCTCTGAAGCCATCTTGCCTACAAGGCTCTCCTGAGGCTTGTCCGCTATGGCTTTGGAAACAGCCTTTTTCAGATCCTCGCCTGAAAGATCCGCAAAATCGTTATCAGCAAGGTATTTGAGCTTGAGCTCATTAGGAGTTCCCTTAAGTCCGTTTGTGTAAAACGGGGATACAACAGGATCGGCGAGTTCCCAGATCTTGCCTACAGGATCCTTGAACGCTCCGTCGCCGTAAATCATCACCTCAACGTGCTTGCCTGTAGCAGACAGCATATTGGACTGTATTGTATCTACGAGCGGCTGGGCATCTCTTGGGAAGAGCTTTACAGTGCCTTCCGTGGCCTTGTTGGATCCTAGCAGTCCGTAGTCTTCATTATATCCGCTGCCATTCACAGGAGAATTCAGGATCTCATCCATTCCGTATACGGTAGCGCCCGCTGCTCTGAGTTTTCTCTTGGTGCGCTCGCGTGTATGGATATCGCAATTGATAACGTTCTTTGTGTAATTGAGGATCTCCTCAGCGTGGTTGGCGAAGACGATCTCAGCCTCGGCTCCGGCCTCCCTTATAATGTCGCTGTAATAAGCAACGTAATCAACACCGGTAAACTGATGCTTGTTCTCTCCGAATAGTTCTCTGTACTTTTCAAGAGAGAGGACATCGCTGTATGGGTTGACACCGGAATCATCGATCTGATCCATGGTGAGAAGCGCGTTTCCAACCTCGTCAGATGGGTAGCTGAGCATAAGCACGATCTTTTTCGCGCCCATTGCCATGCCTCTCAGACAGATGGCGAAACGGTTACGAGACAGTATAGGCCAGACAATACCGATCGTATCTCCGCCGAGCTTTGTTTTTACGTCTTCAGCAATATCTTCAACTCTCGCGTAATTGCCCTGGCATCTCGCGACTACGGACTCCGTTATACATATGATGTCTCTGTCTCTTACTTCAAAACCGTCATCCGACTTCGCCGCCTCGAGTACGCTTTCGGTTACCATTGCCGCAAGATCATCGCCCTCGCGGAATATCGGGCATCTTATGCCGCGTGAAACAGTGCCAACTTTTCTCTCACTCATGTTTTTCTCCTATTTGTTTTTTGATGCTATAACTCCGTTGTTTTTCCAGATGCTGTTCTCAGGGATGACTCCTCTGACGCAGGATGTAGGATAAACATTGGAATTGCACCCGATCACCGTACCCGGATTAAGGACTGCGTTGCAACCTACCTCAACGTGGTCACCAAGCATAGCGCCGAATTTTTTGATGCCTGTCTCGATTTGTTCAGTACCGTTATGGACCACTACCAGTTGCTTGTCCGCCTTCACGTTGGAAGTGATCGAACCTGCGCCCATATGGCTGTAATGACCGAGTATGGAATCGCCGACGTAATTATAATGAGGAGTCTGCACATGGTCAAATAAAATCACGTTTTTAAGTTCAACCGAATTGCCTACCACACAATCCGCTCCAACGAGGGCACTGCCTCTAACGAACGCGCAGTGTCTCACCTCAGTGTTTGGGCCGATGATGCATGGAGCTCCGAGATATGCGCTCGGGAACACCTTAGCGGTCTTATGGACCCATACATTCTCGTTGACCTCTTCATATTCTTCCGGATCGAGGGTCGGTCCGAGTTGAAGTATGAATTCCTTTATACCTTTGAGCGCTTCCCATGGATAGGTAAACTGTGAAAGATATTCTTTCGCAAGTGTATGGTCTAAATCATATAAATCTTTGATAGTATACATAACTTCTCCTTACAGCCCCTAATCTTCGATGAGATGTCCCTTTTTGCGGATGACATCTATGATCTGATCGACGTATTTCTCGCATTCCTCTTCGGTAGGAGCTTCAGCCATGACTCGGATCACAGGTTCTGTGCCGGATTCTCTGAGGAGTGTGCGTCCCTTATCGCCAAGAGCCTTCTTTGCCGCCTGATCTGCCGCCAGAACATCAGGATCTGCCATGCAGTCGGCCTTGCTCTTAACTCTTACGTTCTTGAGTACCTGTGGATAGAACACTACAGGAGCAGCGAGCTCACTCATAGGTTTCTTGCGTGCGAGCATTGCTTCCATCAGCTTGAGAGAAGTGAGGATGCCGTCGCCTGTTGTAGCGTACTTTGTGAAGATGATATGGCCGCTCTGCTCTCCGCCTATGCGGTGGCCGTTCTGGACCATATTCTCATATACGTACTTGTCACCCACCTTGGTCTGCTCATACTCGATACCTACTTCATCGAGGGCTTTGTAAAGTCCGAAGTTGGACATTACGGTCGTCACGACTTTGTTGTTGAGCAGTTTGCCTCTCTCCTTCATGTACAGTCCATAGATATAGAGGATGTGATCACCTGTTACCACATTGCCCTTCTCATCCACGCAGAGGCAGCGGTCGGCGTCTCCGTCATACGCGAAACCTACATCAAGACCGTTGTCCACAACGAACTTTTGCAGATGCTCGATATGAGTGGAACCGCAGTTGGTATTGATGTTATAACCATCCGGATTGTCGTTCATAACGTAGAGCTTAGCTCCGAGAGCTTCGAATACGCCCTTCGCGATCTGCCATGCAGCTCCGTTAGCCACATCGAGTCCCACCTTGACATCCTTGAATCCAAATTTGCTCATCGAAATAAGGTATCCGATGTAGCGGTTACGTCCCGAAACGTAGTCGACTGTGCGACCGATATCTTCGCGTTCCGCCATAGGCACTTCCATCTCGCCATCGATATACTGCTCGATCTTGAGAAGTGTCTCCTCGTCCATCTTCTCGCCATGATTGTTGACGATCTTGATACCGTTGTCGTAATACGGATTATGCGAAGCTGAGATCATGATACCGCAGTCAAAATCATCGACTCTTGCGATATATGAGACCGATGGTGTCGTGGTAACATGCATGATATACGCGTCAGCGCCTGATGCCATAAGGCCGGTGCAGAGTGCGTACTCGAACATGTAGCTTGAGCGCCTTGTATCCTTACCGATAACTACCTTGGCTTTTCGGTCGAGTCTCGCACCGTAATACCAGCCAAGAAAACGTCCGATCTTGATCGCGTGGTCGAATGTAAGATTCTTGTTAGCTTCGCCACGGAAGCCGTCTGTACCAAAATATTTACCCATTACAGTCTCTCTCTCCTTTCGATATCGAGGAAGTACTTGTAAGTATCGACTGTTAGCTCACCGCAAGCCTCTTCATCGCATGCGATGATCGCCGCATTGTGCATCTGAAGAGCCGAGCATGTCCACTTCTGGCTCACTCCGCCCTCTACTACTGCAGCCATGGCTCTTGCCTTGTTATGACCGCTGATGAGTACGAGCACTTCTTTGGAATCAGTTACTGTACCGATACCAACGGAAAGCGCCTGAGCCGGAACTGCTTCAGGATCGTTTCCGAAGAATCTCGAATTGACGATCCTTGTATCCGTAGTGAGGTCTCTCAGGCCGGTTCTCGATGACAGAGAAGTGAAAGGCTCATTGAAAGCGAGGTGACCGTCAACGCCGATACCTCCCATAAAGAGATCTATACCGCCATAGCTCGCGATCTTCTCCTCATAGCGCGCACATTCACCTTCAGGGTCATCAGTCATACCGTTAAGGATATTGATGTTCTCCGCCTTCATGTCTACGAGATGGTCGAAGAAGTTATCATGCATGAAGTACCAGTAGCTCTGGTCGTGTTCATGAGGAAGTCCAAGGTACTCGTCCATGTTGAATGTGACCACATTGGCAAAAGAGACTTCGCCTGCTTTGTTCTTGGCGATCAGCTCCTTGTAAACGCCGATCGGGGAAGAACCAGTAGGAAGTCCGAGCACGAAAGGTCTGTCTTCTTTGTGAGCGTTGATCTTGTCAGCGATGTAATTCGCAGCCCACTTACACATCTTGTCATAATCGTCCTGTATTACTACTCTCATTTTTTATCTCCTTTTGTTAGATCGCGCGGGATCTCTCCCTGCGCTGTTTATCCTCCGTATGAAATAGTATCATTCACGATAAGCTTCGTAAATACGAAACTCCAAATTCCTTTGAATTTATACTCCTGTGGGAGTATAATACTACATATGGGGATAACTATATATCACGGATCGGAACATATAGTAAGAAGGCCTGAATTCGGCTCGGGAAATGTGTATAACGATTTCGGGCTGGGATTTTATTGCAGCGAGAGCGCCAGGAGCGCAGCGGAATGGGCTGTACAAAGAGACCGAAACGGTTTTGTTTCTGCTTTCAACATCGATACCGACCGTCTAAGGATCATCAATCTCTGCAGTTCCAGATACACACCTCTTCACTGGCTCGCTGTAATGTTCAACTTCCGCGAGTTCGATCTTTCATCCCTGACCGCGCACAGATCCAGAGAGTATATCAATAAGCATTTCAATGTGGACTTTCAGGATTCTGATTGCATCATTGGCTACAGAGCGGATGATGTTTGTTTTAAATTCGCCCAAGATTTTATCGACGGTAAATTGTCATATCAAAGTTTAAAATCATATCTGATGGGAAGCGACTCCAACCGCCAGTTTGTCCTCAAGAGCAACCGTGCTTTTGAGAGTATATCTTTTGCCGGGTATGAACCCGCCCTTTCTGACGCCTATTTTGCCGAAGACTATGCAAGGGAGATCTGCGCGCTCAGATCGGTGAAACCATATATTAATAAGAAGGATCTTTATATCGACAGAATTATCGAAGAGGAGATAAGCGCCTATGATACACGCTTATGATGAAGCGCTTAGAGAAAACGCCCGTGACACGCTTGGAAGAATGCTGGACTATTCGGTCCACAGTCTTCACATGGATGTCGGTAATATGCTGGCTTTATTTGCTGCTTCGGGAGCATCTGCCCTTTTCGAAAGAGGCGATATAAGGACTATTGCAGGTATGTCAGGGATCGAGTTGGCATATCATGTACTCGGAAGCTGCGGCATTTCCTACGAGAGGACTCCTGCAAGGCGTACTCGCACCCTCAGTGGAGAATACCATCTCGGCAGCTGTATTGCGGATATCCAATACAGGCTCTCACTTCCTTTTTCAGAAATATTGAAATATTTTCCCTTCCGTGATTTCCTTTCAGAGCATGCGGATTTACGAGCAGATTATCTTTCATCTTTGCCTCTGACCATCAGTTCCGAAGAAAGAACCATCGGGTTGTTGGAATTCGGCAATAAGTTTACCATCGAAGCTGTTGAAAAATACGTGAAAAAAATGAACGAAGCAAGCGGCAGAAACCCCGGAGCGCTTCTGAAAGATGCACGCATAAAAAACGGCCTCAGCCAGAGTGCTCTGGCGAAGGTCGCGGACATTCCTCTGAGGACCCTGCAGCAGTATGAACAGGGTCAAAAGGATATCAGAAAGGCGAGATCCGAATACCTTGTTTCCCTCGCTTCCGTCCTTAACACGGAGCCTTCAAAACTTATTCCTCGTCTTCCTTCTGTTTGACTGTCAGTTTCATCATCTGTCCCAAAGAGTCGTCTGCAATATATACACCCTCAGGAAGATCATACTCGATTGGGATTTCCTCATCAACATATGTATAACTCACATCTATCTCTGTCGAGATCACGCTCGATATCTTATTGACCGCATCCTTCGATCCTTTGATCGTAACAGTGTCCGGAGCGGTGTACGTTCTCTCGTAGTTGTCCTCAGATTCATCCTTGACCGACATATAAAGCTTCACGGTTTTCGTGTATCCCGCTCTTGCATCAAGAGACACTTCTTTTGGTGTTATTACAACATGTGGGATAGGATTTCCTTCTCTGTCAAGAGCCTGCAGATCCAAGGTGAAACTCTTTAATTTATCAGACAAGTCTTCTCTGTTGAGTACCGCAGCGACCTTGCTGATCTTATCGAACATATCAGCCGAACAACTTACGTCAGCCATAACACTGCTAAGATCATGGACTATCGGTTCCTCGTCTTCCTCTACGCCCTCGGCATACACCACTTCTATATCCATGGTCTCGCTTCTGATCCTGGCAACTTCAATATTCGCTGACGTTGCGCTTACAGAAGAAACTTTTGTCCCGGAAGGTCCGCTGACACTCAGCTCAACGTTGTTTTCTCCCGCAACGCATTCCGATACATCTACGCTCGCCTCAATATCTTCTGCTGATATCAAACTTCCGTCAACTCTCTTTTGGCTTAGGGTCACCGCTACGTTTTCAAGGCTCGAGCTGCTTACTGCAAGCCCTCTCTCAGCGAGTTCCTTTTCTCCCGAAAAACTGACCGGCACTTCTGTGTATTTGACCAGAGTCATCGGGTCATAGTTGTACACTACAAAGACCCAGGCAGCAATCGAAACGAGGATCGCTATAACCATATTAATGATTTTACGGCTGCTATCCGTCATTTCATTTATCTCCCTTCGGTCCGAAAAGTCTTGAGATCAGAGTCTTGTTTTCTTTTGGTTGGATATAAATATCCAGAAGCATCTTCTCCAAAGACTTTAGGTCGAGGAAACGTTTCAGTATGCCGTTCTGAGCTACACTGATCGCTCCTGTCTCTTCGGAGACGATTATTACGAACGCATCAGACACCTCGCTGATACCAACTCCGGCTCTGTGTCTGGTTCCGAGATTCTTTCCTATATTGGCTCGGCTTGTCAGAGGAAGCACGCAGCTGGCGGCATACACCTTGTCGCCTCTGATTATCACCGCCCCGTCATGTAGCGGAGATCCTTCGTAGAACAGATTGCCAAGCAACCTAACTGAAATCACAGCATCTACGACTACACCGGTTTCGATGATGTCGTTGAGCATGGTTTCGCGCTCTATCACCATCAGGGCTCCTGTGCGTGTTGTGCTGAATTCGTCCGTAGCGTCGACTATTACATTGACAGTATGATACGCCTCTTCTTTACTGATATTCAGCACCCTGTCGCTGAAAAAACCTCTTCTGCCTATTTGCTCCAGCGCGCGTCTAATCTCAGGCTGGAACAGTATGACTATGGCGATGAGGCCAACAGTGATGAGTCTCGTAAGCAGCCAATTGAGAAGGCTCAGATCCAGCAACTCTGACAGCACAAATGCAGCCACTATCAAAAGAACGCCTCTGAAAAGCTGCTGAGCTCTGGTCTCTCTGATAAAGTTGAGCAGCTCATAGACGAGGAACGCAACAAGACCGATATCTATTACATCGGTCATCTTGATGCTCATAAATATTCCTGTCAGACTTTCAAGCATTCTTTTACTTCCTTATATATATTGATTTATTCTTCCGGAATATACGCAACGCCATCATCATCTTTCGCGAGCGCTTGTCCATTCATGACTGCGTTGATCAGCGACTTCGCGTTGTTTATGCTGTCCGGATCCTGAGTCATTACGTATGCGTACCCGGCTGTATACGTATTCAGTGTGCCGTCTCCTCCGACAATAGTGTTTTTATAGATGCTCCACTTTGGGAATTTTGCAAGCTGCATCTTGGCAAGCTTCCTTATCTCCTTTGAGCTGAAACTCATCTCGAAGTATGGCTTCAGGCTTGTGAGTATCCGGTTGTAGTGTAATATCATTGTGCGGCTGCTGGTGGCTTTCTTAAACATCGCCTCAAATACAGCCTGCTGATTCTTGATCCTCTGATTGTCTCCGGTAGGGAAAGCTTTTCGCTCTCTGGCAAAAGCAAGAGCTTGCTTGCCGTTCATGTGATTCATGCCTTCCTTTACAGTCCAGTCCTTCATCTTGACCGGATTGAACTCGTATTCGGAGTAGACGTCCACACCGCCAATGGCATCGATAAACTTTTCGACAGTAGTGAAATTGACTTTCACATAGTAGTTGGCATTTATATCCAGCAAATCCTCTTCAGAAAGGATGGTAGTTTCTACGCTGTAAAAACCTGTATGCGTCAGCTTGTCCATCTCATTGTTGTGATCCGGCATGTAGATCTCATAGTCTCTCGGGATGGATGTCATCAGCATTGTCGCATTCTCAGAATTTACGGTAAGCACCATATTGACGTCAGATCTGCCTTGCTCGTCTATCTCACCCCTAACATCCATTCCGGTGATGACCACATTGAAAGGCTCTTTTGTGATGTCTGCAACCGCCTTGCTGTTATCTACAGACGTCTCTTTCAGGAATGACATGGTGCCCATAGCATATGCGGTTCCAACCCCATAGAAGAACACGAGTAAGAGGGCAAGGAAGGTCGCAAGTCTCTTTCCCCATTTTTTGATGCTTTTTCTTCTCGTCTGATAGATCAAAAGCAAGCTGATCAGCGCCAATACCACATACAAAGCGATCAGCATCTCAAATGGCAGGACGTTCATTATGGTCATGGATCCCGCGAATGCTGCAAGCGCAATAGTATATACAACAGTCAGCAACTTATGCCACCTTGAGAGCGGTTGCTTTCCGGCTCTCTTGTTATGGCCCTTTATATAGTTGCTCTTATATCTTTCGTGTGCTTCCTTGGATGCCTCGCGGAGCTTCTCAAGTTCTTTTACCGAAGGCATAGGTTTCTGAGCATCTTTCTCCTCTACCAGATCATGGCTGACCCCGTGATTACGGTCATATTCCGCAAAGATGGAATCGTCATAGCTGTCTTCGATTTTTGTCTCGATCTTTGGCTCTATTTGCGGTTCGATCTTAGGCTCTTTTTTATGCTCCATTTTTGGCGCGATCTCCTGCCTTCGATCGGAATCACTAGCGTGATCGCGCTCATGCACACCAAAACTCCAGGCGCTTTGAGATTCTACAGGCTTTTCTTGGCTATGCTTGCCTGCTTCCTCATAGCGCTTGAATTCGTCGTATGAGTCAAACGAATCATCGAGCCCTCTCCCGGATCTCTCCTTTACTGAAGATTCCTTTTTAAGCTCCAACGCGTCAAACTCGTCAAAGATATCAAAGTCGTCTGTCTTTTTCTCTGTCTGTCTTGGAGCCGGATGATCATAGTGAAAATCCAGCAGATCATCCGGATTCCAGTCCTTGTCTGTCATGTGTTAATTATCCCGCCTATCTGTTAGTTTCGATAAGTCCGTAAGCATTACCCTTTCTCTTATATACAACGCTGACATCGTTTGTATCCATATCAAGGAACACGAAGAAATCGTGGCCAAGCATTTCCATCTGGAGAATAGCTTCCTCTGCCACCATAGGTGTCAGCTCCACCTGTTTTCTTCTTACGATGTTCATCTCTTCTTCGAATTCTTCGTCATCCGGTTCCGGAACGAATTCGAGTTTGAGCGCCTTGTTTTCTTTATATCTTGATTCGAGCTTACCTTTGAGCTTGCTCAGCTGGTTTTGTAATTTATCTGTAGCCAGATCGACAGCGTCATATATACTGTCATTTGCCATCTCGGCTCTGAGAACCGCCTGCTTGGCGTTGATGGTAGCCTCGAATTTCGGAGTTTCTCTCTGTTTTGATACAACTACATTGGCTGTAGTGTCCTCATCAAAATATTTCCCTATCTTTTCGAGTTTCTTTTCGATATAGTCCTCGAGTTTTTCGCTCATCGGATAGTTTTTTGATGATATGTTGATCTTCATAGTCGTGATCCTCCTTATTCTTTTTTCTTACTATAAATATAGCACATATAATAACAAAATTGTGTGCTCCTTTTTGAAGAAGCACACAATATATTGTTTTTTATATGACACCATTAACGGTGCTATGACATTGTGATTACCACAGTTTGTCCACAGCATCAGCAAGCTTCTTGCCCTGCTCTGCAGTGAGCTTGCACCTAAGCTGTCTCTTGACCTCTCCCATAGGGTTTATATAGTCTCTGGCTTTACCTTCTTCGATGCGTGCGAGGAGAGCTTTCTTTGCCTCTTCGCTGATCTTTCCGTCATCAGAGATGCCGGCAAGCATAAGCTCGAGTTCTTCCATTGGGATATTCATCGTAGGATCTTGCATTATTGCCATTATGTTTTTCCTCCTTGAATATTGCTTATGATCAGTATCGCGGCCACTCGACCTGGTCTTTGACCCCACACTTGCCTTTACCCGCTTTGCGGAGGACTTACTTCTAAGATACGCCATGATCACAGCTGCATTCTGCCTGCTGCTTACGTGGGTCCCTTTGCCCGTATCTGGCCTGGACTTTCAACCACGAACATGGCCGCGTACTTTCACTTATTACGGCCGTCTCTGCTATTTGGCCTTTTTCTTCTCGCTCGCGAGCATCTTTTCGAGTCTCTCTTTTGCCTTAGGATCATATGATAAAGCATCATCATCGCCGGCAAGGAAAGCCTCGAGATTAGGCAGGCGAATGCCGGCCTTATAGTTCATTTTGAACAGCTCGACGTTCTTCGCGATTTCGCGCATTTCCTGATTGGTCATTGTAACCTCCTTAATTAGGTCGTATCACTATGGTCTGTACTCACCCTCGGCATCGATCTCTTTCGACTCGTCGGGATCGCTCCCATCATTGTCGTAGACCTCGACCGATTTGATCCTCATCTCATTGCCGCGAATCAGCCATGTATTACCGCTTCCGCAATGAGGGCATGTCTTTCCATATGCGATCGTACTGTAAGTTATCTTGCAGTCATCACACCAGGTAACAGCAGGTATCTCATTGCAGTAGAGCCTGGAGCCCTCAAAGACAGGAAACTTCTTTGAATACCAGTTCCAGTAATCATAGAGATATGCTGTAACGATGCCTGAGACTTCACCGAATTCGAGCGTTACGGACTTGATTTTATCAACGCCCTGCTCCTTAGCGATCTTATCGACCTCTTTAACTACATAATTTACTAATCCAAGTTCATGCATGATTTAGTCTATCCTATTTGCCTGCAACCTTGTTCTTTACGATGCTTGCGATACGTCCAGGCATGTTCTTGCCCATGCCGAGGAACTTCTTCTCCGCAGGGATCATTCTGGAGTAAAGGTCTCCATCAGGACGGCGCGACAGATGGATAGCGTCGAACTTGCACTGTACGGTGCACATTCCGCAGCCGATGCACTTGTTAGGATCAACTACGCTGCGTCCGCACTTGAGGCATCTCTCAGCTTCCTTCTTGATCTGCTCTTCAGTGAACTGCTTGTATTCGTAGCTCATTGTGAGCTTCTTCTTCTCATCGATCTCTCTGATCTGACGCGCAGGCTTCTTGTAGCTCTCGGCAGGAAGTACGATCTCATCCTTGTCGAGCATTACGAAGTTGCGTGTATTTCTGTGGATCATGAGGTGCTGTCCCTTATTGACGAATCTGTGGAGAGATACAGCGCCTTCACGTCCCATTGCGAGAGCGTCAACTACGAATTTCTGTCCGCTTACGCTGTCTCCGCCTGCAAAGATGTCAGGCTCTGCTGTCTGCAGTGTGACAGGGTCTGCAACGATGAGTCCGCGTGGCGAAAGCTCAACCTTTGTGCCCTCGAACAGTTTGCCGTAGTCTGGCTTCTGGCCGATGGAGAACAGGATAGTCGAGCAAGCCTGCTCTGTAGTCTCATTGTCATCGAACTTAGGATCGAATCTGCCCTCAGCGTTCTTGACCTGTGTGCACTTATGGAACTTGATTCCTGCAACCTTGCCGTCCTTTGTGACGACTTCTGTCTGGCCCCATCCATCGTGGATGACGATTCCTTCTTCCTGAAGGAATTCCTGGTCCTCAGCGCCCATTGGCATCTCATCCCAGGACTCGAGGCAGTACAGGTGTACGCTCTTTGCGCCCTGACGGATAGCTGTACGGGATACGTCAGCACCGATGTTTCCGCCGCCGATGACTACTACATCACCGGAAAGCTTCTTGGCCTTGCCGAGAGTAACATCCTTGACATAGTCTACGCCGCCGATAACGCCCTTAGCGTCATCACCAGGGATACCGAGCTTGCCGCAAGCCTGGAGGCCTGTGCCAACGAAGAATCCCTTGAAGCCTTCTTCTCTCAGGGACTGGAATGTAACGTCTTTACCTACTTCGACGCCGCATCTGATCTCAACACCCATCTCTTTGAGGATCTCGATCTCAGCGTTAACAACGTCCTTCTCAAGTCTGAAGTTAGGAATACCGAGTGTCATCATTCCGCCAGGCATAGCCTGCTTCTCGAATACTACAGGCTTGTAGCCCTCGATAGCGAGGAAGTATGCGCAGGAAAGTCCCGCAGGGCCGGATCCTACGATACCGATCTTCTGTTCGAACGGATCTCTTGTGCAGGATACCATTGGTGGGATGTATTTGTGCTCATCCTCAAGGTCCTTAGCAGCGATGAAAGCCTTGATATCATCGATAGCAAGAGCATCATCAACTGTTCCTCTTGTACAATCGAGTTCGCAATACTTATGGCAGATAGCTCCGCATACTGCCGGGAATGGGTTGTCTCTCTTGATCAGTTCAAGAGCGTCTCTGTATTCACCTCTCGAAGCCATATCGATATAACCCTGGATGGAGATGTGGAGTGGGCATGCAGACTTACATGGCGCAGTACCTGTAGGCCATGTCTGGATGACGCCGTTCTCGTTCTTGTAGTTCCAGTTCCACTTATCTTCAGGCCAGAAGTTGTTGTCAGGAAGCTCGTGTCTTGGATATTCGATTTCGCCGTGCTTTGTGCAAAGCTTCTGTCCGAGTCTGACAGCGCCTGCAGGGCAAACCTCTACGCACTTGCCGCATGCTACGCACTTCTCTGCATCGGATTCAGAAACATAAGCCGAAGCCGACATATTAGGTGTGTTGAAGAGCTGGGATGTTCTCAGAGCGTTGCAGACACCAACCGCGCAGTTGCAGATCGCGAAGATCTTGTTCTCACCGTCGATGTTTGTAACCTGGTGTACATAGCCCTTGCTTTCAGCTTTCTCGAGTACTTCGAGTGCTTCTTCATAAGTGATGTCATAGCCCATGCCGGTCTCTTTGCAGTAGTCAGCGAAGTCGCCGAGACCCATGCACCAGTACTGCATGATATCTCCGGAACCCTCGCCGCGCTCTGTCTGCTGCTTACGGCAGGAGCACATACCGAGGCCGATCTGGCCTTCATATTTCTTGAGCCAATACGAGATATGCTCGATATCAAGAGACTCGCACTCTGCAGGGATAGCCTTCTCTACAGGGATAACGTGCATTCCGATACCGCAGCCGCCCTTGCCAACCAGCTGTGTGATGCCGGCGAGCGGGAGGTATGTCATACGCTCGAAGAAGTCAGCGATTCTTGGAGTCTCAGGCATGATCTGGTCTCTCATTACCATGATCTCTGCCGAACCAGGTACGAACATGTCGAGTACATAGCGTCTCTCATGCTGAGGGTTCTTTCCGTCTTCGTTCTCATTGTTCCACTCGATGAGACCGTACTGACCAAGAGCCTCGAGCACTGTTTTAAGATGCTCGTCATCGTATCCTGTGAGCTCTTTCATCTGCGCCCAAGTTTTAGGCTTACGCTTGCCCATCACTAGAGCCGTGTCAAGACAATCCTCTGCGATGTCTTTGCCATACCTTCTGACGATATACTGGAAACCGCAGTCAAATCCCCAATACTCAGGAGAATCCTTGGAAGGCTTCTCGAGTCCGAGGAGGACATCTTTACGGTCAGTGATGATCTTCGTGAGCTTAAAGATCTTCTCGTCGTGGCTCAGCTGTTTAGCCTTTTTTGCCATACTTTTTCCTCTCTTTCTCTCTACAATTCAGTTGTTTAAATAATACCTTGATTATTGTTAAGCCCCTGGATAGGGCGACTTACCTTGATAGTTTATTGTTTCACGGTTATTCCGTCTATCAGGATATCCGCGACCTCTGATAAAGCATCTTTATATGGGATCTTGTTTTTGATCAGGATATCACTCTGGAAGAACTGCTCTATAGTGTGTTGGAACATCGCTTTTAGGATCGGGAGTGAAACCGGTCTGATCACGCCTTCTCTTATCCCCTTTTCAATTAGGATCTCTACAGCGTCCCAATATTCCTCACGGCAATTATGCCAGTGTCTGTATACTGACGGATATCTGTCCTTGAGGATATACAACTGGCTCAGATCGTGGCTGACATAGCGTTCAGGCACGCTGCCGATCACCTTGCGGAGCTGATCTGTGACCGAAAGAGAACCATCGCTGAGTATTTCTTCCTGTTCTCTGTAAGCCTCGGCAAAGAACCTGTCGAGAGTAGCAGTCATGATCGAGCGCTTGGTTCTGAAAACAGTGTAGATGGTCTTTTTGCTCATAGCTAAAGAATGGGCAAGATCATCCATAGTAAATCTTATGCCCTTCTCATCAAAAAGCTTGGCCGCCTCGTCAAGGATGCGGACTTTGAGCTCGTCTTGTGCGAAATATTCCATCTTTCTCCCTCTCGGAAACAGATGCGCCGAATGCCATTTACATGAGCAATCGGAAACTTGTAAAAACGCTTCCGTTTCCTATGCAATGATTGTATCAGAGCCATGCTGATACCGCAAGCAAATCCCATCTTTTTTACATATTATTGTTGCATAATTTTTGCTTTGTTTTTCGGGATCGGAAACGCGTCTTGCTGAACACACTATCAATAGTCATTTGGCCAGCCTGTAACCACCGCATCGGGGAAGTTTGCGTTCGCGTAAGTCAGCATTTTGTCCCTGCCGCTTATATGCGTTGAATGTACGTTAATGTGCTCTGGATGCATGTCATGGCGTTTCATATATTTAAGCGCGTCAAAGCCCGTAAACAGGCTGTCCCATCCGAGATCATAGTCAAGGCTCACTTCCTCCAAGCAGTCTCTGTATTTATCGAGAAGTGCGAGAAAACCGGCGTAGTTGTCCGCCGATCTATATCCCTCACCACGAGGCGCTGTTCGCCTGTCATCCAGAAACAATTTCATGCTCGCGCCTCTCTATCACGCCTCGTGCACCAGCTTACCGTTCATATCTTCAATGTCTATGGCGATCAGCAGAGTGTTCTTTGTATCCTTTTCGATCTCGCCCTCAATATACTCTTCCGAACATGGGAACTTCCCGCAGAGCAATCTGCTTATTCTATTTATCGTTTCCTCGTCCTCGATGAGCGTCGCTTTGCCGAACACTATGACGCTCTTTACGTAAAACGCCCAGTCTCCGTCTTTTTTCACGTCCTGACCGAATACGCAATAAGAAACTTTAGGGTCTCTTCTGACTGCATCGACCCTGTGACCGAACTTCGCTCCGTGAAAATACAGCCTGCCGTCCTCTTCGTTATAATAATGATTGATCGGCACACCATAAGGATATCCGTCATCGCCCTGAACAGACATGACGCCTCTGTTCTCGCTTTTCAGCAAGTCAATCATCTCCTCGCGGCTCAAGGCCTGAGGTCTTCTTCTCATCTCTCTGAACATATAGTTCCCACCCTTATCTCAAGTTCAACTTTTAGCCCAAAAGCGTTACTGCACTTTTTCAAAATCGCTCTTTGGATGTTTGCAGAGAGGACATACCCAGTCTTCAGGAAGGTCCTCCCACTTGGTTCCAGGAGCGATGCCGTTTGCCGGGTCTCCGTCTTTTTCCTTGTATTCGTAACCGCAGATAGTGCAGCGATAAACAGCGCCTTCATCAGCTGCCGGAGCCGCCTTGCGTTTTGGCTTTATATTGCTCTGGTAATCAGCATATGTGCATGAAGGAGTATCCGCCAGCACTTCCATGTCCTCGATCGTGGCCACGAAGAATGTATGGGATCCCAGATCGAATGATTCGCACACCTTACATGACATGTAAGCATTGGTGCCCTTAGTGATATACGGAAGGCCGTTTGCCGCTGTGGCGATATCAGTAAAGTCGGCGAACTTATCCACATCTCTTCCGGACTGCATGCCGAAATGCTGGAACAGATCGAATTTGGCATCGGTGGAAATGATAGAAATGTTGAAAACGCCTGATGCCATTACCAGATCGTGGGTGAGATTGGATTTGTTTATAGCCAGTCCTACCCTATCCGGAGTGTTGGCCACCTGAATCGCCGTGTTGGTAATACAAGCATTGAGTTTACCGTCGTGTTCCGTAGAAACCACGAAAAGGCCATACGAAAGTTTATACATTGCTTTTGAATTCATGATTAACCTCCTTGTCAATTCAATAAGGTATCGATCGCTTTTTTACAAGGTCCAATATATCACGAAACCAGTTCTCTAACAATGAAAAGCGCGTCACGAGACTACCATGTCGCCAGCAGCGGCATATGCCAGAAAGTCCACACACGATGCGCCTTTATGCTTCCGTCCTTCGGGATCGATCCAAGAGCTCTTAAGCAGACCGGCGATCTCGTCGATGGTGGCACCTGTGGTGAAAATATCATCGACCAGCAGTATTCTTGCGCCGGATATCTTCTCCATTTTCCTTTCCCGGACGATGAACGCCCCCGCTATATTTGCCTTTCTTTCTTCAGGGCCAAGCCCCTTCATCGGTTTAGTGCTTTTGCTTCGGATCAGTAGTTCGGATTCGCATCTGACACCGGCTCTCTTCGCGAAGCTCTCCGCCATTATGGCCGCATGATTGTATCCGCGCTTTTTCCTCTTTTCCGCATAGACCGGCACGGGTACCACCATGTCATACATGCCGGCAAGTTCATCAGGACTGCATTCGGAAATCATGCGGTCGTAAAGGATCTCGCCTAATATGTCCCCTATGTCGCTCCTCGAGCCGTATTTGAACGCGAAGATGACCGCCCTCTCCACACTTCCGTAATGCGCGCAGGCATAGCCTTTGTTGAATGCGCGCGTACGATTTCCCGTTCCTGATTCCCTGCACGAAAAACACAACGGTCCTAAATCGTTATCTGATAGCGGTCTATCGCACTTCTCGCAGCGCCGCCCAGTGTTCCATCCCGCTGCTGCCATGCAGTCATTGCAGAGTCCATATGTGCGGCTCGCATCGGTGATCTTGCCGCAGCTGATACAGTAAAGCCCCGGCGGATAAATGAGATCTAAAGCCGCGGCTCCTGCTTTTCTTATCCAATTTGTCATTCCAACACCCTTTTGTTTTCTGTCCCGGTCTGGTTGCTATCTGTCCCGTATTACGAAGAAAACGGATCCGCATCGAGCAGGATAAGTCTCTCTTTAAGTCCCGTATATCGCTCATCCGCGCGGTTGTTGTCTATCATGGAGCGGAGGCGTCTCGGATCTCCGACTATCAGCACGAGCCTCTTGCCTCTGGTGACTGCGGTGTACAGAAGATTCCGGGTCATCAGCATAGGCGGGAAGCTGTACATCGGTATTATGACCACCGGAAACTCTGAGCCCTGGCTCTTGTGCACCGTGATCGCGTAGGCAAGATCAAGTTCTTCGAGCATCTCCCCTTCGTAGTCGATTATGCGGTCGTCCATCCTCACGGTCATGGTCCTGTCTTTGGCATTCACGGCCTCTATAACGCCCATGTCTCCGTTAAACACGCCTTCTCCTTCGGCTGTGAAAAAATCTGTACGCCACTCGGCTCCGTAGTTGTTCCTGAGTTGCATAACTTTATCGCCCTCGCGAAACGTTATCTGTCCGACTTTCAGCTCAGCTTTTTCCTCTGCAGGAGGATTCAGCACTTCTTGTAGCATCGAGTTGAGACTCGGTGCCCCAAGCATGCCGCGCTTGGTCGGTGTAAGCACCTGTATATCGTCTGAGGATTCCACGAAGCCAAATGCACTCTCTACCCTGCCACCGACAAACTCCTTTATTGTGCCGGCTATGTCGTTTTCATTCGTTCTCGTGATTATATAGAAATCGTTTCCTATCTCTTTATCCGGATATTCACCGCTGTTTATGAGATGCGACCCGGTAACTATACCGCTACCCGACGCCTGCCGGAATATCTCTTTGAGACGTATTGTCGGTATGACCTCCGAAGCGATCATGTCGCGCAGCACATTTCCGGCTCCTACTGAAGGGAGCTGGTCGGCATCACCTGTAAAGATGAGCCTCGTTCCCGGCTTCACTGCCTTAAGGAGACCATCCATCAGCATCAGATCTATCATCGATGCTTCATCTATTATCACCACATCCTGTTCGAGCGGGTTATCTTCATTCCTGCCGAAATTAAGTGTGTCCTCTTCATCAGACCAAACGAATTCGAGAAGGCGGTGTATCGTCATGGCGGGCTTTCCGGTCGCTTCCTCCATCCTTTTCGCGGCGCGCCCTGTCGGAGCAGCAAGCGCGAAGCTTAGGCCGGCAAATTCAAATATCCTTACAAGAGAATTGATAATGGTGGTCTTGCCCGTGCCGGGGCCTCCCGTGATCAGAGTTATGTTGTTTTCAAGGCATGTCTCAACTGCCTTTTCCTGCTCAGCCGAAAGCTCTACCCCTTCATCATTTGATCCTGAAACCGTCTGTGCTGTTGCATAAAGAGCATTATCCTTATCCATCGGTATTTGAACAGCTGAAGCTTGGGTAAGAGTTTTGAGAGCATGGGCAACTCTCTGCTCGGCGTGATAATACCCATAGAGGTATATCACCTGCACACCATCGAACGAGTCTTCCTCGAGCTCGCCCGCGAATATCATGTCGCGGAGTGATTCCCTTACTTCATCTATCATCACGTCAAGGAAGGTCGCGCATCGCTCCGCAAGGAGCGATTCAGGCACCAGTGTGCTGCCGGATGCGGCCCACTGCTTCAGCATGAAGCGGATGCCGCTTTCGATGCGCACGCTGCTTCCCGGCCCGATCCCGAGCCGCGCGGCTATATTATCCGCCATGTTGAAATTGATCCCGCGAATATCGTCTGCAAGCGTGTAAGGATTCTCCTTCACCACTGAAAGCGACTCCTTGCCGTACATCCTGTAAACCCTTACGGCTTCGCTCATCCCTATCCCGAGTTCTCTGAGTTCGATCGCTACATTGGCAAATTCCCTCGATTCGCCAAAAGACTCCGTTATCTTAGCAAGGGTCTTCGCGCCTATCCCGCTTATCCCGAGTAATTTCTCAGGCGACTCCTCTATTACGCTAAGAGCCTCATCGCCAAATGTATCCACTATCTGCCTTGCCGTTACGGGCCCGATACCCCTCACATTGCCGGCAGCCAGGAATTCATAGATCGCGTCCGCCCCTTCAGGCAGCAGTTCCTCGTGATCGGTAAAGCTGAACTGTTCGCCGTATCTTGGATGGATGGTGAATCTCCCTTCCAGTCTGTACCTTGCCCCCGTTTTAGGCTCAGCAAAAGAACCGGCTATACGGAACGAGCTTTCTTCTGTATCGAAGATCGCTACGGTATAGCCGTTCTCAGGATTATTGAATATTATCTTCCCGAGTTTGCCTTCCTGTGTCATTTAGTCATTTGAATGTTCTTTTATACAGTTTGCGGTTGTCGAGCGTGAACACTCTCTCGCTGAATCCTCCCGGCTCGGTAAACCTCAGCGCGTCTTCCATGTCAAACATCTTGGCGTCTACCATGTCGAGGTAATGAAGCATCTCTGCCTCCGGGAAGAGCGGCTTCTTAGGACTTCCGAATTCAGGTTCGTAATGATGCGTAAGCGACATGTGCTGAAGAAGCAGGCACTTTTCCGCATCGATCCCAAGTGCTTCGCAGCGTTCTCCTATCGCCTCGACTCCCATTACAAGATGCCCGAGCATCTTGCCCTTCAGAGTGTATTCAGGTACCACCCCGTTCTCGTCTGAGGCGAGTTCGTTCAGCTTTTCTATGTCATGGAGGGCGACTCCTGCGAGCAGCAGATCTCTGTCTAGATATGTATAGACCTCGCAAGCGAGCTCACCCATCATCATCATACGCTTCACGTGGTACAAAAGTCCTGCGTACTCTGCATGGTGATTGCTCATAGCCGCAGGGTAGTACATCAAGCGTTCCCTCTCACCCTCGTAAAACGAAAGGCAAAGTTCCTTGAGCTCCTCATCGGCAAATGACTCTATCTTGCCAACTATATAGTCATACATTACCTTAGGCTCTTCGGGAGCGGCTTTGTAGAGGTCGCCTCTTTCGTAGCTTCCTTCCGGTGCGCGGCCTTTGATGTTATCAATAATCAGCTGGTTCTGACCTTTGTAATCCTTACATCTTCCTATGATCGATATCACCATGCCCGGCTCTATCTTCGAATAAGCTTTGACCTCATCGGGAGTCAGGCTCCATTTCACCGCCTGGATATCCCCGCTCGCGTCACCGAGAGTCATGTAAAGATGCTTCTTGCCGTTGTTGCCGTCGCGGATATCCGCGTTCCTGACCAGATACCTGTCCTCTATGCGGTTCCCTTCGTCCGGCTTCAGATCCTTGATAAAATAGGGTTTCATTATAACTGTTTCTCCTTGTTCTACATGCCGAAGCGACATGTCGTTTTACCATTCCATTGTAACATATGCTACAATTATGAAGTGATGATTAATTGAACAAACGGCTTACTGATTTGGAGGAGTATTATGGGATTCGACGCTAAGAAAGCAGTAGAAGCTACGACAGAATGGATAAGAGCGTGGTTTGAGAAAAACGGCCCGGGTTGCAACGCGATCGTCGGAATAAGCGGCGGCAAGGACAGCTCCATCGCGGCGGCACTTTGCGTCAACGCTTTGGGCAAAGACCGTGTCGTAGGCGTACTGATGCCAAATGGCGAACAATCGGATATAGACATGGCTAAACTGCTTGTAGACCATCTTGGAATAGAGCACTATGTCATCAACATCAAAGCCGCGTACGACGGACTGGTTGAGGAAATAGGCCGTAAAGGGATCGAGCTCTCTAAAGATTCCATCATCAACCTGCCTCCGAGGCTAAGGATGTCTACCCTCTATGCGGTAGGCCAGAGCCGCAACGGCAGAGTCGTCAATACATGCAATCTTTCGGAAGACTGGGTCGGCTATTCGACGCGCTACGGAGACTCCGTCGGCGACTTCAGTCCTATGTCATGCTTCACAACAGCTGAGATAAGGGCAATGGGAAGAGAACTCGGTGTTCCTTCTGTTCTAATCGAAAAAGTTCCTTCAGATGGTCTTTCCGGAATGAGTGATGAAGACAAGCTGGGTTTCACCTACGAGGTGCTCGACAGATACATACGCACCGGCGAGATCGATGACCCTGCGACAAAAGAACGTATCGACAGCCTTCATAAGAAGAATTTATTCAAGCTCAGATTTATGGATTGCTTCAAATATGAAGGCGTTGAGGTCAAGGCAGAATAGCCTCCAAACAAACCGGAAAAAATTTTTACAAAAAATATTAATTCCTACCTTGACAATAGGAAATGAGGGTGCTACTATAATGGCGAAGTAGATGGTTAGTTTTAACTAACTACGCCATAATACTTTCATCCCTCTTTTACCGAAGGAGCATGGCCTCCGTAGGTCAATGGTCTCTTCTTTACGGCAACGCCGATATGATCTAAGAGACCATTACAATATCTACAAAACAAAGTGCCGCGTAAGCGGCTTTTTGTTTTGTTCATTAATAATACTTTCATCCCTCTTTTACCGAAGGAGCACAGCCTCCGTAGGTCGATTGAATTTCCCGCGCCTAAAGATTATTATTAATTCGTTATGAAGAAGATCCACGAGAATCCAATCACACATAAAGTTGCCGCATTCATTTGCGGGCTTTGCCTTATGCTGATCCTTTTGATCACTTCCCTTCAGGCAGTCTGCTACTGGATACCAAACTGGTGGCGCAACGAATACGCCAAGTACGATACACCTCAGTATGTGAACGGTGAGATGTCTCTCGACGACGCTGTGCATGTGACGGAGGATATGCTTGAGTACTGCATCGGCAGGCTCGACACCCTGGATGATACCGAAGCGACGATCGATGGAGTAACGCAGCCGTTCTTTACGAATCGTGAGAAATCTCATCTTTACGACTGCAGAGTTCTTTTTCAAAAAGGGATCCGCGCCCGTGTGATTGCTGCTGTTCTGCTCATCGGACTCGTGTTTTATATCTTCGCGCATTATAAAAAAAGAGAGGCATCCACGCTCTTAGCTCGTGGATACCTCATATCTCTTGCCTTCGTTGCGGCTCTCTCAGTCATCATAGGAATAATGTGCATGATCGACTTCACATGGGTCTTCACCGAATTCCATCACATATTCTTTGATAACGACCTATGGATACTATATCCGGATAAAGACAACCTGATCAACATAATGCAGGAGGTCGTCTTCTTCGATGCCGCAAAATGGATCGCAGGCATATGGCTCGCAGTCTGCGCGGCTCTCGCCTTGATTTCTGTTTTCATAATCAAGAACGGCGATGGAACAAAGTCTGAAACTCTCTAGAGAAGCGCGTTGATCTCCTCTTCGATCTTTCTTGCCTGATCTTCAGGTACAAGGCCTTTGCTTACTACGAGATCGAACACTTCGCCGCAGCTCTTCTTACCCATCAGCTTAGCTGCCGGATTTTTCGCGATCGATGGAGCATACTTTTCAAGGATCGCTTTGTATTGAGGATTACCGAATACGTCTTTTACTTTTAATTCTCTGAATGTCATGTCAGTTACCTCCTTGGCGACGTTAATAACAGTGAATTATTTGCCTATTATTTTACCATTTTCTTATATTGTATGATACAAAAACTGCCGCCCGCGGGCGACAGTTTTCTTTTTGGTATTGTACGGTTTTGTTCTTGACAGTCTCTTTACAGATGCTGATTTCTTGGGATCCTGTCATACCACTTGAGAAGCAGTGGCTCGATTGAGGATGTCAGCTTCATATCGAGATTGAAGAAGTAAACCGTGAATGTGACTACGAAGAATGCGAGTCCTCCGGTCAGCACATACAGCAGTGCCTTTAAGCATTTCTTTTTCATTATGGTTCCTCCGTTTTGACGAATTGTATCTACGATTCTATTTTACCACGAATTCTCATCGTCGAGTATCTCGAGAGTAGGATCGAGCGGTTCTTCCTGCATAACTGTTCTCATGAACTGGTTGACCTGGTCTCTTACGCCCTGTCTTGATACAACACGAGGGTCAAAGAGCTGGTGGTCTACCCACATCAGAGGAACACCGAGATCTCTCGCTCTGTCCTCAAAGAGTCCATGCATACCATCGAGAGCCTTACATGTGATGTGCTCCCAAAGGATGATCATGTCTGCATTGAACTGCTCAACGAATTCGAAGAGGTCGTCGAGGAGTACTTTGTATCCGCCGTGTGTACGGTTACGCATGATCATTTCCTCAGTCAGCATAGCCATATCGTAGTAAGCTTGCTCTCTGTTCTCAGGAGTATCGGTCTCCGCGATCATCTCAGTGTTGATGCATGAAAGCATGTCTGTCAGAGGCACGATGCCCCAGCAGTTGAGCAGCCATACGAGGAAGTCCATATAGTAGTGCGACTGAACGCCCCATACGATAGCTCTGTGTCTGTACTCAGGAGCTGCCATTTTGCGCTTCTTGTAAGCCTTCTCAGCGAGCTTTGTGATGCGCTTATCAGCTACTTCGAATTCAGGGACTTTACCGCAGATAGCCATGTAGTTGGTCTCTGTGTAAAGTGCGAGATTGCCGCCGAACACCTGTGGATAATCCGTCTTGTTCATGTCGAGCCATTCATTACGCGCCTTTGTAGCGACATTGACTCTGCGTGCACACTCGAAGTAGTAATCCCAGTCCCACTTGTGGCCTGTGTTCTCTTCGATAAACTTGATCGCTCTTCTGACTTCCTCAGCAGCGTAGTCCTGTACGTCATCCTCTTTATGACGGAGAGGAGCAGGCAGCTGGAATACAGGAATGCCGTCTTCTCTCTCGAGCTTTCTCGAGAGAACTCCGTTGGACAGAAGCGAACCATCGCATGTGGTGTTGCACTGGATAGCGCAGGCACCGAGGATAGGAGCATCGTCATCGATAGAAGTACCGGCCTCAGCAGCAGGCATCGGGCACACGTCTCCAGGGAGTCCGTATTCCTGAACTACGTCGAGATAGTGCTCAACAGCATGCTGGTTGAGAAGTACAGGGACGTATGTGGAAGGAGTCTCACGGGATGTGCACTTCAGATCAGGGAATCCCATCATAACTGCTGTCATCTCGTTCTCGTCAACGAGTACGTTGATTTTGGAGAACTCCTCGTCGTTACCGACTCTGCGGTCACCGCGTGCCAGGTTGCCGAGCAGTTTCGCTACGTCGATGATGATAAGATCCTGCTCTTCATGAGCGATCCTGAGGTATTCGCCTCTGAGACCCTGAGTGAATCTGTCTACCATCATTGGAACTGCCAGGTAGTTGGCCATCCAGCGGTATCTGAAGAAGAATTTGATGTTGCGCGGCACTACCATGAATTTACCGAGTGTGAACAGGATGCCCAGCCATCTGGTGTAATCATAGAGTGTGTCTCCGACGCCACGCCATTCTCTTCTCTTACGGACTTTGCCGTGCGGCTTATAAAGATCGCCGTATCTGGTATCACCCTTGATCTTCTCAGGGTTTACCATTGTCTTAAATTTCTTGCTTGCCATCTCTAGCCCTCCTTCTGGATCTTCTTGATGTCGATACTCTCAATGAAGGCCTGTACACGGGTCCTCATCTGTCCGGAGGTACCGATTGCGTATGGTCTGTCAACAGCGAGCACAGGATAGCCAAATTCCTCTCTGAGGATGTGTGATCCCATCATTCTCTCATAAGCCCATGGGTCGCAGAACTTCATCTGTTGATAGATGATTCCGTCTGCCTTGTACTCCTTGGCGATCTCGGCGACGTATTCGCGACGTCCGTCCATCGTCGGAGTATCCATGTAACGAGGGCACTCGCCTCTGTACATGTAGGCCCTGCATACCTGAGTCAGAGCGTCCTCATCATCATTGAGGTAAATAGGGTCTCTGCCAGGGAGTGACCCATAGCAGAATCTGTCAGCGCATACGAATGCGCCGCTGTCCTCAACGATCTTGATGAAGTCTGTGTCGTCGACCTCGGAGCCTACGACTTCAACTCTTGCCTTGAACCATGGCTTTTCATCCGGTTCTCTCTTCTTGAGTTCCTCGAGAGTCTCCTCGAGCTTATCCATGATGAGATGCTTAGGAGCAACATACGACGCCAGACAGATCACGTTGTACTCGTAACCTGTGATGGTAGGCTCGTCGAGCTTTCTGAAGTCTCCGATAGCTCTCAGGAGTTCGCAGACTTTGTTGTGCTGATCGACAGCCTTGCGGATCGCGGCGTCAGATGTGTCGATGCCGTAATTCTCAGCAAGCGGCTTGAGAATGTGGTTCTGACACTGGACTACGTAGAGATCAAGACCATTGTAGTCGGCCTTCATAGGGATCTCCATATAATCGAAGAAGAATCCCGGTTTGTCCTTACCCATCGCCTGAAGAACGTCCATGTTCTCGACGCAGCGGTTAAGCATGGTGCAACCGTCAGGTGTGACGCAAGCGTCAAGATAGTTGTAGCCTCCTTCGAGCGCTCTCTCGAGAATGGCTCTCGAATACTCGCAGAGGAAGCTTGTTAAATAATAAGTTCCTACATCAATCGAACCGGTGCGCGGTGCGCGGAGTCTTGATGAAAAGATTCCCGGAAGATTGAGCAGAGGTTCAGGCACGTTTTCGCACATATAGCCTATGCACTTCATGCCTTCCTTCTGAGCCTGCTGAACAAGCTCGTTGTTAGCTTCCTGCAGCAGGTCTTCGAAGTAGATAAGATGTTTAAGGTCTTTCATTATTTATATCTCCTCTTACCTCTCTCTCGGCGGCTTTCTGTGTGCCGCCCGAGCATACTTTCCAATATGCTCACACTATCGGAAATATTTTATCATGCAAAGGCTAAAGTAGACAATAGACAATAGAAACGAAACATAAAAAAACAGTTTCCACAAGTACCGCTTCTACAAACTTTTCCCCTCTTGACACATACCCCCACGAGGTATATATTCGAGTGGTAACATACCCATAGGGGGTATATAGTTTGGAACGAGGTAAATTATGACAGATACTAAGGCATCTACAAAAGATAACAACTGCTGTGCCTGCAGTGAAAAGCGCAAGGAGCGCAGTCCTGAAGAATACAAGGATCTCATCAACAGGCTCAGCCGTATCGAAGGTCAGGTGCGTGGCATCAAAGCAATGGTGGAACGCGGAGCCTACTGTCCGGACATCCTGATACAGACATCGGCAGTCAATTCCGCGCTGAACAGTTTCAGCAAAGTGTTGCTTTCGAATCACATCCGCACCTGTGTCAGGAATGATATAAAGGAAGGAAACGATGAAGTCGTCGAAGAACTCGTCACGACTCTTCAGAAGATGATGAAATAAAGATGGAACAATACACAGTAACGGGAATGAGCTGCGCTGCGTGTCAGGCGCGGGTCGAAAAGGCTGTTTCAAAAGTCGAGGGAGTCGATTCATGCTCGGTCAGCCTTCTTACAAATTCGATGGGAGTCGAAGGAAACGCTTCTCCTGAAGACATAATACGCGCCGTCACAGACGCCGGCTACGGAGCCAGGCTCAAGGCGGAAAAAGCCGCGGGCAACAGCGACGCGAGCAGTTTTGCCGCGGATGAAGCTGCTCTCGAAGACAGAGAGACACCCGCTCTCAAGAGACGTCTCATTTATTCGCTCGCCTTTCTCATCGTCCTAATGTATTTCTCCATGGGTCACATGATGTGGGGCTGGCCGCTCCCTGCTTTCTTCGAAGGTAACCACATCGCGATGGGTCTCGTACAGATGATCCTTGCGGCGATTGTGATGGTCATCAATCAGAAATTCTTCATCAGCGGATTCAAAGGGCTTATACATGGAGCTCCAAACATGGATACGCTGGTCGCAATGGGAAGCGCCGCTTCTTTCTGTTGGAGCACATATGTACTCTTCGCCATGACTGGCGCGCAGCTTGCCGGTGACAGCGAAGCAGTCATGTCCTTCATGCATGACTTGTACTTCGAATCTGCCGCTATGATCCTTGCTCTGATCACTGTCGGGAAGATGCTCGAAGCTCATTCCAAAGGGAAGACCACAGACGCACTAAAAAGCCTAATGAAACTGGCACCTCAGACAGCGGTCGTTGAAAAGGACGGTATCGAAACAGAAGTTGCTGTATCACAGGTCAGTGTTGGTGATATATTCCTGGTCCGGCCGGGTGAAAACATACCTGTCGACGGTATCATCCTGGAGGGAAATGCCGCAGTCAATGAAGCCGCTCTCACAGGCGAGTCCATACCTGTAGATAAGGAACCGGGCGATAATGTATCCGCAGCCACTGCAAATCAGTCGGGCTTCATACGCTGCAGAGCGACCAGAGTCGGCGAAGACACCACTCTTGCTCAGATAATACGTATGGTGAGCGACGCGGCGGCAACAAAGGCTCCCATATCCAGGATCGCAGACCGCGTTGCCGCAGTATTTGTGCCTGTAGTGATAGGCATCGCTCTTGTGACTATGATCATCTGGCTGGTCGTCGGAAGGGATACGGGATTCGCCCTTGCCAGAGCTATCTCGGTACTCGTCATCAGCTGTCCTTGCGCCCTCGGTCTTGCAACACCGGTCGCCATAATGGTAGGAAGCGGCGTGGGAGCTAGGAGCGGAATACTATTCAAGACAGCTTCAGCGCTTGAAGAGACAGGTCGCATAGAGATCGCGGCACTGGATAAAACAGGCACCATCACAGGTGGAGATCCCAAAGTGACCGACGTGTTCACCTGCCGCGGGGTGCCAAAAGATGAACTTCTCACAGTGGCAGCAGCTGTCGAGTCAAGATCCTCCCACCCTCTCGCGAAAGCGATCTCGGAATACATAGGCAGCACCACACTCAGGATAAGCGACTATACCGAAGTCCCGGGGAGCGGAGTCAAAGCGTTCACGTGGGACGGCTCATCGGCTGTAAGCATAGCCGGAGGAAACGCGGGATTTATGAAAGAAAACGGCATAGCCGGTGAAGACATCGATCGCCTTTTGAAGGAGACGGCCGAATTTGCGGCTGCCGGAAAAACATCCGTGCTCTTCGAAAAAGGAGGCAAGCTGCTCGGGTTGGTAGCTCTTGCTGATTCGGTGAGAGAAGACAGCGTTGACGCAATAAGGCAGTTCAGAGAGCTCGGGATCAGGACCGTAATGCTGACGGGTGACAGAAAAAAGGCGGCCAACGCGATCGCAGAAGAAGTAGGCGTTGACGAGGTCATTGCAGAAGTGATGCCTGACGGCAAGGAGGAAGTTATCCGCAGCCTTATGCAGCAGGGACGTACCGCAATGATCGGCGATGGTATCAATGACGCCCCTGCCCTTACCAGAGCTAACGTGGGAATAGCCATTGGTGCCGGAACGGATGTCGCTCTCGATGCAGCCGATGTGGTGCTTCTGAACAGCAAGCTTTCAGACGCTGTCAAAGCAGTAAGGCTCGGGCGCAAAGTCCTCAAAAACATCCATGAAAACCTGTTCTGGGCTTTCTTCTACAACGCGCTTTGTATACCCGTGGCTGCCGGAGCCTTCATAAAACTGTTCGGATGGGTCCTTAATCCAATGCTGGCAGCAGCTGCTATGAGCCTTTCGAGTTTCTGCGTTGTCACCAACGCTCTGAGACTCAATCTATTCGATTCCGGAGATAGCAGGCACTCCAATAATGATAAGACTGCAGTCGCCGAGACTGGAGCGGCTGACAAAGTTATTAATGAAAGAGAGGAAAAACAAATGCAGAAAACAATGAAGATCGAAGGTATGATGTGCCCACACTGTGAAGCCACCGTCAAAAAGACTCTTGAAGCTATCGACGGAGTTGAGACCGCGGATGTGAGCCATGAGGCCGGTACAGCTGTAGTATCTATGTCGACAGAGATCGCTGATGCCGTACTCAAAGAGGCAGTGGAAGTAAAAGATTATAAAGTCATCGGGATAGAATAATTAAAAAAATATTAACAAAACCTGTCCCTTGTGTTATACTTCCGTCTATCCGTTTTGGATATTTTTCGGTGTTTCATACATTTCGGAGGGATTTGAATCATGTTGGAAACCGGTGAATCACAACACAAAAAGAATGTAAGCGCGGCAATGTTCCTTGTTACCATAGGTATCGTATATGGTGATATCGGAACCTCGCCTATGTATGTTATGAAATCTATCCTCGAAGGCAACGGAGGTATCTCCCATGTTGACGAGGATTTTATCATTGGTTCTCTATCGCTCGTGATCTGGACCATTACTTTGCTTACGACTGTGAAGCACGTCCTCATCGCTCTCAGAGCCGACAACCATGGTGAAGGCGGTATATTCGCGCTCTACAGCCTCGTAAAGAACTGTGGCGCATGGCTGATCGTTCCTACGATGATAGGTGGCTGCACAATGCTGGCTGATGGAGTCCTCACTCCGGCTGTAACGGTAACAACTGCCGTCGAAGGTCTCAGGAGTATCGATATCATGAATAAGTTCCTGGGAAGCGGTCAGGTCGTGGTATTGGTCATCACCATCACTATCATCAGCGTGCTCTTCTTTATACAACGAAGCGGCACGAGTCTGATTGGAAAGATGTTCGGGCCGGTAATGATGGTCTGGTTCCTGTTCCTGGGCATTACAGGCATTTGGCTGTCTCTTGGAGATCTCAGCCTGCTCAAGGCCTTGAACCCACTCTACGCAATCAAAGTACTCTTCAGTCCCGGCAATAAAGCAGGCATCATGATACTCGGAAGCGTCTTCCTTTGTACGACAGGAGCGGAGGCACTCTATACAGATATGGGCCATGTCGGCAAAGAGAACATCCTCGTAAGCTGGCCGTTTGTAAAGATCTGCCTGATCCTCAACTACATGGGTCAGTGCTCTTGGATAATTGCACATAAAGGCAATGCCGAGCTGGCTCAGATCCACGATCTGAACCCGTTCTATATGATGTTGCCTGAAGGACTCAGACCTGTATCAGTAGTTCTCAGTGCTCTCGCTGCGATCATCGCCAGCCAGGCTCTTATCAGTGGAAGCTATACGCTCGTTCATGAAGCAGCTGTCCTCGACCTAATGCCTCATCTGAACGTGCACTACCCTTCAGATACTAAAGGTCAGATATACATCCCAGCGATCAATAATACGCTTTGGGTGCTGTGCATCGGAGTGGTCCTGTATTTCAGAAGCGGCTCGCGAATGGAGAACGCATACGGTCTGGCTATCACGATCAGCATGCTTATGATGACGGTGCTCTTCATCGTTTACATCGGAAAGCTTCATCACCACATACCGGGAGCGATATTATTCGGACTTGTGTTCGGATCGATCGAAGGCGTCTTCTTCATTTCCAGCCTTGGTAAATTCGCGGTAGGCGGCTATGTAGCGATCATAATATCCGCAGCCATCCTGTATGTGATGATCTGCTGGTATCGCGGAACACAGATCGAACGCATGCAGCTGATACAGCTGAATATGAGAGATTATATGGATGCCATAAAGGGTCTTCAGAATGACGAATCCATCCCTATGCTGGCAAACAATCTGGTTTACCTCGCCAAGGACGATGACTTTGAGTCTGTCGACAGAGACATTCTCTACTCTATACTCGACAGAGATCCTAAACGCGCCGATGCGTACTGGTTCATCAGTATCAACTCGACTGATCAGCCATATCAGGCTGACTATGAGGTGGAAACATTCGGTACCGATTACCTGTTCAGGATCAATCTCAACCTCGGATACAAGGTAAAGCAACGAGTAAATCTTTATCTAAGGCAGATAGTTCAAGATCTCAGAGCATCAGGCGAACTTCCTGCGCAGAACAAGCAGCACTCTATCTACGGTCCTTCTGAGATCGGTTCGTTCAAGTTCTGCATGATAAGAAAACTGCTGCCTCTCGAGGGCGACATGGCGCCTCTGGACAGCTTCCTGATAAGAACGAAATATGCTATAAGAAGGATCGCGGGAAGCCCTGTGAGATGGTTCGGACTTCAGACTTCCAACGTTATGATCGAGTATGTGCCGATGTTCCTTCCTAGAAGAGAACACGCTGAAACTCTTACTCGAATCGAACACAAATAACAGAACAATATACAAGAGAAAGACCGGGGAGTCCTTCCCCGGTCTTTTGTTCTATACGCTATAGTTCTTGCGAATGTCATCTGCCGCGGCACATGCCGTCGACCAGCACATCTGCAGATTATATCCTCCTGTGATGCCGTCCGCGTCGATCGCTTCACCTATGACATAAATACCATCCACCCGCTTCATCCGCATAGTGTGCATATCGAGTTCTTCAAGAGAGACTCCGCCCGCAGTCACCATGCCGCGTGAGTCTACTGATCTAACGGTAAAGTCGTCATGAACAAGCAGAGACGCAAGCACGGTTGTCTTTATATCACCCGACTCACCCCTGGCCCTGTCCTGAAGGACACGCTGCATCCGTTTAGGTAGGTCCTGAAGATCTTTGTTGTAACTCAGGCTTATCTTTCCACCTGATTCAGCATAGCCCGATATATTGAGGATCGCAGGCCCCGACAACCCGTCATGCGTGAAGAGAACATCACCGGTCATACTAACTGCCTTGCCCTTGCAAATGCAGGCTGCGTCACTGCTAAGTACTGTTGCGGTCACATCCTTGATAGAGATGCCTGCAAGATCGGCATACGGGTAGTCTTCAATGTACACAGGCGCCAGCGCAGACCTTGGTTCTGTGATCTCTGCCCCGATTCCTTTCAGGATCTTAAACATCGATCCGTCAGAACCGGTCTCCGGATATGTGATACCACCGGTCGCGATCACAACATTCCTTGCGCCGAGAGTTTCGCCGTTTTCAAGAGTTACATCAAAGTGGTCTTCCTCATTGCTAAGTCCGCTGACTTTTGCTCCGGTCCTTATCTGCCAACCGTTTCTTTCAGCTGCTTCGTGAAAAGCATCAAGGATATCCCTTGCTCTCATGGATGCCGGGAAGATTCGCCCGTTCTCATCTGTCAGCTTCACTCCGTGATCCTCAAGCCACTTCATCAGATCGGCATTACTATGCCTGTAAAGGCACTTCCTGAGCAACGGCCCTTTGTCACCATATGCAAAAAGGAAGTCCTTTATCGATCCGCCATGAGTGATGTTGCACCTACCTCCCCCGCTCATCAGAAGCTTGCTCCCAATGCAAGACGAGCCCTCGAGGATGATCCCCCGAGCGCCGTCAAGTTCGATATTGGCTGCCAGCATCAATCCCGATGCACCACCGCCTATTATTACATTGTCAAATGATTTGGTCATCTATTATCACTCAATCGCTACAGCGTGAGGTCACCATCTTTGACCCAACCGAGTTTTCTGCATCCCGCATTGATCAGCGGCGCCAAAACAGCCGGGAGTACGAAACATATCAGTATCAGTCCGAGCCAGTCCATACCTGTTATGGCTTCCTTAGCTCCATTGGCTATGTCAGCCACCCAGCCTGAGTAAACGCCGATCTGGCCTACCAGTCCGCATGTGCCCATACCGCTGGATACAGGGGCTCCATTCATCTGCATTTTGAATACGCAGGTCGCGATCGGTCCTGTGATTGCGGCAGTCAGCGTAGGCGCTATCCAGATCTTAGGATTCTTTACGATATTACCCATCTGGAGCATCGATGTGCCTATGCCTTGTGAGACCAGGCCGCCCCACTTGTTCTCTTTAAACGACATCACGGCAAAGCCCACCATCTGAGCGCAGCATCCTGCGACAGCAGCTCCACCGGCAAGTCCCGTAAGGCCAAGCGCAGCACATATAGCGGCGGACGATATCGGGAGAGTAAGAGCCATTCCGACAATTACTGATACGATGATGCCCATCATGAAAGGCTTCAATTCAGTAGCCCACATTACGAGATTGCCTACTTTCATTGCCGCTGCTCCGAGCGCAGGCGCCCACCATGCGGATAGCGCGACTCCGATCCCTATGGTCACCAAAGGTGTCACGAGTATGTCGACTTTTGTTTCTCCTGCGACAGCTTTACCGAACTCAGCTGCGATTATGGCTACCACCAGGACTGCAAGCGGCCCGCCTGCTCCGCCAAGCCCATTTGCAGCAAATCCGACTGTTGCCAGACTGAATAACACCAGCGGTGGCGCTTTTAGAGCATATCCGATAGCAACTGCCATAGCCGGACCGGTCATCGCCATTGCAAGCCCTCCAACAGTATATGGGATCTGCGCCTCCCCCGACTTCATGATCCAGATAGGATCAGTCAGGAACCCGATGTTAAACTGTGTTCCCAGAGTGTTGATGATCGTACCGATCAGCAGTGAACAGAACAGACCTTGCGCCATTGCAGAGAGCGCATCGATGCCATATCTCTTGCCGCTTATCTCGATATTCTTTCTCTTTAGAAATGCTTTGAATGATTCCTTTGTCATTTTGATTCCTCTTAGATATAATTAGTTAAAGATTACTTCGTTATTGTATCACATCAATACACAAAAGGGGTCACTAAATGAGTCGCGTAGAACGTTCCCAGGCTAAAGAAGAAAAGCAAATGAAGCAGGCAGAAACAGCAAGCAAGCAGGCTGCCGCTAAAAGAAAAAAGAAGAAAGGCAAGGGCCTGTGGCTGCTTGTACTAATACTTGCGATAGCCGTTGGATGCGGTGGCTGGTATACTATGGGGCTCGCTGCCGTAGAACCGGGTAACGAGGATCCTGTTGTCGTCGAGATCCCGGAAGGGACCGGTGCATCCGGCGTAGTATATGAGCTAGACGCAGCGGGACTGGTCAAGAACCTCCTATGCGCCAGGATCAACGCAAAGATCGGAGGCCATCATCCAAAGGCCAATACTTATGTGCTGAATCGATCCATGAATTTAGCTCAGATCATGGATGTAATAGACAGAGGCGACTTCGAATACATCTCCAAGGAATCGATCGAAGTCAAGGACGGTGCCAGACTTCTCCAGGTAGCCGAGGCGGTATCCGAACAGCTTCCGTTTACCGCTGATGAGATCGTTGAAAAATGGTCTGACAAAGCATATCTGAATGAACTCATAGACAAGTACTGGTTCCTGACAAACGATATACTCGATAAGGATGTTATGTACCCTCTCGAAGGATACCTATATGCGGATACCTATATACTATCTGCCGATAGTGCATCGATCGAAGAGTTTACCGAGATGTGCCTCGACAGAATGGATGAGGAGCTTACAGCCAGAAAGGATGAAATCCAGAAATCCGGTCTCTCTGTTCACAAGCTGCTGACTCTGACATCTATCGTCACCAAAGAAGCGAGAGCCGAAGACCAGGCCAGAGTCGCCGGCGTATTCATGAACAGGATGGATGAAGGTATGTCGCTCGGATCTGATGTAACGGTATGCTACATATACAACGAGGATAGAGTGGAACTAAAGCAGAGCCAACTCGACAGCGAGAATCCTTACAACACTCGTAAGTTCACCGGTCTCCCTCCTGGGCCAATTTGCCAGGTGATAGGCGACGCAATGGATGCTGTGCTCAATTATGAGAAGTCCGACGACCTCTTCTTCTTCGCTGATGAAGACGGCGTTGTCCACTACTATAAAAATAACGCCGACTTTGAACAGGGCATCGAAGACGAAGGCCTGTTGAAAGACGACGATTCAGAAGAGCAAGAGGATCAATAGATCCTTCTTACTTCAGCACAGTACTGCTTTCATAAAACATAGGCAGGAATATATAGCCCTCGCCCTGTAGATACTCGATCATCTCAGGCAGGGCTTTTTGAGTGTCCTTGCTCCACTCGTGGCAGAGTATGACCATGACATCCTGATCCTTGGCGGCTTCCTTTATCTGCTTCATTATTATCTTAGGCGATGTATTGCCCTTGCCCCAGCTGTCACCGGAATCCACGGTCCAATCGGCCCAGCCGTAACCGCCTTTTCTGAGGGCGGTCTCTATGTCCCCAAGGCTCTTGCCCGCTGTGGCTCTTCCACCTGGGAATCTGACGATCTTCGGATCATATCCATCGGAAGCCTTCACGGTGAAGTCCTCCTGTTTTTTCATATCCTTCATAAACGCGTTCGCGTTCTTATAGATCCCGCCTTTATCGTAGTCATGGGAATAGGTGTGATTTCCTATCGTATGACCATATCTCAGGTATTCGGGATACATCGAAGCAGCCGAAAGCTCTGCCTTGTCGGGCAGTCTGTCTCCATTGGCCGTAGTGAGGAAGAATGTCGCTTTGACATCATATTTATTCAGTATTTTAAGGATGGTATTGCCCCTGTAATACGGACCGTCGTCAAAAGTAAGGTAGCAGATCTTAGCCTTGTTTCTACCTGCCTTGATATCCTTTTCAAGCTGCGCTGCGGATGCGAAGACCTCTTTTCGGGTCTCGGCGATGGCATCATCGTCGAACTCCATCTGAGCCTTTTCCTCAATGTGCTTGTCCCTTAATTCCTGCTCCGCCTCAAGCTCCGCTCTCACTTTATCCAGTGCTGCGCTTTGCTTCTTGTACTCCTTGACTGTCTTCCCGACGTGAGTCAGGATGAACAGTGCGGATCCTACGACAGCGAGCATCAGGATCAGGGCAAGTATCAATAAAATGTTCCCGCCGCGGCCTTGTCGACTTTGTCCTTTAGTCTCTCCCATGACGCTTTAAGCTCCTCTACGCTGTCATAATCTCCAAGCTCTTCTATATCCTTCTCCAGGAGAGCGTTCTCCTTTTGAGTGAGCTCCAGTTCTTTCTGTGTTTCCTTTATTTCATCAGGCATCTTCTTTACATGAGCCGCAAATCTGAAGTATCCGATCTCAATTATGAAAATGATAAAGAGCACCCCTACTATTCTGAGGAATCTCGAAAACTTCTTTCTGTCTGCGATCTTGACGTTTTTTACATCATGCACGGCAAGCCTGCCGGCTCTGGCAGCGCTTCCTGTGAGATCCTTGGCCTTGCCAAAGACTGCAGCCGCGTCGATCTTCCTAGGATCCTCGTTCTCAGTTTCAAAACGCTCACTGTCACGATGGACGACTCTAGTCTCGCGCTCATCAATTTCAGCTCCGGCAATACGTGTGCTCCTGTCATCAGGCTCCCCTATCCAGGTGTGTCGCTTCACGACACGCGTGCTGCCATCGTCCTTACTCGCATTATAAATCCGCGTCTCCTCAGGGGCGCGGATCTCTGCGGCTTTCTCAGCCTCTTTTATTCTGGTTTTTTTAAGATCTTCTCTTTGCTCTGACATTGCAGGCCGGAATTCCTTTGCACAACATATTGTGTCAGACAGTCTTTTTTTACCCTGTCTGCACACTAAGTATTGTACATTTCTCTCCTTCGTATTGCAATCTAAAAGAGATATCTTTTGTACCTTTCAGGAGTTCTCCCACGAAGGCTCTGTCACCCTCCCACATCGACAGCGAGAGAAGCTTTTCCTTCGGTATCCAGGCGAGTTCTCCTTCATCGCATACAGGTGGTTTATATGTACCTGTCTCGCTGAAATGTTTTGCTGCCTCTTCATCCTCCGGTATAAAGTCAGAAGACGAATACAGGTACATATCTTCATCGTCCCAGGTATCCGATCTGAATTCGATCACACCATGAAACACAAACGACCGAAGCCTGAGCCCTGTCTCCTCAAGCACTTCTCTCTGGTTGCACTCGTCGGAGCTCTCTCCTTCTTCTATCTTGCCGCCAATACCAAGCCACTTTCCCTCGTTGGGATCGTCGGGCTTTCGATTCCTGTACAGCATCAGATAACATCCATTATTCTCTATGTAACAAAGAGTAGTCTTCTTCATAAAGAAATACTATCACAGAGCAAAGCGTCTTTCTATGATGCGCTACCTGTCCCCGCAGCATTTTTAACAAAATAATAACAATTTTGTTGTGTGGCAAATACAAATATCGTATAATCATTTCAGATAATGCTATTTTTTTAACAATACAATTATCTATAGGAGGAGAAAAATGGGTAAACTTGACGGTAAAGTTGCAATTATTACAGGTTCCACATCAGGTATGGGCCGCGATACTGCTTATCTTTTCGCAAAAGAAGGCGCAAAAGTCGTTGTTACAGGACGTAACGAAGAGCGCGCTAAGGCAGTCGTTGACAAAATCAAGGCTGAGGGCGGCGAAGCTATCTATGTTATCGCTGATACAAGCGATCTGAATTCGCCACAGAAGATCTTTGACGCAACGATAGAAGCATATGGTACTGTTGATGTTCTCTTCAACAACGCCGGCATGATCAGCATGCAGCCGATCACAGACCTCAGCGTTGAAGAGTTCACACAGGTAATGAACGTTAACGTCACATCCGCATTCATTCTGTCGAAGCTCTGCGCACCGATCATGAAGGAAAAAGGCGAAGGACATATCATCAATACATCTTCAGTAGCTGGTTGTGCTGCTCACTGGGGCCCTATCGCTTACTGCACAAGCAAGCACGCTATGAACGGTCTCACAAAGGCTATGGCTCTGGAGCTCGGACCTGAGATCCATGTAAACGGAATTCAGCCGGGAGCTATCATGACAGCTATGTTCGATGAGGCCGGCGGACCTGTTCTTGATTTCATGACAAGCCGCTCACCTCTTGGCCGTGTAGGTCAGGGCAGCGAGATCGCAACAGTTGCGCTGTTCCTCGCTACAAGCGATTCCTCGTTCGTAGACGGACAGCTTCTCCGTGTTGACGGCGGTGTTGATTGCTAATCAGTGTCTAAAAGCTTAATGCTTGAAGTAAACCGGTCCTGAGATAAAGCTCTCGGGACCGGCTTTTTGATGTAGGACACCGCGCCACTTCTCAGAAAGCTGTCATGTTACAGTAAAAAATGGTAAAATGACTCTGTATGAAAATGATTCGTTAATTACTCAATCGGAGGATATGCTAAATGAAAACTTTTACTATCGAAATGACAGACGGCGGCGTAATGAAGGGTGAACTATATGAAGACATCGCCCCTAAAACAGTCGCCAACTTTGAGAAACTGGCCAACGAGGGATTTTACGACGGTCTCATCTTTCACAGGGTGATCCCGGGATTCATGATCCAGGGTGGATGCCCTAAAGGAAACGGAACAGGTGGTCCGGGCTACACAATAGAGGGCGAATTCACAAGAAACGGCTTCCAAAATGATCTAAAACACGAGAGAGGAGTTTTGTCTATGGCTCGTGCTATGGATCCAAACTCCGCCGGATCGCAGTTCTTCATCATGACAACTACCTCCCCTCACCTTGATGGACAGTACGCATCGTTCGGCAGAGTGACAGAGGGAATGGAAACAGCCGATAAGAGCGCAAACGCCAAGCGCAATATGATGGACAAGCCACTCATCGATCAGAAGATTAAGTGTATCAGAGTAGAAGGCTGATAATTACAAAAATGGAAAAAGAAAAGCAAGGTTCAAGTAAAGAATTGCAGGCAAAGCTGTTCGACATGGTATCCACGGGTGTCACTGACAGTCCGCTGAACCAGGCATATGATATCATCAGCACTGTCGCGCTTTTAGTCAATCTGGCAGCCACCTTTGCTGCAACCTTTGACAATGTTGAGGCAGCATACGGCAATATTCTGAAGATCGTGGAAGCGGTCACCGTATTTTTCTTTGCCATAGACTATGTGCTCAGGCTGATCACCGCTTCGCAGCAATATCCCGGATGCTCTGAAGGCACAGCGATGCGCAAGTATGTAACTTCAGGCTACGGCATCATCGACCTCCTATCCTTCCTCCCATACTATCTGCCGGCATTCTTCCCATCGGGAGTAGCGGTATTCAGGATGTTCAGGGTAATAAGGATCTTCAGACTGTTCAGGATCAACGCGTACTCAGATTCACTGACCCTTATCGGGAGAGTCCTCAAAAACAAGAAAAATCAGATACTCGCATCTGTATTTATCATATGCATGCTGATACTCGCATCCAGTCTCTGCATGTACAGTGTGGAACACGAGGCACAGCCTGATGTATACAAAAACGCCTTCTCGGCGATTTGGTGGGCCACATCGACCTTGCTGACGGTCGGCTACGGTGATATTTACCCGATAACGTTCATGGGACAAGCCTTGGGAATCGTGATCACATTCCTCGGTGTGGGCCTTGTAGCCATTCCAACGGGTATCATTTCCGCTGGATTCATCGAAGAGTATCAGAACGTCAAGAGGATCGAAGACTTCGAGAAGCAGGAAGCTATACACTTTATTGAAGTCGTGGTCAAAGGCAAAGACAAGTGGGTCGGGAAGACCGTAAAAGAAGTCGGTTTGCCAAGCGGTACCATTGTCGCGATCATACAGAGAGGCGAAGAGACTATAGTACCTCGCGGTGATGTAGTCATCGAGCCGGGCGATAAGCTGATAATATGCTCCGGAGCGGCATCCAAAGATATGCTTGAAGATATCAAGGAAATCATTCTCAAGAAGAACCACGGTTGGAATGGTCTTAAGATAAAAAACATCGATATCTCTCGTCAGGATTTCATCATTCTGATCGACAGACATGGAAAGATGCTGATCCCTACAGGCGACTTGGTGCTCCACGAGGGAGACAAACTGCTTATTTATTCCAAAGAAAATATCAGCAGATACACTCACGATCCTATATTCTGATGATCAGAAAAAAACAGCCATGAATGACAAACGCATCAGAAATATTCCGGCACTTTCGGAAGCGGATATGGAAAAGCTCGCTGAGAGTCGCGTGCTCATTGCGGGCTGCGGCGGACTCGGAGGTAATGTAACAGAGCATTTCGCAAGACTCGGGGTCGGTCATCTCATCGTTGTTGACGGTGATGATTTCGAGGAATCGAATCTCAACCGCCAGATACTTTGCTTATCGGACAACATCGGTCAAAGCAAGGCCGCAGCAGCGGCAAGCAGGGTAAAACTGATCGATCCGGATATCGAAGTCCGTGCGGTAAATGAATATATCACAAAAGAAAACGCGGCTGCTCTTATGGCAGACGCGGATATAGTTATAGACGCGCTTGACAGTATCTCGGCGCGATTGATGCTCGAAGATGCCGCTGTGGAAGCGGGCCTTTACATAGTCCATGGTGGAATAAACGGTTGGGAGATGCAGGCTATGCTGGTGCCGCCGGGTTCCGGGCTTATGCACAGCCTATATGAAGGCCTAGAGGAAGATGCTATCAAAACATCGCTTGCGATGACTCCTGCAGCATGCGCATCGATCCAGGTGTCGCTTGCTGTCAGCCACATATGCGGCCGTAGTCCTGAACTCGAAGGCAAACTCATAACAGGTTCTCTTCGTGATATGCATTTCGATGTACTCGATATGGGCCTCGAATAAGAACACTGATAAATTATATTTATATCAATGCCCCTTATCAGGGCATTTTTCATTTGCAAGCATATCATTTATGCGCTTGAAGCAGCGACTGCCCTGGCATTTCCCCAGGCCGGCACCTGTGCGACGCTTTACAGCCTCGATATCATTCGCCCCCCTCTCGATCGCCTGCCTTATTTCAGCCTTGGTGACATCCATGCAGAAACAGATCACATCCCCGTATTCAGGGTCTCTGCTGATGATCTCGGCCCGCTCTTCCGGGCTCAGATCTCTCGCTCTTATTATCGGATCCCTGTGCGGATCGAAGCCTTCGTTAAGGTCAGTTCGGCCGACTATTTCCGCTGCTCTGTCCGCAACGATACGCCCAAGCTCATCGGCAATGGTCATTCCGGGAGTCCTTATGCCAAAGAGGCTCAGCATCCCGTTCTCTTCTAAAATGCTCACATCACTTATCTTTTCATCACTTCTGATAAACTCACCATCCTGCATAGAGACATAGTAAGGTCTGGGTCTTAAAGATCCAAATGTCCTTATTCTCTTTGACAGGTCGAGTCCCGGTACTATCTCATCGCAAAGATCCTCCAGGTTCCTGATGCCGTCATCTTCTGTCCTGAAGCTGTGATCGACCATCTCATCATCAGGCAATTGCCTTCTGGTTGGGCCAAGCAGAAGGCTGCCATCTACTGTAGGAACTATCGTGAGTCCTTTGCCATCCTCAGTCTCGTGGAATACTATATGTTCCACACATCTGCCGGTATCTCCCGGTGACGGCCTGTCAAGGATCATATAATCCGCTGCTTTTGGAAAAATACGCGCGAGTGGCTTTTCTGTCATCTCTCTCACTCTGTCAGCATAAAGACCGGCGGCATTGATGACAACCTTTGCATTCCAAGCTTCGCAAGATGTGCTTACGACAAAGCCACCACTCGTCTTGACGCCCTCCTCCGGCTCTTCTCTTCTAATATCGGTGACAGCGTTGTTGAATACAAATTTTGCTCCGTTGTTTCTCGCGTTCTCGTAAGCCGCTATGCACAGATCCCAAGGATCTACTGTGCCGGTGCTTTCAGAATAAAGAGCTGATGTGATCCCTTTGGCGAGCATCGGCTCGATAGCTTCAGCTTCGTAGCCGCTGAGAAGTTTGATCCCCGGCACGCCATTCTCTTTCCCCTGTTTATATTTTTTTCGTATGACAGAATCGGCCTCAGGCCCATAGCCCACCATAATAGATCCCGGTCGTGAAAAAGCAACTCCAAGATCTGAGCAAAGACGATCAAATTCTCTGTTTGCCTTTACACACAGTTTACTCTTGAGAGTCCCGGGCTTGTTATCATAGCCTGGATAGATTATCCCGGTATTTGCTCTGGAAATACCGCGGCAAACATCGCCCTCCTGCTCGAGCACCGTAACATCAATATTGTAGCGCATAAGATTTCTGGCTGTGAAGCAGCCAAGTAATCCGGCACCGATTATGACCACATCTGTCTTTACCATAATGATCAGCTCTCCTCTTACATATTATACCGAAAAGCACTATACTTTTCTTGAGTGAGTCTGCACATTTATCCTGTGGATGATCACTGCAAACGGAGAGTATATATGACTTCTGTAAAGAGATATAAAACTGAAATATTGGTGATCGGTTGCGGAGCAGCCGGCATGGCATGCGCCTCAGCGGCGGCGGAGACAGGAGCATCTGTTATCGCAGCAGATGAAAGGAAAACGTCGGGAGGAGTGCTCCCTCAGTGCGTTCACAAAGGCTTTGGTCTCGGTAGATATGGTAAGGAAATGACCGGACCGGAATACAACGAAGAAGAATATCGTCATTTTGAAAACTCCGGGGCTGTCTACATGCCGGGAAGCCGTGTGCTCTCGATTTCTTCGGAAGGAGATGCCGGTAAAGCTCTGCTCTCTCATCCCGGCGGCATATGCGAGGTGTATTTCATGGAATGTGTCCTGGCAACCGGCTGTCTGGAGAGATCGATATGGTCGCTCGGATTGGCGGGGACAAGGCCTCTTGGAGTATATACTGCCGGAGAGGCGCAGGAGATGATAGAACTCGGAGGCTACGATATCGGAGACCGCATATTCATACTCGGCAGCGGTGACATAGGCCAGATTATGGCTCGTAGATTCAGACAGCTTGGAAAGACGGTCATATGCATGGCCGAGATAAAAGACCATCTCGGCGGTATGAAACGAAATCAGGAGGAATGCATAAAGGCTTACGATATCCCTGTCATGCTCAGGACTACAATAACAGAAATACACGGCTATCCCCACCTCACCGGGGTCACCGTGCATCACATTGATACAGATGAATATGAATATATCGAATGTGAGACTCTGATCAGCTCACTTGGGCTTATTCCCGACAAGTCGCTTGCCGATGGCCTCATGATCACCGATGCAAACGGAAACAAAGCTTATCCTGAGTGGCTCCATTTCTGCGGCAATGCCGACTACGTGCATGACATAACAGACAGCGCTTCATCACAAGGCGAAAAGCTCGGGCGCATGCTCGCTAATAAACTACATCAATAGCCTTCTTAGGGCACTTTGATGCGCAGAAGCCACATCTGAAACACTTGCTCTCATCGATCCTGAATGGCTTCTTAACTTCTCCGTAAGGAGCTTCAGCGGGGCAGTTACGCTTGCAAAGTGTGCATCCTATACACTTTTCTTCGTCTATTATTACGCTGATTATCTCGCGATGGCCGGGAGCAGGGCTTATCGCTCCATTAGGACATATCTGCTCGCACTGGCCGCATCCCAAACACTTTTCAGCGTCTATAGTATATTTCTTCTTTTTCCAGTCAGCCGGCTGAGGCACATTGAAAAGGCATTCATACGCGCACGCACCGCATCCGACGCAAAGTTCGTTATCTATTATGTACGCCATATCAGCCTCCTGATGCAGGTGACATCAGCCAGATCTCATCACCGTCCGACAGCTTTTGTCTCTTTCTCGGGCATCGCTTTCCGTTTATATAAACGATCGCGTCGCTGAAAGATATGACATCGGGACGCTCGAGTGAAGGGTCGTCCTTGAGCCGTTCTTCATAGATCGTGGTGATCTCCTCATTTACAAAACCGAATATATCTCCCAGCTTGTCGGCGGATACCTCCGACGCCGCGAGTCCTGTGTCGACTCTGAGAACGCCAAACAGTTTAACAGTCACTTTAGCCATCTGTTCTCGCCTCCCTCACGACACTTTCATAGTAATCTTTGTCCATTTTCACTCCGAAACGTTTCAGAGTCTTATATTTCGGGATACCATCTACCCAGCCTCTGGCTTTATAGTAATCCTTTTTCAGCCTTTCAAGCGGCACTTTAGTCCTTGGGTCGTTAGGATCCTGCTGCACATCGGTAAGCCTTTTAGGAAGCTTGTCGGCACCAGCCTTCTGCCCAAGTATTATATTGGCCATCCTCTCCATATTGTAGCCATGCGAACCTACTGTAAGAAGTGTGCCGAGGGTTGCGTGGAAATCGCATACATGATTAAGCGCCATACTGTGTGGGATGAGCGGTATGTTGATTTGCGCAAGTCTAGTAAACTTATTCAGCACGTTGACTGCTGGCCCGACATAAGGGAAAGCTGCGAGTATCGCCCTCGTAAGCAGCCAGTTTGGCTTTTCCACCAAGAATCCCGGAAATACCGCATAACTGGTGAACATACATGAGCCGCAAGCGGATATGGCTTCCATCAGATTCTGGAACATGATGGTGATCGATGCTTTTCCGCGTGGAGTGAGTGAATCCACATCGAGACCGAGACCTTCAAGCACGACCATGTAGCCCGCGTTGAGGTGGCATCCCCCGCGGTTTGCTGTCGCATAGCCAAGTCCCTGGCCAACAGCGCGCCTAGGTTCGTATGCCGCAAGTTCCATGCCCTTGGCATGAATGGCAAATTCCTTACCGCCGAACTTTTCGCTCATGCGCTTTGTTCCATTGGCAAGATCATCGCCCACCCCCTCGCGGTGAGCTATCTTTTCGATAATCTCTGAGATATTGTCAGTCTTACCGAACTCGAGCCCGGAATCCCAAAGGCCTTTTTCGTTGAGCTCCATGGCAAACGCGATAGACCCCGCAGCGGAGATCGTATCCATGCCAAACTCATCGAGCTCGTAATTCCATTTGAGGATATTTTCTATATTATCGTTCAGGATATTCGGTCCAAGCAGACCTAGCACTTCAAGCTCGGGCCCTTTTACGGTCTTGCCATCGACTTTCACCGCTCTTCCGCATCGAATGACACATGTTGTACATGCCGAATTAGAGACGAGGTGGTGCGCCGTCAGTTCTTCGCCCGATACTGATTCGAAGCCATCAAAACGCCCTGCGCTGAAATTTTTCGTAGCGAGTATGCCGTGAGCCTGCATCGCGGAAACGAGTCCTGCAGTCCCCATCTTAGGAAGCTGCCTTCCTGTGAGAGGATGGGTCATAAGAGTTTTTACCCATTTGCGGTTGAACTTTTTGAGTTTTTCCGGCTTGGCTACTTCGACGGTCTTCACGCCTTTTACGGTAACAGCTTTGAGATTCTTGTCTCCGAATACAGCTCCTACACCGCCTCTTCCCGATGTGCGCTCACCACTGAAAACGCATGAATAAAGCACCTTATTCTCTCCCGCAGGGCCTATGACCAGTTTGTCTGTGTCCTTTGGCAGTTTTTCCTGAGCCTCGGTCACTTTGAGTCCCCAGATGTCCTTTGCGCTTTTGAACTGTACACTGTCCGCGGTTATTTCCACGGTGGTAGGCTCTTTGGCTTTGCCTGTTATTATGAGCGCGTCATAGCCCGCCCTTTTCAGAGACAAGCCAAAATCACCGCCGCAGTTAGACGATGTCACTATATTGGTAAGCGGTGAGATAGTGGATATATTGAACCTCGATGTGTTGGGACAACCGGAGCCTGTGAGCGGCCCGGTCGTCACAACAAGCCAATTGTCTTCATCGAATGCTTTCATTCCCGGACGTACGTGTTGGAACAGTATGTCCGATGCCATTATCTTACCGCCTATAGTGCGCTTTCTGTCTTCGTCGGTCCATGGAAACAGTCTGTGATTCTGTTCTGTGAGGTCGATCCTAAGGACCTTCCCCATGTACCCCTTTAGATTTGACATAGTGCTTCTTTTTATTGTTTACATTCCGTAATCCGCACGATTAACGAGTTCGAGCTGCAGTTCTCTGTTGAGCTGTGTGAAGTACGCGTTGTAACCCGAGATACGTACCATAAGGTCTTTGTATTCATCAGGCCTTGCCATTGCAGCGCGCATCGTTTCCGACGAAACGACGTTGAACTGCATCTGCATTCCGCCGAGATCCGCATATGCCTTGGCGTAATCCTTCACGTGCTCAACTGTCTGCCAATGTTTATCCTTAGGCGATGGATTTACCTTTACATTGAAAGCGATGTTGTTATTCATGCTCTCAGGATCGAGCCTTGTTACGTCGCGGATGTTATCGAGTAAGCTCTTCGAAGCGTTCGCTTCAGGTGTGAGTCCCGGAGTGAACGGCTGGTACGCAAGACGGCCCGATGGAAGAGCTCCTGTGAGCGATCCGAACGCTACGTGGTTGGACATCGACCAGAATCCTGTGGTGTAGTGCCCGCCGCGGAAGTTCAGATGTGACCAGAAGCAGTCCTTCATAAACTTCGTGACTTTATTGGCCATCTCGACAGCCTCATCGTTGCCCGATCCGAAGCGTGAAGTCTCTGTGAGGATGACGCTCCTCATCGCTTCATAGCCCTCGAAGTTGTTCTTTACGCCTTCGATCAGCTCAGCGAAGCTGTATTTCTTGCGGTCAAATACGAGTTCCTTGATAGCCATGAGCGAATCTACTATATCCGCAAGACCGATACATGCGGTTCCGGATGAATTATACTTAGCTCCGCCCTTTGTGCAGTCAACACCCTTTTCGATACAGTTGTCGATCATAGCGCTCATGAGTGGTGTAGGACGAAGCACTGCATGGGCCTCGCCTAGATAATTGTTGTACTGGCATGTGAGGTCGGCCAGGCATTCAAGCTGTTTGAAAAATGCCTCGAGGAATTCGTCGAACGTCTTGAAGTCAGCGGCTTCCCCTGTCTTTGGCCCGAGGTGCCATCTCATAAGCGGATGGTAGCCGTTATAAAGGGCCATCTCGAGAGCTGCCACCATATTGAACATCATGCAATTGGTATGTCCTATATGCTTACCTGAGATCGTAGGCTCCACGCATCCGGTCGCCGACCAGTCGCGGAGATCTTCAAGCTCATAATTATGCTCGACGAGCGAAGCCATTACCGTCTCGTCACTGTGGATCGATGGTGTCGATGTAGTATGTACGTTTACCTCGCACAGACGGCGGAGATACGCCTCGCTGTTCTTCTTGTGGTTGTATCTCGCGTTGACGTTAGGGTCCCTCATACCGAGGATCTCGGTAACCTTGAGGAAGACATATGTCATGTCATTGACCGCGTCTTCTCCCTCAGGTGTGATTCCTCCGAGAGTGATAGCCTGATCGGACGAGCTTCCGCCGAACAGGTAGTTGCCGATATCCGGCACCATAGGAACGTGATCCTGGCAGCGCAGATAGAAGCATCCAAGAAGCTCTATCACATGCTTTATATAAGCGTCGCGTTCTTCCTTTGTTTTGATCTTGGCCATATCCGCCTCGAAGATCGGCTGTAGCCACTGATCCATACGTCCGAGGGAGAATCCGGCGTTGGTGCTCTCCATATGCACGCCGATCCAGTGTACCCAAATAGCGTGGACTGCCTCGTCCATATTGCGCGCAGGGAATTCAGGCGAGTGCTCTACCGCATCTGCGATCACTTTCAGTTCACGGCGTCTCTCAGGATCCTTCTCAGCTCTCATTTCCTTGCGAGCCTGCTTCGCGAGGTTGTGAGCGTATGCGATCATTCCCTCGTAGCAGAGTATCATCGCTTCGAGTTCATTCTTCTTTTCTTCTGAGTTGCCCGGCTTTGCCAGCTCCGCTTTGACCTCTTCGATTATGCCCGAAAGACCAAGTCTCAGTAGCTTTGGATAATCGAGAATAGTGTGCGATAGCGCTACCGTCTTCCACATGAAGCAGGCAGCCCAGCGCTCGTCGAGCTGCTGGCAAACAGGTTCATTGTATTTGTCACGTACGTATTCTCTGAACGAGCGCTTCACCCAATAAGGGAAGACGTCTTTGTTCAGAACGTCTATCTCCCACTTCTTTAGTGGCTCATACGGCTGTATCATTCGCTCGCTGACGGTGAGAAGTTCGCCCCAGAGAAGCGCGCCCACTCCATCAGGATAGATAGGCACTCCTATCTCTTTTGTTGTGGTAGTGCCGGCGAGCAGGTCACCCTCGCGGATGATCGGCTGCTTATGCTCCATAAGATATTTGAAAACATGGCCCTGGCGAAGTTCAGGTACCCATGGTGTACCGTCTTTCTTCGTCTCAAAGCCGTTTTCCCTGTGCCATTCAGTAACGAGCTGTGCTCTCTCTACGCAGACTGCCGGTCGGTAACTGAGATGCCTGTCAAGATAATCGGCAAGCCTCGGATAATCATCGCGGCTGTAAGTGGAAAGATACTGGTCGTCTCTTATGTATTTGACGCCTGGATCGGCATTCTCTTCCTTGAGGAATTCAAGCGGCGGACGTACGCGCTCTGCGTCCGGATCGTCTGCCATCGCTCTTCCCGTCTCGGCTCTCTCTTCGATCTGCTCGTGCATCTGCTTTACCTGCTTGTCCTTCATAAGAACTGAGATCATCAGATTGAAGAGCTCGAGATAAGCCATGTTTCCGCTGCTCGCCATCTTGTTCTTGAGCATCAAATTGAGCACTTCGTTAGGAGGAAGTGTTGCAAGTTCTGCCAGCACGCTGACGTCCTGAAGTATCAGCTTGGTGTCCACGCCCTCTACATTGCTTTTGACTTTCGCCTTGCCGTCTTTGAACCAGATACTTTGGGCAACGCTGCCATCCTCCGTAGTAAGACCGATGGAGAAATTTGTCCACCCGTCTTTGTTTTTCAGGTAGTCTTGATTCTTCTTTACTTTCGTGAATTCAAAAGCGAAGAAATGAAGTACTGCATTTGCCAGCCTGTTCGCCGCAACGCCAATCGCCTCGTCCTTCTGAATCTTCATCTTGTCCCCTCCTATATACACTCAATATTTCTATCTGTAAAAATGCTTTTGCAATGTTCTATCTTTTCCTTGGACTGCCAATGATCGAGGCCTTGGAGTTCTTTGTCGATCTCCAATCCCAGTTTGGCGGTCTTTTTGTACCATGTCGGATTGTATGGCAGAAGCTCTGTCTCCGTCACTCCGAGCTTGTTATAAAACCCAGCTATTGCCGTGAGGTTCTCATCCGTGTCGGTGATGTCGGGTATGAGGGGTGTCCTCGGCAATATGGAGAATCCCATCTCTTTTGAGTCGCTGAGCAAGAGCTCAAAATTCTTGAGAATCAACTCGTTTGTCACTCCGCAGTATTTCTTATGAGCCTCCGAGGCGAATATCTTTATGTCCATATAAATGCTTGAAATATATGGCAACAGGTATTCTTTGATCTTCTCATAATTGAAGCAGCCACAGGTCTCAAGATGTACATGTATGCCTTGCTCAACCAATGCCTTCGCGAGCGCTCCTACCCATTCCGGGAACAACGTGGCCTCGCCGCCTGTCAGCGTCACTCCGCCTCCCGATACATCATAGAATGGTTTGTCTCTGACGCACTTTTCAACGATATCTTCTATCTCGTATTCCTTGCCCACTCTCTGAAGAGCCTTTGGAGGGCATGTCTCTGTGCATTTGAAACAGAGTGTGCAGCGGCTGCGGTCTACTATGCCTTCTCTTTTCGGTGAAGCTGCGCCTTCAGGGCATGTCTTCTCGCAGGTGCCGCATCCTATGCAGTCATCCAGCGATACCGAGAGCTCCGATTCTGTCCTTTTGCTCTCAGGGTTATGGCACCATATGCAGCTGAGCGGACAGCCCTTGAAGAATATCGCTGTGCGTATTCCGGGCCCGTCATCAAGTGAGTTTCCCTTTAGTTCGAGCACTAACGGTGCTTTCATCTCTAATCTTCCCCTTTGCAGAAACAAAAAACTGTCACCTACATTATAACAGTTTTTGTCGGAAAATTAGTAATAGTAGTGCCTGTTGCACAAAAAAAGAACGCTTTCACGAGGAAAGCGTCCTGTACCTATCGTTCAATATCAATCTATTATCGTGATTTTTGTGATCACAGGCTGAGCCTCAGGTGGTATGGTGCCGTTGTTGTCTGTAGGCTCTGCGTCAGCGGCGATCTTGTCAGCTACCTCCTGCCCCTCGGTCACATGTCCGAAAGCCGCGTATTCTCCGTCAAGGAATTCGGAGTCGGCTACTGTGATGAAGAACTGAGAGCTTGCGCTGTCAGGATCTTGAGATCTTGCCATCGAGATAACGCCTTTTTTATGAGATATATTGTTCTCGATGCCATTGGAAGCGAACTCGCCGACGACATTCTTATCCGAACCACCCATTCCCGTTCCTTCAGGGTCGCCGCCCTGTATCATGAATCCGTCCATGATGCGGTGGAGTGTGAGTCCATCATAGAAGCCTGCGTTTGCAAGATCCATGAAGTTCTGAACGGTCAGTGGAGCTTCATCTCCATCGAGCTCCAGTTTGATCGTTCCGTAGTCTTGGATCTCGATCTCGGCATGGTGAATGCCTATTCCCGGAGCCTTCTCCTTCGCCTCTACAGTATTCTCCATATCGCTGAAGTCATCAGGCTCTTCTGAATCGCCACCACAAGCTGTCAGCATTGCCATAGATACCATTGCAATCAGCATTATCAGCAAAAAACTTTTGATCTGTTTCTTCAATCTGTTCACCTATTTCCTCTCTGGTTATTATATTATGCGGTTTGTTGCTATATCCCGCTGTTTGGTTTATTTAAGTGTCTCTTCCCATTCGGCCTGCTTGAAACCTACAAGCACTTTGTCACCCGCTACCGCGATTGGTCTCTTTACCAGAAGCCCGTCGCTGGCGAGGAGTTTGAACATCTCATCTTCACTCATGCTTGGTAGTTTATCCTTGAGCTGCATGTCTCTGTATAACATACCGCTCGTATTGAAGAATCTCTTCAGCGGCAGCCCGCTCGCGGCGTGCCACTCGCGAAGTTCTTCCTCGCTCGGTTTGTCTTCCTTTATGTCTCTGTATGTGTATTCGATCCCATTATCTTCGAGCCACTTTACGGCCTTCTTGCATGTACTGCATCTTGGGTAACATACTGCCAGCATTTCAGTTTCCTCCTTGTCAGAATATCAGGTGGGCGACCGGGCATATTATGAGTATGCTTATGATCGTCCTTTCTATGAATATCACAAAAAGCTCAGCCAGATTTATCGGCAGCTTCGATCCGAGGATCAATCCACCTACCTCATCGAGGAAGAGCACTTGCGTAACGGATATTACAGCTACGATGAAGCGCGTTATCTCAGGGGCATCTGAAGCGGAGATCAGCACCGAAGGGGTGAACATGTCAGCGAAGCCGACTATCATCGTGGCTGAAGCCTCCGCGGCGTCAGGGACATCGAGCAGTTCGAACAGCGGCTGAAACAGTCAGCACCAAGCAGCAAAGCAATGGAAGCAAACTGCCGATCGACGTACTGATCACGTCAGCCAGCAGTTTGACTTGGATAGTCCATGTCCCATTTACGCGTATGGGCACCATGAAAAGCAATATTCCCGTGATCGAAGGGATAATGAATAATAGTTTCTTTTTAGTCTCGTTCATTAAGGACGAATCTACTGATCGTTTTCATCAAAGACATCGTTCTCCGGCAATTTGTCAAGATACTCTTCCAGCACAATGCCTTTCTCGGTGATCTCCTGCGCTACTTCCGGGCTTCCGACATATCGAATATGCCAAGGCTCGTAAGAGTATCCGGTGATTTCTTCTTTGCCTTCCAGAAATCTGAGAATGAATCCATGCTCAGCTAACTTTGCGTGTATAGCATCCCATATCTCAGGATACTGAACGAGATCCTCGTTCTCATAGACTTCCTTGCCGTCAATCACGAAATACAAGTCGAGTGCGAGCCCGGTATGATGCTCGGAGAAGCCCGGCACAGCGACATACTTCTTCACATAATCTTCGCCGTATTTCTCCGTGAAGTCATCCCATATCTGTTGCTGAGCAGCAACGCTGCGGTATGCAGAGTCAAGTTCGAGCACTACTTTCCTGTCAGCGAGCTCCTTTTCGACATCTTCTTTGAGCTTCAGATAAGCCTCATACGCAGCAGCCTCAGTCTGCACTTCATCCCCTACTGAATTGGTGGTAGTCGATAACGTGAGTTCTTCCTCCCATGTGTCCGGGAGTTTATTCTCTTTGTTGACAAGCACCAGATAATCGATAGAGGACTGCTCCTCAACTGCTTCTTCGCCGCTTCCCGCGCTCTGTCCGCCGCATGCAGTGAACACCAACGCAAATAGCAGGAGCGCTGTTATCAGGGATAAACTCTTTTTGATCATTACTAAGATCTCCTTTGTAAATTATGATTTCGGCAGTTTATCAGTAGTTCTCTTCGTGGACCTCAAAGTAAGCCTGAGGATGAGCGCAAACAGGGCAGATATCAGGAGCCTTGGTGCCTACCATGATGTGTCCGCAGTTGCGGCACTCCCACACCTTGACCTCGCTCTTCTCAAAGACCGCAGCTGTCTCTACGTTCTTAAGAAGCGCGCGATAACGCTCTTCGTGATGCTTTTCGATCTCAGCTACCATGCGGAACTTTTCCGCGAGTTCATGGAAACCCTCTTCATCCGCAGTCTTCGCGAAGCCTTCGTACATGTCTGTCCATTCGTAGTTCTCTCCATCGGCCGCTGCCGCGAGATTCTGAGCAGTATCGCCAATGCCTTCAAGCTCTTTGAACCACATCTTAGCGTGTTCTTTCTCGTTATCAGCGGTCTTGAGGAACAGCGCCGCTATCTGTTCAAAGCCTTCCTTCTTTGCCTTGGAAGCAAAGTATGTGTATTTGTTTCTAGCTTGAGACTCACCTGCAAATGCCGCCTCAAGGTTTTTTTCTGTCTGTGTTCCTGTGTATTTGTTAGCCATGATTGTTTCTCCATTTTTTGTCCCGGCAGAAAACGAATCCATCATTTCCTGCCGGGATCGTCATTACTAATACGAATATGTTTCCGATTTTCTTTAGAATGGATCGGAAACGAGCACTTTGCCGTCTTCCTGGATGATGATGTTCATGCCGTCTTTGACATATTCAAGGAACTCATCACCTAGCGAATCGATAACAGGCATCTTGCTCTTCGGATCATCCAGCCACACGTCCGCAAGTACCGCGCCTGCCGCCGCGAGCGAATCTATAGGATTTGAGAAGAGCATGCACGCAGGCTGTCTTCCCATGGCACACGCGCAATAAAGCACGAGCCCTCCCGTTGTGGAGCCAATGGTCTGAGGAAGGCATACCGCCTTGCCTGCCATCTTCTTGCCGTAAAGATCAGGATTGTTCTGATCGCCACATGTCGCTGTCTTGTCACCAAACTGCAGCGCTTTCTGGAAGGAAGCGAGCGTATTGAGACCACCGTGGGAAACCACAGCTTCAGCAGTTACCCTGCCGGGTGCAACTACCCTGCCCTGAAAAGTCTTCATTCTATTTGCCTCCTTTCCTGTTTGCAGTGATCTGCTCTAATATCTCGTCATCTGTGTAATAACGAGCCGATGTATAAGTTCTGAGCTTGTTGCTCGATGTTATTACAGGCATCTTCTCGCTGAGAGGATTGTTCATATACATCAGTGGGCAGATATACGAAGTGATGACACCCGTAGCCTTGAGCCTATCCGCGTAATCGGTCTTACCGAATGCTTCGAGCACGTCAGGCGCAGCTGTGAATACCGTAGGAACGGATACCTTCGTTGCACCGCTCTTCGCGAGGCCCTTCTCGACCTTATCTGTCCAGTCCTTGAGCTGCTGAAGGCTCATATGTGGGCAACCCATGAAGCAGAGTTTTGGCTTCGCGTCGGCGTTCTTCCAGATGACCGGATACTCTTTGTAGACTCTTTCAAGTTCAGCATCGTCGATCACATATACCTTCGCGTCTTCCTTGATGAGCTTTTTGCCTTCCTTAACGGCTTCAGGCGTGAGATTCTCCACGTGATAGAGACCGACTGCTCCGTTTGATGCTGTAGCAGCTCCGAAGTCCTTGAGGTATGTGCAGGCTTCGTCATCAAGCTTCTTGCCGATCCACTTATCAAGGCCCTTGATATATGGTACGTCCTCCATCACCTTCATGCCGATGGCAGAACCAAGCAGCTGGGCTTCAGGTTTCTTCTTTGTCTTTATCTCGATGATCCAGTCAGCTTTACGGCCCTCATCTGTGAGAAGACCGAATTTAGGCACATAACCGATGACAGATCCCATCAGGTCAATGATGCCGGAATTCCTGTTGCACCTTGCGCCGAGCACCGAGTTGGCATACACGACCGCTGATGACTCAGACCAGCTGAGAACCTCGCCGAAGCCAGGCTTATTGCCGACTTCGTCCATGTAGCATGTGCATGTGAACGCGTTGTCCGAAAGGAGCCCAAGATCCGCAAGCTGCTTCTCGTAGTCGTCCTGACGGCTGTACATAAACAGCTTGAATACGATGTCCTGAGCGATATTGGTCGGCACATTACTGTCGAGAGGCTTAGGGTCTACCGTGAACTTCTGGCCCGAAGGCGCGCCTGCCTCGAGCAGCTTGTCCATCAGTTCATAGACAGGTCCGAGAGCCTTGAGGCCGAACGATGTTACGAGATGGTTGTACTTGCTGCTGATAGGCACCATTTCGGTGGCTCCGAAGAGCTCTCCGTATCTGACGAGCGACTCCATGACTTTGGCAAGTGTTTCACCTTTGGAGCCTTCGAGGATGGCCTTTTGCTCGTCCGTCAGCTTTAATTTGTAATCCATGGTCTTTCATCTCCCTTCTTTAATATGTGATATATCGGGAGCGAAGCTCAAACTAGCCCGCTGCCGGTTGTTATTGAATGATGATCATCTCTTGCTCGTAAGTGTTCCGAAAAGGTTGCGTCCGATCGAGGATCCGATGTTGCCTCCTATAGTGCGGCCTTTCTTTCCCAGTACAGCCTCGCCTATAGTCTTTCCTATTTCGCGTCCGATAGTGCCACCGGTCGATCTTATCACCTGACGGGTGCCGGACTTGCCGAGGAAGTTCTCAGCGAGGTCACCGATGGCCGAGCCTCTTTCTTCCTCTTCAGGCGCGGCCGCTGCAGCTTTCTTGCGTGTGCTTGCCGCAGGTGCCTCAGGTACGCTTTCTATTTCTACAGTGTATCCTTCATCCGGAGATGCCGTGCCGTCGCTTGTCATTGCCGGCTGTGTCGGAGCCTCTGCTGTTGCAGGCTCAGCTGTAGGTATACCAGATGTGTTTCCGTATACCTGCCCGTCCGGCGCAGTAAAGCTGCCGGCGCCGGCGCTCGCAGCTCCCGGTACCCTTCCGGTGATCACCTCATAAGCTGAAACATTGTCCACCATCTCGAGGTATTTGCTGTTGAGAGGCGAATTATCGACCGCTGCGGTCCTCTCTTCATCAGTAATGGCGCCCATGCGGCTCTGAGGAGGCAGTATGCATGCGTATTCCGCTACAGACGGCGCTCCGTTCTCATCCAGCACGGAAACAACTGCTTCGCCGGTCCCGAGATTCTGCATAAGTTCCTTTGTATCGAATTCCGGATTCTCTCTGAAAGCATCCGCCGCAGCGGACAGGGCTCTTTGCTCGGCCGGAGTATATGCGTGGAGCCCATGTTCTATCTTGTTACACAGCTGCGACATCACAGCTCCCGGAATATCTCCCGGGCTTTGCGTCACGAAGAATATGGACACGCCTTTGGAGCGGATCAGTTTGACCACCTGCTCGATCTTTTCGAGAAGACTCTTCGACGCGTTCTTGAAAAGAAGATGCGCCTCGTCAAAGAAGAACACGATCTTCGGCTTATCAGGATCGCCCACCTCAGGCAGAAGTTCAAAGAGTTCCGACAGAAGGTATAGCATGAACGCCGAATATAGCCTCGGTTGATTGATCAGAGTCTCCGCGTCGAGTATATTGATTATCCCCCGCCCATCAGGAGCAGTCAGGAAGAAATCCCTTATATCTATCGCAGGCTCACCGAAGAACTTGTCCGCGCCCTCGGCCTCGAGAGAAACGATAGCGCGAATGATCGTCGATGCCGACTGCTGAGGGATGAGACCGTAGTCCATCTTATAATCGTCTGAATGATCGGCAGCGTACTGGATCATCGCCTTCATATCTTTGGTGTCTGTGAGGATCAGGCCCTGGTCGTCCGCGATCTTGAATATGACCTGCATCAGTTCTGTCTGTGTGTCGTTGAGATCAAGCACACGGCTGAAAAGCTGAGGGCCCATCTCCGAAACGGTAGTGCGAAGAGGTGTGCCTTTCTCCGCATAGATATCGAAGATGGATACCGGATATCCCTTGTATTCGAAGCTGTCTCTTATATCAAACTTGTCTATCCTCTTCTGCATGCCCTCGTTGTCTTCACCGGCAACAGCTATACCTGCCATGTCACCTTTGACATCGGACATAAACACAGGCACTCCGAGCTCCGAAAAACTCTCGGCAAGCACCTTGAGAGTCACGGACTTGCCCGTGCCCGTAGCGCCGCAGATAAAACCATGGCGATTGGCTTTATCAGGTCTCATACAGATCTTTTCTCCGATGGTCTCTCCACCCTTTCTGGCGAAATATATAAGTCCGTTATCCGTCATTATTACGCTCGCACCCGTCTAACTGGTGCCTCCTCCCTTCAGAGTTAACGACATACTAATACAGATATATTGTACCACAACAGAAGCATTTCGTTCTTTTATTGTTTGCGATCATAGACTATAATTTTAAGGTAAACGTAAACCTTTGAAATCGCTGAGATCAGCGCGGGCCTAAAGCCAAAATCCCAGTCAAATGAACGAATACGAAAGAAAGCATTTAGAAACGCTAAGACCATATCTCGCCGAATGTACAGTGCTCCTCAAAAGGAATGGCAAATTTCCTCTGGAAGCTCCTTGCATGATTGCCGCCTACGGTAGTGGCGTGAGATCAACGGTCAAGGGCGGTACCGGCTCAGGAGAAGTCAATTCCAGATACTTTGTGAACATAGAGCAGGGGCTTCTGGATGCCGGCTTTGAAGTGATTGGAAGCGAATGGTCTGATCGCTATGAAGAGATCTTTTCAAATGCGAAGCGGGCGTTCTATGGTGATATAAAAGCCCGTGCGAGGCGCGAGAAGATAGATATCATTTCCGCATCTATGGGAGCTGTCATGAAAGCTCCAGAATACGAGCTCGATATGGACTTTGGATGCGATGCTGCCATCTACGTGGTGTCGAGGATCTCTGGTGAAGGAAATGACAGGCTCGCAGAGAAAGGCGACTTCATGCTGACCGACAGCGAGGTGCGTGACATCAAGCTGCTCAATGAGCGTTATGACAGATTCATGCTCGTTATCAACGCGGGAGGCCCTGTTGACCTTTCACCTGTGATGGATTGCGGAAACATCCTCGTCCTCTCACAGCTCGGCGTCGAGGCCGGGGCTGCTCTGGCGGATATACTGCTTGGCAGGGCATACCCATCCGGCAAACTGACAACGACATGGGCGGCATTCGAAGACTACTCGAGCGAGGGCGACTTCGGGGAGAGAGATGATGTCAGATATAAAGAAGGTATCTACGTCGGCTACAGATACTTCGACTCTTTCGATAAAGAGCCCCTCTTTCCTTTCGGGTACGGGCTCAGCTATACGGACTTCAGCATAAAGGTCAATGAAGTCAAAGTAAGCGGAAGCAAAGTAAGCGTTTCCGCGATAATAAAAAACACCGGCAAATATCCGGGCAAAGAAGTGCTTCAGGTATATGTCTCCTGTCCTTCCGGCAAGTTGGACAGAGAAGCAAAGAGCCTTGCGGCATTTACCAAGACCCGCGAACTGAAACCCGGATCGCAGCAAACGATCAAGGCACAGTTTGATATACGCGAGCTAGCAGCTTGGGATGACATGAGCGCTTCATATATCCTCGAGGCCGGCGATTACATCGTCATGAGCGGAACGGACAGCGCATCCGCTGAAGCTGTGGCGGTACTCCGCCTCAAAGAAGACTTTACCGTGCGTAAATCAGAAAACCTCTTTACGGGAGCGGACTTCGACGATATAAAACCTTCCGGAAAGAAGATCATAAATACAAAAGGACTTCCTGTTACTGAGCTGGACCTCAATGCTATCAAGACGGAGACCGCAAAGCCATCTGTAAGCTACAAGCAGTTTTTGAACGATCAGCGCCTTGGCTATATGACCGATGAGGATCTTGCATATATGAACATCGGGGCTTTTGACCCTAAAAACATATTGCCGATGGTGATAGGCGATGCTTCATTCTCCGTAGCAGGAGCGGCGGGCGAGACAACGGGGCTATTCACAGGTCGCGGGATACCGAGCGTGGTCATGTCTGACGGACCGGCAGGGATAAGGATATCCAGACAGTATTACGAAGACAAAAAAGGAAAGCACTCCATCGGAGCTTCCATGCCCGAGGGTATGTTTGAGATGCTGCCTAAAGCCGTGAAAGCTTTCATCCGGCTGATGAACCGTGCCAAAAAAGGCGTAGAGGTAAAAGAACAGTACTGCACAGCCATCCCGATAGGGACCGCGATAGCTCAAAGCTGGAATACTGATTTTGCCGGTATATGCGGAAGTATAGTCGGCGCGGAGATGGAAATATTCGGCATAGATCTCTGGCTGGCTCCGGCGCTGAATATACACAGAAATGTTCTCTGCGGACGAAACTTCGAGTATTACTCTGAAGACCCGCTCATCAGCGGCAGGTTCGCGGCAGCAATCACCCGTGGCGTTCAGTCAGCAAAGGGATGCGGTGTCACTATAAAGCATTATGCCGTCAACAATCAGGAAACCAACCGCTATGCAAGCAACAGTATAGTAAGTGAGCGGGCTTTGCGCGAGATATATCTCAAGGGCTTCGGCATTTGCATCAGAGAGTCTGATCCGATGTCTATCATGACATCATACAATCTTTTGAATGGCGAGCACACCTCAGAAAGCAAGGCTCTGGTAAAGACTGCCCGCGAAGAATACGGATTTGACGGCATCTTCATGACTGACTGGGTCGTAGGCGGAACAACGATGATAGCGTCGGGCTCCAAGTACGGCATACCGGATCCCGCCAAAGTGGCGAGCGCCGGAACGAGTCTCTTCATGCCGGGTGGCAAGGGCGATTTCAAGGCGATGCTCAAAGGTCTTGAGGAAGGACGTGTCAGCCGCGAGGAACTCAAAGAGAACGCCGCATGGCTTCTGTATATCATACATAGATTAGGAAAGTAACTACGCCCAAGAAGGCCGAAATATTTTATCTGGAGAATCAAATGTCAAAAGAACTCAGAATAAACGACAAGCTTTACGGGTTTACCGTAATGAATATACGCGAGATCAATGAGATCGAGGGGCGTCTCGTTGAAATGCTTCACGACGAAACGGGAGCTAGGTTGATCTGGACGGACAACGGCGAAGAGAACAAGCTTTTCTCCGTCGGTTTCAAAACACTTCCCGAGGACAGCACGGGAGTCTTTCACATATTGGAGCACTCCGTACTCTGCGGCTCGGATAAATTCCCTGTTAAGGAGCCTTTCGTAGAGCTTCTCAAGACCTCTATGAATACATTCCTCAACGCCATGACTTATCCGGACAAGACTCTCTACCCTGTATCTTCCCGCATCAAGCAGGATTATCTCAATCTCAGTGAGGTCTATCTGGACGCGGTTTTCAGACCTGCGATACTTACCAACCCGAACATCTTCTATCAGGAGGGTTGGCACATTGATACAGATGGCGATGAGCCTTCATATAAGGGCGTTGTGTTCAACGAAATGAAGGGCGCCATGAGCGATGTCGATCAGATCGCTGAGCGCGCAATCCTGAAGCTACTCTTCCCGGATAACTGCTACGGTTTCAATTCGGGCGGCGATCCTGAGGAGATTACCGAGCTTACATATGGATCTTTTATCGAAAGATACCGCAGATTCTATCACCCTTCGAACGCGTACTTCTATCTTGATGGCGATGTGCCACTCGATGAGACGCTTGAGATGATAGAAGGATACCTCAAGGGGGCAGGAAAGCTTGAAAACCTGCCTGAGATACGTAAACAGGAGCCAACGGTAAAAAGCTCTGAGATGAAATTCGCGTCCAATGATGAATCGGACAAGCGTGTACTCGTACTTGGAAAAATAGTCGGTAGCTGGGCGGACAGGGACAAGCTGCTCGCCATGAGCGTGTTGCTCGAGCAGCTTGCCGACTCAAACGAGTCACCGCTCAAAAGAGCGGTCCTGTCCGCCGGCCTGGCCGATGACATGGAAGTATACATTTCCGACGGCATCGACCAGCCATATCTCATGATGATATTCCGCGGAGTGGTAGACGGCGAGGATACCGAAGAAAAGATCCTCGGCGTCATCGATTCCGTTATAAATAAAGTAAAAGAAGAAGGTTTCAAAAAGACCGATCTCGAGGCCTCAATCAACCAACTCGACTTCAGATTCCGCCAGTACCCTGAACCTCAGGGTCTTTACAGAGCCAATGCAGTTTTCAGTTCATGGCTATATGGCGGCGACCCGGCACTCTACCTCACGACCAATGAAGCCGTAGCAAATCTGAGAAAGATGGCCGAGGGCGATGCCTACGAGCTTCTGGCAGCAGATACCCTCGGAAAGATCTCCGATTATTCAAGGATCATGCTCAGCCCGGATACGGCACTGGAAGCAGAAAAGGCAGCTGATGAATCCGCTCGCGTAAAGGCTGCGATCGATGCAATGGGTTCAGATGGCTATAAAGATCTCGAGAAGCTTAATGAGGACCTCGTGAAGTGGCAGCAGACCCCGGACGCGGATGAAGACATCACTAAGATCCCTATGCTTGCTCTTAGTGACATCAGTCCGGAGCCTGAGATCATCCCGACCGAGGAAAAGAATCTTGACGGCATCAGGCTGCTCTACCACAAGTTGCCTTCAAACGGTATCGTATATATAAACGCGTACTTCCCTATCACCGGCCTTGCTCTTGAAGATCTCCCGGCAGCAGCCCTCATCACAGAGTTCTACAAAGACCTCCCTACCGAGAATTACGACGTGCTGGCTCTTCAGAATGAGATAAGGATGCATGTGGGCTCGCTCTCTTTCGGTCTGGACATACTCGCTGAAGACGGTGACCGAAAAGATTGTGTCCCTTGCATCAGAGCAAGAGCATCCGTGCTTGAAGAGAAGCTTGCTTATGCGGAAGATCTTCTGGTCGAGATCCTGACACGCACCAGATTCGATGACACAGCCCTGATGAAAGAGCTCATAACTCAGATAGATGAAGAAGGAAAGCGAGCAGCTGTTACATCAGGCCACAGACTGGCATTGATGGAAGCGAGATCGCACTGGTCGGCAAGAGACGCTGCAGCTGAAGCTGTAAATGGATGGACCTTCCTGCAATATATGCACAGGATGGCAAAAGCTTCCGATGAAGATATAGCAGGATTTGCAGCTTTCGCGAATAAGACCGTGCAGGAATGCATCACAAACGCGAATGTGATCCTGAGTGAGACTTCGAGTGAATACGCGGATCTATCACGCTTCGCCGAAATGCTTCCATCAGGAGAAAAACAGCCGGATAAGGCTGCCTTTAAGTCAGCTCTTCCAAAACGCATGGGTATACAGATCCCCGCACAGGTGTCATTTGCTGTCAGCGCTTACGACATGGCGGCAGATGGATTCAAAATGAGCGGAAACATGTCAGTCGCATCCAATATAATTTCTCTCGCTCAGCTCTGGAATGAGATAAGGGTACAAGGCGGTGCTTACGGCGCGTCTATGTCGGCAGGCAGGACCGGAAATCTATTCTGCTATACCTACAGAGACCCAAGCCCTGACCGCTCACTAGGCATATTCAAGACCACCTCATCTTTTATCGAGGGATTCGGCGGATCCGCTCCGGAGGACATCGAAGGATTCATCATCTCCTCAATAGCAAATACCGAGCCTCTTCTCTCACCTGCTGCTAAAGGCAGAGCCGGCGATGACTTCCATCTTTCCGGATTCACTGATGAAGACAGAAAAAGATTCAGGCGTGAGATGCTCGAAACAAGTCCTGCCGATCTGGCAGCTCAAAAGGACATCCTCGAAAACATGGCAGAAGACGCTTGCATCTGTGTCGTTGGTCCAAAAGCCGCGCTTGATGCATGCGAGAACCTTGATATAGTCGAACTGTAGACAGAGGAACGAATATGAATATTCCGGACTTCAAAAAAATAAAAGCCGGCAGAGAACAGGCTGCAGGCAGTGCTAAAAAAGCAGTCGTCAAGAGCGGAAGTGCGGTGCTTGTAGCGCTCTCTCTACTGACCAGCATGGCGTTCAACGCGCCTGCGGATATAATGGAGGAACAGCCTGACACGCATCTGAGCAATCCGCCTATCGTTTTGGATATCGATGAATATGTGAATGCGGATGTGGAAGACGATGATGATGCAGACGAACAAAAAGCCTCCAAGCTCGGTGTTATGGCCCGCTTCAGGCAGGCAGTGCTCTCGCTTCCGAGTCCTGTAAGGCTTCTTATAGTCACGCCGCTATGGTTGATCGGCACAGGGCTTATGACCCTGATCACGTTCTTGTGGAATACGATATTCGCATCGCCGCTCGGAGCTTTCATCGCTTCCTTTGCGGTAGGATTTGCAGTTCTGATTGGTCTTTTCGCAGTCACAGCCAAGGTGCTTTTCCCTGACGTTCCGATCAGAGATATACTCACAAAGCGCAACATACTGATCCTGGCGATTGGAGCTGTCTTGCTGTCCGGTCTTGACGCAGCGATGCCTCTCTTCTGGAACAAGTACCCTGCGGTTTCATTCCTTGTGAAGCTTGCCTTTGGAGCTTGCATCATCTCAGTACTATCGCTGAGAGTTAAGGCGTTCTCTCAGAAGCTGCTACCAAAAAACACCTAAAAGCATTCCAAAAGCCGGCCAAGGAGCCGGCTCTTATTTTTACTAGTGCTTTGGAGTATATCCGGCAGTGCTCATTCTTTTAGGCTGTCCGCCTGATGCTCGATTCTTCCCGTCCCCTGCCGCTGCAGAGAAAAACAGCAAAAGTGATGTGCTCAGCAGAACCCCGCCTACGATATCCGTAAACCAGTGGACACCTGAATACAGTCTGCCAGCTACACAGACTAAAGCAATTATCACACATATCGAGCTGATTATCGAATCGAGCGCTTTGGACTTAACATATCTTCCGATAATGATAGCTGTCGCCATCATCACGGTCAGTCCGAGTATAGTATGAGATGACGGAAATGACGCCTCAGGGGCAGTCGAGCCGTCCACGAACACGGGTCTGTAGTTGATGATAAACTTCTCGAATAGCACATAACATGCTATATCGCAGATGAACAGACCTCCAAGCGCAAGTATCTCCCTGTCGACCTCAAACAAGCTTCTCCTCTTGATCAGCTGGATCAGTCCAACGAGCGCAAATACAGCGCACACTGCTATGGCAAGGTATCCGATGTAATTCGTCAACTCATACCACATTAAGTTGACGCCGGTCAGTTCATGCACCTTAAGATTGATCGTAGAAAATCCGACTTCGGTTCCTCCCGCGCCGACGGCAGCTACATCATAAGACCTAAGCATCACTATCTCGCCTACAAACAATATCCCAAAAATAATCGCAAATATTATCTTTTTCATGTCTAAATCTTAACACCACGGAAAGATTATGTCCATCCGCGTGGTTTACAAAACGATTCCTATCGCTATAATTACAGTATGACTACGTAGCCTCAAGGAGGTTTTTTATGAAGAGAGTAATCACATACGGCACATACGATCTGCTCCATTACGGCCATATAAATCTGCTAAAAAGAGCCAAGGCTCAGGGCGATTATCTCATCGTTGCTATTTCTACAGATGAATTCAACTGGAATTCCAAGCAGAAAAAGTGCTACTTCACTTATGAGCAGCGAAAAGCCCTTGTGGAATCGATCAGATACGTAGACCTCGTGATCCCTGAAGAGAGCTGGGAGCAGAAAAGATCGGATATGCATGAGTATCACATAGATACATTCGTGATCGGCGATGACTGGAAGGGTAAATTTGACTTCCTCAAGGAAGAAGGTGTAGATGTTGTATATCTGCCGCGTACCCCTGAGATCAGCAGCAGTCAGATGAAAAAAGATCTGTATGACGCGAATGCTGTTGACGGAGAGTCAAAAACAAACCACGATGATCTGGACACTAATCCGCAATAAAAACAAAAGATAAAAGGTGTGCAAGAGTCATTCGCTCTTGCACACTTTTTTTCTTCATACTTCCTTATACTTCCTTCTTTGAGAGCATACCTCTTAAAACTGCCCCAACTGCGCTGCCTGATTGAGGTCTGTACATTTTACCTCCAAGTATCAGCATTTCTACTTTAAGATCTGACAGTTTTTCAGCTGGCATTTCATAAGGATCATTCGAAAGGATCACCATATCCGCGACCTTTCCCGGCTCGAGCGATCCCCTTTCCTTTTCGTCAAAGGATGCATAATACCCGTTATACGTACACATCCTAAGGGCCTGTTTAACGCTTACGGCTTCATCCGGATTGCTGTGGTTCACTGCCTTGTAAAGCCATACTATCGGGTCCGGATCGGTGCAAGGAGCATCGCTTCCAAAAGAGACCACACAATCGTTTTCCATGAATGACCTCACCGGATTAAGTCTCCCGTTTCTCTCCTTCCCCAGTATTTTCTCTGTGTACTCAGGGGGCTCCTGTTTCCAATTATCGAAAGCGATCTGCATCGGAAGCTGTATATTGTATTCTTTGCATATCGCCATTCCTTCCGGCGTAGTGATGCAATCGTGTATGATACCATGCCTGTGGTCTTCGCGCGGATAATCGTCAAGCGCAGCTTTGATAGCTCTTGTAGCCTGATCAAAAGCTTTATCTCCTATGGCATGCATTTCGATCTGAAGTCCTGCTCGGTTAGCCTCCTTGCAGAACGATTCCACCTGCTCATCCGTATAGTAAAGCACCCCGTTGCCGCCTTCTTCGTCTGTATAAGGCTCTATCATTGACGCGTCATGAGATCCGAAACAACCATCAAGCGCGCACTCAAAGCAGCCTCCTATCCTTGGTAATTTTCTGGATAAAGCCGTTTTCACATTCATCGACTGCGGGAAAACTCTTATCTGGAACCCGCTCCCTACGCTTTTAGCAAACCACTTCTCCAGGCTTATATCCATATTCATAGGAAAGCCCACCCCGCTTACCGAATGGATCATGCCTATGCCCTTGGAAGCCTCATAATCTACGGCTTTCTGCATATTGCGTATTAGCGCCGGTATCTGTATCGAGCCGGTAATATAGTCTGAGACCGCAAAGAACGCCTCCTGATTCATTTCACCTGTATCAGGGTGATATCCCCTCAGTCCCTTGACCTTATTATCTACAAGCTTAAGAAGAGCACTGTTGACTATGCACGCGTGTCCATCGTATTTGACCATAAATACAGGTTTATCAGAACACACCGAGTCGATCTCCTCGCGGCTTACCAGCCTCTTTTCTTCGACTGAGTACGGCGATGCTCCGAACGCTATCATTATCTTTTCCTTGCATCTTGGCTTGAATTCTCTGATACCTTCAAGGATCTCAGCGTTCGTGCGGCAATCCATTACATTCAGCCCCGCGTGGAACGAAGAAAATGACGCGAAATGTTGATGAGTATCGCAGAAAGCCGGAATCAGAACACGGCCCATCAGATCGATCACCTTTGCCCGTCTGTATTTTTTTGGAAGTTCGTTTCCTGTGTATACTATGCGACCTTTATTCTCAACGAGGTATTTGCAGACCGTATCATTCTTATCTACTGTAAGGATCCTTCCTTTGTATACTTTCATATTATGCTCCTAAAACCTAAATGAAATAGGGAGGCGGTCTTTTGACCACCTCCCTTTGTTATTCGCTTATGCGCTTACTACGCTGCTTTCTTGGCTGCGAAGTGAACAATAGCGTGAACTGCAGCTACTGCAGCGAGGATGCCTGCGGCGATCCATGGAGTAGCTCCGACTGTAGAACCGGCGATCGATGAGAACTGTGTTCCGGCATTGTTGCCCATAACAGCTCCGATGCAACCAGCTACTGCAGAGAGAATTGCGAACACGCCTGCGCCCTTGTACTTCTTGAGGAAGGACAGGAGAGCTGCGAGTACAGCGAGAACGCCTGCTCCGATGAGGAGACCTGTTCCTACTGCTCTACCCATGATCTCATCTGTAACGGCTGCTGTGAGGTCTGCAGCGTAGCCCTTTCCGGCCTGTACTGCGGAGAGACCTTCGTCAAGTTCAAGATGGTTATCACCATTGTCGAAATCAGTATCGTTTCCGATCCTGTCAGCGATGCTCTGAACGTTGCCCATAGCGTCTGTGCCAACGAGTGTAGCAAGACCATCTCTTACCTGCTGTTCACCATCTTCGTAAACAGCGAGCTGAGCCTTACCATCTTCAAGCTGTTTCTTACCATCTTCGTACTGAGCATATCCGTCAGCAAGCTTAGCTTCACCTTCAGCAAGCTGCTTACGTCCGTCAGCGAGTTTAGCTGGAGCTTCTGCGTAGGCCTTCTTACCATCAGCAAGCTGTTTTCTTCCGTCAGCAAGCTGCTTTTCTGCGTTAGATTTAACCTTTGCAAGAACCTTGAGTGCTCTAGGGATTATCTTGTCTCCGATGTATACGATATCTTCGTCGAATGCATCCAGATCCTCATTAGCCAGCTTGTCCTTTCCCTTGCTTCCTGCATACTTCTTCAGCTCCTTCATGAGCTTAGGATCATACTTTTTGATTGCTGACTTGATGGTCTTATTTGTGACCATTTTATTGAACGCATATGGGATACCTGCGGCCTTGCTTGCAAGATCATCCGGATATTCATCGCTTGTCTTACCATTCTTGGCATAAGCAAGTGTCTTATATCCTGTATCCCAATCGCTGAATGTGTTTGCAGTCGACTTCGCCATTGCTGCACTATTCTGCAAAGCTTTGGCAAGCTTTGTCATGTCAGCAGCAAACTGATCGATAGTATCACTGTATGTCGAATCAGGAACTGTAACCTGAAGTGTGAGGATTCCTAAATCTTTTGTCAGCGAGTCAGCCAGATCCTTATCAAGTGCTTCTACCATTGAGAGACTGCTTGTTCCTCCGAGTTCTGCTAACGCGGCATTAATTCCCGCTGCTACCATGGCTTTTGGATTTGAATAAAGAGCAGCACCTGCAGTAGCATTTTCTATAACTTCATCAACTGTAGAGCCGAGGTCTGTTCCTTGAGCCTTAAACTGGGCAATACCGTTCTGTAATCCCTGCATCTGTGCAATCTGTTCATCTGTAAGTCCAGGAAGCTTGTCAAGGTTAGCAATTGGAGTGCTTCCAGGAACATTAAGTTTCTTTACACCTTCAAGGCCATTCTTTATATTAGTAAGATTCGTTGCAATGGCTTCCCTCTGCGCAGCAGGAACAGCGAGAGCTCCTTTAGCCTTATCAAAGGCAGCCTTGTTACCAGCAACCGCTCCCGAAGCCTTCTTGCTCAAGCCTTCAAGGTAAGCAGCCGCTTTCTCCAGAGGCTCTACACCACTGGAAACAGCTTTATCAAACTGCTTATAAGTTTTTGCTGCTAAAATCTTATCAGCTAATCCTTTCATACCACCAAGGCCAGCTGCAGTATTAAGCATGTCCTTCTGTCCGTTCACTGTCTGAGTGATCACTGCACGAGCCTGCTGGAGTCCAGGAGAATCACTTGTCTTCTCTCCTGCAGCAATCTTTTTAAGCACAGCGTTGGAAACAGTGTGTGAGAAACCATCATGCCAATACTTGTTGTGATTAGCAGTTGTTTCAACACCATGCTTCTGAGCTTTCTTAAGACCTTTGATCAATGTTTTAAGATCAGAATAGCTACTTTCGCCCTCAGCAAGTTCTTTCTCACCTGCTTTGAGCTTTGCAGGAGCCGCCTTGTAATCCGCCTCGCCCTTTGCAAGGGTCTTCCTACCATCAGCAAGCTGCTTCTCACCATTGGCAAGCTGGACTTCTGCATCGGCGAGAGCTTTCTCGCCATCAGCGAGAGCTACCTGACCATCGAGGTAAGCCTGCTCGTTGTCCTTGAGCTGATTCAATCCGTCTTCAAGTCTCTGCATATCATCAGAGGCTCCGCTGGCGGAAGTGAAATAGTCCTTACACGCGAGTACATCATTCAGATTTGTGGCGCCGCCATAAAAGCCGAATAACGCAGCCGCGATGAGGAGAACACTTAAACCTTTTTTCATGATTATTCCCTCTCTATAACAAGAAATAAGTTATAAGTACCTAAACAGGGCATAAAATGCCCTAACACACGTATATATTGTAAACTAAAATAGCTAATATTACAATTTATTTATATAATTTGAGCCTTGTTTTTGCACCTTTTTCCGTGCAGTAAAGCCTTTCATATGCACCGAAGTGGCCTTCTGTCAACAAAACATTTCTAACTAAGAATATAAAAAAAGCCCCGTAGATCCGAAGCATAAAAAAAGTGGCGAGGTCCTAATTTCCCAGGGGGTCACCCCCCAAGTATCATCGGCGCTAAGGAGCTTAACTACTGTGTTCGGGATGGGAACAGGTGGATCCTCCTCGCTATACTCACCACATTTCATATAATTGAGAATACTTTTGTGTACCCTCAAAATTGAATAACCGTCACCTGAGTCTAAAACCATCTGGTTAAGTTTTCGACCTATTAGTATCGGTCAGCTGAACACGTTGCCGTGCTTACACCTCCGACCTATCAACGTGGTAGTCTCCCACGGGTCTTACCATAATGGAGGAAATCTCATCTTGAGGGGGGCTTCGCACTTAGATGCTTTCAGCGCTTATCCCT
>CADBXM010000003.1 GCA_902798745.1 uncultured Eubacteriales bacterium
CATCACTGAGGACATGACTCTCAGGATGGCTCTGACAGACGGATGGACGCTCCTCATGGCAGCTATCCTCCTGATCCAGGCAGTCATCGCAGTGATCGCTAACAAGTCAGATGAGGAAAACGAAGAAGAGATGACAGAAGCAGCTAACGCTTAATAGAAAACAGATTTCAACACAGACTCCAAACTCCTAATACATGGGATGTTCTCCCAAGCGAAACCCCGGCTGAAGAGCCGGGGCTTTGCTTTTTTACATTATTCTTTATTATCCATGGTTCTTGCTTTCAAACCATATTCTCTTTCAAGGGAAAGAGCCAAAGGCGTATCGTTTGTAAAATATGAATCGACATTCATGTCGATCGCTTTTCTGATCGACGATTCCAAACTGAGCGTCCATGCGCTGAACTGCTTGCCTCGGTCGTGTGCCGCACTGCAATTTTCTTCAGTCATGAGGCCTCTGTCGAAACTTACTGAAATGTTATCGACATACGGCATCTCAAGACTTTCATAAAATGACTGTTGGCTCTTGCAGACAAAGAGTTTTGGCATCTCCGGGTACTTTTCATCCAGTATCCTCAGGACATCTGTATCAACGGCTTGGACAGTTATGATGTCTTTAAACCCATATTTATCTACGATACTTTCAAATGCTTCGATAGTATCATCGTCTAAAGTCTTTAATTCGATATTATAGTTAATGCTTTTTCCATATTTATCAAACACTTCTGACAACCTGAGCACTTTATCTCCTTCGAGAGTTTGCAGTCCATCTATCTCTTCCGCAGTCATTGATGAATATGAAGCATTGACGCCGGTCATATGTGACGCGTTCAAGTCATGAGACAAAAACAAAACACCGTCTGACGAGAGGACCAGATCCATCTCAATATTTTGTGAACCGGCATCTATGACCTCATCATATGCTTTAAATGACTCTTCATAAGGCCCTTCGATACCTCTATGAGAATAGACATGTGAAGCGATAGCTCGCTCCTCCTCTTCCCTCTCCGCTGCAAGTCTTGCCTTTTCTTCCTGTTGACGTAATTCTTCAGCCCTTTTGAGTTCTTCCGCTTTTTTGATTTCGTTATTGATCTTTGCCCTGTGTATCAGCAGTACAGATAAAGCCGTAACAGCTATAAGCATAAGCAAGATCAGGCAAATCAGTTTTTTTCGTTTGTTCATTTTAATTATGCAGCGTGTTGTTATGTGAAAAAACCGAAGTGCTGTTTTCCAGCACTTCGATGTGGGTTACTTCTTGATCAGCCTCGCGTTCATCTTATACACAGGATGATATTTCAGCCGAACCTCCTGGCCTACTGCAAGATCATCGGTCGGATTTGACAGTATGCCTTCGACTTCATCTCCATCCTCTGTTCGATACCGAGCGTAGTAGCAAATATCTATATCATTTGCGTCGCCCGTATCTTCGATACGTGAGATGACTCCGGTGGTCTCAATACCGTTTTCTTCGGTCTGCTTATTCATTCTCTTGGAAACAATGAGTATGATCAGGCAGACTACCGCGAACACAGCCCACGCGATATAAGCATTCTTGTCCATTATCATTCCCCTTTTTCACTCAGCACATCCTTGAGCGTCTGCGTAAGCACAGCTATATCGACAGGTTTTGCGATATGCGCCTGCATGCCTGCATCATTGGCAGCCTGTACATCCTCAGCAAAGGCATTGGCTGTCATTGCCACGACCGGCACGCTTGCTTTTTCCTTATCATCAAGCGCTCTGATCGCCTTTGTGGCCTCGTAGCCGTCCATCACCGGCATCTGTATATCCATAAGGATAAGATCGTAATGACCGCTTTCAGCTTCTTTTACCATGTCAAAGGCTATTTGTCCGTTGACCGCAGTCTCCACGTCGAAGCCCATTTGGGTGAGTATCATATTCGCTATCTCCATATTGATAGCATTGTCTTCAACAAGCAGCAGCCTCTTGGTACTGAAATCGACTTCGCTGCCTTCCGCCACCTCCGCAGCATTTTTCTCTTCTTCAGGCAGATCGCTCTCAGAAGCAAGCCTGAAGCGCAGTCTGATCACGATATCGGTACCGCTTCCCGGTGATGTGATGACCTCAATATTTCCGCCCATCATATCTACCAGGCTTTTGGTGATAGCAAGTCCCAGACCGGTGCCCTCTATACCGCTTACGGTAGAGCTTCTTTCCCTCTCGAAAGCATTGAACATCTTGTCCGCAAAATCCTTCGACATACCGATACCACTGTCTGACACACGCATCTCATATGACGTGTAGCCTTGATCAGAGGAAGCCCCTTCCCAAAGAGATACATCGATCGTACCGCCTTCAGGAGTGAATTTGTAAGCATTGCTGATCACGTTCATCAGCACCCTCGTAAGATTCTTTTTATCACACCATACATACCTGTTCTTTACCTGGGAGGTATGCATGCCAAATTCAAGTCCCTTCTCTTCCATTTGGTTCTGGAAGAGGTCATTGATCTCAGAGAAAAGCTTGCACAGGTCGGTCGGTACATATTCAAGCTCAGTCGTCCCGCTCTCTATACGGCTCATCTCGAGTATGTCGTTGACGAGGTCGAGCAGATGCTTCCCGGAAGCCTCGATCTTGCTGAGGAATTCGTGCAACTTATCGGTATCGTTCTCTTCCTGGGCCAGATTTGTGTACCCGATAATAGCGTTCATTGGTGTGCGGATGTCGTGTGACATATTGAACAGGAACTGGCTCTTCGCCAGACTGCTCTCGACCGCGCGTATCTTCTCACGCTCTATTACCTCATGCTTTTTCCTCATGAGATTCTGGATATGCATCATTATGGCAAGACCGGCGAAGATTATCACCATCACGATGATGCCGTTTACAGTAAGAGTCCTTTCGATCTTATCCCCATCAGCGGCTGCAATACTTTTTGCCATCCACATGAGAGATGAATAAATGAGCAGCGCGAAAAGCACTATGCCAGAAGTAGAAATACCTGTGAACTCTGAAAGGGCCGTCTCGTTCACGGTCCTCAGATAGAATACAAATCCAAGCATGCACCAGAGAGCCAGCATCAAGAATGCCTGCGAACCCATGGTCTCGAAAGCGCTGAGATGCGGCACTATCTGTACTAACCCAAGCACTACGGATATTACGGTGCCGATAAAGCCAAGAGTCTTTGGTTTGCGTTTTCCCTCAGCCTTTCCTATCTTAAACGTGGCAGCGGAAACATAGCCATAGCCGACTATCGCTCCAAATGAAGTGATGTCCACAAACCAGTTCAACGTGTTGCGTCCAAGCATTGAAAGAATGACCGATATGACCATGATGAAAATGATGCTCGTCTTGGTATCTGTGAACTTTTCGGATAGTATATGGTCCTCTGCCATGGTAGACAGCACTCGAAGCGCAGCCCTGTATGCACCGATGATACCTGTAAAGATAGCTGCCAGAGCTGTAATGGTTATGACCGCTACACCGGCGGTCCCCATGTAAGCATGAGCCGCAGCAAAAGAAGGTACAGACTCAATGCCTTTGATATCTCCAAGTGAAGAAAGATAATCAGTCCATCCGGCATAGCCGTCAGGGACAAATGTTGACGCGCATACAGCAAGTGCGGCATAGACCAGCCCGGCCTCTATTATCGACGCGTACAGCGGTTTCTTTACCTTCTTAACGGGGAATTTGAAATGAGCGGTGTCGAAAGACACGACATCGAATCCGATGAATGCCCACGGAGCTATTACCACAATGGAAAGGATCTCATATAGCTCGCTGGATCCTGTTATCCCATATGAGCTGGCGGCTCCGTTTGCGCCGATATGAGGCAGGCAGACTATCAGGATCACTGCCGATCCTGCCACCATTATGAACGCAAGGACTCTGAATATCCCTTGAAGCAGCGGTTTTGCCACTAAAAACATTATGCCGACACCGGCAAAGGCTGCAAATGAGATCAGCACCTCGAACAGATATATCTCATTCCCTGCTATGTTGTAATGGAAACCTGGTAAACTCGACCCGTCTGCAAGAGTTCGCACTACTATGAAGATCGCCGTGCCGTTAAGGAATACGACCGTCAGATATGAGAGGCATAGGAACCACGATGAGAGGAACGCATGGTCAAGACCAAAGGCCTCTTTTGTATATGAGTACACACCTCCCGTTCCCGGGCTTCGTTTCATCAGGAACGCGAAATTGGCCGCGATGATCAGCATGATGATCACGCTGATACCCATAGCGATCACCGTTCCGACTGCCCCGGCGGCTGGCAGGAATGTGGTTCCGGGCATCACAAAGGCGCCCCATCCGACCATGACGCCTATCGACATCGCGAATACGTCACTCTCACTGAGGTATTTATCAAGTGCTTTTACTTTTCCCATTTCCCTTTTCATTTATCAGTTTTCCGATTCCCATATCAGTTCTTCGAGAGTACGATAGAGATGTTCAGGCTCCACAGGCTTGGATAAATGGGCATTCATCCCCACTTGCAGCGATCTCTGTACGTCCTCATCGAAGGCATTTGCTGTAAGCGCGATCACCGGTACTTTCTTGGCATCGTCTCTGTCCAGCGCGCGTATCGCAGCTGTCGCTTCAAGACCATCCATCTCAGGCATACGTACATCCATAAGCACAGCATCGAAATGGCCCTCTTCGCTTCCCGAGAACAAATCAAACGCGACCTTGCCGTTTTCGGCATGTTCTACTTTGATATCCTTTGCCTCAAGTATCTTCTTCATTATCTCAGCGTTTATGACTATGTCTTCAGCAAGCAATATGCGCCTGCCGGAAAGATTAACACGCTTCTTTTCTTTGAGTAACCCTATTCTGTTCTTGCGCACGATGCGTTCAAACTCGTCAATAACATTTGAAGCAAAGAGCGGCTTGGCAAGGAAGCTGTCTACACCTACATGCAGGGCCTCGTCTACTATCTCTTCCCAATTGAACGATGTAAGTATTATGACTGTCGTTTCGCTGTCGTAGCGCTTGCGTATCTCGGTCGCTGTCTCGATACCATCCATTTCCGGCATTTTCCAGTCGAGCAATACCAGGTTGTATGGTGTGTGCTTTGTATGCTGCACTTCGAGCATTTGCAGAGCCTCCGCGCCGCTGAGACATGTATCCGCGAATATGCCAAGCTCTTCGAGCACTATCCTTGCGTGTTCGGCAGCGATCTCTTCATCATCTACTACGAGCACTTTCATTTCTTTTGGATCGATATGCTCATTCAAAATCTCCTGATGCTCGCAGTTCTTAAGGCTGATCACGACAGTGAACTCAGTTCCTTTGCCTTTCTCGGATGTGACCGATATAGTGCCGTTCATCAGTTCCACTATATTCTTTGTGATCGCCATGCCCAGGCCGGTGCTGCCGTATTTGCTGCTACGACTGCTGTTTTCCTGTGTAAAGGAATCGAATATCTTAGGCAGGAATGACTCATCCATACCTATACCCGTATCCCTTATAACGAATTTCAACGTAGAGTGGTCTTCAAAGGCGCCTGTACGTTCGACATCGAGTTCGACCATTCCCGGGGCATCAGTAAATTTTATCGCATTCGAAAGGATATTGAGGAGCACCTGCTTGAGCTTCATATCATCGCCTATATAATAGTCCTGTACTCCGCCCAAAAGCCTGCACTCGTATTCGAGGCCCTTCTCGTTGCATTGCGACATTACCATGGTGTTGATCTGTTCGAGCATGGAGCGGAACGAGAACTCTTCCTTCCGCAATACGAGCCGGCCTGATTCGATACGGCTCATATCGAGAATATCATTGATCAGTCCCAGCAGATGCTTGGCGCTTCCTCCTATCTTCTCGAGATACTCCTTTGTCTCATCATCAAGATTTTTGTTTCTAAGCGCAAGGCTGTCGAGTCCAATGATCGCGTTCATCGGAGTACGGATCTCATGGCTCATGCTTGACAGGAACGCTGTCTTGGCCATACTGGCTTGCTCAGCAACTTTAAGCGCGTCAGCGAGCGCTTTCTGCTGCTGCATGGACTTGCGCATCTCCTCGTCTATATCCGTGAAACCTATCCCGATGGCGTGGACGAGCCCATCTGTGCGATCCTCGATATGACGCACACCCGCCATCCTGAGCATTGAATATTTCTCTTTTCCGCTGCCTGTCTCAAGGAATCTGTACTGAATGATCGGCTGTTTGAGCAGCTCTCTGCGTATGTTTTCAGGATCGATGAATTGCAGATACCCCTCGCGATAGTTCTCGTGGACATGATTGTACGCAAACTCTGTAAATGCAGGCGTGAAAGCAAATCTATCTCCGGGCTTCGGCGCCTCTTCATGAGTGGCTTCACCCTCATAGCAAACAGCCTCATCCTTATCCAGATCAACATAATAGACACTGCGGTAGTCTGAAGACAGGGCAATCAGCATGCTATCCTGCATCTTCCTTTGCTCTTGTTCCTCAAGCCGCCTTTTCTCTTCCGCCAGCTTCTTTTCAAGTTCTTCCGCCTTGCGCCTTTCTGTAATATCCGAAATGAATACATAATAAAGACCGCCGTGAGTCTCGCTTTCGGCATAATGACCGTAGTCGTCGATCCAGCGCACTTCTCCGTCTTTGCGGATTATACGGTATTCGGCATGATCGAGTTTTTCCTCGCTGTCCTTGATCTGTTCACCGATAGTATTTTCGATGTTCTCATAATCGTCGGGATGCACCATGCCCTTGAATGTATAACCAGTCATGGCTTTGAAATCCTCAAGATCGTCACACCCGTAAATATCGATGACCGCCTTATTGACATACAGAAGTTCTTCATCGCCCTCAGACTTGTATATGAAGAAACCGCCCGGCATGTAACTGCCGATATCTTCAACGATCGACATTGCAGCTTCATCTAGTTCAAAATGTTTGCCAAACATAAGCCCACCTCTCGGTCGCACAATAACACGTTTATATTATACACGAAAATGGATACATAAAGAACTACCGGGGAATCAGTTCAGTTCTGATTCCCCGGCAGCCCGATTTCTCGTAGAGAGGTATTTTTATGGTTTTCTTTTTTCGTTCAATTACTTTTCGAAGATCGTGCCTTTTCTGAATGGTTCAGCTGCTGGCAGATACTTCATGAGCAGGTAATATGAAAGGCCTGCAGGAATCAGGCTTGCATACCAAGAAACTGAGAGGAATATGTATGCTACGATCGCGCCTATAATGATGGCGATAACTCCAGCCCAGTTGATTCCCTTGAAGTCACCCTTCAGGTCATAGAACATATTGATGTCGAGTTTTCTCTTCCTGAGAACGTAGTAGTCAATAACCATTACCGCGAAGATAGGTCCGAGGAATGCCGAATAGAAGTGGATAAATCCATCAAGTCCGCCGGCTGAATCCGCTGTGACCAGCTTCCAAGGCATAACAACTATCGACAGTACACCAACGATAACCGTAGCGAGCTTCCAGTTGACCTTGAAGGACTCCATCAGAATGTATGAAGGAGGTACGATGTTGTTGAGTACGTTTGTCGAAACCTGAGCAAATGCGATGAAGAGCAGTGTTACGACTGTGAGAGATTTGCTTCCCATTGTCTCTGAGAAAACTACAACAGGATCCGAGTTACCTGTAGCTGTTGATACAAGGAATCCAATGAGTCCCATGAATACTGTTACAGGGAGGATAGCCATTGTATAGAGGCTTGTAGCCTTAGGGATCTTAATGTCTGCTGTAGCGTTTCTCGCATAGTCGGAAGCGTTGATGATCATTGTTGCGTAAATTCCGAGGAATGAAGTAGTAGCCGCCCAGAATGGAAGACCCCATGTTCCTTCGATGCCTGCAAAAGCGTTATCAAGCTCTGCAGCGAACTTTGTCTTTACAATGAAGAGCATGTAGACCAGGATCACGAGGATGAAGATGCAGGAGATATTCTCGAGCCACTTGATTCCCTCGAATCCGTTGATCGCAAGCACTACCTGCAGGATCGTGAATAATGCGAATACCACAGGAAGGTTGTCGAATCCGAAGAGGATCTTAAAGCAGCTGTTGATAGCGCCCGCACCTACCCAGCTCTGGAAGCCGAACCAGACGATGGCAGGAAGTCCCCTGAGGATTCCCGGGATCTTTACGCCTGTGTTACCAAAGCTTGAGCGGAGCTGAACAACGAAAGGAATTCCGTATTCGTGACCGCATTCACCGATCAAAGCGAGTGCGATTGCGATTACGAGGCATCCGATTGCCATAGCAATAATAGCCTGAGGTACTGTCAGCACTCCGATAAGTGCAGCACCTGTCGAGAATGTACCGATGGATACGCAACCACCCATAAAGCTGGCTGTGTAGGATGTAGGTCCCAAAATTCTTTTTTTAGTAGGCTGAATGTCTATATCGACATTTTCTACCAACTTGGGATCGAGCTGTTTGTTTTCAATAATGCTCATTTTTTAACCTCCTTTTGATTATTTGATTCTCTTAACTAATTCGCCGTATCCCTTGTTGCCGACGAGTTTACCATCTTCCGCCATAACTTCCCCTCTGAGGATCGTGACTACAGGCAGTCCTTTTCCTTTCATGCCGACAAACGCGGATAGCTTGTTAACATAATAGAGCGAATCCTCTGTGATCTCCCATTCTTTATCAGGATCGATAATGAGGATATCAGCATCAAATCCAGGGCGAATATCACCCTTCTTTCCATAAATACCAAATGCCATTGCAGGCTGCTTGGCCATTGCGTTAGCCAGATCGGATGGATCTACTCCGCGGACCGTGACACCTTCGTGCCATATAGCCTGTACTGAACTCTGAATGCCGCTGCAGCCGCCCCAGACTTCAAAAACGTTTGTGATCTTCTGACCGAGGATCTCATTGTATTTTTCATCATAGGAGCATGGCGAATGATCAGATGCAAGGCCTGAGAAAGTGCCATTTACGACATAGTCCCAAAGCTCTTCTCTGTCGGCTGCTGTACGAAGCGGAGGTGCGCATTTGAAGAGCGGACCATTTTCGATCACATCATCTTCGGTAAACGAAAGATAGTGGCTGCATGTTTCTGCGGTAACATCTACTCCGCGAAGCTGTGCTTCATAGATCCTCTCCGCTACCATTGGATGTGATACATGGCAGATATGAGCCTTGCAGTCCAGTTCCTCGGCGATCGCGATTATTGCTTCAGTTGCTACGAGCTCTGAAGCAGGTGTCCTTGAATCAAGGAAGTCTCTCCAAGTCAGCTGATCTGCAGGTTTTGAGTCCATCACGTGTTTTTCACGCATCTTGATCATGCTGTAGTCTTCACAGTGGAATCCCGCACGGGCATCGCACTCTTTAAGTATCTCCATTGCCTCATATGCCTGTCCATAGGAAAGTGAACTGTAGTCAGGAGAAACAGGACCAATAAACGACTTGAAAGCTACAACTCCTTTTTCATCGAGAGCTTTCAACTGGTCCAGATTATCAGGAACCAATCCTCCCCAGAAGCAGTAGTCACAGTATGCTTCCTGGCTTACTTTAGCCTCTTTGATATCAAAGAGTTCCGGCGTAGTCATGGCCGGCTCATTTTGCAACGGCATATCGATGATTGTTGTATAGCCTCCAACAATTGCGCCAGCAGTACCATGCTCATAATCCTCTCTCCATTCAAATCCGGGATCATTGAGATGAGCATGTGTATCGATCGCTCCAGGGAATACATATTTGCCTGCCGCATCGATAACTTTTGATGCTTCCGGCTCGATCCCCTCTGAAAGGACTGCTGCAATCTTACCGTCTTTGATCGCAACATTGCCTTTTTCGATCAGCTCTGGCGTTACGATCTGTCCGTTTTTGATTAAAAGATCATACATCTGGCCTTCCTCCTATTGGTTTTTAACATTTTAAAATAGGTTTATCGGTTTTTAGCATAATACCACAACATTCATTTTGATGCAATAAAGATTTGATAATTAAATGTCATTTTTATACCGTAAAACATTTGGAAACTCAATAATTCTGTCTAGTTTCCCAAAAACCCTCCTTTTTTTCATTTTTTGTTATCATTTTTGATCGATTTCCTTGTTGTATATTATTAAAAAAGGGTTGACCAATTTGTATCAATATACTATTATGAATATATAATATGAAAGCAACATAGGAATGCAGGTGTCCTTGTTCAATATCTGCATTTTAAAGGAGGTCGATTCTTTGGATCAGAAAGCCAGCGCAAAAAATCTCGAGAAGTGGATCGAAGAACTGGATCAGTTCAACCAGACTCCTGGAAACGGCACCACCCGCCCTGTATATACTAAGGAAGATATGGAAGCCCGTCGGTACGTGCGTGACCTGATGAGTTCTGTCGGCCTTGAAGTCACAGAAGACAATGCAGGAAACCTTTTTGGGGTACTTCCGGGCGAAGATCCGTCGCTTGATCCTGTATGGACAGGTTCGCACATTGACACTGTTCCAAACGGCGGCAAATACGATGGTATCGCAGGCGTTTTCGCCGGCATCGAAGCGCTCCGCATGATCAAAGAGAGCGGCGCTCCTCACAAAAGAAACCTCTCTGTAAATGTATATTCCGGCGAAGAAATGAGCCGTTTCGGAGTATGTTGCATCGGCAGCCGCGCCATATCAGGCAGACTTCATCTGGAAGATTTGAAGGCTCATTCAGAACCTTCGGGTAAAAGTCTGTACGAGGCTCTCAAAGACGCGGGGTACCAGCCTGACTCTTTTGATCAGGAGTTTCCTTGCAAGACTCCAGTCTACGCAAGCCTGGAGCTTCATATCGAACAGAACGATGTGCTGGAAAAGGCAGAACTCCCCGTCGGCATAGTTACCGGGATCTGCGCACCTACCAATCTGGTAGTGGAAGTCTTCGGCGTTCAGTCCCACGCAGGCGGAACCAGCATGACTGCCCGTAGGGACGCTTATATGGCGGCCGCGGAGATATCACTTCTTCTTGAACGTCTCGCGCTTGAATCTGACAGCATGTATATCACAGGCACGGTCGGAGAAATGGCTCTTGAGCCTAATGCGGCTAATGTCATTCCGGGCCACGTCACCTTCTCGGTCGACATCCGTTCCGTCGCGCTTGAAGACAAAGACGCTCTTCTGGAAAAGTTTTTCTCCGGCATCAAGGAGATCGAAGAGCGCAGAAAAGTACGCGTCACTACTGAAATGATGAATCACGACAAGGCTGTTATCTGTGACAAGCACATCGTAGAGCTTGCCCGCGAAGTCGCGACAGACCTTGACATACCGGTCATGGACATCGTCAGCGGACCTTACCACGACAGTCTGATGCTCGGGGACATTACTAACGTCGGCATGATCTTCGTTCCAAGCAAGGACGGTATCAGCCATAACAAGGCGGAATGGACCAGCATCGAAGATATCGCGAGAGGCACAGACATCCTGGCCAATACTTTACTAAAACTGGCGAACGAAGCCTGAATCATATTTTTCTCACCAGTATATAGAAAGGAAAGATTATTATGGAAAAGAAAAAAATCGCTATAATTGGCGGAGGAATCGCCGGCGCAGCTCTTGGTTTCAACCTGAGTCTCTATGATGATGCCGATATCACTCTCTACGAAAAGAATCGCATCGGCTGCGGAACTACCGCAAAATCCGCCGGAACGGTATGTCTGTTTGACGACTCACTGAAGAATCGTTATTGGGACGTTCGTCTGTATGGATTCGAGACTTATCTCAAAATGGAAAAGGAAAAACCTGGTTCCGCCGGATTCGACAAGACAGGAACACTCGTCTGCGCAACAGATGAAGAAGTCGAAAAGACGATCAAGGCCGGAATCGCACTTGCCAAGTCCGCAGGATACACAGGTGAGTACATAACAGATAAGGCCCGCATCAAAGAGATCCTCCCATCACTGAACGTAGACTCCATCCTCGGAGCCGGCTACACACAGGATGACGGTTACTTCGATGGAACAATGATCTCCAACACATTTGCTGAGAAGATGGAAGCAAACGGCGCTTGCATCAAGCGCGGCGTTGAAGTCGTTAAGATCAATACAGAAGGCGGAGTTGCCAAGTCAGTTGAGACTTCCGAGGGCGAGAAAGTTGATTTCGATGTGATCGTAGACTGCACAGGTCCTTGGAGCCGCTTCACAGGAGAGCTGGTTGGCCTCGATGTTCCTATCTGGCACACAAAGGCTGAGGCATTCTTCCTCGTACCTCCTGAAAAGAAGCTTGACTACGTATTCCCTGTTCTGAAGTTCCCTGCATTCTATGCATTGAGAGCCGGTGACAACGTATTCATCTGCAAGTCCCACCTCTCCATGAACCTGGATGATCCAATGCACGCAGGCCAGTGGGATCCTGATAAGCTTCCACAGGTTGGCGGAACAGATGATTACTTCATCGACTTCCTCTTCGACCAGATGGAAGAGAACGTTCCAGGACTCGCAGACAGCGGACTCGCTTCTTCATGGCTGTCCTATCGTGCTGAGCCAAGAGACTTCCTCCCTATCCTCGGAGAGACTCCTGTCGAGAACTACTTCCTCTGCACAGGATTCGGCGGAAACGGCGTCATCGAAGCACCGGCGGCAACCAGAGATATGGCTAAACTGATCATGCGCGGAGAGAGCACAATGCTGCTCGAAGAGTGGGCATTCTCCCGTCTCATTGAGGAGGCATAAAAGATGAAAATCGCAGTATGTGTTAAACACGTTCCGACTTCTGAGAACGTGCAGATCGATGAAAATAACAATCTGGTCCGTGATACTGCGGAATCGGATACTAACCCTTGCGACCTGAACGCGATGGAGTTTGCTCTTCAGCTGAAGCAGCAGACTGAAGGCACTATCGACGTTTATTCCATGGGTCCTGATATCGCTCTGGCTTCCCTGAAGAAATGTCTTGCCATCGGCGCCGATCAGACCTATCTGATCTCAGGCCGTAAATTCGCAGGCGGAGACACACTGGGCACCGCCCGCGTTCTGGCTAAGGCTATCGAGGACAATGGTCCATACGATGTTATCTTCACCGGAAACGAGTCTTCCGACGGCGGAACAGGCCAGGTCGGTCCTATGATCGCAGAGATCCTGTCCATGCCGGATGTAAGCGAGACTGTATCTATCGAAGCCAAAGACGACAAGACTTTGGAGATCAGAAAGAATGTCGGTGACGGCAATCTCGTCCTTAAGGTCAAAACGCCTGTACTCGTTACTGTACCATTCGGATGCAACGAGCCTACCCTGCCTACGCTCCGTACACAGCGCAAGGCAAACAGAGCTGAGATCCCTGTGATCGATGAATCGATGGTGGATCTTGACGAAAATCTTATCGGTAAGCCAGGCGCGCTTTCCATAGTCACGACTGTATCATCAGCATCTGCCGGAAGAACGGCAGAAGAGCTGGTAGGCAGCTTCGAGGAAATCGCAGCACGTATGGATGAACTTGTAGAAGAAGGGAGGGCGTAAAATGGGAGCTATAGGAATCTTTGCGGAGATCATAGATAACGCTGTAAGCAATTCGATCGGCTCAATGGTTGAATTCGGACTTAAAGTAAAAGAAGCTTCCGGCGAAGAACTCGTACTGTTCGCAGTCGGTAATGATCTCAAAGAAAAAGAAGCAGACCTGAAAGCTGCCGGCGTTGACCGCCTTGTCCTTATGGAGGTTCCTGGCGTGAGCTATGTACAGACAGACAGACTGTCCTGTGCAGTAGCAGATCTTCTGGACAAAGTTGAGTTCTCGACAATACTGGTACCTGCAAGCCACACAGCTCGCTCGCTGTTCGCCAGAGTCGCCATGAAGAAGAACATCGGTATGACAGCAGACTGTACGGATCTTGATACCGAGATCATCGATGGAAAGCCTGTAGTCCACCAGATCAAGCCTTCATTCGGCGCTCAGATCATGGTCACCTGCGATGTTGAAGGAGATTGCGAGATCATCACAATGAGAACAGACGACCAGGTAGTTCCTGAACTCGGTGGTGACCCTGTTGTCGAGTATGTGGAATTCAGCGGTGCTGATTCTGCTATCGAAGTCGTAGACTTTGAGAAGAACGACAGTGTCAACAGCCTCCACAGCGCAGAGGTTGTCGTATGCGCAGGAAGAGGCGCAATGGACGAAGAGCGTTTCGAGATGGTCAAGCAGTATGCTGAGAAGATCGGCGCTGTAGTCGCAGGAAGCCGTCCAATGGCAGACAACGGCTGGATCCCATTTGAGAATCAGGTTGGTCAGTCCGGTACGGTCATCCGTCCAAAGGTAGCCATCACATTCGGTGTCTCAGGCGCTATCCAGTTTACGGAAGGTCTCAAAGGAAATCCGCTTATCATCGCGGTCAATTCCGACGAGCATGCTCCTATCTTCGGATTTGCGGATTACGCAGTCATAGCGGATATGAGCGAAGTACTGCCTGCACTGCTGAAGTGATAACATTGATTTCAAACAATACTACAATACCCCGGGATGATCCCGGGGTATTTATTATCCGCTTTTATTTTCTGTTTTATGATCCCATCCTGTTGTATCAGATCGGAAGCTGTTCCTCCACTGCCTTGAATGAATACCTGCCTCTTGAATTTATAAGATGCTGCCTCATTGCGGCGACAGCAAGTTCCTTATCCTGACTGATTATCGCACCGTATATCTTTCTATGCTCTGAATAAACATCATGCAGCTGGGTATCATCGGAAAGACCCGATTCACTGACTCGGTGCATAAGGTTACGGATAGTCTGCAGCATGGACAGAACGATCTTGTTCCCGGAACACTCTGCGATACAGGAGTGGAACTCCATATCCTGCTCAAGCGCAGAAGCGAAGTCGTGCCCTTTGTAGCTCCAGTACATCTTGTTATATACAGATGTGAGTTTTGCCAAAAGAAGCTCATCGTTGCATCCGGCTGCAAGCTCAACGGATTTTAATTCCAGCATCTCTCTGATCACGAGGATCTCTTCGATCTGGCTTGCGTCCATGAAAAGCGACCAGGAAAGAGGAACAGAAAACACTCTGCTCTCTTGCCCTACGAGATACATCCCCTGCCCCATACGGATATCGATCATTCCGAGGATATTGAGAACTTTCAGCGCCTCTCTGATGGCTGAACGGCTTACGTCCATTCTGGCAGCCAATTCCCTGTCTGTTTCGATCCTGTCTCCGCGGTTAAGCCTGCCCGACATTATTTCATCAGCGAAATACAGAGTCAGTCTGTCCACTAACTGCGCAATGGTGCCCTGCGCTTTATTATCGCCTTTGATCCAGTTTTTCATCTGCTCATTAGTCGAAGCCGCTGCCTCAACAGCGTCACCGAATTCCCTTGGTGAAAGAGAAAAGATAAGCGGATCGAGCCCAAGATGTTCACATATTCTATTGACCGTATTTACAAGATGTATGCCACCTTTCGACTCGAGATTCGAATAGGTGGCAACACTCATAGTAATTTCACCGCTGTCATCAGTCATAAACTCCTCAAGGAACTGCCTCTGGGTCATGTTCAGCATAAGGCGGAATCGCTTCAGGTTTTCTGCTTTGATCTGATCAGCTGTATTATTGTTTTTATTCATCTAATAAACGCTCCACAAGCTCTGTCATCAGAACCGTGGCTTTCGCTAAGTCTCCGTACTCGCTGAACTCTACCGGAGCATGGCTTCTTCCGTCCTTGCTTCCTACAAACAGCATCACTGTAGGCAGCTCCTGTCCGATCTCAAGAGAGTCATGTCCCGCTCCGCTTGGGAGACGCATATATGAGAACTGTTTCTCCTTGCATGCCTCTTCCAGAATGTCCAGCATGTATGGATCCAACTCGACCGGCTCAATAACCAATTTAGTGTCCATCTCATAGGTTCCGCCCATGATCTTACACTCACGATCCAAAGCCGCACGAATCCTTCTGACAATGTCGTTAATATTATCATTATTCATTGAACGGATGTCAACTGAGAACTCGCAAGCCTCAGCAATGATATTCATGCCGCATGGCTTGACGTCGATCACGCCGACAGTTGCAACTGTACCATCTGCTTTCTCTCTCGCCCAGTCAGCGATCTTGCTGATCACTTTCGTAGCGGTATCTACAGCATCCATTCTCATATCCATCGGCGTAGTACCTGCATGGTCTGCACGTCCATGAACCGTGATCACGTAGCGCTGGATGCCAACGATACCGGTCACCAGACCTATCTCGAGCTTCTTCTGATCCAGTACCGGACCCTGCTCGATATGTGCCTCGATGAATCTGCCGATGCTACCCGGCTCCCAAGCAGCGTCTGTGATTTTTTCAGGTACCAGACCATAACCGACCATAGCGTCATAAATAGATACTCCGTCCTGATCCTTAAACCGTCTGCAGTATTCTACATCACGATGTCCCATCATAGCTCCGGAACCAAAGTATCCTGTCCCGAAACGCATGCCCTCTTCATCATTGAATCCGACAACTACGAGATCTCTCTTGTGAGGGATGCCCTTTTCTGCTATCAGGCGGGCCATTTCTATAGAGCAGACAACGCCACCTATACCATCGTAGTTTCCTCCGTTCACAACGGAATCGTAATGGGATCCGCTCATCACGCATGGTGCATTCGGATCAGTTCCTCTCAGGATACCGAACACATTGCCGGCAGCATCCTCGAAGACTTCGAGACCTATATCCTGCATGACTCCTTTCAGATAATCGACTGCTCCTCTTGCTTCCTTAGTGAACGGGAGTCTTGTGCAGCCGTTTCCCGGTGTTGATGTAAATTGCTTCAGTGATCCCAGATTATGCGAAATCCGGCTAGTAATTGTATCAATGTCCATCTGTTGCTCCTCTTTACTTCATCTGATAAAAAAAGCAGAGCGATGTAAAACCGCTCTGCCAGTGCTCACTTACAGTTCGACGTCTCTGTTGCAGTCCTTGGAATAAATGTAGATGAGTTCCTCATCTCCGACAGCATAGCATGCCTGCGGAAGATATGAATCCATGAATACATAGTCACCTTTCTTCAGAGGGACCCAGTCCTGATCAAGCAGGTACATTGCCTTGCCCTGCAGGAAGTACATTCCGTGCTCCTGGAAATGCGTCTCTATATAGCCATGTGATGCGCCCGGATCGAACTTCAGAAGGTGCATGTTCATATCATAGCCAAAGTCTGTGCTTGCCGGCAGGAAGTCCTTGGATACCATTACTTCGCTGCCCTCGTAGATCATCCAGTCAGTGTCATTGATATTGGCGACTACTGTATGTGCTTCTGTACCCTCAAGCGGGATGTATCTTCTGCGATAGATGTAAACAAACGCATCTTCATCGGAAGTGTTCTCAAAGCAGAATGGCTTATCTGCAGGAGAATAGATATATCCACCTTCAACCAGATCAGCTTCTTCATCAGCATTCGCTACGTGAAGTTTGCCGCTGATCACGTACAGGAAGGATTCGATCCCGTTTCCGCCGATGCCGGTATTCTTTCCGCCCGGATGAACGGTGGAGATATAATCAGCGAAAGATGCTCCCATCTCAGGGGATCCGAGGATAGTTGTATCGCAGTTTTCATAACCAGGGATAGCGTTCTTTACGATCCCATCTGGTTCGATCACAACGTAGTTGTCTTTCTTGATAACGGATCTTGTGGCAAGAAGTGCTTCACGATTTCCTGCATTTACATTGTTTAAATAACTCATATCATTTCCTCCGTTTTAAAGATGACTTTCTTTCAATCAGTCAGATTTTGGTTAACCGATTTTTACACTCTTATTTTGCCATGTTTTTGTTCGTTTTGCAACAACTTTATCCTTAACTTCTTAAATAAAAAATCTGCCTTTCAGACTGGTTTACAGGGGTTTTTCAAGAAGCAGTTCCTCACTTGTAACTGCCCACTCCGTATGATACCATGAGTTCAAGCTGAAATGAGGAGGTAAGCATAATGGACCTAATGGAAACACTCAAAAATCGCAGAAGCGTAAGAAAATATACCGATCAGAAGATCACCGATGAAGCACTTGAGCAGATCTTGTCTGCCGGTATGCTGACTCCATCCGGAAAAGGCCTTAAGCCATGGCAGGCCGTTGTGATCCGTGACCCTGAAACACTCTCAGCACTGGTCAGTTGCCGTCAGGGTGGCGCCAAGATGCTCCAGACTGCTACCTGCGCGATCGCGGTATTCTCAGACAAAGATAAGACCGACACATATATCGAAGATAGTTCTCTCTTCATGGGATATATGCATTTGATGGCCTCATCGCTTGGGATCGGCAGCGTCTGGCTCCAGATCCGCCTCAGACCATCTGATCAGGAAGGCGTTAGTTCAGAGGACTTCGTTCGTGATCTGCTATCCGTACCTGAAAACATGATGCCTGAAGCTATCCTCGTGATGGGCTACCCGGAATCCACACCGGAGCCAAATCCGGCACCTGAATTCCCAAGCAGTCTCGTGCACTATGAGAAATGGTGATACTCTGATCTGCAAACAGTAATATCAAAAGATCCACCCTGTCAGCAATACGACTGAGGGTGGATCATTTTTTATCACAACTTGCGTTACAGCATTTTTCTCTTGTCTCCGCCATCCATCCATGTCTTTATGTTCTCAAAGACCATGTCGGCACGGCGTTCAATGGATTCTGCTGTATCAAATCCTACATGTGGTGTGCAAATCAGATTTGGCGCTCCGAAGAAAGGATGCCCTTCAGGAAGAGGCGGATCCTTCTCGAATACGTCTGTTCCATATCTTATCCGGTTCTCTCTGAGCGCTGTCGCTACAGCTTCTGTATCTACGACCGGTCCTCTGGAAGTGTTGATAAGTATAGCGCCCGCTTTCATTGCGTCGATCTGCTCTTTACCGATAAGGCCTTTCGTATCAGGCGTCAGAGGCGTATGTACTGAAATAATATCTGCCTCACCCATTACTTCCTGCAGACTGCGATACTCTATTCCTATTTCCTTCGCTCTTGATCTCTCACTGCGGCTATATCCGATCAGCTTGCAGCCAAACGCTTTGAATATCTCTGCTACACGGCATCCGATGCTTCCTGTACCGATGATACCAACTGTCTTTCCACGCAGCTCGTTGCCCTGCAGGTTTCCTTTGCCGCCGCCACTCTGAACTGCTTCGTTTCCTTTTGTAATGTTTCGTATATGGTCAAGAGTAAGCCCGATCGCAAGCTCAGCTACCGCATCATCACAATATCCTCCGGTGTTGTATACTGCGACCCCTCTTCTCTTGCATGCATCCGTCCCGACATGGTCGATCCCGACAAACGCAACTGACACAAGCTTTAAATTTTCGCAGGAATCGATCACCTCATCCGGAAGAGGGTGATTCGCGATCATCAGTATATCTGCGCCTTCACTTCTTTTCTTCAGCTCTTCCGGATCAGTTGTCACATCCGGGTAAGCTGTAAACGAATGTCCCTGAGCTTCTACTTCCTGCGCTAATTTGTCAAGTTTTTCTGCCGAAATGCCTAGTGGCTCTAATAATACTATCTTCATGATATTGCCCTCCTCGGACCTCTTTTTTACTGCTGTTTTCTATGATTATATCATGGCATATGGCAAAATCAAGAAAAGGGTTGACTCAATTTAAAACGCTTGATCGAACTCATTGATCAGTCCTCATTCATTCCCCTTAAGCGCTTCTACCATGTTTATCTTGCGGTTCTTTCGGGATATCATCCAGCCCACGATCACAGCTACTCCAAGATTCAGAACTGTTGCGAGCAATATACTCACAGGCCCGACCATGGTCTCCATCTCATACTCTCCTGCCAACATATCCATCAGATAGTTAAGCGCCCAGATGCCCGCGGGGATGCCCAGCACTGTCCCCGCTACAGATATCCAGAGATTCTGTGATATAAGCAGATGCCCTATCGCCTTGTTCCTGAAGCCCAGCACCTTAAGCGTAGCCATTTCACGGTAACGCTCCATGTAGCTCATGATACCGAGATTGTACAAAACTATAAGGCACAGCAGCACAGACGCGACTATGAGAACAATAATGAAGAAGTAGAATATTTCCATGAACGAGTCGAAAGAGTCTATGATATCCTGCTTGCTCTGCACGCTTGTGATATTGCTTCCTGTACCGATCTGATCCTTTTCGGTCATGGTATACACACTGTTGATCCTGTATGCTTCGCTACCGGTAAGGCCTAGCGACTCCGCATACTCCTCTGTCATGGAGATGCTCTCAGTTAGAGACCCATTGATACCGCTGATCAGGATATCGTAACTCTCATCTGTGCCATACGGCTCTACTGTCACAATATCTCCCGGCCCGGCATCAAAATCTCTGGCAAGCCTTTTGCATATAAGCGCTCCCTTTTCGGGCAGTTGTATGATGTTGGAATCTTTATCAATGAATCTGTACATACCATGGGAGATATTGTATACATCAACGGATACCGTCTTATCCCCCACCTTGGCGCTGACAGAAGCACTGTAATCACCATCGAGTTCATCTGCAAGTTTAACCGCGTCTTTATTGTCAGCATCAGATGACATGAAAACCTTTGTAGCATAGACCGCTGTACCATCGTAGAAGGTATCAAGGAAATTATCCATGGTCTGATTCATGCCAAATGACGCAACAAGCATGATCATGCAACCGAAAGTGCCAATAAACGACATCGCGCTACGTGATTTATGCCGGAAAATGTCTCTAAGGTTCCATTTTGTGCCGAATCTCATCCTGCGCCATATCGCCGTTCTTTCAAGAAGCATCCTGTGGATATGTCTTGGTGTATATGGTCTGAGAGTTTCTGATGCCGTTCCGCTCAGCAGATCTTTGACGGACAGATATCCTACGAGGATCGTAAGCAGGATTATTACCAGAACTATCGCCCAAATCCAGATAGGGATATGTATCGTCCAGTCCGGCATCACAAAATACGTGCCCATCATGCCATCCTGTGACATCACCATCTTGCATAGCAAATAACCCAGCACCACGCCCAGTGCCGAGCCCGTAAGCGATATCACAACAGCGTATGAAGTATAGTGCCGTATTATCCTTTTGTTCCTGAAACCAAGAGCCTTGAGCGTACCGATCTGGGTCTTTTCACTGATAGTGATCCTGTTCATGGTAGTTATCATCGTCAGTATCGCTATCGCGAGGAAAAGGACAGGAAGCACCATTCCCATAGTTCTGCCCTCGTTCATCTCGCCTCTCGACTCAGCGTAAGACACGGTCTCGTCCTTAGACAGAATCAAGAGCGAACGTCCAAGGGCCTTGTCTACGGCTGTCTGCATCTCTTCCTTGTCGAGTGAACATGTGACATTCACCTGATAAAACACCTCGTCACACGCTTTCTTTACAGCGATGCTCATGACATCGTCTTCAATGTCAGGCTCCTCTTCCCGTATCTTTTGCTCTATCACCTTCCTCAGCATTGCCGGAGTTGCATAGACATATCCGTACGTATCGAAGTCGGGCATCATCTGGGATTCATCACGTACGCAAATGAGATACTCGGCTGATTCGATAAGCCCCCTGACAGTACCCGTAAACTCCATGTCCTCGAAGGTTACCGTCAGACTATCTCCTATCTTTACTCCGTTCTTCTCTGCATATTGATCCATCAGCCAGAAGCCTTCCGGGTCTAGTCTGTTGTACTCTTCGCCTTCCATAAGAACGAATCCGGATGTATGGTCGCTCTCAGTCACAGTTAGCGCAAGTTGATCGTTCGTTCCTTCGACATCAGCATTAACAGAAAGGAATCTTCCTGATCCTCCCACTTCATCGATAGTCCTTATTTTATCGACATCAGCAGATGATATCCCGTTCTCGTCAATTATCCTGTAGTCTGCAAAGCCGCTGTCGTTAAAGAAGGATTCCGTATCTTTGCCGATAGTCACCCATTCAGCATTGAATCCAACGAAAACTCCAACACCAAGAGCGATCAACAGGATCATGGAGATGAACTGGACTTTATATACTTTTGCAGTCCTCCAAAGTTTTCGTCTAAGCATTACCATTCCACCTCTTCCGCTGATAATGGGTGAAGCTGCTCATCAACAGTTGTGACCTTTCCACTCCTTATGTGTATAACGACATCCGCCATTTTAGCGATGTTCTGATTGTGAGTCACGATGATGATAGTCTTCCCGTAGTCCCTCGCCATTTTAAGTAGAAGCTTAAGCACGACTACGCCTGTTTCAGAATCGAGCGCGCCGGTAGGCTCATCGCAGAGCAGTATCCTCGGATTCTTGGCCAAAGCTCTGCAAATCGATACCCTCTGCTGCTCACCTCCTGACAGCTCATGAGGGAATTGATGCGCATGATCGTCGAGTCCCACTTCAGTAAGAAGTTCTTCAGCGCTCATGTGATCCGGCGCTATCTCCTCCACAAGTGAGATATTTTCAAGAACTGTGAGTGTCGGTATCAGGTTGTATGACTGAAATACAAAGCCAACTTTGGCCGCCCTGTAATCAGCCAATTCATCACTTGAAAGAGTAGATATATCGGTACCGTCTACGATTATCGTACCGCTTGTGGGATTGTCCAGACCTCCAAGCAGGTTAAGGAATGTGCTTTTGCCTGCTCCTGAAGGGCCAAGGATGACCACAAATTTACCACTCTCGATCTCCAGATCAACATTAGCCAGTGCGTCTTGTGTGTGATCGCCTGTCACATATGTTCTTGTTACATCTTTGAATTGAACTATTTTCATTCTGATCCTTCCTTTTTATCTATATGAATCTGAGCATTCGACTCATGGTAAGATATATTTAATATAGTTAGATTTGCTTAACCATTATAGCCCTTTTCATTCTCACGTTCAACAGAAAAAGACAGCCGATAACGGCTACGCCTTTCAGTTACAGATATGCGGTCAACGCACAAACATCAAATAAGAAAATAGTCCCGGCTGATCAGCCGGGACTACATTTTCTACGTTACCAGTGTTCTACGTTTTCTTTAGATCATTATCCAGTCATATACTAAATTATCAACGACTTGAAATAACCGAGGTAATCAGCGTTCTGATCGAACATATCCTGCACCATATCATGGATCTCCTGCATGCTGCAAACGCTCGCAGTAAGAGGATCCTGTAGCACCGCCTGGAACACGAGATCAGGATCTCCGCTAATAGCTGCCTGCACTGCCATTTCCTCGAGCTTGGCAGAATGGCCGACTAGCGCGCTGATCTGCGGAGGCAGAGTATACACGCCTTCCACATGTATCCCATCTTTATCCGCTGTCACCGGCACCTCAACGCACGCGCCCTCATCGATATTGGTAACATATCCGAGGTTGCGCAGATTGGCATTAAATCTGAAAGCTGTCTGATCTCCGTATATGGCATTGAAGATATACGATGCGTATTCTTCGCCTCTCTCGAGATCTACATCATCATCTTCGAGCCACTCCTGATATTCCCTCTCCCAAGTATCTATGCGGTCAAGATATTCGTTCAGAATGAACGCGTACTCTCCCGGATTCCAGCCTGTCCCGTGTGTGCAGTATTTCTCGATCAGATCAGGCCGCTTGCGGAACCACGGATTGTATTCTGAATTGTGGCCTGACGATTCTGTCGGGTAATACTTCAGATGTCGGAACATCTCATTCCTCACCTGTTCCTCATTGGCAACTTCAGGCCTTTTGATCGCTTCAAAGAGAGCCGGATACATATCCTCGCCGTTATGGGTCAGATCCAGGTAAAACGCCTGATGATTGATCCCGACACAGGTATAGTCGAGTTCTGCGGGCTCGATGCCGAGCCATCTTGCGAGCATGGCGGCCGTTCCCTGTACGCTGTGACACAGACCCGTAACACTTACATCAGTCTGAGCCTGTATGTAGCTGCAAAGCATAGCCATAGGATTGGTATAGTTGAGGACTGTTGCCTCAGGGCACAGCTCTTCAACGTCTCTTATGATCTCAAGCATAAGCGGCGCTGTCCTGAGAAAACGGAAGATCCCCGATGGACCTCTTGTATCTCCGACACAGATGTCTACACCATATTTCTTAGGTATCTCAACATCATATCTCCATACATCGACTCCGCCCTGGAGAACTGTGATCAGGATCCCATCAGCTCCCGGGAGGGCTTCTCTCCTGTCAGTCGTCGTAGTCACGACTGCCTTCCTGCCGCCTGCAGCGATTAGTTTCTCTGCGCCCTGCTTTGCGCATTCGAGACGCTTTTCATCAATATCTACAAGAGCCAGCTCGCAGTCATCGAACGCCGGAAATGTCAAAATATCTTTGATAAGATTTCTTGTGAACACAAGCGAGCCCGCGCCTATGAAAACAAATTTCCTCATTCCGCTCCTCCTCTTTTTTCTTTCTCAAGCCTGATAGCCAGAGCGCTGTCATCGGTAAAATACGTATCCACTCCGAGGTCTATCGCATCACTTATCTCTTTTTCATCATTCAAGGTCCATACACTGAACTTCTTGCCGTTATTATGTGCAGCCTCCAGATAGTCTGCTGTCATGAGTTCTGCCGGAACGCTTATGATATCCACGTATTCTTTTCCAAGAGCCAGATCGAAGGTTGCCGCATCTTGGCAGACATATAGCTTTTCCATGTCAGGGAATTCTTCCTCAAGCGGACTCAGCGCATTAAAGTATGATGAGACCGCTATGACGTTTTTCTCATAGCCGTATTCCTTTACTATTTCGGTAAAGGCATCTATGTTTCGGGAGCTGCTGTACTTGATATCCACAAGGTATGTTACCGAATCTCCGTACTTGTCAAAAAGATCCTTCAATCTTATTATTTTATTTCCTGCTTTTGTCTCAAGCTCATCTATCTGACCATCAGTCATCCCTGAGAAAAAGCCATTATAACCTGTCATGTCAAACGCCTGATCATCGTGAGCCAGGTAGACCGTACCGCTAGCTGATACAACGATATCGGCTTCCAGATACTTTGATCCGGCTTCGACCGCCCTATCATATGCAGCGATAGTCAGCTCGTCCTCTCCCGCTGATCCTCTGTGAGAATATACATGGGACGCAGCCTTCTCAGTAGCCGCAGCATCCAGTTCCTCTTGCGAAGGCTCGGCGACTTCCTCCTCCGCAGGAGTTTCTTCCACCGTTTCATTGGCTGTTGCCTCAGCGCTCTCGTCTTTCGAAGCGCCGAAATGCAAAATGATATATACAGCTGCAACCACGCAAAGAAGCAGAAGAACGATTATGATCAATAGTCTTCTTCTTTTAGCCTTTCCGCGCCTTTTGCTGTTAGCCTTACTATTGCCTTCCATTTATCCCCCGCCTTCTCTCCTGATAGTGCTGCTTCTTCTTTGTGATCCACATTATTTCCGGAGGATTATTCTTCTGATTTATCAGATTTACATACGCAGCATGGTATCCGACAGGGTCGAGATCCTCGGCCCATTCCATCACGCGCGCTTTCTCCTCGCTCCCTGCCTCGTGTCCATCGTACATGACCACTGTGACAATGCCGCCCGGCCTAACAATTCGTAAGGCTTCTTCAAGCCCTTCGATAGTAGAATCAGCAGTAGTCGTTATGCTCTTGTCGCCTCCCGGCAGATATCCCAGATTGAACACTGCCGCAGCCGCGATGTTTTCAGAAATATAACTTCCCATATTGCAAAAGCTGTCTTCGTGTAATTCGACATTGTCCAGGCCGCAGCTCTGAACACGCTCTCCGGTGATCTCCAGGGCACTCTTTTGTATGTCGAACGCATGGACCTTCCCACATACGCCTACAGCTTTTGCAAGAGTCATAGTATCACGCCCGGTTCCGCAGGTAGCATCAATAACAACATCACCTTCACTTATATATTCAAGCGTGATCGCCATAGCGAGATCTGTGGTCTTTGTTATCAGATTGCTCATATCAAGATCCCTTCAAGATGGTCACATTCGTGCTGGACTATCTGTGCGATATATCCGCTGAAGTTCTGTATATGTTCTGTAAAGCCCTTATCCAAATATCTGACAGTGATGTTTTTGTACCTTGTTGTATGTCTGGTTCCGGGCAGTGAGAGGCATCCTTCTTCAGTATCATACGGTTCCGATCTATCTGTTATAACAGGATTGATCATCACGATATCCGCAAATCCGGTCGCGACGATAATGATATTCTTCCGATGGCCTATCATATTCGCAGCCATGCCAACACATCGCTCGCGGTTTGCTCTAAGGGTATCCTCAAGATCCTGAGCGATTTGAAGATCAACCTTTGTCGCTTCCTCGGATTTCTGATTCAAAAAGAATGCGTCTCTTATAATTGGCTTTATCATATCTATCTAAATCAAAGTTTTTTCCCTTTTTATAATACTAAATCTTCGGCTGTAGAACAGAAAGTTATACAAATTGTAATTTGCCGATGAAGAGAAAGTATATGGATGAGTTCAAAAGAAAAAGCCGCTTAGCTATTATCAAGCTTTTGCGGCTTTGTTTCTGTAAGAAGCAATCAGGTCTGTTCTATTTGACTTTAGCGTTTACCCTGGACGAATAAGCACCGTAGTATCGTTTTCCCTTGTACTTTCTTAAAGGTTTGACGCGTACATATACAATCCTGCCTTTTTTGAGCTTTTTAATCGTTTTCTTTGTCTTCTTACTATTCTTGATAGTGATCTTTTTGGCTCCGGACATGTTTTTGCGGTACGAATAAATTATCTGGTATCCGGATGCCTTTTTGTCTTTATTCCAGCTGACCGTTACACGGTTCCTGCCTGCTTTGATCTTTGTCTTAAGGCTCTTGTTGTATCTGCGCTTTATCCTAGTCCATGCGCCCTTGCCTTTGCTTCCTCTCGCAGAGACCTTAAACTCATACAGTTTGCCTTTCTTCAGACCTTTGACAGTATATGTAGTTTTTTTGGTAGTTTTGTAGGTCCACTTCTTAGAACCTGACTTGCGGTATGCTATCTTATAGTTCTTTGCACCTTTTACCTTGTTCCATTTTAGCCGCGCTTCTCCTTTTTCCGATTTGAGTATGACACGGAACTTAGATGGTGCTTTATACGCCGGTTTTTCTGTGACCGTAACCTCGCATGCCGCAAACAACTGGCTTTCCGAATCGAACACTATGATCGTAGTTTTCCCCGGTGAATTCGCAACGACTACCCCGTTGACGTCCACATCTGCAACTTCGGTATTCAGCGATATCCAGTTTAATGAACCAACACAAGGCTGTGGAGATAGTGAAGCGACTACCTGAGTGTAATCTCCTTCCTTAAGCTTCACAGACTTCTTATTTAACTGAAGGTCTGTCGGATACTCCAGCTCGACCTTCTCTCCGTCATATATATGAAGTGTATATGACGAGGATGCTCCAGAAGCAAGTGTTCCGGTAATCTTAACAGTACCCGGTTTCTTGAGGGTCACATCTCCGTCCTCGTTCGGCTCGGCGATGCTGTTATCTGAGGATCTCCATTTGATGGAAAGGTCTGCTGCATCGTAAGGCATTATTGTATATGAAGAGTAATAAACATTCGACTCTTCATCCTGCGGATATATCGGAGCATATGCGTCATAGCTGCCAAAATAGAGAGCCTTTGCCTTTATTGCTTCGGATTCCTTGATATAGTAAGGCTTGAGTGTAAGATTACAGGTGACTTCCTCATGCGGCATGAATACTCCGTAGTTTTTATCCTCCCATCCAATCTGTATGTATCCCTTTTTAGCAGGCGCTTTAGGAAAGTCATCTATGCTGGATCCTTCTCTTACCATAATTGTTTCGGCGATCTTGCCGTTTATCATGAATCTGACCGTGTAGTATTTAGGGCTGAGTTCACTCAGATTATTTTTGACCCATGCCCTGCGCTGGCTGATCCAGGTGCGAAGCTGGTCGACTTCCTCCTTGTAGGATCTTTCAGTCTCAGCATCTGCACCTTTGTCGAATCCCGTTTCTCCATAGCTTCCCCATTTTTCGTTGTCATACTTTCTGGAGATTTTGGTTTCCTCGTAATAACGGTCAAGAAGCCCGCCTTCTTTAGTTATCTCTCCGAGATATTTATCCAGATTCTTCCATTCTGCAGCTGCCTTATCTGTAAAGGCTTTATCTCCCTTCATGCGGTCGAACCATGGCATTTGTGTGCAATCGAATCCTTCAGGCGCATCGTTGCTGTAATCCAGGTCTCCCCAGGCCACATAGTCGAAATCCCACAGCGGTCCCCAGTAGAGCTTTCCGGAGTTTCCATTCTCATCATCGCTTTTCTTGTACAGGTATGTGCTCCCTGATCCATATGCGTCACCATTAGCGGAGAATTCCTGTATCCACCAGTACTTTGCTGCAGCATCAAGATCAAGATATTTAGTATAGCTATTGCCTGACGCATCTTTGAATCCGGTTCCGAAAATCGCGTTTTCAGTGGCTTGAACAAACGCTTTTATGTAATTGCGCTGATCATTATTGTCATATTTCTCAAAAGATGGGCTCTCTATGAACATCTCCACATTATTCTTGGTCTTGAATATGTTATCCTCATCCTCGTCACCATACGGACTCATCGAGAGGAGATATCCACCTGAAATGAATGGGAGATCCGTTCTCATTCTGGTCTCGTCATTTTCATCAAGATCATGTATATCGACACGGCCGGCATCGATGCGTATCTGCTCACACAGGAGATAGCTACCGTAATATGTCCCGTTCATTACGACATCGACAGGAACGCACTGAGGCGTATAGTCAAGTCCCATCTTAGTTCCCAGCCAGTATGTCATGCGATTGCGCATCAAACTGTTGTCATAGCGGTTAGCCAGCAGCACCCAATGCTTGTTGGCTCCCATGCCGAACAGGTCCTGCTTCTTGTCCAGTTTAACCTTATATGGCTTCTTATCCGTCATCCATGTAGAATTACCTCTGCCTCTGAGATATTCCAGATCCATCGTCAGGCTTTTCTGTGTTTCGCCTGTATATTCACTCTTATAACCATCAGGAACCTGCAGGTCTACTGACCCATAGCATTCAGCGCTATGGGTAGTGCTTCCGTTCATTGCAGCTATGCTGCCCCGGCTCTCATCGATATTGAAATACATTACGGGGATCGAGCTCTCGGAGAATTCGATCCATCTTAAGAGTACGCTTGTCTCCTTGTCGGGTTTCTTTCCTGTGATCTCGAGATCGAACGATACTCTGTGGGTGCCGGTTATCTTGCTGTCATATACATCTGCAGTGTGGTCACCATCATTCGCCCAGTCGTACTTGCCCATCTGGCTTCCGAGAACAAAACTTGCCGCAGCTGTTTCGCTATCATCAAGATATACATTCATCTTGACGGTTACACCTCTGTCCGAAAGCCCATCGACACTTATCCTTCCCACCGGATTGCGGTCAAAGTCAAAGTCCGCATTTATATCGAACCTGTCGGATGTAAGCTTGCTCACTTTACCGGTGAGCAAAAGTCCTTTCCCGTATTTAGGCTCACTTATCTCTATCCCATCCATACCTTCAGGCATAGTCAGTGCGTTTGCCTTATTAAGATCTCTCATGCTGACCTGAAGATAAGAGTCATCAATGTCAAATTCTCCCTGATTGGATTCGTTCCCTTTATCATCAACTCCGGAGAGATCTTCATCGTCTGAAGACTGAAATTCATACTGAGAATCATTGCCTGCAGGCTTTTGTCCATTAGCTGCCGTATCAGCAACATTGTTTCCTGGCTTTTTTTGCCCACTTGTCATTTCAGGCATTGCCGATTCTGCAGCATCAGTTTCAGAACCGGTATCAGTCCCTGACTGCTCCTGATCGGTCAAATCATCATTCTGTTTTTGCTGATCTTGCTGATCATCTGAGTCTTCTGCTACTCCATCATCAGTTTGCACAGGTGTCTCCTCAATGATCTCATTCTGATTCCCACCACCTGCAAGTGATTCTTCCCCTATAGCAAAAGCAGCATCAGGGATCATTATTGAAAAGCTCATGATAATTGCAAGCAGAACCACACTTATCTTTTTCATATTAGTTTTTCCTCTCTGTGATATGTATCATATCGGGTCTATGCATATCTCATTGTTAACTATAACATAGAATTGTAACTTGAATAAAAAACATATTAAATGATCGTATACATCAATAATATGTCACATGAAAAATACCGTTGATCATTCAACGGTATTTACTTTTTCAGGATGTTTCTTGAGATCGATGACAGGATTCCTGAGTGGCTCCATTGCAAAGCCATCCGGCACTTCGTCCGGTGTGACCAACTGAGGGCCGAATGAAAAAAAGTTGGGAAGTTCTTGACGATAGTTAGATAGCGTGGATTACCCTTCAAGTACTCGTTGCCCTTGAGGATGGATTCCTCGGTCATATCTAGTATGGTGGTATAGCCCGCTACCACGTCGAGCCAGTTTTCTTCGGATACGTCGCGGCATTCTTTGCCGAGAATAACTCCAAGTTCTGCCTCTGCGGTGGTTTTGACTGCCTCTTTGAGCGTCGGGAGATGTATCTCGTCATTCGGGCCGATAAGAGTATCCGCCATCTTGAAGAAACTGCCGGGAAAATCCTGTGGCGCAGCGTCGCCGATGTCACCTGCGTGGTCGACATAGTTTAGTCCTATGCCGAAGATACGCTTGGGATTGCGGTACAGCGGCACGTAGACAACCTGCTCATACGGCACGACGCCGGGAATGGATTCCAATTCGGTCTTGCCGCCTGCGTTATACCAATTTGTAAGGTCGCGCAGCTGCCCGGTTTCGATCAGCTCGAACATGGTTTCCGCCCATGCACTACCCTTCCATCATTCATAATAGACACAACGGTATGTGATGTTTTTAGGATCCCCCAGTTTCACGCTCATAAGTTTTTCTCCCGTAGATGCATCGAGCACCGACATGCATTCGTTGTCGGTGGTTGCCCACCCCCAGCCGATGACATACATTGAGTCATTCAGCTTCTGCACAGAACCGCATGCCTGTGAAAACTTGTTATTGAAGCTTAATGATCTGACGAGCTCTGCTCTTTTGTTTTCCATGTCCATCGCATAGCTTCGGATCTCCGTCTGTTTGTCTCTGTTGTTGTTATCAAACACCATGATTTCATTGCCATCCACTGTCACATAATGTTGGCCGGAAGTCTTCTGCAGCTCTGTCAGTCCGAACTCATCGCCCTTTCCGGAGAATATCCATTTTATCTGGTCTTCCTGTTTTGTGCGGTCAAGACATATGATCGAATCGAGGTGACGGAATGAGCAGATCAGGTTCCCGTCGTCATCCAGCCTCATGGCGTTGAAGTGAACGATATCCGGCGCGTCCACCTGTTCGTTTGCAAAATCATTCGCCGTCGCTGTTGCCTCCGTCGCGATCATATCATACAGCTCCGGATAGTCGATACTCTTCCAGTCCCAGATGACCTTACCGTTCTGCACTTCCTGAAGATAGGAATATATGACATTGGTTCCATCAGGATACCCCGGAACGTTCTTCACATTCTCCCTGACATAGCATGAGAGGATGTAGTGGTCAGGATCGATCATAAGGAAATCGTGACCGTCAGCGCCCTGCCCTTTTTTCGTTACACCAGACGCCTCCATGGTGATACGCTTCACCTCGTTGAAGTCCTCATCCAAAATAACGCGCTCGCCCGGAGCGTATCCCAGCAGACCGTAATTATCAAACTTATAATTCTGATCGTGGTAGCTGTAGTAAATCGTGCCGTCTACATCATGCTTTTTGAAATCCCAGAATCCCGTGTTTGCGTCCTCTGCAGGCTGTTCTTCATGCTTCGACCATACGATATTTCCCTTGCCATCCAACATGATCAGATTCCTGCTATACACAAAAGACAGGAAAAAGTTCCCCGGCAGATCTGTTTCTCCCTCTGTTTCGATCTTCGCCAGGCCATCCGCGATTACAGATTCATCTGTTTCCGCAGCATCCTGATGACCGGCGCATCCGCCGAAGCACAATGCCAGAGCGATCATCACAGCCACTGCAATTAACCATACTCTCTTCATAACAGCACCTCCTTTAGATCGTTCAACCAGGGAAATACACCGCGACTTTATTTCAAGCTTTTATTATCTTACTTTGACCTTGAAAGTTACGGTATTTGCCAACGCTTTGTAACTGCTGTCACCCGAAGCTGTTACTTTTACTTTTACCTTGTATGTACCTTTCTTGAGTCCTTTTTTGAGAGTGACCTTGCCGGTCTTTTTGTTGATGATGATTTTTTTATTTCCGGATAATTTTGTATAAGTCACATTTCCTTTAGCTTTGCTTACACTCAGTGCCTTTGACCTTGCAAAAGTTGTTTTCTTCTTTTTGAGCTTTTTTGCTTTTACCTTCAAAGTCTTACCGCTTACAGTCAGTGGGTTGCCCATCTTGACCACGACAGAAGTCTCACCATTAAAGATCGCTCCGGAAACTGTTTGCAGGTATGAAGTCACACTATAATACTGGACTCTGTTCTTATCATATGACGTATCTGTATACTTTAGAGCATCAACGTATTCTTCGGACTCTACCTGCGTCATGCCCTTATCCTTATACTTGCGCACACGATAGCAATCAGCGTTTTTAACAGCAGGCCAGCTCATTCTCATCTGTCCGTAATCAGTCGATATGACTTTTGGATCGCAATAGCTTCTGTCACTGGCAACTTTAAGACTATATTCAGTCGTATTATGATTTTTTACATTGACCTGATAAGCCAATAACTGATATGTGCCGGCCATTTCAGCGGTATAGCTCAGCTTTGAGAAATCTCCGAGATCCTCTTTGTCAACATCTACGGCCCGGTCATACATATCTTTTAAGCTAAGGGAAGAATCACAGTCAGGGGAATGCATTACGGCAGTTATCGTCTCGCCAGCTTTGAGATCAATGCGGTACAGATGATAGAAGCCGCCGCTTTCTTCAACGACCACGCCACTCTCATCATACTCTTCAGAGATATCGATCATTTCATCAAGAGTAAATGTTCTTTTTGTGTAATACGGTTTTTTGTCGATCCGCACGTATGGTTTTTCTCTTACGTTGACCTCGCATATCGCAGTAGCCCCTTTACAGGTGACCCTCACGCTGGCTTTGCCCGGCGCTTTGGCGTGGATGACTCCGTATTCGTCTACAGTCACTATCCCCTCATTGCTCGATGAGAACACGGCCTCTACCGTATTCGTATTGCCCGGGTAAACAGCGTACTCAATCGATGTGTCTGCGCCCTCATACATATTGATGTCGGTCTTATTGAGGACGATCTTTTCAGGATCGGTCTTTTCATTTGCTAGAACATTTCTGACAGCAGTATCCAAATTGAGCCTGCCGAATCCCTGTCCTTCTTTCTCCGGGGAAAAACTTTCCTTGCCTGAACTCGTGTACAGCAGGTTCTTGAGTTGCCTCGGAGTAAGGCTCGGATCAGCTGAAAGCATAAGAGCGACAGCTCCTGCTGTTATCGGGCTTGCAAACGATGTTCCGCTCACGTTGCTGTAAGATGTATTCCGGATGTTATTTGTGGTGTATATGCTATCTCCCGGCGCGGAAATGTCCCTTTCATCTCCATAGCATGTGAAACTTGTCGCTTCACCTGACAGTTTATGCGCCATTACTTGTACTGCATACGGTGAATCTCCCGGGCTATGCAAATGCGCAGTTCTGTCATTTCCTCCGGAGCAGACGCACAGAGTTCCTTTATCCCATGCATATTTTACAGCGCGTTCAAACAAAAGATCCCTGGAGTGTCCGCCAAAACTCAGATTGATGACTTTAGCGCCCTGATCTGTCGCATAATAAACGCCCATAGCGCCATCTAAAGTGGTGACGCCTCCTCTTCTGTTTGACACGTCAACAACAAAGGTCTTTACACGCCCGCCGGCAACACCGGCAATGCCTTTTCCATTATTTATGTCAGCGCCGATGACACCTGTGACATTTGTGCCATGACCGTTATCATCATCGGAACCGTCTCCGGCGTAAAAATCCAGTTGTTCGCCGTTTTGGTATGTGACACACTTTTCTTTGACAAGGCAGCCCTGAAGATCTTCATGGCCTAGTTTCGCGCCTGTGTCTATCACGGCAACAAGAGGCTTGTCTGCCTCGTCGATTGGAATATCCCTGATTTGCTCCCAGGCTCCCGCAGCGTTTATGCTGCCCGCCTTGCCGGCTTCTGCCGGATCTGCCTGCAGATATTCCTGATACCCATTGGTGTAAATAGGATCATTCGGTACTTCACTCTCAGTGAATAATCCCTCTATGTAATAAGTGTAGTTTGGCTGAACGAACAGGATCTTACTCTCAGCGCTGATCGTGTTGATTGCGCTCATTTCGCTTCCTTCGTCCACTTCAATAAGAGCGGCCCTGGCTCCGTCAGCCAGAGTACTCATCGTTTCGAGCTCACCGTCCGCCTCGCTTGCTATCTCACGCATCTCGCTTTTTGATGTTCCCTTTTGGGCCACTGCGATCAGCTGCCCGGCTTGGAATTCAGGTGAAACTACATCGGGATCAGTATCTCCGCCTTCCGCGTATGCAGTCATTGGTAATAACGTAAGAGTCATTATCAGTGAAAGCATGATCGCTGTTAGTGCTCTGAACTGCTTCATTATCATGCCTCCTCTGTCCTATTTGACCTTTACGCTATTCTTCACGGACCATTTTCCGTAATATGTTTTGCCATTGACCTTTCTGTAGGCTCTTACCTGAACGTAATACTTTTTCTTTTTCAGAGATTTGATAGTAAGGCCTTTCTTTTTATATGATGTGACTTTTTTCTTTTTTACATTCTTCTTAAAGTTCTTGTTTGTGGAATACCTGAATTCGTATCCCGTGGCCTTTGACTGCTTTTTCCAGCGGACTGTTATTTTCTTTTTGCCTGCCTTCAGTTTGCTGATCACAGCTTTAGCAGGAGTATATTTCTTTGTGGCAGCTTCGGCTCTGGCCTTCTCATAAGCCCTGTCGGCTGCAGCTTCCCTCTCCTTCGCCTCAAGGTCAATATATTTAAATCCGTTTTCCTTGGCATACCTCGCGCCTTCGCTTCCGGCCTTCGCGTATATTACAAATCCATCGATCTTGCCCCGAATCACCAGGTTATTGAAAATACCGGTGGGATCCCCGTCATATCCGAAAGCGTAGTTGCCTATATGCGTTACAGATGAAGGTATTGTTACTTCCTTCAATGCGGTTGCTCCAAGGAAAGCATATGAGTCAATGCTGATTATTGTGTTTGGGATCTTTATGGATACCATATCCTCACAATACCTGAAGGATGCGCTGATATTAGTCACTTTATAGGTATTTCCATCATCAAGCGTAACATGATCTTTGATCTTGAACTCTTTCTGCTCAGTTTCCCAGATTTCGTAAACACATGCAGTACCGTCATCCCGGACCCTGTACTCGAGACCGTCGATCACAGCGTATGGCGCAATGTATATCTTTATCGGATTTGTATACACAGGCTCCGCAGAAGGATCGTTCTTTTTCACCAAGCGATACCTGTATTCAGCATACCGTCCTGATGCAGAAGGTATTCCGCCCACCCATTCGAAAGGAAGACTGAACCTGTAGAGCTTTCCACCGGATCTACTCTCTTTGCATTCGTACAATTCAAGCAACGCATTTCCGTCATCGTCGAAGTATCCAAAGACCTCGTTACCTTCGTAAAATGCTTTGTCGAAATAATACGTTGTAGAAACGCCGTTTTCCGTAATGGTAATACTCTCCCCATCGTCCGGGACAGGTGCCCATGGGAATGTCGCATCAGGATCAAAATTCCTTTGGAGCGTTAACACATCGCTGTTGGTACCCGGTTTATATATTGCCGTCACGCCTTCATCTTCGGCAAACGATATCTGCAAAGCAGCTACCATCATCACCGCAATGAATGCTGCAATGAGGGTTGTCTTAAATAAGCCTATGTATTTCATAACTCAAAGCTCCCTTATTTCCATGACGTTGCGATCAGTGAAGTGATCTATGGCAGGATCACAGTGATCCTCGTTCCGATATCCTTTCTTGAAACGACCTCGAAGTGCCCTCCGTGCCGCTCAACTATCCATTTGGCGATCGCCAGTCCCAGTCCGCTTCCTCCGGTCTGCTTTGAGCGGGAATCATCTGCCCTGTAAAAGCGGTCGAAAATGTGAGGTATGTCGTTTTCGCTTATACCGATACCGCTGTCCTGGACTGAAAAAGCCGGGTTTCCGTCTACGACAAGACTCTTCAGCATTATTTCCCCGCCTTCCGGTGTGTATTTTGACGCGTTCTCGATGAGTATCCTTGCAGCTTGCTTAATGAGAGAAACATCGCCTTTGGCAGGAATGGCGCCACCGTCTTCGAATTTGTAATCGTGAGACTTATCTATCATGGAGGACTCTTCCCAGACCTCCTTCATCATTTCTGACATGTCGAAGTCGGTAACATTGAGAGTCGTCCTTCCGCTGTCACCGCGCGCCAGAAACAGGAGCTGTTCCACCAGATGCTGCATGTTCTCGCTTTCATCTTTTATCGCGCTTATCGACTCTTCAAGTATCTTCTCATCAGTCGTGCCCCAGCGGTCGAGCAGGTCCGCATAGCCCTTGATAACGGCTATAGGTGTGCGGAGTTCATGAGACGCATCGGATACAAATCTTGCCTGCTGTCTGTATGAGTCCCTCATGCGGGTCATGAGCTTGTTGACTGCTGTCTCAAGACCGGCAAGTTCGGCGTCTCCTGTAGCGAGAAGTTGATCCTCATCCGCCGGCGCCAGATTATCGATAGCATTTTCAAGATTCATGGCCGCGTCTGCAAAATCCCGAATAGGTCTCAGCTTGGAGCGCACTTTAAGTGTCTCCATCAATACCCACAGCAAAACGATCAGCCCCTCGACCCTCAGAACGATATCCAGCTTCCATTCTTTTAAAAGCATGACAAGGACGTCGGGGTTGTCTATAGTCAGTTCATAGGCTCCATTGTTTTCTTGAAGGCCCGGTGCTACCAGAACCGCAAGCAGGACTATGTCGATAACTATAAATATAAGCAGGAGGTTGAATCCGGAACTCAAACCTATCCTGAAAGCTATAGAGCCTGTGCTGACCGGTTTTTCTTTTTTCGTCTTCGCTTTACTCATTGTCGTCCCTGATCACGTATCCAACTCCACGGACAGTCTGTATCAGCCTGATACCATACACTTCATCTATCTTGCTGCGCAGATACCGAATGTACACATCGACAACGTTTGTCTCCCCCATGTAATCATAGCCCCAGACTTTGCCAAGGAGGCTGTCCCTTGACAGCACGATGTTCTTGTTTAACAGCAGGATATTCAGCAGATCGAATTCCCTGCCGGTCAGTTCTATCTCTTTGCCCGCGTATCTCACCTCATGGTGGCTCTCCGACAGAGTAAGTTCGCCGCATCTAAGCAGATCATCCGGCTCACTGCGCGGAACTTCATCATTACCCTGAGAGTTGCGGCGAAGTACTAGTCTTATCCTTGCCAGAAGTTCCTCTATCGCGAAAGGCTTCGTTATGTAATCATCAGCGCCCTGATCCAGACCGGCCACTTTATCCATTACCGCGTCGCGAGCCGTAAGCATAATAACAGGCACGTCAGAGCTCTTCCTGAGCCTTCTCAGCACCTCGAGACCATTAAGCCCCGGAAGCATTATATCAAGCAAAACAAGGCTGAAGCCTCCGCTTTCAGCCATTTCCAGCCCTGTTCTGCCGTCTGCGCATTTCTCTACCTCATAGCCTTCATGTATGAGCTCCAGTTCCGTAAAACGCGCAATCTTTTCTTCATCTTCAATTATCAGTATTCTGTTTGCCATTTACTTTTTCCGATATGTCTTCTCTTACCTTCTCTGCGTAATCTGTCGCTTTGTCCATCGTATCGTTGATGCCGGCCTTACCAAGGTCAGCTCCTTCAAAATGGAATCGGCATCCCAGCAGCATAGCGATAACTGCCAATATCAGCGTTGCCCAGAAGAACATGGCGAGCGCGAGGACCGGTACCCAGATCGGAAGATCGAAGACCTGCTGGCCGTTGCTCTTGATCATCACCATCCTGTTCTCCGTTAGGATACTCTTGAGACGATTCCACAGACCTTTTACCTTCTTAGAAGCCTCTTTTGTTTTTCCCTGTTTTTTGGATCCGGCGTTATCGTATCCTTTATCGTTTACGACTTCAGGGATGATCTCAACTGTTTCCTCTGTCTTGCTCTCAGCTGCTTCCGGCTGCTCTTTGATTATCTTGCCTTCCTTTTCAAGACTGATGACAGCATCCAGCATGTCCCATCCACAAGCCTCAAGAGCTGCCTTTGCATCTTCATAGCTGCAACCTGACTTATTAACGAGCTGTTCTACTTTCTGATAGTTATCCATTTTTTCCTCCTTATTGATTTTAACAGTTTATCTGTCTTTTTGTGACTCTTTCTTTGATGGTTTTATGATAAGGCGGAAAAATGAAAGCGTCCTTTGCGGAAAATTAGAAAATGATTAGAAAGTGATGAATATTTCAATAAAAAAACCGCAACGCTGTTCATTTGGACGCTGCGGCCATAGTGATCCGTTTAGTGTTTTGGACTCAGTGTGATCACTTCATAGTTGCAATTCGCTTCTGTTCTGAATGGGAAATACCACCCGGAGATCCCCGGGCTTACATAAAGAATAGTATCCCCGCGTCTGTACTCTCCGTATATATTCCTTACTCCCAGCTTGTATACATACCTCAAAGGGAAAAGCTGCCCCGCGTGTGTGTGACCGGAGAGCTGAAGATCAGCTCCTGTGGCAAGGATATCATCTTCAAGATAAGGCGTATGGTCGATACATATTGTAAAGGCTTTATCAGGTCTTTCCGGAAGCTGGTCAACTTTCAGGCGTCTTTCCTTATCCTCCCCATCTTCCCTTCCGAGTATCACGAGATCGTCTGCCCATTGCACCATCTCATCGCGCAATATCTTTATTCCATTGCCCGTAATGGCCTCTTCAAGTTCTTCAGGCGTGAATGTAGGTCCGCTCAGGTAATGCCCGTGACTCTGAAGGTCATGGTTTCCGTAAACGAAGAAGACATCAAGACCAAGCGACCCGATCATTTCATATATCCTCTTCATATCTTCGGCGGAAGTCCGCTCATCCGTGATGTCTCCGCCCAGGATCATGAAGTCCGGATTCAGGTCTTTGACCTTTCTCAGCGCATTATCAACGGTCTTCTCGGTCTGAGCCGAACCATAGTGAAGATCTGATATGAACACGAATTTATAAGTTTTTTTAAGTTTCTCAGAAGTGTATTTGTGTTTTCTGGGACTGATTATCTGGCTGTTGAGCGTCCCATATAACAGATACAGGATCAAGAACACCAGGCTTATAAGAATTATGCTTTTATTTTCCACTTTGATCTTTGATGCGATCGTAATTAACGCACCAAGGTCGGCAAAAGCATCGCAGAATAGGACAGTATAAAGCGCGAGCGGCAGATAACCGAGCCTCCAAATTGTCTTATTGCAAAATGCCATACAGCAGTATGCTATCGCCGTGGCAGCCAAAAACTTGACGACGAACATCAATGCAAAGGTAGTTGTGTTGCCTCCTGCTCTCAATGGCGCATCCAGCAGTTCTATAGCAGCAAACACCACAGCGTTGCAAGCGATCCATTTTGCATAGTTAATTGATTTCATAGTTCAAAGCGAACCTCCTCGATTCTTAATTGACTTTACTGTCGGTGGTACACGGGCACAAATTCTATTGCGCTCTTATGTCCTCGATGCATTAGAATCATTGCTGAAATGTTTCAATAAATATGACATATCTCGATCTCTCCTTTGAATAAATGCCGAAGCGCTGGACACTCAGGCACTCCGGCATGGATTTTGTTTTGAAAAGGCTTTCTATTTCATTTTCTGTTTATTTCTACCAAATAGTCCAGATAGTCATCGCCCTTTTCAAGCTTGATAAACATGTACATCTTCTTGTATTTCTTCGGGAATTTAAACGACTTTCCTTTAAGCGCCCTTTTGAGCTCCGCGTCCGGTATCTTCACCTGATTGCCGTTCTTCTTACAGTAGCGCCCAGTTATTTCCGTCTTCTTCCATCCGTTTTTAAGGACAAACTTTACTGTAGCCTTTGTCTTCTTTGTATAGATCTCGGAAGCTTTGATATCCTCCTTAATATTCATTTTCTTGCCGCTGATGTGTAGACTCTTAATAAAATTAGGATATTTTATTACGCGAAAGACTTTGCTTAGCGTTCTTGTATTGCCTTCTTCGTCCTTGAAAGTCATTGTTATCCGTGACTTTCCTGACTTCTTTAGGATCATCTCATAAAGGCCATCGTTTTTGACCAACTTGATTACTTTAGGATTGCTTGATTTTGCAGTGATCGCAGCCTGATCATCTATGTACACGCCGTTCTCATCAAAATTACCGTTGACAGGCACAGCCCATAACACAGGTGATTCATCAAAATTTTTGTTGTGATACAGGGTTTTGGGAATGTCGATCTTGTACTCCACGGAGGTATTTGCATCAGCAGTTAAAAACGCAAACGCGACCATCATGACAGCAAAGATGATGATCAATGTCAAACTTCTTTTATTATTCAGAGCCTTCATATGTCCTCCTTCTATGCCTGTTTCTGAAGACGTAAATAAAATGTCAATACAATTAATATAGTTAACAATAGTATATCATGTTTTTGCAGCTAAAATCGTCTGTCCAAATCAGCCACATATTTTACATGCTGTCAGGCCCTTCTTTTTGGCTGCCGCTTTAGTGGTTTTATATATAGCGTTAGCGTTACTCAGCCCTGAGCAATTTTTATCCAAATGATAGCGTTTGCCGGTCTTGGTCGTATAAACAGTTGATCCATTCGCAACGCTGGTGGTTGCTGTGGTTATAGCACCGGTAGTCTTTTTCTTTTTAAACTTGCCGGTTTTGTAGTTTACCTTATACCCTTTAGCCGCATTATAAACGATAACACGTTCATTGATAGCTTTATCAGAGGAACGGACATCCACGATCACGGATCTCGGTATAAGTTCAGAACCTTTGTATACCGGTTTGGCTGAATAATACATAGTCACATTATGGTGCCTGTATAAATAATCAACAACCTTACGCTCTGTATATGCCATTCCCCCGAGACCGTCATTGGCGCCAACATTCTGCATCCTTGTTCCGGTTATAAGATTCTTTCTTACAGCTCGGCCGCCCAAGCTATCTGCTATCAGGTGGCTGCGGTTCCAGAAATAACCCTTATAGGACTTCCCCGTGTAGAGCTTGATCTTGACTATCTTGTTCTTGCCCCAGCCTGATGGTTCGGATCCTTCAGCGAACTCCTCTCTCCACCCTGCAGAATCTTTGACCATCTTGTATGTGATGTTCCCTACTGCGCGTCTGGTCCTGCCATATTTGTCAAGTTTGGAGTATTTGATTTTGCCCTTTGCAGGCTTTCCGGAAACCTTGGCTTTACCGATTTTTACTACATAATTCGGTGCCACCTTTTCTGACCATGTGTACTTGCTCGGTGACTTCGCCTCCACGGAAGATGTGGAAAAAGCGAAAGATATCGAAAGCGCCAGCGTCATTATTAAGAGTAAAGATGTAAGCCTTCTTTTCATATATACCTCTGTTCAACCGGGAACAAAATCCCTGTCTGTATTATACCGGTTGCTTGAATATAATATAGTATTACTGTACCATAATTGTATACTGAAACTGCACACAGATCGATGTCGGATCGATCTAATCACCGTATTATTGGAGATGGTAATGAATAAAAAACGCAGAATACTGTCCGTATTGATCATTGTATGTTTACTGATAAGCTGCTCTGCAGTCTCATCCTTTGCCGCAAGCGGCAATTATGTCAAACTGCAGGCTACACAGGATTATGGCGATGCCCAAAAAGTACTCAAGCTCATCAACAAGCAGCGTACAAAACGGGGACTTAGGAAACTGAAATTGGACAAGGGCCTCACGAAATCAGCGGCAAAGCGCGCAGCTGAACTTACTGTGTATATCCCGGAGAGCAGTCCGCATAGAAGACCCAACGGCAAGCTCACAAAATCGATCAACGGAAAAATCAAATATGAGTGCTGCGCAGAGGGTTACGAAACTCCGGGATCCGTAGTATCCGGTTGGATGAGTTCTCCGCCGCACAAAAAAGGAATACTCCTCAGTAGCGCCCGAAGCGTGGGTATCGGATGCATCACTACAGGAAGCGGAGAGAAATTCTGGACTCTGGAATTCAGCTCTTCCGGGGCAAGCAAAAAAGAAACTCGGAAGAAAGCCGTAACTTCGACATATAAAGTGTCCTCGAAGGCGGAGTATCTGAAAAAGAAAAACTTCAATATCGGACTCATGGATCAATACGGCTACGATCCATATTCGTATCCTACAGTTTATGTCGGAGAAAGCTCAAAGGCAGCAGTATTTTTCACAAACAAGTTCGGCTTCAGCACCCCGCTTAAAGGATCCTGGTTTACCTGGGAGTCAAGCAAGCCGTCAGTTGCTGTTATCGATAAGTACGGAAAGATAACACCAAAAAAAGCCGGTACTGTCACCATAACCGCAAAGATGAAGGGGGCAATGAACTATATAATCAAAACGAAGTTATATGTTGAGAGCTACGATGACTACGATGATTTCTATTGATAAGCAGTAGATTTCATATAGATGAAACTTAAAGTGAGGAGGGAATCATGAGAAAGAAACGTTTATTTACCATATTATTGACGCTGATATTTGTTGTCTCATCGGCGCAGTTCACTTTCGCGAAGGATGTGACCAGTGAATTCAATAAGAAGACACCAAATATTAATGCCAACACTATGGTGTATGGAGAATTTGAGAAAAAGAGCGATTCAGACGCTTACACTTTCGTCTCAGGCGGAGGTTCATACAAACTGGTGATATATACTAAAACACCTGCAATAGATGAATTTATGGCCGATCTGTATGATTTTGACGAAAACTTCTACATTTTTCCGGCAGATATCGGTTATGGCGCCTTTGAAACATTCAGTGCGGTCGCTGGCGATCCCCCAAGTTTTCAGTGGGGAGGCAGTGAAATCTATGATAATCCGGAAGCGGTCCCTTATAAGGATGGCTGGTATCGTTCAGTAATAAAACTCGGAAATTACAGAAAAAATGTCAAGGTCGGCATAAGATTCGACGCATCAGAAAAATGCTCCTTCAAATTCGAAATTGTAGGAAAGAATTCACCTGCTCCTGCTAAGACAGTTCTTAAGGGTGTCAGCGGCAAGAAAAAAGCAGCCAATGTAAAGTGGAAAAAAGCTGCGGGGGCGAAAGGATATCAGATCCAGTACTCTAAGGACAAAAATTTCAAGAGTGGTATCAAGTCCACAACAGTAAAAGGCGGCAGCACTCTGAAAAAGAAAGTAAGCATCAGCAAAAAAGGAACATACTATTTCAGAGTACGCGCTTACAAGAAAGTGACCGATGTCAAGGTGTACGGAAAGTGGTCTAAAGTCAAAAAAGCAAAGGTCAAATAATATCCTATAACCATGTAAAAAAAGAAGTGACCGGCCAAACAGCCGGTCACTTCCTTTTTAAATAAAAAGCTATTATTTGTGCACGCCGTAGACCTTGCCGTTAGCAAGCATGCCTGCATAGCGAGCAGCGGCAGCAGACGTTGAGTCTGCCTTTACATACAGATTTGCGTGCTTGTTGGATTTCGCCAGGATCTTTCCGCTGCCCCAGGCGCCAACACAATCCGCACCTTCCATATTCGTGAGCCATGCTTCTTTGCGGGCATCCGCGCCATGGCCATTTCCTGCCGGTCCAACGACTCTTGTTCCGGATGCAATAAGGTCAGCTACAAGTTCATACTCTTCATCGCTTGGTTCAGGCCCATAGAATGAATAATATACGATCGAGGCTTTGTATTTCTTTGCGAGTTTCAATGCTTTTATCACTCCGGCATTGCTTATACGCGTATCCGATGCATCAGTGACCTTGATCGATAATATCTTAGCCTTTGGCGCCTCAGACTTTATAGTATCTATCATATGTTTCGCATGTCCGTTAGCCGGTCCGCGAGCGCCGGCGTTGGAAGTCTTAAGAGCTTTCCAGACTTTCTGATTTTTGGCGGCTCCACCGTCAATCACCGCTACGATCGCCGGCATAACAGTGACCTTGCATTTTAGCGTCTCGGTCTTTCCATTATATTTCAAAGTAGCTTTTACGACTGATTTGCCTTTCTTTTTTGGTGTAAGTTTTCCTTTCTTGGAAACAGAAATGACCTTCTTGTTGCTCGACTTATATGTAACGCTCGCCCCATCAGGAATGTTTTTAACTTCCATTGCAACACGTTGACCGATCCTGACAGTCATCTTTTTTGAAAGATATGGTGAACCATCCTCAGCCATGACCACTGCAAAAGTGCATGTAAACAGCATGATCGCAGCCAATGCCAATGTGAACGTTATAGTCTTGATTCTTTGCATTTTCATTGAATACTCCCCCTTTTTATCCCTGCTTTTTTCATCTCCACCAGATAATCATCAACCTTTTCAAGCGTGATAAACATGTACATTTTATAGTCTCAGTGCTACCTTGCATGAATATGGAAGAGTCCAACTGCGCTCGGTCACTCCCCCCGGTTTGGATGCGCAATCTATTATTTTGCCATCTCCTATATATACTGCTACATGCCAGAATAGCCCGTTTTTGTAATAAATTATTATATCTCCCGGTTGGAGGTCAGACACTTTCAAGTTCTTACAATGATCATTTCGTATCAGGCGGAATCTGCCATGTCCCAGCCTTGAATCAACGAAGGCTTGCGCAAGTCTTCTTGGTAAAACCAAAAGCATTGTATATGCAGAGCTTCCGCCCAGCAGGCCATTACACGCGCACTTGACATCCTTCATGCCCATGCCATGTCTGAGATAAGCAGAAGCGAACCATATGCAATTACCGCCCCATTGATTCCCACCTTTGATGTGATTGCAACAAATAGGGCATTCCTTTGCCGGCTTCGTGCCGTCCCACCTCACATAAATAAATCCTTCTTCAGTTGCCGCCTTGACCCATTCTAAGCCTTTTCTTATTTGAGTATTCATAGTAACTCCCTTGCATGTTCCACATATATGCTCTGCACCAAAGGATACTCTCCGAGTCCCTTCATAACAACGTGAGTATCATACCCTGCCCGCTTGAGCAAAGAGAGTAAGCTGTCGGCATCTTTCCCACCAATATCATTTCTGGCATGTTCTCCGCAAACAAAGAGAAATGGTACCAGACAAATCTTTGTCGGATCAAAAGATTTGATTCTTTCCATGATCGACGAAGCGCCGGAGCCCTCCAGTGTCACAAAAATGACATTATCAGATCCTTCTTTATGAAAGGAATCTTCCATTTGTTTGTAAATCTCATTGGCTTTGTGTCTGGTTCCATGCCCGACACAAATAAGAAGTTCCTTTTCTGTCGGAAGCGGGAAAGTTTTGCGCAATACCGATGTTAATTCTTTTATATCCTCATCATTTGAAATCAGCGGTCTTCCAATATGAACTTTCCGGAAGCCACTAGGTAAAATGCTGTTTTCATCCGTTGCTTCATGAACGCCAAAAGCCTTCAATATTTTCTCGTATTCTATTCCGGGCAATACATGTGTTGGCTGCACCAATACATCATCGATCCCTTCTTCTTTCATACGAAGGATCGCATCTTCCAAGGAGTCCACATGTACTCCTCTTTTTGAAAGGATCGAAATGATCATACCGCTGGTCCAGGCTCTGTAAAACTGTCTGTCCGGAAATGCTTCTCTGAGTGCGTTTTCGACGCTTTCAATACTGTTTTTTCGACCTCCCGGGTCGCTTGTTCCAAAACTGACAACAAGCAACGCCTTTTTTCTGTTATCTTTCATGCTCAGATCCTTTATATGGGAATATTAAAGGTTATTCTTTTTATAAACAAACAAAAACGATATTGCCGAAAAAACAACAAGATACGCCAGCAGGATCGGAATTCCATACCACGTGATCGCCTCCCCGTGCGATATGCTTCTTATCATAGCGCTCGCCTGAGATAACGGGAGCGCGCCTATAAACTGACGAAAGCCTCCCGGCATCTGATCTGTAGAAACGAATGTGTTGCACAAAAAGGACATCGGAACGATGATATACGAGCTAAACCTCGGCGCGTCAGTATGGCTCTTTGCCATAAATGAAAGCGTGATCCCAATCGTGGAAAAAACCATTCCGTTCAAGAACATGATCAAAAAAGAAAGCCCGTTAAATACCAGCGGGGTCCTTATGGGGCCGGTCAATATCAGTATGATAACGGCAGCATACATGCCTCTGAGGCTGCCTCCTATAATCTGCCCGAGAATAAACTGCCATAATGGCGTCGGTGATACCATTACCTGATCCAAGGCCTTTTCGTAAAGTCTCTGCACGCTCATATTCTGAGCTACCGCGCCAAAGCTTCCATTCATCGTTGACATCGCAACAAGCCCGGGGATCAAAAAATAAAGATATGGTTCTCCGTGGGAAGTGATCTGGATCCCGAATCCAAAGACCATAATATAAAGCAGCGGCGTGATCATGGCCGCAAGAGTGATCTTATAGAAATCCCTTTTAAATTCAGTCCACTTTTCCCAAAGTACAGTTATGATTCCCATTTCTTATACCTTAGCCGGAAATGCGCTTTCCGATTCTTTCAATAAATACATCTTCCAGTGAGGTTTCACGCATCACCGTTTTTCCATCCATGCCAGTCAGATATTCGATCGCCTGATCTCTGTCATTGAAGTAATGGCTGACCACATCCTCCTCTTCGATAAGATCAACGGCATATTTCCCCAGCCCGTCTATCAGTTCCTGAGGTGGGCCTACGATATCCAGTTTGCCTTTGTCTATCAATGCAATACGATCGCATAAGGCCTGCGCTTCTTCAATATAGTGAGTGGTCAATATGATCGTAATATTTCGCTCATTCAGCCTTCTAAGGAGGCTCCACATCTGTCTTCTGGCTATTGCGTCCATACCTGCTGTAGGTTCGTCGAGCAGCATGATCTCAGGGTCTGTCAACAGTGCGCGGCAAACCATGAGTTTTCGCTTCATACCTCCCGACAGATGTCTTACTGTTTTCCTTCTGTGTTCCGAAAGATCCGCGAACGCGAACAGTTCTTCCGTCTTTTCTTTGATATCCTTCTTTTTCATATGATACAGACGACCCTGGTATTCCATCACTTCTTCAAGCGTCATATCCTGCCGCATGGAATACTCCTGCGTGATCACGGAAAGCTTCCGCTTTACATCAGATGCTCTTCTGTCAAGCTTTTCTCCATCAATGATCACTTCTCCTTCCGTAGGAAGAAGAACGGTACAGATCATGCTTATGGTGGTGGTCTTCCCCGCCCCGTTGGCTCCGAGTAGTCCAAGGAACTCTCCGGTCTCGACCTTGAGGTTCAAATGATCCACTGCGTAAAAATCGCCGAATTTCTTTGTAAGGTTTTTTAGCTCTATCATCTGTTAACCTCTGCGTTTCTGAACAAAGTGATTCAATATGGCGCCTACGACAATGATGATGGCTGCCATCATAAGGACCTTCTTTGCCGCTTCCTGAGGAACCAGCCCTTTGTCATCTATCGTATCCTTGGAAAAAGTCAGAGTATAGTCAATTTCGACCGAATGTCCCATGGCCGTCGTGTCCGCCACTACAGACATCGCGCTGTCAAACGTCATTATAGGTATCGTGAAGGTGGAGTTGCCGCCATCCTTCGTTTCGTTGAGATACTTTTCACCGCCAACGATCATATAATCGTAATACGGGCTGCTCCACATAAGTGTGGCATAGGCTTTTCCATCTTTCACCTTCATCCAGGTGGGGGAATTTACAAACGCCTTACCACTCCCTCCGGTCAGACTCACCTCGACCGAGTAATCACCGTCTTTGATGTCTATGGATGCCGGCTCCATATCCTCAGCAAATGCGCACCGACCGGAAAAAAGCGTAATGAAAACCATGGCCGCGACCAAAGCCGCGGTGAGAACGTACCATCCTTTTGTGGACGATGTCCTATTTGGCGATGATGAGTGCAAAATATCCGGAATCATCGGGTATCTCCTCCACACTGTAATACCTTTTTTCATCAGGCATGCCGCAATTTTCAACCATCACGACATCCTTTCCGCTTTTCTTCAATATCTCCTTGACTTCGTTTATCTTTTTCCCGCTCTTCATAAGGACAAAGTTGCCCTCTTCATCGAGCTCTTTCTGCAAGCTGTGTATAGCCGGAATGATATGTAAGCTTTCTCGCCACTCTGCCAAAGGAATGCCCATAGTTGCCGCAGCAGCGCAAAATGAGGTGATCCCGCTTATGTATGCCGTTTTGTATCCCATATCCTTTACGATCTTTTCAATATATGAATATGTGGAATAGACCGTCGGATCGCCCAGCGTGATAAAGCCGACGTTTTTTCCTTCCTCCAGCTTTTCGGCGATCGCCTCTGCCCCCTTGCGGTGGTATTGGGCAATAAATTCTCTGTCCATCACCATAGGCATGTGGATAGGAAGCAGTTCCTTGTCTGCCATTTCCGGAACAGCCTGAAGCGCAATGGTATATGCGGTTGTCGTTTTTACATCCTCTCCCGGCGCAGCTATGATATCCATCTCTTTGATCATTCGAACAGCCTTCAGAGTCATCAATTCAGGGTCTCCGGGCCCGACGCCTATTCCATACAATACTCCTGCCATGTTTTCTATTCCCTTTCTTCCTTTAGTATTTCCAATATGCCGTATGCAGTATGTGTTTTTGCAGTTTTATATACCTTCGTGTGCTTCAGGGCTTCTGCCTCTGTAATTTTTCCTATGCAGATCACCTTTGTATCCGGGGCAACGCTCCTGTTTTCGAAAAACGATCTGACTCCCGCCGCACTTCCAAAGACTATGTAATCTGTATCCACCAATGTCCTCTTCTCATCAGAACTTCCGGAAACCGGAATGGATTCATATATCTTCTCATCTGTATATTGGATTCCGGCCCTGTCCAGTTCTTCGTTCAGCTCCTCAGAGCCGTTTTCCGCTCTCAGTATGAGCAGCTTTTCACCCTGGCTCACAGCCTCTGAGAGCCCGCGGCCCAATTCTTTTGCTGTGTATTTTTTCGGAATAAAATCGGCATAGAAGCCATATCCGGATAAGGTTTCCGCAGTACCCGTTCCGATGCAGGCCATTTTTACGGTCCCAAGCCTTCTGAAATCGTAGGCTCTTCTTTTCATCTCATCGAAAAAGGCCCTGATCCCGTTTGAACTTGTAAAGACCAGCCAGTCAAACATGCCAGGATCTTCAGGTATGTCTGCCGTTGTTTCTCTGATTCTGATCGTTTCTATCTCAAATACCGAAGCACCCTCTCTTTTCAGGACGCTTCCTACCTTATGAACAAAGCTGTTGGTCCCGCATACGGTCACAGACGTTCCGGAAAGCGGATCTGTGTTTTCTCTGAATAATTGCATCCCTGCCACATGCCCTATTACCAGTATTGCAGGGGTCTGTGCCTCCTTCGCCTTATCCGCTATCGTCCCCAGTGTCCCGTCGATTCTCGATTCTCCCGGAGAGAAACCTTTGCACAGTATGGAAGCCGGTAAGTCCTTATCCATTCCGTTCGCCATCAGCTTCCCGGTTATTTTGGATATGGAATTGAGTCCCATCAAGAACACCAGTGTTCCCTTAAGCTTTGCCAGCGCCTCATAATCTTCATCCGAATCGTCCATGGTATGTCCTGTTATCACCGTAAAGGATCTGGCGACCCCTCTGTGTGTAACGGGTATTCCCATGTTTCCCGGCACGGCTATAGCAGAACTGACACCCGGAATGTAATCCCAGTTCAGTCCCTCTTCCATCAAAGCCAGAGCTTCTTCACCGCCGCGTCCGAAGACAAAGCTGTCTCCGCCTTTAAGTCTTACTACTTCTTTTCCGGCACGACATTTTTCGATCAGAAGCTTATTGATCTCTTCCTGTTTACTGCTATGTTTGCCGTATCTTTTGCCAACATATATCTTTTCGCACTCTTTTGGTGCTTCCGACAGGATCCTTTCATCAATAAGATCGTCATACACGATCACATCCGCATGCTTTATTCTCTCTAAACCCCGTATTGTAATAAGATCACGGCCGGGACCCGCTCCTACAAGAGTCACCCGTCCTTTCATTCAACCATCTCCGTTTCAGTCAATAGTACATCTTTTATTTCGCCTAACTTTTTATCTGTCTCATCGATCTTAAAAGTCGTTTCCAACCTTTTTTTGTGGAATAAAGCCCGTAAGATAACTGTTTCCCCTTCTATTGCGGCGTTTATTCCCACGGCAGTTTTACAATTACCGTTCAAAAGGCAGAACAATTTTCTTTCAATATCGAATCTTGCCGCTGCATTTCGATCCGTGATCGCTGCAAGGACATCTATCATCTCCCGGTCGTCCTTTTTGCACTCCACTGCCAGGATCCCCTGACATGGCGCCGGGATCATTTCATTCGCATCGAATATACGGACATCAAAATCACTTATATCCAGACCGATCCTGTCTATTCCCGCTTTGGCCATAATGATACCGTCATACTCTCCCGCTCTTAGCTTGGACGCACGCGTAGTGATGTTTCCGCGGATATCTTTGAATACAGCATGAGGATCCTGTCTTTTGTATTCCGAAATACGCCTCATGCTGCCTGTTCCAATGATCATACCGTTGCTGTTTTCAAGATCTCTATCCTTTCTCAGCAGCAAAAGGTCGCGCGGATCCGCCATGGCAGGAACAGCGCCGATGATTAGTTCCGGAGACAAAACGAAAGGAAGATCCTTTGCGGAATGAACAGCAATATCGGCCTCTCCCGCAAGGATGCTTTTTTCTATTTCACGCACGAAGAGTCCGTCTCCGCCTATTTCCTGAATGGATGAGGCTCTGTCCTTGTCACCTTTGGTCTTTACTATGACCAGTTCGCTTTCGATCCCCTGCGAAGATAAAAGATCTCTCACAGTTTCCGATTGTGCCAGGGCCAAACTGCTCCCCCTTGTGGCTATCCTGACCTTTTTCATCTATCCATCTCCTTAAGTATTTTCGTTATGATCGTTTCTGCCTTCTCTTCTGTTATGTTTTCTTCTTCCAAAAGCTCCCGAAGCGCATTTTTGTATATCTTTTTTCTGCTTTCCTGATCTGTGACCTTGCTTTTCAGGGCATCCCTGAGCTTTGTCATCTCAAGAGAAATGAGCGCCGTGTATTCCGGAAGATGGGACTCTATTTCCTCTTTCAAGTATCTTGCAAATGCCGGGCTCGTCCCGTTTGTCGATACTCCGATAACCACATCACCCCGCTTGATGACTGCCGGCATATAGAAGTTTCCGAGATCCGGATCGGATGCCACGTTCACTGCTTTTCCGAGTTTTTTCGCCTCCTCGGCAATTTTTTTATCCGTATCGGGATCACCTGTCGCGGCAATAATGATGTCGCCCCTTATAATGTCTTCTTCTGTATAAGATCTCCTTATTACCGGGACAAAATCAATTTCAGTCTCATTTGCAACAACCAAAATATTCGAAGTAAAAGCACGCAGCCTTTCAGCTTTCCCGGCTGCCACTTTTCCTCCTCCTATGATAACGATCGTCTTCTCTTCCAGATCAATGAAAAGCGGGTATTTTGCCATAGTTATTTATCACTTGTTCCATATCGTGTTTAGCACCGGAGCTAAGCGAATAGCCAGAAGAGATGCTATTATACATAACACGAAATCAGGTATCACGGTGCTTAAGAACCATACCGAAAGCAGTTCCGCAACTCCTATCGGAACATCATTAGCCAATACGTAATTGAACATTATAAAGTAATAGATCAGTCCACATGCATAGTAAGCCATTTCTCCTACAAAGCAGGCAAACAGCACCTTCGGAAAGCTCTTTTCCTTATATCTTTCATTGATGAATCCGGCAATAAAGGCTGCCGCCGCAAAGCCGATCAGGAATCCGAACGTTGGGCGCATCAGATATCCAGGTCCTCCGCCATGAGCAAAGATCGGAATTCCGACAAGCCCTGTAAACAGATACACCAAAACACTTGTCAAACCCAGTTTGGAACCAAGAAGCAGCCCGGCAAGTAATGCAAATAAAAACTGCAGTGAGAAGGTGACCTGAAAAGCACCGAGCGGGATCATGATCTTTATAAAAGCGCCTATAGCGATCAGTGCTACAAACAGTCCGCAATTAACTATGTCTTTTGTTTGAAGTTTTCTTTTCGATGTAACGTATTCTTGTGCCATATAATACTCCCTTCTATATTAGCTAAAACCGTTTCCCTATCTACAAAGAAGCGATCAGCTGTCATTTTTCAAATACCCTTCCATGGCCTTTCTGAACCGTGCAACCAGCTCAGGACATGAAGGATAGTAAAGATGCGGATAGCCCCAAATGTGGTCTCTGCCTGTGTGCATGCATTCCCAGCTCCTGCCGCTGCCCGGCTTTACCGCTACTGCGCCGTTTCCGTTATTGTCGCTGTCGAAGTAGTGGAATTCATGCGCTTTTATGCTGATCCCCGACAAAAGGTTCTTCTCATCTTCTTTGCCTGTTACTGTTATATATCCGAATCTTCCGAGCCTACCTGTGTTACGGCAGCCTCCTTTTATCAATCCGGTCATGGGGTAAGTTGTTCCGTCATCAGTACTTAAACTGTCTAATAGATACATGAATCCACCGCATTCGGCGATGCTCGGCATGCCCGACTCCACCGCAGATCTTATGGATTCTTTCATTGAAATGTTCTCTGAAAGCTGTTTTGCGTAAAGCTCCGGATATCCGCCCCTCAGCATCAAAGCGGAAACTCCTTCCGGGATGGCGCTGTCGTGTATCGGTGAGAAGTATACCGGTTCAATGCCGTGCCGCCTCAGCTCGTTCATGTTTTCTTTATAATAGAAACTGAAGGCCTCGTCCCTTGCGACAGCTATCTTAAGTATTTCTCCGGTGTATGCCGGTGCGCGATCATATCCATGAGCCAATGGTTCCGCGTTTCCCATTATCCGGTAAAGTGCCTCAATATCCACGTGACTTCTGATCATCTCCCTGAAAGTGGATATCTTTGACTCAAGATCGCCATACTCATCAGGCATCACTAGTCCGAGATGTCTGGTTCCGAGTGTTACGTTGCCCGAATCAGGAATGCCTCCGAGCAGCCTGCATTCAGCACCTCTTTCTCTGCTGATAGTATCAAGCATGTCTTGGGCGAGCGGACTCAGTGTCTTATAAAAATGCTCGGATATCCGGTTCAGCACTATGCCCTTGATAAGCATTTCTTTATCATCATGCAGTATGCCTTTGATGGCCGAAAGCACAGTGGACCCCATGCCCTTTGCATTTACAAGGAGGACTATAGGTGTGCCTGTGGAGCAGGCCACGTCGTAGCACGAGCTTTCATATAGCCTGCCGGCTATGCCATCATATATGCCCATGGCCCCTTCAAGCACTGCAGTTTTATGACCGGCAGACGCGATCATGGACCTCAGCTTTTCGCCATCCGAAAAGAATGGATCCAGATTGTCTCCTTCTATTCCGAGAACATCACGATGGAACATCGGATCGATGTAATCAGGCCCGCACTTGAATGATACGGGATCCCTGCCCTGTTCTTTCAACAAGCTCAGGAGTCCGCAAGTGAATATCGTCTTGCCGCTGCCGCTCGCCGGCGCGGCGATCATGATCCTGTCTATTTTGATTTTTCGCTTTTCGTCTGCCATATGATCACTCAGCGCCAAGTGTAAAAGATGCTATCATCACCGGATTCTCTGCCGTCATCAGGTGATAATTGCCGATCTCACGGGATCGGCTTACCGAGACCTGCTCGATCTCAAGTCCGCTTATTTCGAATTCTTTTATTACTGACTGTATCTCTGCCATGGTCTCAAGGCTTACGGCGTTTATAACTACCCTTATTCCACGCTTCATGCTGTTCAGGGCGTCCAGTATATCTTTTAGATTGCCCGAGCTTCCGCCAATAAAAGCGCAGTCAGGAGCTTCGAGCCCGTCAAAAGCAGCTGGGGCCTTGCCTTCTATGACTCTGATATTTTTCAGCATGAATTTATCCGCATTCCGCGATATCAGCTCACATGCCTCATGCTTCATCTCGATCGCGTAAACCTTAAGACTGTCGCTCTGAAGAGCAATTTCGCATGCGATCGAACCGGTGCCGCTTCCAATGTCATAAACGACATCACCTTCACTTAGCCCCAGTTTCAAAACACTGAGATGTCTCACCGAAGCCTTTGTCATCGGCACTTTATCTCTTATGAATTCATCATCATCCAGAATTGGAACAAGTCTTTTTTTCATTTGATCTCTCCGTTTATGATCAAGGCCGTATAAAGTCCCGGCTCTGTGATCTCAGTGCAAGCTTTGGCGTCAGCGTCGAGTATCTGTTCCTCTTCATATGACAGGTCCTTGCCAAGCACTACTCTGCAGTTTCCGAGTCCCGCCAAGATCATCTCCCTGCCGAGTTTTACCGCATCTTCCGGGCCTGACATGATAACAACAGTCGTTTCATTGTGCTTTATCTCTGTGATTATATTCCCCAGATTCTGTTCATCAGACGATCTTCCATGCATGCTGTACAGCACGGCGCCTGAATATGAAACCCCGGCCGCTCCGGCAAGATATGAAAATGAAGATATGCCCGGATGTATCCTTATCTCGTATTCATACCCGTTCTCCCTGAGCCATTCCTCAAGAGCAGGCTTCATCTTGGCTGCTCCGCTGTAAAACCCTGTATCACCCGAGAACAGGATCGCCATGCGCTCAGGGCAGTCTCTCTCGATAAGAGGGATTATGTCCTTTGCGAGAAACTTCGGATATTTCCTCTTCTCTGCGTATGGTCTTATCATACGGTCAGCGCCACATATTATTCCTGCTTTTCGGATCGCATCCCGGGCCTCTTCGGACATCAGGGTATTCCTGCCTGGGCCAATGCCCACAAGATCGATGCGGATCTTAGGTGCAAGCCCGAAATACTTCTTCAGGGCTTCCTGAACGTTTATACCGCTTTCAACCGATGGCCTCCCTATCAGATATACAGGGATCCCGGTCTCGATCGCGGCCTCTATCTTTTCTTCAAAGCCTCCGGTCCTACCGCTTGCCTTGGTCACCATCAGCCTGATATCAAACTGCCTTATGACAGCGATATCCATCTCCTTGCTGAACGGGCCCTGCATGGCGATCACCTGTCTGCCGGCTATGCCCGCCTCACTGCAAAGTCTGATGCTCTCTTCGGATGGCAGGACTCTCACGAAAAGTCTGTCTCTAACTCCTGGGTCAGAGGCGTAGATGTGAAGTTCTTTACTGCCTGTAGTCAGAAGTATGTTTCCTTCTGTCTCCTTCAGAGCCGCCGCACAGTCCGCAGCGGACTCAAACGGTATTATCGCCTCACTTCCATTTGTATCAGCACTGCCCCTGAGCACCCTCACATATTCCCTGCCTGCAGCCAAACATGCCCTGCGGATATTCTCCGATACAACAGCTGCATATGGATGCGTGGCATCGAAAACGATCTCTGCCTCATCCGCGATAAGCTTTTCCATCTCCGGCTCTGTCAGGCGTCCCATCCTTACATCTGCATAAGGACTGTCCTGCATGACGAGTTCCCCGTAAGTGGTGGCAACGCAAACTATGTGCTCTACGCCTGCCCCAGAGAGCCTTTCCGAAATATGCCTTCCTTCTGTTGTGCCCGAGAATATCAGTGGTCTCAAAGTCTGTAACCTCTTGGAGTAATTAGTCTTCCGTCAATGACGCGGCTCCTTGAATTGCCGATAAACACCGTCGTGAACATGTCGACCTCGATGTCTCTCAGCTCGGCGAGTGTGCATGTAAAGTATTCCTCACCGTCACGCCCTATGCTTCTTACATAACCGCAGGCTCTTCCCGGCTCGACGGTTTCAAGCAAAATGTCACATGCCTTTTGTAAATAGTCATGGCGCTTTCGGCTCGATGGGTTATAAATCGCGATTGCAAAGTCACCTTCCGCCGCGGCTCTTAGCCTCTTTTCGATAAGTTCCCACGGAGTCAGAAGATCCGACAGGCTAATGACGCAGAAGTCGTGATTTAAAGGCGCGCCGAGCACGGCCGCACCGCTCGATGCAGCTGTTATGCCGGGAATGACCTCAATATCTATATCTTCATCAGCAAATTCAGGCTCTTCGCCTATCTCAAACATCAGAGATGCCATGCCATAGATGCCCGCGTCTCCGCTGCAGATCATCACGACGTTCTTGTCCTTCACTGCCTCTCTGAATGCCATCCTGCAGCGCTCTGCTTCCTGTTTCATTGGTGTGGACAGCTTTGTCTTATCCCGGAATCGTTCCCCTAGCAGATCAAGATAGACCGTATATCCGACTATCACATCAGCTGCATCAAGTGCGTCAAGCGCCTGATTTGTCATCATCGATTCCCTGCCCGGACCCATTCCGGCTACTGTGATCTTCTTCATGTTTTTTTATGATCCTTATTTTGCTCTTTGTGCAACAGCTACTGTGATACCGTCTTTCGCAGTCTTTCTGACTACGAGATTCGCACCGGGGCCGGCCGCGAGCACTGAAGCCCGCTCGCACACATTATCTACGCCCACATGCTCGAGAACGGTCTGAGATGATTCGAAGTTCCCTTCCGCCTTCGCCAGAACTTCAGCGTCAAAAGTGACTAGCGGCATCCGCCATGCCTGCGAGAGTGTTTTCAACCCGGCTTCATCCTTCTTTATATCGATCGTAGCGATGCATCCCGCGTCCTTCGGGTCTATGCCCGCATCAGCGAGTACAGCGGATACAAAGTCTCTTATATCTTCAAACGCTTTGCCCCTGCGGCATCCAATTCCGATCGCGTATTTCTTTGGACAGAGCACTATGGACGCGCTGTCTTTCAGCGATCCTGTTACCTGAGCCGTGTCATCGTCACTCACGAGAACGTCTACACGATCTCTCGGCGGATAGTCCTTGATGCATATCGTGACAGGCTTCCCTTCTAATGACGATGATGCCACTCTGGCGATGCCTTCGCGGTTCGCTATGGTCAGTCCATGCTCTTTTGCGAATAGATCTGCCGAAAAAGCTTCACTTATGTCTGTCGCAGTCGTTATCACGGGCACAGCGCCTATCGCTCCGAAGATGTCCCGTGCCAGTTCATTCGCTCCGCCGACGTGTCCCGAGAGAAGCGGGATGACAAATCTCCCGAGCTCATCGATGACTATCACCGGAGGATCGGTCAGCTTGTCTTTGACAAGTGGCGCGATGGATCTGACCGCGATCCCGGTCGCTCCTATAAAAACCAGTGCGGCTTTTTCATCAAAAGCGCTTTTGCATACATCCGCAGCCGAAGTATGGCGGGGATGTACGACAGCCTCGTGCCCGCTCAGTGCCGGCCCAAGGCGCTCCGCCAATTCATATCCTTTGTTTGTAAATGAGAGAATATGTATTTTCATAGTTGGTACTACTCAGAACCCTCACGAAATTCCGTGGTGAAGGTCTTGTCATAAAGCCTGGATTTCTCGTATCCGTGCTTTCCGATGACATCGCCTACGAGAATTAGCGCGGTCTTTGTTATGCCATGCTCGGCAGCGGTCTTCGCAAGCTCATTTATGGTGCAATAGTAAAACTCTTCTTCAGGCCATGTTGCCTTGTAAATGATGGCAGCAGGAGTGTCTCCACTGTAGCCGCCTGCAACAAGTCTTCTGCTGAGTTCTTCCAGCATCCCGGTGCTGAGATATATCGCCATCGTCGCGTTATGCGCCGCCCAGCTTTCTATGCTTTCCTTTTCGGGCACAGCAGTCCTTCCTGCCATTCTCGTTATGACAAGGGACTGCGACAGGCCAGGCAGAGTATACTCGATGTCCATTGAAGCGGCGGCGCCAAATGCCGCGGAGACTCCGGGGCATGACTCGTATGTTATGCCAAGCTCATCAAGCGCGTCCATCTGCTCGCGGACTGCGCCATATAGGCTTGGATCACCGGTGTGCAGCCTGCAGACTGTTTTGCCTTCGGCCGCTGCTTTTTTCATCACATCAAGCACCTCTTCGAGTGTCATATATGCGCTGTTATGCACTTCCGCGCCATCTTTAGCGTATCCGAGCAGCTCGGGGTTCACGAGTGAACCAGCGTAGATCACAACATCTGACTCCGAGATAAGCCTCATGCCCCTCAGCGTGATCAGATCAGCCGCGCCCGGGCCTGCACCGACAAAATATACCTGCTTCTTATCCATTACGGATCTCCTTTTATTACTGATCGTTCCAGATCTCTCTGTTTCGTTCTATCATGTCTCGGGCTCCGGCGCTCGCGGCGATGAGTCCGTTCTCCTTTGTGTACATGATGCACTCTATTGCAAGGCTTCCTCCGGCTCTCCTGTTCAGATTTGCCAGTATGGAATCCATGAGTCTCTTCGCTGTTCTGTCCATCAGTCCCGGATCATGCTTTTCGGAAGACTCTCTCAGCCCTCTGAACGCTTCTTCGGTAGTCAGGGAATCGAGTATCCCGAGTATGGTCTTTGTATCAGCGCCTTCTCTCGCGGCTGCCGCAGAGATGATCTCCATCCTGCTGTCGGATTCTCTTGAATGAGTATTCATTATGCCACCGGCGACTTTTACGAGCTTGCCGGCGTGCCCAGTCAGCAGCATGCCTTCATAACCGAGATCCTTTACCATATCTACCGTAAGCCCGATGAAGTTGCTGCACTTGACACTCATATCGAGATCCATGCCGTATGATTCTTTCATGAAATCGAGGCCATAGTTGCCCGGGGAAACAAACGCGATGCTGTTTCCCTCCGCCTTTTTCTGGCTGAGCTCGACTCTTATCGTATCGAGCAGAGCCTTTTCGCTCATGGGCTCCACCACTCCGGATGTTCCTATTATTGATATGCCGCCTTCTATCCCGAGTCTTGGGTTGAAGGTATGCGATGCGATCTCTTCACCACCCGGTACGGAAATGATCACCTTAAGGCTTCCTTCATAGCCGCATTCTTCAGCGGCATCTTCTACCTCATTTTTTATCATTGCGCGCGGCACGGAATTGATCGCTGCTGCGCCAACAGGCTGGTCGAGACCGGGTCTCGTTACTCGTCCGACACCATCACCGCCATCAATAATTACTCGTTCGGTTGAGCCTGACGTGCTGCCTTCTGTCAGACTTACATCGGCATAGATCAGCGCGCCTGTCGTTACATCGGGGTCGTCTCCTCCGTCTTTCCTGACCGCGCAGCTGACATGGCTCTTGCCCCTATGTATATCAATTATCTTCGCATCAAAAGAACTCCCTTTGGGCGTGATGATAGTTATATCCTCTTTTATCTCCCCTGAAAGCAGCATGTATGCCGCAGCCTTTGCCGCTGCAGCAGCGCAGCTTCCGGTGGTGAATCCGCTCCTGAGTTCAGATGCCATCGTCTCTCCTGTTTCACATATTGTAAAGCAGCGCATTGACTATTGCTGCCGCGACATTGCTTCCGCCCTTGCGTCCGCGGTTTACTATGTGCGGTATTTCTGTATCGAGTATGAGCTCCTTTGACTCCGTAACATTCACAAAGCCGACCGGCACACCTATGATGAAGTCAGGTGTATATATGCCGCGGTCGTAAAGCTCTCTAAGTGTGATCAGTGCCGTAGGTGCGTTTCCTATCGCGAATATGGTCTTTTTACCCGATGCCTTCGCGTCTTCCGCTGCATGTTCCATGCTGACTGACGCTCTGGTGATCTCTCTTTTCTTTGCCTCTTCAGCAACATCGCTGTCTGCCATATAGCACCGCGCGCTGCCTCCAAATGACGCAAGCTTCTTTTTATTTATACCGGTAAGCGCCATGTTCGTGTCTGTGACGATATCCGCTCCTGCTCTGATAAGATCCTTTGCGATACGCACTGCGTCATCTGAGAATACGAGTGTATGAGCGTAATCGAAATCGGCAGAGGTGTGTATGGCCCTGCGAATTATGAGATCTTTTTCATCGTCAAGAACTATCCCTCTTTCGGAAAGTTCTGCCGCTATTATTTCGAAGCTTCGGGCCTCAATGTCGCCCGGTCTAACATGCTCTGTCATATGACTTCTCCGATCGCTTCTATAAGCTTTTCATTATCATCGTGAGTTCGAATCGCGAACCTGAAATAGCTGCCGTCCAATCCGCTGAAATTATCACAGCGCCTTATGAGTATGCCTCTTTCAAGGAGCTTTTCATAAAGCCCTTCACGGCTCCTTATCAGCAGGTAAGATGTATCACTCGGATAGACTTTTATTCCCATCCCCGTCAGCTTTTCAGTCAGATATGAGCGCTCCTCTTCGATCAGTTTCAGCGAATCGCTCATGTACTCAGACCGCGCCTGAGCAAACTTGGCAGCCGTGATCCCTGCTCTCTGTGCCACGACAGATATATTCCATTCAGGAAGCTGCCCGCGGATCTTATCTGTAACAGCTTTTTCTCTGCATACTATGTACCCGAGCCTAAGCCCCGGTATGGCCAGTGTTTTGGTGAACGCTCTAAGATATACGGTTTCATCTCCGGTCTCAGGAGCTTTTGTTCCACTCGCTGTAAGCGGCTTGAAACATTCGTCCATAACCAGGCATATGCCCTTTACTTTGCATGCCTCTTTGATCCTGTTCAGGAGCCCGCGGTCTATGAGTCTACCGCTTGGATTATTGGGATCACCGAGGAATATGATATCGAGATCATCAGTGATCTCTTCCAGTACCGCTTCATCAATTACAAAGCCTTCTGGCTCTTTTAAATCGTGTTCCCTGATCTCAGCGCCGACAGCTTCGAGAGCATATCTGTAACCTGCATAGCATGGAGTCGTAATTAGCGCCTTTGCGGGTCTGAACGCATGGACTGTTGCCATGATCAGTTCGGAAGCTCCGTTGCCGCATATGATGTCATCCGCATCCACTCCTTCCATAGATGCGATTGCTTCCCTCAGGCCCTGCTGCATATGATCGGGATAATTTGTGAGCTCGGAAAGTGCCCTGACGCATTCGTCCATCACCGGGCCCGGTATCCCCATAGGATTCAGGTTTACCGAGAAATCGAGGCTGACATTATTTCTGTATATATCGCCGCCGTGAGCAGGCTCTGTTCTGTTTTTCTGTTCCATTACTGTATCCATGAAATGCCGGCCATCACCGCCAGGCAGACGGCAAAACATATAAATGATGCTGTCATCATAAGCCTGTTGCTTCTTTTGATGTCTTCGAACTCTACAGGCCTGATATCATCACCTATGTATGGTTTTTCGACAAGCCTGCCAAAGTAATAATTGGGTCCTGCGAGACGCACTCCCAGCGCTCCCGCGCACGCGCTCTCTGTCTGAGCCGCATTAGGGCTCTTGTGCTTGCGCCTGTCGCGCTTCCATATCCGCATGGCTCCGGCAGCATCATATGCTTTGCCGGCTATCATGCATGCGGCTATAAGAAAAAGCGCGCTGATCCTAGAAGGAATATAGTTCGCCGCATCGTCGAGCTTAGCTGCCGCTGTGCCCAGCCACATATACCGGTCGTTCTTGTATCCGATCATAGAGTCCATGGTATTTATGGCCTTGTATGCCAGCCCCAGCACCGGGCCGCCTATTGCGGTGTAGATCATAGGGGCTGAAACGCCGTCGGAGAAGTTCTCTGCTATCGTCTCTACCGCGGCTTTTGTGATCCCGCTTTCATCGAGCACATCTGTATCTCGGCCGACTATCATTGATACGGCTTTTCTTGCGCCTTCAATATCGCCTCTCTTCAGCGGCTCATATACCTTCATGCTTTCACGCCTGAGGCTGGTCTGCGCAAGGATATAGCATGTGAGGACAGCTTCAACGCAGACTCCTGCAGCCGGATGGATGCGGTATGCTAAGGCCATCACAGCTACGGTCAAAAGGATCACAGGAAGAAGCACCATTATTACCAGTGCAATGCCTTTTTTATATTCCTTATTCTTATCCCTTTTTTCGGGATCGGTCTTTTCCGGAGGGATTTCGCCAAGCAAGGCCTTGTCAGCAAAGCCGATCAGCCTACCAATCGATTTTATCGGATGGGGTATATTGCGGGGGTCTCCAATAAGAAGATCCATCACAAAGCCCGCCGAAAAAGCGATCATATGCAGTTGCAGCCAGGACATTCCCTCCATCATCCATCTCCAGTTCTATCTCATAACCTGCACCATTTGGCAGATTGAATGTGTAGTAATCCTCCTCGGTAAGGAAGCTCATCAGCGCCATTATCGTTCCGCCATGCGCTACTATATACATGGTTTCAGGGCATCTCTCATTTGCAAGATCTAGCGCCTTACGGAATCCGGAAATAACTCTCTCGCTGAATCCTTTGATGCTTTCACCACCCGGGATCGGCATCGAACCTCCGCTGTCAAGCCACTCCTGATATTTCGGATCACCATCCAGCTGACCATGGTTTTTGCCTTCAAAGTCTCCGAAGTCCATCTCTCTGAACTCATCGATTATGACAGGAGCTAGATCCGGAAGCATTATCGAGGCGGTCTCAATCGCGCGTTTCATAGGGCTTGAGAAGAGGATCGCGCCGCCTGTCTTTCGATCTATCCGTCTGAGTGCCTTGCGGCCTTCCGCCGACAGAGGCTCGTCAGTACGGCATCCGCTGAAACTACGGGTCTTATTCCCCTCTGTTATTCCGTGTCTTATCAGGTAACATTTCATATCTTCAAATTCAGGCGTTATGTGAGATCAGGACAGCTGCCGCTCCGGCTACTGCTGTCGCAACTTCACATATGACAACAAAATACCCTGCGGTATCTCCTGTTATTCCTCCGAATTGTTTGTAGCTCAGATGTCTGTACCATAGGAAGCTTAAAGCAGCCGCGCAAATAGCCAAGAGACCGGCTAATCGATCCGTGAACACCATGGCTGCGCAAAGCAGAGCGATCCATACGGCGATCATGACCAGATTCGTGTTTCTGCCTGTTTTAGCCGAAGTGGCTTCATAATAAAGCATTCCTTCGTTCTTTGCCGACTTAAAGGTAAGTACAGACAGAGCGCTGAGGCTCCTTGAAAGCGCAAAGCCTAAAGCGAGCGTATACATCACCGTAACTGCCTTGTCTGAATCCAGGATAATAACGAGCGACGCGAGATAGATCGATGCTGCAATCAAAAGCCTTATGACCGAAAAGGCCCCTATGTGCGGATCCTTGAGTATCCTGAGTTTGTCCTCGCGGGATCCGTAAGAGTTTACCGCATCCGCCACGTCTATAAATCCGTCGAGGTGAAAGCCTCCCGTCACGATCAGAGGCAGTGCTGCGAGCAACAAAGCCACTGCTACCGCGGGCATCGAGACTCTGACAGCGAATCCGTACAGCAAGACCCAAAGGAGGCCTGTGACCACGCCTACCAAGGGAAAGGCTGCCATGCTGTAGCGCATGTCTTTGTCCTTCCACCCAAAGCGCGGCATCGGGATCCTTGAATATTGGGCAAATGTAACGGCAATCGTTCTTAGTACTATCATCTCGTATTATAATCGTTCCGAAAATCTCATCCTATTCTTATGACCTTATCACAGACGCTGCCAAGCGCCTCATTGATCGTGTCCATCGTCTGAGCATAGGTCTCAGTTTCATTATCGAAGTCAGCAGTGATCTCGAAATGGTTGCTGACGATTATTAGGTTTCTGACTTTACCAGCCAGTTTGATCACATCATCTGTAAGCTTAGCTGTTATTTCATCAGGCAAAGCATGCCTTTCGAAAAGCTCATTTGCCACCAGGTTTGAAAGGCATTCAAGCAATACTGTGCTGTCACCCGGCACATCTGCTTTTTCGATCGCATCAGTAATATCAAAGGGAGCCTCAATGGTAGTGAAGCCCTTTCCTTCTCTCATCTTTCTGTGCTTTTCGACTCTGGCAGCACCATCTGCCCCATATGGGATCATGGTGGCAAGATATATACGTTCACCCGGTGCTGAGATGTCTGTCACCATCCGTTCAGCTAATTCTGATTTGCCGCTGTCAGGATGCCCTATTATCAACACTGTCACTTTGGATCTGCCCTTTCTTTGTTACCCGGACTTGCCGGCTCCGCTTAGTCAGTAAAGTGCTCGTATTGCTCTACTTCAGTCTCATCGAATGCCAGTCCTTCTGAAAACAGGGACATTGCCGCGTCAAGCAGCGGCATCAGCATTACTGCGCCGGTGCCCTCTCCGAGGGCGAGCCCGGCATGTATCACCGGCTTGAGTTCCAAAGCGTCCAGCAGATACTTCATGCCGGGCTCCTTGCCGGCATGAGACGCCAGCATACACTGCCGGCATCCCGGCGCCAGCCTCTCAGCGACCAGTGCTGCTACTGCGCTAATGAACCCGTCGATGACCACAGGGATGTGATGAATCGCGCCTCCAATGAACACGCCTGCCATCCCCGCTATATCGAGTCCTCCCACGGCAGATAGCATCTGCATCGTGAATTCAGGACTCGTACGATCCGTGTCCTCATCAGTAATATATCTATCAAGCGCGTCCGTTATGACATGTTTCTTGCGCTCAAGGCCGGCATTGCCAAGGCCTGCTCCGCGCCCTGTGACCAGGTCGATATCAAGACCGAGAAGGGCCGCAGCCAGAGCGGAACTCGTTGTAGTGTTGCCTATCCCCATCTCTCCTGCAGCCAGGATACCGTAGCCCTTGCGTCCGCATTCTTCAGCAATGTCTATGCCCGCATTGATGGCCTGCATGCATTCATCCTCAGTCATGGCAGGCTCTTTTGCAAAGTTCCGTGTACCCGGCATCACTTTTTTGTTTATGACCCCTGCGGGACTTCCTTCCATATTGATCCCGACGTCAACAGCTATCGTATTGACACCGCAGGTCTTAGCCATTTTACAGACAGAGCTCTCACCCCGTCCCATCCACGACGCTACCGCAGCAGTTACGTCCTGCCCCGACTGGCTTATGCCTTCTTCCACAACGCCGTTATCAGCGCACATCATGATGACCGCGCGCTTGCTTATATCTATGGACGTACTCCCCTGCACCGCGCCGATGCGCGCAGTAAGATCTTCAAAGCAGCCGAGACTGTCGAGTGGTTTGGCTACTCTGTCCCAGCTGGCCCTTATTTCATTGTAAATATCTTTATCAAAGGAAATCTTCATCCTCAAATCGATGCCTCCCTCAGCATTGAGTATATGAGATCCATGTCAAGATGCTCTCTCAAAGTATCCGCGAGCCTATCATACTCTTTTTCTTTAAAGTCCCTGTGGTCCTCTGCCTTGCAGGATGCGATCTGGATTCCTTTCCGGTCAGCGAGCGACTCTACTACAGAAGATGCTATTGCTCCCTTGTCAAAGAATCCGTGTATATAAGTTCCATAGACATTGCCCGTGCATACGCCCGTACCGTCTGATGTGAGATCCCTCGCAGCGTCCGAGTCGATCCCGTAACGCGTCGTCCTGCCCATATGTATCTCATAGCCTTTGACTTCAAGGCCTGCAAGTGATGAGAAGATTCCGGAAGGGTCACAGACTCTGCCACTGAACTGAACGGTCCTCTTATCACCCGCAAGCACAGTGCTCACAGGCAAAATGCCCAGGCCTTCAATACTGCCGCCGCCTTCAACTCCATCAGGATCCGAGATATCCAGGCCCAGCATCTGGTATCCTCCGCATATGCCGAATATGGGAGTGCCCTCTGCGTTCATCTTCAGTATCTCTTCTTCCAGCCCTTTTTCGCGAAGCCAGCGAAGATCGGCAATTGTGCTCTTTGATCCCGGAAGGATCACAAGATCAGCTCCATCAAGCTGCGAAGGATCGGATACATATCTTACCGACACATCAGGGAACTGTTCGAATACATCAAAGTCGGTAAAGTTGGATATCTTAGGAAGCCTTATGACGGCTATATCTATCAGACCTCTCGCGGACGAGGAAAGTCTCTCGGAAAGTGAGTCCTCGTCTTCCACCTTTATGTCCATATATGGCACGACGCCCGCAACAGGGATACCGCTCTTTTCTTCAAGCATTTCGATCCCGCTGTCAAGTAGCGACGCGTCACCCCTGAATTTGTTGATGATGAATCCTCCGACACGCGCCTTTTCGCTCTCTTCAAGCAGTATCACCGTGCCGAGAAGCTGAGCGAACACGCCTCCTCTGTCTATATCTCCCACCAGAAGCACAGGAGCGTCCACCATCTCCGCAAGACCCATGTTGACTATGTCATTCTCTTTGAGATTGATTTCCGCAGGCGATCCGGCTCCTTCTATCACTATGATGTCATGATCCTCTTCCAGCTTCCTGAAGGCATCCTGTATATCAGGGATAAGTTTTGTCTTGTAATCGAAGTATTCGCGCGCTTGCATATCGCCGATAGAGCGCCCGTTTACTATTACCTGAGAGCCGCTGTCGCTCGATGGTTTGAGAAGAATTGGGTTCATGCACACCATCGGCTCAATGCCTGCAGCCTCAGCCTGCATGGCCTGGGCGCGGCCCATCTCGAGCCCTTCTTTGGTGGCATAGGAATTGAGCGCCATGTTCTGCGATTTGAATGGCGCCGCTCTAAATCCGTCTTGCCTGAATATCCTGCAGAGTCCCGCTGCGATCAGGCTCTTGCCTGCATTTGACATCGTTCCCTGCACCATTATCACTTTAGACATCCCGGCTTAGTCCTCCTAAGAATCCCGAATACAGCCTGCTCAGTCTGCCCTCTTCAAGTCCGTACAATCTGCTCAGACTCTCATCACTAAATACTTCTTCCGGCTTTCCGCTCATGCTTATCCCGCCTTCCGAATCTATGCATATCACCTCATCAGCGGTTATGAAGGCGAGCTCAAGCTCATGCATCGATATGATGACAGCTATATCTTTTTCGTGCGCAAGTGACTTGAGAATGTCGATGAATTCCAGCTTGTGGCGTATGTCCAGATACGAGGTCGGTTCATCGAGTATCATGATCTGAGGCTCCTGGCATATAGCTCTGGCCAGCAGCACCCGCTGCCTCTGTCCGTCACTTATCTCGTTGTAGTCGCTTTCTGCTATCTCGGTCACATGGACAAGCTCCATAGCTGCATCGACCGCCTTTTTATCGTCTTCCGAGAGAATACCAAGCCTCCCGGTATATGGATATCTTCCGAGCGACACCACCTCGCGGCAGCTCATCTTCTCTGAAGGTCTCCTGTCCGTGAGCATCACAGCCTGTTTTTTTGCTATTTCATTAGCTGTCAGACGGCTGCGCTCGCTGCCGTCTATATATACCGCGCCTCCGAGAGGCTCAAGCCTGCCCGCTATTGTCTTAAGAACGGTGGATTTTCCCGCGCCATTAGGGCCTATAAGAGTAAGTATCTTTCCTCTTTCAACGCAGATCTCCACTCCACTGACTATCACTTTATGTCCGTAGCCGGAATCGAGATGTTCCGTTCTGATCGCTGTTTTTTCATCTATCATGCTGTCACCTTTTCCTTCCGATCAGCATCACGATGACCACCGGCGCTCCGAACACTGCCGTCATGGTGCTGATGCTCATCTCAGTCGGCGCAAAGAGATTGCGCGCCAGCAGGTCACAGAACAGGCAGAACACGCTTCCCCCAAGAAAACACTGGGGTATCATGACGATAGGTTTAGATGTGTCGGATATAGTCCTTATTATGTGCGGCACTGCTATGCCCACAAAGGACACGGGCCCCGCATATGCAGTCACTGTTGCAGAAAGCACGCTCGACAGCAATATGAGACCGATCCTGAAAGACTTGATGTTTACTCCTACACTGGCAGCGTACTGCTCCCCCATCTGGAATGCAGTCATCGGTTTAGACAACATAAAGGAAAATATCACGGCTATCACCACTACCGCGATGATAACTCTGATATTCTCCCAGCTAACGGCGCCAAAGCTGCCCATCGACCAGTTGTGCAGGTTTACTATATTCGAATCATCTGCAAACGTCACCAGAAATTCGGTAACGGCGGAGCATATATAACCTACCATTACGCCGCAGACAATGAGCACAGCCATGCTCCTGACCTTGCCGGATATAAGGAGTATAGCAGCTGTCACCAGAAGAGCACCGATGAACGCAGTGACTATCATCAGTAGTGAGTTCATCATTATGCCACGAGTCATTGTAAATACCATAGCGCAGGCCACAGTAAGCTTCGCCCCCGAAGATATTCCGAGAATATATGGACCTGCTATCGGATTTGCAAAGAATGTCTGAAGAAGAAATCCGGACACAGAAAGAGCGCCGCCCAAAAAGAGCGCCGCCAGTATCCTTGGCATCCTTATATCCCACACGATCTTACCGAATTTGCTTGCGATATCATGGGACAGAAGTATGCGCACAGCATCGCCAGCTGTCATTGATGAGCTTCCCACGATCATGTTGAGGATCAGCATCACAATGAGCAGCATAGCGAGAAGTAAATAAACCAGTTTTATCCTTTGTATCTTCATGCTCACTTCAGCTTATGGAAGTATTCCATGCCTTCATCATCTTCCGCTCCGGCAAAGATGCGGTTCATCTCCACTATCATGCCGGCAGCGCCCGTGGTTTTCTGAAACATACTCTTGTTAGTGCACCACACATCGCCCGATTTGACAGCCTTAAAGTCCTCGAATTGTGGCGACAGGTCGATAAGATCATCCATGTTGTTAAGACCGGACTCTATCGCGCTGTTATAGATAATAATATCAGAATCGACGGCCATTTCATAAAATGCTTCCATCTGTATGTTCATCGTTGAAAGAGCGTTATCGTCTTCTTCCCCGACCTCTATGGCATCCAGCGCATATTCGCCTCCTGCCATCTCTATCATACGTGTAACATAATCTCCCGGTTTTCTGACTACCACCGATCCATTTGAATTTACTGAAAAGAATGCCACAGAAGGTTTTTTGCTTATAGAATCAGTATCTACACCTTTAACAAGACTCACGGCATTATCAAAATAAGCGTCTGCCTCGGACTCGTGGCCAAGAAGCAGGCCATACAGCTTTATCCACTCGAGCCTTCCAAGAGGATCGTTCTCGTAGCTTGACCTTTCCACGAGAACGGGTATCCCCAGCTCCTCTATCTGTTCCTTGATCTGAGGGCTGTGATAGATCATGGTCGACTCCACAGCGAGGTCTATTTCCTCTGTCACCAAAGTCTCAAAATCCGGAGCGCTGTACTTGCCTACATAATGGATCGTATCCGATTCGACCAGCTCCCTGATCTCAGGGATAGCCCAGTCGGACGCCTTTGTGCTGGTCATCTTGACCGCATCAAGCCCGTCCATGGCATTTATCAGATCCAGTCCGGAGGAGGCTGCCATATATATTTTACTTGCCGGTCTGCTTATCACGGTCCCGTCCCCAAGCATCTCACCATTGAGCCAGCCGGGCATGTCAGAATCAGATGGCACCAGCCAGTATTCAAGGCCATCACCTATCTTGATGAGAGTCACATCATTTTCATAATAGTCGACGCTGAACTGTGTAGCATAGTCGAGCTTCATGCTGCCGGTCTTATGCGCATTTGCCGATTCAGCAGTACCGGAATTTCCGCAACCCGAAAGCGCGAGTACGGTTATCAGTACTGTTATTAGAAATGCAACTGCTTTTCTTGTTTTCATAGATATCATAAAAAAGCACAGGGATCCCCTGCATCCGCATAAGGATCCCCCTAATATCAAAACTATTTTATTGAAGACGAATCGAACGTAAGGGTGTATTCGATCTCGTGCGGCTCACTCATTGCCGTAGTATCGGCTATCACATCAAAAGGTTTGTCAAAATACGGCACCGGAATCTCAAATACTGAATTTCCATCGGTATTGACCGGTTCATATCTCTGCCCGTCTATGATCATATAGTCATAATGCGGACTGCTCCATTTGATAACAGCAGTGTATTCATCCCCGTTTGCTTTGATAACAGCCGGACTATCCACTGTCGCTCTGCCTGTGCCTCCCTCGAGAGTCACAGCTGCGGTTTGTTCACCCTCGGCTAACTCAGGCTCTGCAGCTTTCTCAGAGCTTGATTCGCCATTAGCGCTCAATTTAGCGACCATGTCTTCATCTTCCACAGGATCGGAGACTATTACCTTGTGATCGTACCATTTTCCTTTTGTGCCAAGTAGCGCAAGATCGAATTCCTCGTCCAGTGCAGGCACCGGTACATCAAAGCCATATACCTCATCCGTATATCCATCGCTGTAAGTTACGGTATCAGTTGTCGGCTCCAAAAGCTCAGCGCCTTCTTTTTGAGCGTCTTCTGATGTTCCCGGATACAGATTAACGATCTTTTTTGATTGAAGACTGACATGGATAGTCATTTCCCCATCTTTGACCGTAAGGATACCCTTGTCCTCATATGCTTCATTGACATGGAACATCGAGTTATCAGTCGTGAATGTCGCGGCATAAGTGCCATCGGCGATGCCGGGATCAGCTGTCTGACTGCCGCTGCCGCACGCCGCCATGGAAAGCATGGCGGCGGCAATTACAGCGATCAGTATTAATTTTGATTTCTTAAGCTTTTTCATTTTGTATTCAAAAACCTCTGTACAATTACTGATTCATTGCGTCAGCAGTATGGGCAACATATATCTCCTGGATCGCAGGTATTCTTCCGAGGCCTTCTATCTGGCAGGATACGTTGTCTGCTCCGAGGCCAGCGCCTGTATCTACCGGCGCGTCTGCTCCTTCAACTTCGAACTCTCCTCCGTTGACCATTCCATAGTACCATGAGCCTTCCTCATCGCCGGCCATATCGTTGTTGGCGTGATCTCCGGCAACTACCATAAGAGGTCTCAGTATGACCTTGGTGTATCCGGCATCTTCAAGCGCCTTTTTGACTGCAGGGAACGCAGTGTCTTCAGGCTTGCCCTCTACGGTACCGATGAATACATTCTCATAACCGAGCTGTTTCATCTGCTCCTGCATCTGATCATAAGTCACATTGGCCTCATGGGATGTACCGTGTCCCATTAATACAAATGCTGTTCCGTCAGCAGCTGCTGCGTCGAGCGAATCAAATCCGCCGGCAGAAACTGCTTCAGCAACTACTGCCTGAGCTGTAGCTTCCTTATCAGCATTGATAACAGAGGCATCCTCACCGACTGAGCCGAGCAGTGGCTCAGCAACAGCGACCTTTTCGAACTTATCCTTGTAGTTTTCAAGAGCTGCCATCAACTCTTCGTACTCGGCGCCATGCATAAGATGTGTTGGCTGTATAACGAGGTTCTTAACACCATTGTCTACTGCTCTCTGAAGCGCCTGATCAACATTGTCGATTTTCTCTCCATCACGGGCATAGATATGATTGATTATTATCTGCGCCGTGAAAGCTCTTCTCACAGACCAGTCAGGATTTGCTTCCTGAAGAGCTTTTTCTATACCGCCAATATCCTGCACGCGGCTGTCATTGAACGATGTACCAAAGCTTACTACCAGAAGTTCGTTTTCACCGATATCATCCTGATTCAGAGGATCATCCTTAGATGCGTCTCCTGTATCCGCTCCGAAATAATCCGGACTGGCTTCTTCTCCTTCTACCTGTTCTTTCTGCTCATCTGTCAGAGCATCCCATGCTGCCTTTGCGGCCTCGCACTGCGCGTATGTATCATCTGTGTATTCCTGAACATAGATAGCATCGATCAGGGCTGCGCACTCAGCAACCGGATCAGATGAAGCTTCCTCAGGTTCAGGCTCCGATGTCTGATTGCCGCATCCGGTAACAGCAAACATCATGATCATAGATAATCCAAGCAGCAATACCAATAACTTTTTCTTCATTTTGCTCTACTCCTTTCCTAATACATGAAGAATTTTTTCGAGACTCTCTCAAATAAAAAAGCCTCATCCTTCACGGAAAAGGCACCTTGAACACCCTTGCGGGATCATAAGAAGGCACGACCAATTCCGCGTGGTCTGGCATCCGCAAACTACTTGCTGTAGCATAAGGATGTCTGCACCACATATCCGGCAGGTTTCCTGACTTAAGCTTCATCACGCTGATCTGCCTTCCCGGATCTATCGCAGCTGTTTATCACAGCTTCTGTGTCCAGTGGCTTTGCATACTGATCAGCGCTCATCTATTACAGTGACGCGATCGTGCAGGCTTCTCACCCGCTTCCCTTTTACCCCTGTCAAGGGCACCGGATATGTTTCACCGGTTTCCCGGCGTCTATAAGTATAACACAGACAGCAGCACAATTCGACAGCTCATTCCGCTACCGCCTGCCGTTATCTGTACTTATCTATTCTATGTTCTGATCTATGTTCTGAATCGCTTTCATAGCCTCGACTATCTCTCCGAATCTTTCGACTATCTCGTCATAAGTATCCGGGATATGAGGTTTGATGCAGTCAGAGCAGTCTTTCACACCATTGAACATCTTATAGTTGCCCCCGCACTTTTCACCGAGAGCATAAAGAGGACAGTAGCAGAAGAGACAGTTGAAATCCTCTTCGTCCAATCCCTTATGGCATGGAAAGTATTTGCATTCTTTGTTGCTGAAGAATCTTTCGGCTTCGTATTTCATAGTCACCTCTTCATTTCTGGATTTATCCGCTGGCAGAATTATACCATAATAATTATCTATTCCTCGTAAAATGCAGACAGTTCCCACAAAGGCCTAATAATATAGAGAGTTTTGGGGCAAAGTAGTGTATAATGACTCCATTATGGAAAAGAGAAAACTTGTCGGAAATCTGCTGCTATTAATAACAGCTCTTATATGGGGCACATCATTCGTGTTCCAAAGAACGGGTATGGACTATATAGAGCCCATCACTTTCTGTGCATCAAGAAATGTTCTTGCTGCGTTCCTGATCAGCGCGTTGGCAGCGTTCATGGGAAAAAGAGATGCAAGGCTGCATCCTGACAGGACTCCGGCAGAAAAGGAACGTATAAAACGCGCTACTATCCTTGGTGGGATCAGCTGCGGAGTTATGTTGTCGCTTGCAAGCATATCCCAGCAGATGGGAATGGTGTATACAACGGCCGGTAAAGGAGGCTTCATCACCTCACTTTATATGGTCATTGTTCCGATCTTCAACTTTCTGCTGTTCAAAAAGAGGAACCCTATCATCGTGTGGGCGGCTGTGGCTGTCGGAGTCATCGGACTCTATCTTCTTTGCGCGACCGATGGTCTCAATCTGTCAAAGGGCGACACGCTCGTAGTGATATGCGCGTTTCTTTATGCCGGGCATATACTCTGTGCGGACCGCTTTGTGGACGATGGCGATCCGGTAGCTATCTCGGCGATACAGTTCATCGTGTGCGCGGTAATATGTACCATTGGAGCCTTTATCTTTGAAGATCCGACATGGGAAAAAGTCGTTTCAGCAGCAGTTCCGATCCTATTCTGTGGACTCCTTTCAAGCTGCCTGGGATATACATTCCAGATAGTGGCTCAGAAGATGACTGATCCTACAAGTGCGTCGCTGATACTCAGCCTGGAGTCAGTGTTCGCAGTGCTCTCCGGTGCGGTGTTGATTGGTGAAAGAATGTCGGGACGCGAAATCATCGGTTGTGTCATCATGTTCATAGCAATAATCATGGTTCAGCTTCCGACGTTTAAAAAAGACCAGTCTGACAAGGCTGCCTGATTTATACACACAGGTTAAGATTAGTTATCGCTAGTAAATAATCATAAGTTTTAGTAACCAGTAACAATATTGTTACTGGTTGTTTTTACTGGTTGTTTTAGTTTTATAAGAATTGTTTTCTCTTTTTTTATTGGCGAAAATCTGCGGTTATCTTCCGTTTTTCGCCAATGTTCCCTTGTGATCGGTCGAGATTTCGCCTCGTTTCGGTAGATTATTGGCGTAAATCCGCTGTTATCTTCTATTTTGCGCCAATGTTACCTTGTGATCGGTCGAGGTCCCGCCTTGTTTCAATTGATTATTGGCGAGAATTCGCTGTTTCCCTCCGATTCTCGCCAATCGACGCCTGCGATCAGTCGTGGGCTCGCCGTGCTTCACCTGATTATTGGCGAAAAACCGCGCCAAGCCTATAACAGACGCCGAATGTCCCCCGCCTCAACGAAGTAGGCGTCGCTCGCTCCAATCAAGCGAGCTTGTTGGAGCTTTGCTCCTGGTTGAATGAAAAACGGGTGATCGGAAAATACCGATCACCCGTTTTAAGTTGCTCTATTAAAGAGTTACCTAATTGAAGAAGTTGCGTTCTCTGATTTCTGATAACTTACTGATTACTCAGCAGCAGCCATTTCAGCTAAACGCTCTTTGTTGAATTCTTCAACCTGCTTCTTCATCTCAGCCTTACGCTCAGCTGTGGTAATGCGCTCACCCTTCGCATTAGCAAGAGTATGACCTGTGAAGGCCAGTGCGATTACCATAAGTGGCATCAGCCAGTTGAATACTGCATATGGGAAGTATCCGCCTGCGCCGAGAGCTGTGATTCCCAGTACGCTGTAGATGTATGTTCCGCATGTGTTCCATGGGATCAGAGCCGAAGTAACTGTACCTGCTCCTTCGAGAGCGTTGGACAGTGTCTTTGGATGGAGTCCCATCTTACGATATGTCTCTGCGTACATACGTCCAGGTACTACGATGGAGATGTACTGTTCAGGCATAGCCATGTTGGAAACTGTGCATGTGATCTCTGTCATTGTAACGAGTCCTGCAGGTCCCTTCACCAGGTTGAGCAGTTTGTTTACAACTACTTCGATCTGCTTTGTTGTCTCCATGATACCGCCGAACATCATCGCGATCATAGTCAGAGTGATGGAGAATACCATACCCATGATACCACCGGAGTTGAGAAGACGATCGAGGATCAGCGTATCGCCGCCGCCTACTGCTACGTCATTTGCCCACTCCTTGCTGACTCCGTCAAGACCTGCCTGGAGATAATCACCAAAGCTGGCTGGCTGGAAGATCAGTCCAAGTACCAGTCCTGCAAAGATACCGAGTGTGATGCCCGGGATAGCAGGAACCTTGAGTGCTACTGCAACGATTACGATGATAGGTGGCAGAAGCAGGATAGGGTTGATGTTGAAGTTGGACAGAAGCGCATTGTTGATAGCTTCGATATCGCTTGTGTTTGCAGCGCCGCCCTTAGCAACATTGAGTCCCATGACACCGAATACTACGATGCAGATAAGATATGTGATGCCTGTAGGCAGCATCATGAACTTAACGTGTGTCATGACGTCTGTACCAGCCATAGCAGGCGCAAGGTTGGTCGTGTCGGAAAGAGGCGACATCTTATCACCGAAGTAAGCTCCGGAGATAACAGCACCGGCTGCCATTGGCTCAGGAATACCGAGTCCGATAGCGATACCGATCAGCGCCAGTCCCATAGTTCCCATTGTACCCCAGGAAGTACCTGTAGCAAGGGATGTGATGGAGCAGATCAGCAGTGCTGCGATCAGGAAGATGCTTGGTGACAGCAGCTTCATGCCGTAGTAGATCATGGCAGGTACAACGCCGCCAAGGATCCATACAGCGATCAGGATACCTACGATCATGAGGATAACTACAGCCTGAAGGGCTCTGTAGATACCATCTTTCATAGCTGTCTCGATTTCTTCCCACTTGTAGCCGAGACGCATAGCCATGAATGCTGCGAAGCATACGCCGAGGAACATCGGGAAGTGTGGGTCAACTCCGAAGATGACGATTCCTGCTGCCATGAAAGCGATCAGTACGCCAAAGGAAAGAAGTGCTTCCCAGAGTTTTGGCATGCGATGCTTCGTTTCCTTAACTTCCTGCTCTCCCTCAAGAGGAGCCGGAGTTTTTGGAAGTGAATTGTTTTCGCTCATAACAAATCTCCTTATAAATAATACCTTTTGTGAATAGCCGATCAATGCGATTGCCAATCGGCTTTACCCAATAACATACAAATTCATTTTACCCCTTTTTTCACCTTCCTACAATAATAATGATATGAATGTTAACAAACTAACAGTCTTTTATTCTTCTATCCATAAAAATAGAGCCCCGTTCAATCAAACAGGGCTCTTCGCATGTCTCAGATATATTCACGTTCGACGAACTCGCTTGTGAAGAGATTCATAAGCGCGCCGTAGTCAAGAGAAAAGTCCACGGTGTCGCCAAGCTTATAGTTTTCTTTGGAAACATCCATTAGCAGATGATCCGACGAGGCCCCTATCACGGTAGCCTCCGTATTCAGCGGCGTGAGGCCTTCATGGTCAACATCCTGTCTGCCTACGGCTAAAATAGCACGGTCGATCATCCCGTGGTCCTCATAGACCGGCACATTACCGAATGCGTCTACCCCCACTTCGCCGATTGGGACGGAAGGCTTATTCTTAAGCTCGATGATCTGAGCTCTGAGGGTCACCGCGTCATTCGCTGTACCCGGGATACGATTGCTGTATGCGGTCTCGTTGCCCAGTATAAAGGATTCTCCCAGACGTAGATTGCTGATCTTTTCAGGCAGTTCGCCCTTTGGAATAAGGTAGATGGACGAGCTGTTGCCTCCTGATACGATATTCAGAGTGATGTCAAACTTATTTTCAATCTTTTCTGCTATCTCGCAAAGACCACCCAGATTATCAGGCTTTGGAATGATCGCTCCGTAGCATGTCAGGTTGACGCCTACACCTTCCAAGATCACATTTTCCATTTTCAGGATCTGTGAAACGGCATCGAAAATCTTATCTTCATTTCTAAAGAAAATGCCTTCTCTCAGATCTCCCATATCGATCATAAGGACCACCTTATGCTTGCTACCCTGGCGGCCTGCCTCTTCATTGAGCAGCGCGATCGTTTCAACGGAAGAGTTAAGGGATATATCAGCGAATCTCACCACGTCCCCTATCTCGCACATCTGCGGCAAGCGCAGCAATACCGTTTCCTTGCCGGCCTTGCGAGCCTTGTCAGCATATTTTGCAAGGTTTTTGACGCGGGAATCCGCGAGGTACTTCACATAGTCGTTCTTCAGGATCTCCCCAACGATACGCTCATCCGCGCAAAAGCTCTTGGTGACGATCATCAGAGAGCAGCCTCCCTGTTTTGCAATGGACACCACAGTGTCCAGATTCTGGTTGATCTTGGAAAGATCGATCCTAAGCTGAGGATACATATCTGCTTCCTTTCCGGGACTGTGCCCTAATAGTCTGTATTCCGATACTGGCAATGGATGCGGCTGCAGGTCTTGCACTGATGATCGCAACCCGGTATCTTGCCCGTTGCCGGATCATACTCCGCCTCACTGCTGCCATGATGCTCTGCCATCACTTTCTCGCAGTCTTCCGCCATTTGTTCAGATTGCGCCAAATCGGTACCGGCTGTCCGCATGCTGCGATCGGATGCCAACGCCTCGCGCTTGATGGCCTCGTATTCTTCTTTAGATACGTTTCCAAGCACAGGCTCCGGGTTGCGGTAGTCACTCATATCGTAGCCCATGTCTTCCATTGCTTTGATATGCTCTTCGTGTTCCTGCTCTTTTTTGAGCCGCTCTGCCTGCAATGCCTGCAGTTCTTTGACCGCAGATAACTGCTTCGCCTTGCTTTCCGCAAAGCTTGTCTTCGGGAATTTGATCCCCAGCGACTGCTCAAGCAGCCTTATCGCGCCTTCCCTGTGAGTCATTGAGAGAACACCCAAGGATGCCATTATATAATCGTTGTCCACCAGGAAATCCACTCCTTCACCCGGATAGAGCTTCATTCCGGTCTCATTGTCCTCAATGATGTTTTTCATCAGCTGGATACGATTCGGCAGCCTGGTGAGAGCCCCTCCGGTGCCCACGATGTGACGCACCTGTGTCAGATCCTTGCCCTCTGCAAGAGTGACTCTTCCCGAAGGCCCGTATACGTAGCGGATCTCACCTGCATGGCGTTCTACCGCCTTGAGCACAGCCTCTTTCGCGAGTCTTTCAACAAGCTTGATCTCATCCTCATTTTTTGGAATGGCCTTGTATGTAGCAAGAGTCGCTTCCGCGTCTACGCCCATGGCTTCCATATCTTCCTTAAACTTCTCTTCGCCAATGGATTCGATCACCTTGTATCGGTTCACGTAGACACCTAAGTCGCCTTCTACTGTACGTTTGGCTTTTGGCTCAGGAGCGGTTAAGATGCGTGCAACCTGATCGGAATCCTCGGTAACGGAGTGGAGATCCGTTGTAGCGCCTCCTACATCAAGCACGATACAGTCGCCGATGCAGTCGTACAGCAATTTTGTGCACTGCATGACCGCGCCCGGAGTCGGAATGATCGGACCATTTACCATCTCTCTGACATGTTCCATGCCCGGCGCACGGGTTATATGATCCTCAAAAGCATCCTGGATCACCTTGCGGCACGGTTCCACGTTCAGTTCATCTATTTTCGGATATACATTTTCTATATTGTAAAGAGGCATACCGCTCTCCTCATCGAAGATGAGCTCCATTTCCTCCTGATTTTCGATGTTACCGGCGTATACTACAGGCACTTTCAGCCCCATGGAGCGGATCATCTCGGCGTTGTAGATCGCCGTATCGCGTTCACCATAATCCACACCGCCTGCCAGCAGTATAAGGTTTGGCTGTATTTCTTTGATCTTTGCCAGATCGCTGCGGCGGAGCTTGCCTGCAGTCACGAAATGTATGATCCCTCCGGCTCCCAGAGCAGCTTCCTTCGCAGCCTTCGCGGTCATATTATACACAAGGCCGTGGACGGTCATCTTAAGGCCGCCGGCAGCTGAAGAAGTCGCCAGCATTTCGTCATACTCAAGAGTATCGATCCCGGCTTTCTTTTTCAGATCTTCCACAGCACCGGACAGACCGATGCGCACATCACCTTCCAATACGGATGTAGGGGCCTGGCCCTGAGCAAAGAATACCGGATGATCAGTATCCAGATCCTTAAAGGCGTTTACTACGGTGGTTGTGGAGCCGATCTCGGCTACCAGTACATCTACTTTCATTTGGATTCCTCTGATTATTTCAAACTATTCAAAACTTTAATAGGGGGCGGGCAATGCCCGCCCCTTGATCAGTAAACGAATTACTCTTCGTCTTTTCTCTCGCCTCTTCTTCTCTGGCGCTCTTCTGCCAGGAAGGTGGCAACATCGATACCGTGTGAGTTTCTGCCGAAGCCCATATCGATACCGGTCTTTACAGCTTCCTCAGGAATTACCTGAGTACCGCCTGCAACGATGATGACCTTATCTCTGATACCTTTTTCCACAGCGAGATCATGGAGTCTCTTCATGTTCTTGTAGTGGATGTTATCGTGAGAGATGATTGTCGAAGCAAGGATAGCTTCCGCATCCTCTTCGATAGCAGCGTCGATCATCTTTTCTACCGGCACGGAAGTTCCGAGGTAGATGCATTCGATGCCCCACTTCTCGATACCGCCGTGCTTGATGTTCATGATCTCTCTGATACCTACGGAGTGTTCGTCTTCGCCCACTGTGCCGCAGATGGCCTTCATGTGCTTGACATCCTCGAACTCGTGGTACAGTTCTGCGTCGGACATGTGATGTGGCGGTTCAGGGATCTCGAGTTCGTTCAGGTCGATATCAAAGTCGATCTTACCCTTCATTTCGATCCTTGTTCCTTCTGCCTCCTGCAGTACCTCACGGGAGATCACTTCAGGTTCTACCAGGCCAAGACGCTTGCCGATCTCAAGAGCAGCAGCCTCTGCAGCTCTCTTTTCGCATGGAATGCACATGGTCAGCATGATAGTGCCGTCACCGCACCATTCCATTTCAGGCTTGACGGTATGGCCGTCTCTGTACTTCGCCACGGTCTCAAGTCTGCGGTCTACGCAGTCTGTCTCGTCCAGCTCGTCAATGAAGACGATCTTGGAGCGGTCTTCGAATGTGCAGCCACCGATAAGAGCGGATGGGTTCTCAGGATCGCCGCCGTACTGAGCGACGTTGTTATATCCATAGTGAGCTGTGACAGGCGCCATGTAGTCTTCATCTCTTTCGAAGATCATGCCTACACCTACGCCGCCCTCGATCTTACGGGCAATTCCATCGCCGTTTCTCTCAGGATATTTCGCGGAGTCAACGAAGAAGCCTTCCTGTACTGCTTTGAAATATCCGCCTGTCTCTACGATCTCTTCCATGAACAGCAGAGCTCTTTCCTTCAGGTCTCGAGCGTTCTTTTTCAGCGGACCTTCCGGATCATCGTTGAGCTGAACCATCTCCATGAGACCATCGAGACCGATGAGGGTCTGCTTGGCTGTGTCGGTAGCTTCTATGTTGTAGATGTGCCATGGCACGTTTCTTCCCTCGTCAGGAGTAATGGTGGACTGGAGATCCGCCCTTGTGAGCTTGGAGATGAACATGTTCATAACATGAGTTACAGTGGCTTCTCTTGCGGAGGAGTCGATGTACTTCGTGTTCATCTGGGCTCTCATCTTATACCTGTCACATATGTCGCGCAGGGCAACAGCATATGGCAGATCCATATACATGCACGGAGCCGGTGTCGCGCTTGGCGGTACTGTTGACAGAGAGATGTTCTCCGGCTTAATACCAACCTTTTCTGAGAAACGCGAGTTGATTGCGTGCTGTACGATGAGCTCAGGCATGACCTTCCATGCCTCTCTGGCTGTAGCATTGGCGTTATGAGCTCCATCGATCTGAAGCATCTCGGCCCATGCCATGACCTTCTTGGATTCGCAGGCGTCTACGAAGGAACGTACCATGTTGATATCTCTGTACAGAACGTTGTACTGAGGATCCTGGTGAGCACCATTGATGCCTTCTTCCGCGAACATAACAGCTACATCCGGACCGGCTACGCCGGAGATGTATGAATGGTAGTTGATCGGACGACCAACTTCATCCTCGATCAGATCCAGAGCCTTTCTCTGAGCACGGACCTGCTTTCTTGTGACCGGGATACCACCGATACCCTGAGGAGTACCTTCCATGAGGCCGTCGATATGTGACTGGCCCATGTGACGGATTACCATGATATGGTCTGCGCCATGCCATGCAGCCATTCTCATACGGCGGATGTCGTCCTCAAAGCGTCCAGACGCGATCTCAGTCGTGATGTTTGGCATTGGCTGTGGGTCGATGCCTTCAAAATACTTAGCCGGAGGAAGAGGTACGTTCTGTTTCAAAGGTTCCGAAATATCATGATATTCGAAAGGTCCTTCATTCAGTTCCTTCGCCGGCTCTCTCCAATGCCAGCCGCGTCTTCTAGGTTCATACTTATCGAGGTCTTTAAGCAGCTCGACAATATCGATTTTTTCATTTGGTTTTAAAGGTTCCATACTGCTTTACCTCCTACTTTTTGAATGATGCCGCGACAACATCCCAGCCTTCGCCGTTGGCCAGCTTTGTACCGGCTTCCGGTATGGAAATATTTTCGATCTGGGACAGCTTGTAAACACAATGACCCGCGCCCTTGCCCATCAGTCCGTGATCCATGCATCCATTGACGATCTTCTGTGTTTCCAGGGAAGAAATTCCCATACGCAGTAGAACGGAACGCTCCACGGAAGGGGTAGTATTTTTGTAACCGAGCTCAAGGAGAGGATCGACTACCATGTCGGTCAGCTCCCAAAATCTCTTGTACAACTCTTCATCGGAAAGATTGGCGATATGCTTTCTTCTTTCCTCAAAATCGTCTTCTCTTCTCATGTTTATTTCTCCTTAAATCCTATTTCTTAAGCTTCTCAATAGTGCTCTTGACGAATTCAGGTGTGGAATTGGTCTCTACTGCCAGGAACTCGATATCGTCTTCATCGATATCGAAAGAACCGTACTTCTTGCAGGCCTTTTTGATGAAGGACTCTCTCATGTGTACGATGTCCATATCCTTGGTCTTGATGTAGCTTGGGTCCTTTGGCAGGATGATGTTGACGCCAGGCTTGTCTTCAACGCTCGGATCGCCGAACTTGATCTCGATGCCGTTCTCTCTCGCAAATGCCAGCTGTGGCTGTATGTGCTTTCCTGCGCCGGTGTATTCGGTCTCGGAGCAGAGGATGTACTCGTCTTCAGGCAGTTCCTGAGCCAGAGCGAATGCAGCTGTCAGGGATGTGTTGCCTGCAGGACCTCTCTCTACGCCTTCAAGGTTTGCAAGAGCTTCGGTGATATACATGACCTCGCCCTGTGTTACAGTCACATATCTCTCCATATAGCGAAGCGGCCTTGCGGCACTTCTAGGTACATCAGAGTGGTCAGGGTCAACTGCATAAGGAACGCCGAAACCGGTGTGACCTGTAGTGCAGCTCTTCTTATTGAATGCAGTATCGGATGCCATGTGCAGACCTGTAAGGTCGATGGATGCTGCGATGCACTTTGTATCGGTAGCTCCGGCCTTAATCAGACCTCTGGCAGTACCGGTCATCATGCCGCCGCCTGCGCTTGTGCAGACCACCATAGCAGGATCCTTACCATACTTTTCTCTGCACTGCATAGCGATCTCGTAACCCAGAGTCTCGACTCCGGCGATACCGAATGGAGAATACAGGGAAGCGTTGAAGTAACCTGTGTCTTCCAGTATGGACAGGAATGTGTAGAACAGTTCCGGTCCTACTGTGAGCTGAACGACTTCTGCGCCGTAAGCTTCACACTTTCTAGCCTTTTCAATGATCTCAGGCTGTCCTACTCCCTTGGAGTCGAAGCATTCCTGAACGATGATGCACTTCAGACCCTGCATAGCAGCCTGGGAAGCTACAGCTGCGCCATAGTTGCCGGATGTGGCGGCCATAACGCCCTTATATCCCATCTTCTTGGCTGTAGCGACAGCACATGCAGCACGTCTTGCCTTGAAGGAGCCGGATGGGTTTGATGCTTCGTCCTTTACCAGGATGGTAGCGCCGTAACCAGGCTTTGCATACTTTCTTGCCAGTGCGGTGAGGTTTCTGAGCTCCAGTATCGGTGTGTTACCTACGCCTGTAGCGGACTGCACCTTCATGATCTCTTCAATGGTGTAGCCGGTGGAAGCCATGAGGGCTTCATAATCAAAACTCATTTTGCCGGATTCGAACTTATCATAGTCCAGACCCATGGCGTTCTTCATTATTTCGTTGTTTCTTCCCATAACGGAAGCATAATCTTTAGCCAGTGCCATTATTTTTCACCTCCGAACAGGATTTCTCTAAGCTGGGTATCGATCTGAACGAGTTCAGGAACAAACTCGCCGTAGCTGTGTGTATAGTGTGGGTTTACTTCGATCAGTGTGCCTTTTTCAATACGGCCGGTCGCTGTTTTGACCTCTACTTCGTCACCGATTTCAGCATCTGCCTGAAGGAAACCCTTGGTCCACATTTCCAGAGGTACCTTGGCTGTATCTTCCGGCAGGTTTGGATTTCTGCCCTCTGCAGGCAGTACCACGCGGTGGATGCGTACCCAATCATTTTTCTTTGCCATCTTGTCACTCCTTCACATGGGGAACGGTCACCGATTATCGATGACCGCCTCCGCAAATACTTAAATTATTTTGAACTTATTTTACGATCTTCTTCTCTTCTCTGATGAGGTTACGGAAGTCGCCCATGATAGCCCTAGGAATAGGAAGGTCGATCATTGTCTTGAGGCCAGCCTCAGCGTTGATGACCATAGGGATCATGTTAACGCACATAGCGATTGTTCCGAGTCCGCCTTCGATCTCTGGTGAGTTGACGAGATTTACATTAGGGGAACCCTTGATGATTACATAGTCACCTGTCTGAACGCCAACCTGCTCAGGCTCGATCTGCTGTGGGTGATCCATGTGTACAGGAATACCATTGGACAGCTTGGCCTCTGCAGTCATGGATACTCCAGCGCAGGAACCGGCAGCTGCGAAGCCATAAGGGCTCTTTCTGTCGACGTCTGTAGTGATTGGGTTCATGTCCTGAGCGAACTCAGCAACTTCAAGACCCATACCTTCTGCCATCATGCCAACGGATTCAGCAAAGCCGACGTGACCGGACATAGTGTGGTTAGCTTTTCTCTCGAGGAATTCCTCAACGGAGATTCCAATGCCCTGCTCTTCCATAACAACAGGTCCGAATGGTGAAAGCGAGTTAACACGACGGGAAGTGATTTCCTCTACGTCTGTGAGAACACCAGTCATAACGAGGACGAGGAGGTCCATGATGTGGCCAGGGTTTACGCCTGTGCCGAGGACTGTAACGCCATTCGCCTTAGCGATCTCATCAAGCTGAGCAGCCAGTTCAGGCGACTGAGCTTTTGGGAAAGCCATTTCCTCTGCGGATGTGATTACGTTAATGCCCTGCTCGAGGATGTATTTGATCCTTTCGAAAGCGTTCTTTGTGAAGGAGTCTGTGCAGAGAAGTACTACGTCTGCAGCACCCGGCTTGATCACGTCTTCGTAAGCGCCGATGATAACGTCTTCGTGATCACCCTTCTCGGTCTTGATATAATCAAACATGGACTTGCCGATCTTTGGGCCTCTGCCTGCTACGCCAACGATCTCAACGCCTTTTTTCTTCAGAAGCACGTCGGCCATACCGCCGCCCATAGCGCCAAGTCCCCAAATAATTACTTTAACTTTTTCCATTACTCATATCCTCCTTGGATTCATAAAAAAACGCTGTCTTACCGCAGTCGCAACATTAGTTGACAATGATCATCTATTCGAAATAAATGATAAAGCGTGCAGCGCACATACCTTATTAATTATAAGGGTAAAAGCGGTTTTTGACAACACATTAAGCTTGAAATATTACAGTAAATTCATCGACATAAGCATACTTACATCTTTATAATATAAGGTAATTGATCATAAGGAGAAAAACATGGCAGATGCACACCCAAATATAAAAAGAAATATCCAATACAAAGCGCTCCACGCTTGTTACTGGATGCTTTACGGAATGGCTACCCAGTTTGCTACGGTATTTCTCCTGTCTCACGGATTCCGGGCCTACATGATAGGCATATTGATGGCTGTGAGCAATCTTATAGCAGCCGGTGGACAGATGTTTGTCGGCACACTTGCAGACAGGTATCCGCGTCTTACATGGAAAAACATTTGTCTGTTCGTATGCGGTCTGGAAGCCTTATGTCTCGCCGGTCTCTTTATATTCAGCAGGAGCATGATAATGAACGGGGGTCTATACCCCGTCTTCCTGATACTTGTATTCACACAGATGCCCCTTATCAACGCTGCTGTATTTTATTACGAATCACGCGGTGAACACGTCGATTTCGGAAGTGCCAGAGGCACCGGCTCTCTCGCGTACGCGATCATGTCTTTCGCCTTAGGGCATATCATAGTCAGATACGGGGAGCAATCCATCATCACGGCCGGAATAATTCTTACCGCGGCTTTGTTCATGGTCGTCTTCGTCATGCCTTGCTCGGCCGGTATCGCCAATGTTACAAGCGAAGATGAAAGCTCAGGCACGTCCGATCCATCCGGCGGTGAGCCGGCGGGCAGCTTCATTGCCTTTACACGGAAGTACCCATGGTTTATGTTATCTCTCCTCGCCGTCTGCATGATGCTCGCGTTCAACGCCATATCCCACACCTACATGATTCAGTTGATCGAATCGCTCGGAGGGGACAGCGCCGACATGGGATCTGTGTTTTCGATCGAGACCCTGGCCGAGCTTCCGGTCATGTTCGGCTTCTTCTATATCCTAAAAAAATTCCGGATAAACACTCTGATGGTGATATCCGGATTCGGATTCGTTCTCAAGGCTCTCTGTTTTGTACTTGCGGGCAGTGTTACGATGCTATACGTACTTCAGATATTCCAGATCATCAGTTACGCCATGCTTGCGTCTGCCTCGGTATATTATTCTAATGAGCAGGTAGAAGCGGTCGACTCAGTCAAGGGCCAGGGCTATATGACCGCCGCAATGTCCATAGGCAGTATGGCCGGAAACCTTACAGGCGGATTCGTATACGATTTCGCCGGACTTCGGGCTCTGCTTTTCTATTGCCTCGCTCTGGTATCTGTCGGCGCGGTCATAATGCTCCTCAGCATACTTAAGTCGGATCAGAAGCGCATTTCCAATTCAGAAAACTGACCCTGAAGGTGACGCTCTCATCGGCTTTATCCCAGAAGGATCCTTGTTGTCAGTTTATCCTCGTGCTCATAATCCTTACGTATTACAAGTGTTCTGGCTCCGCTTGGGCATGTGGATGCGCAAAGACCGCACCCGAGACACTTTTTATAGTCTACAGCGCTCGCGCCGCCTAAGCCTATGCTGTTCGCTTCGAAAATACATCTTTCAATACACTTTCCGCATTCATCGCATCCTTTACATTTTGAACGATCAAGAGCTATTATCTCAGGGCCTGCCAGCACCTGATCCCTGCGACCCGCCTTATATGCCTGCACAGGCACGCAAATCTCATCATCGCAATTGCAGACCACGAAAGTCCATCTTCCGGAGCTGTGGCAGTACATAATGGCGTGCACCAATCCGCACTCATCGAAATACTTCAGCATCTCTTTGGCTTCTTCCGCCGTCTCTATCAGACGGTAAGGCTCGCCTATGCCCGTGATCTTAGCGGACAGGTAAAGATTTGCCGTGTATAGTAAAGCCATGTCCTTTTCTACAGGCTCACGAAACCTGCCGGTCGCCGTCTGGCATACGCACTTCGTGACTGCCATTCTCGGACAATCGTTACCTATATTCTGACCATATATGAAATCTATGAACCTGCATGCGGCTTCAGTAGATACCACCACCTCGCGCGGCAGAGCCTTTGGCGTCGACATCTTGTTGAACAGCGCCGCTCTCTTAGGGCTTTTCAGCATGAACATCGTGCCCTTCAGTATGTAAGGCTCACAGACTCCGTACAGCCATTGCTGTATGTACTGTCCCCTGCTGACCGGTTTGAGTTCGCCTGTCGAAGGGTCCAGTACCAGACCTCTCTTGTATTTCTCTTTCATTACTTCATATCCCCTTTCCAGTAAGGGTCGCGCCGTAAGCTGTTTTCAGCCACACTTCTATTTGAGCAGCGTCAGGCTAAACGCTATTAGGATCTGGCCTGCATAGTAAAGGCTTATATTGGTATTGCGTAGACTCTGTTTGAATTCGTTTCCAAATGTATTCAGTATCACTCCGAGAGCGTTTTTTTAATTCTATATTAATCTTACCGTTTTTGATAGTATATCACGGTCCGAATCACTACAAATTGCCGGAGGTATGGTAGAATTAGCGAAAGTTTTTTCGCTTAATGACTAAAGGGATCTGTCCTGATAAGAAAGGAATCACAGATGAAGAGATCGGAGATCAATGCTGTTATCCGGGAAATGGAAGAGCTTATCTGCTCGGTGGGGTTTGCGCTGCCGCCGTTCTGCAGCTGGACACCTGAGGAATGGTCGGAAAAAGGCCATGAATACGATGAGATCCGCGACAACATGCTTGGATGGGATATAACGGACTACGGTCTGGGTGATTTCAACAAGGTGGGAATGGGTCTGATCACTCTCAGGAATGGAAATCAGCATGATCCTAAGTACAAGAAGACATATGCAGAGAAGCTTCTGTTTCTGCGTGACAACATGATCTCACCGATGCACTTTCACTGGGTGAAATCCGAAGACGTAATAAATCGCGGAGGGGGAACTCTTCTAATACAGGTGTACAACGATGATGGAGAAGGCGGCCTTGCAGATACTGATGTGCTGGTCAACTCCGATGGTCGTTCATACTACGTTACTGCCGGCACCGAAGTGCGGCTCGAACCGGGACAGAGCATAACTCTATGGCCTCATCAGTATCACGAATTCCATGTAGTTCCGGGCTCAGGCAGCGTGCTTGTCGGAGAGGTGTCCCAGTGCAATGACGACAACACTGATAACAGATTCTACGAGCCGGTTTACAGATTTCCTGAAATCGAAGAGGATGAGCCGCCGTACAGGCTCCTGTGTAACGAGTATCCCGCTGCGGAATAGTCGCTTAGTTAAGGAATTCCTCTGTTTCAAACCAGAACCTTGTCTACGATAATGTCTACCTCGGGTACGTCCTTATATAGTGGCTCTCCCTTTAGGCCAGCCTCCATTATGTTTTTGTCCGCGGGTACTGACGCGATGACCGCGTCCTTATCTCGCAGAGTTTCCCGTATCATCCGTGACTGATCATCGTCTGCCTTGTTGATGATAAGATAGACCGGCTTTCCGAAAGCCCTGCCCATATCGCTGACTTTTTCAGAGAGACGGATGGATTCATATGAGGGATCTACTACCATAAAAATGATATCCGCGCATTTATCCAGCCCTCGCCCGAAATGCTCGATGCCGGCCTCGGTATCGATTATGACTGTATCCTTGTCGCCCAGCTCAAGATTGCTGAGAAATTCCCTTGCGGTGAAGCCTATGCCGCAGGCGCAGCCTTCTCCGGCTTCGGCGATCTTTCCTACCGCTACAAGATGAAGGCCCTCAGCGCCGGACAGGTATTCCGGCGGTATGTCGGATATCGACCACTTGTCTTCAAACACCTTGCCTGTCTCATCATAACGCTTGTAAGCGCCTTTCTTTCCGCCAAAGTAATGAGTAAGGTCTTCCGGAAGGTCAAGCCCAAGCTGCCTGTGGAGCCCGTAATTCGATTCATCAGTATCTACTACCAGAACATTCTGCCCTCTCGACGCGCAGGCTCTCGCCATAAGCGTCGCCAGCGTGCTTTTTCCGCAGCCTCCCTTGCCGCATAACAGTATCTTCATCGTAATATCTCTCCATTTTCAATTAACAATTACTCTGTTTGTTATTGTATCTCTGTCCTGTTCTTTCCGCAAAGAGAAAATCCTTAGTTACAGCACCCTGCTTATTGCGCCCGCATGCTCAGGCCGTCTAAAAGCCCACTTCCCGTTTTTATGATGTATAATATGAATATACTAAGCAGGAGGTCCTATATGAAGCAGATCGACCTTACGCCTCTTATAAAGCAGTCGGAAGTCTCAAAGATAGTTCTCAATCTTCCGATTTGTGAAACAGAACGAGCTTTTTTCAATGGTTATCAGACATGGACCTCATCTTTTGAGGTGAGAACGCAGGATACGATCCCGGGCCTAAACAGATTTATCAAACATCTGGGTGCTCCATGGGGCATAACCAAATACGGAGATGATTTTTTCATACAGCGAAGCGGTAAGCCCGGATGTTTTCATGGCTTCACCTATTTCTACAAGCGGTTTGAAGAAAACTATTTTCTCATAGGCTCTACTGATGAGACCAATGGCTATACGATTTTTGAGTATGACATGCCTGCAGGTATCCTCACCATAAGAAAAGATGCCGGTATCGGTGACAGATTCGACAAAGATCTACACCTGGCAGCTTTTGAAGGCAGCCACGATGAAGTATTTGACGCGTGGTTCAAGGCAGCGGGCATAAAACGCCGCCCATGTGATCCGATGGCCGGGTACGGCAGCTGGTATAATCATTATGACAAAATAAACGACGAGACCATAAGCCGGGATCTTGCGGGTTGTGCAAGTATGCTTGAGCCGGGAGATCTCTTCCAGATAGATGATGGCTGGCAGACAGCGGTCGGAGACTGGGAGTGTGATCCGAAAAGTTTCCCACGTGGGATGAGATCCATGGTCACAGATATACACAGTAGCGGTTTCAAGGCAGGTCTCTGGCTCGCTCCGTTCTCAGCGCAGAACAATTCAAAGCTTATAAAAAATCATCCTGAATGGCTGCTTATGCACAACGGAAAACCATGGTATGTAGGATACAATTGGGGCGGCTTCTTCTCGCTCGACATAGACGATCCCGGTGTCAGGGATCATTTGAAGAGGGTCTTTGACACGGTATTCAGCGAATGGGGATTCGATCTGGTCAAACTCGACTTTCTCTACTCTGCGGCGCCGTGGATGACAGACAAAGGCGAATTCTTCGGTGAGAGTCGCGGAGGACGTATGTGCAGAGCCATGGACTATTTGAGAGAATGGTGTGGTGACGGCATGATCCTTGGCTGCGGCGTCCCGCTTGGACCTGCGTTCGGAAAGGTCGAGTACTGCAGGATAGGCTGCGATGCAAGTCTGGACTGGAACGGTGATGCTCTCATGCGAAAGGTAAGCCGCGAACTCCCATCGACCAAGCACACGATACTCAACACTTTCTACCGAAGAGGTCTCGATGGAAGAGCTTTCCTGAACGATCCCGATGTCTTCTTTCTTAGACGGGACAATATAAAGCTGAACGAGGAGCAGAAAGACCTTCACGCGAGAGTACTCGCGCAATACGGGAGCTTTTTCCTGACCTCGGATAATATGGGAAGCTACGATGATAAGCAGCGCGAACACTACAGAAAGCTCAGAGAGCTATGGAATAACAAGGATTGGACCGACAGGCACTTTCTTGACCTGTTGAACAACTGGAAATAAACTATTGCGGAAATACTATAAAACTAAAGGAAGAGCAAAATGAGTAAGAACACAGAAACAGCCGCCAAGACATCAGGCGGCATCACAGAAAAGCAGGCCAAACGAAATATGTGGTGCTACCCTCTCGGCACATTCGGAAGGGACATGATCTACAGCCTGTTCACCAATTTCATCCTCGTCTACATCCTTTTTACTCACCATCTGACGGCGGCACAGCTGGTAGCCATCACAGGCATTATGATAGGCGCGAGGTTATTCGATGCCCTGAACGACCCTCTGATGGGAAATATCATCGAGCGGACTCGTTCACGCTGGGGCAAGTATAAACCATGGCTTGTCATCGGCATCCTGAGCACATCGGTGGTCGTGTATCTGGCATTCAATGTAAGGCTGGAGGGCTGGGCATTCATATGGTTCTTCGGAATCATATACTTCGCGTACAGCATCACTTATACGATGCACGACATATCGTACTGGGGCATGATACCGGCTCTCAGCCAAAAAGGTAGTACCCGCGACAAACTGACAGCTATGACCAACCTTTGCGCTGGCATAGGCGGAGGGCTCGCAGGGCTGTTCGTACCGATGCTCACTACCGGTTCAGGCGCGATCGGAGGAAATGCTCAGACCGCGTACGGTGTAGTGGCGCTCATATTCTGCATCCTCGCTCCTCTCTTCCTCTGCATCACCATTTTCGGAGTCAGGGAGGACCGGTCATACATGGATATCACACCGCCTCCGGTCAGCTTCAAGAAGATCGTCTCTACCATTACCAATAATGATCAGCTTTCATGGATGTGCCTCATATTCCTGCTGCATCAGATCGGCGCGGATCTGATAGTCGGCGGTATAGGTTCCACTTACATTTACTTCACCTATGGATACAAGGGCGGTCTTTACTCGCTCTTCTCCACCATAGGCCTATCAGCTTCGGGCATACTGCTTATCGCATATCCGTGGCTGTCGTCAAAGTGGAGCAGAAAAGGTCTCATGAAAGGCTTTGGTATCGTCATGATAGCCGGCTTTGCACTGATGATCGGTGCCGGGCTCTTCATGCCGGCAGAGATGCCTTCATTCTGGATCACGACTGTCGGCTACATGCTGGCTAATCTTGGAATGAACTGCTACTACGTGATCATGATGCTCTCCGTCTTCAATACAGTCGAGTACAACGAGTATAAGAACGGCACCAGAGACGAGGCCATAATCGCCTCGATCAGACCATTCTTCACCAAGATGGGAGGCGCCCTGTGCGTACTGCTCACTTCGGCATCATACCTTATCTTCGGCGTCACGGATTACACCAACCAGATAAGTTCACTCGAGCAGGCGGCGAATATGGGAACGATCACCGAGGCTGAAAAGCTTGCTCAGATCGATCAGGTCATCACTTCCGTAAGCAGCGGACAAAGCCACGGCATACTGCTTGTAATGTGCCTCATACCTCTGGTAATGATGCTTTGCGCATATCTGCTTTATAAGAAGCACTACATACTCGATGAGGAGGAATACGACCGGATCGTCGAGGAACTCAAAGCACGGTAATGCCAAAAGGCACTTCGATAGTTGACATAAAAAATGGACTGGCCATCAATGTTGGTCGGTCCATTTTGTTTCAGTCATGTCGCGTCTCATCTGTCCAGCATTCACAGAACCTCGCCGCGAATGCCGGTGGCTCATCATGTTCATACAGGTGTGCTATCTCGCCGTACGACAGCATCCTGAACGACGCGATCCCTTTTCTTCGCTCTTCGGTCACAAGCGTGGTCACTGACGATGGCTGCGCGCAGAATCCGTGCCATACGACCATCGGCGACACTCCCAACAGGTGGCTCAGCAGCACAGAACCGGAGCCGAAATGACAGAACAGCGCAATGGTCTCGTGGTTTGGCCTCTCCGCTCTGTAGTATCCGCCCTCCCGGCGGTAGCCGTGTTTCGCCAGAAGCTCGTCGAACGCCTCTACCACTTTGTCATACTCCTCGCCTATCCCAAAAGGCGCCATATATTCGCTCTCGCTCCATCTGTCCTTCTCGTAGAAAACCGGCTCTTGTGTCCAGTCCTGAGGGAGCCAGTCCCAAGGGATACGCTTTCTCTCCGTGTCATCCGGTCTGTCGATGAAGTGGTCGAACTCCCGCAGCCACGGAAGCTCCTCCGCGGTTTGTCCGAGTCTGGCCAAAACCGGCGTGGCCGTATCGCGCGCACGTCCGTATGGAGAAGTGTAGAAGAAGTCGATATCCTGCTTGCACAGAAAATCCGCAAGATACTCAACCTCGCGCCTGCCCTTCTCCGTAAGGGAGTCGTTCTCGTAATCCGGATCCCCGTGCCTGATAATCAATAACCTCATTTGATCACTTCCAGTATTATTGCTGCCAACGGAATAGTCACGACAGACATCAATGTAGTCAGCGAGACCAGTTCGGACAGAAGCAGTGAGTTCTTTTTATACTTCTCGGCTATAACGGCCGCGAACACCGCCGTCGGCAGTGCAGCGTCGATCACGATGATAGTCTTCACATCGGCTCCCAGAATACTGATCGGATGCACCGCAAGTATGACCAAAGCCGGTATCACAGCCATCGCAAACAGTGAAACGATCATGTTGTTCCTGCTTACGATCTCCCTTACTCTCACCGAGCCAAGCCTGGCGCCCACAAGTATCATGGAGAGCGGGATCGTGATATCCCCTATCATCGTAATGGTCTCATCCACTATCCCTTCAGGTCTTATATGCGCGAACATCATCACAAAACCAATGGCCAGAGAAATGACCAAAGGCGATTTCAATGTATTAAGGAGTTCCCTGGCAGATACCCTTTTGCCGCTGCCAATGGTGAGTATCGAAGGCTCCATCCACATGAGATAAACATTCAGGATTATGTTTGACATGACCATCAGGTAAAGCATGTCGCCACCATACAGAGCCTTGATTATCGGGAAGCCCATGAAGCCGTTGTTGGTTGCGGCTACCGCTGCGATATAGACACCGGTATCTTCCCTGTCTCCGATTTTTAACGCTCTTACCAATACGTATGTGAGAATCGATGACACGATATAGAAGAGCATGGTGCATACCATTACGGCTATTGTATCGCTGAGCATGGAGTCTGAGATCTCCCTCGAGTAGAGGCTGCTGATTATGAGGCAGGGGCAGGCTATGTCCATCAGAATAGCCGTCAGCGGCTTTACAGCATCATCACCAAGAACGCCGACTTTGTATGCTATGAAGCCGACCAGCATGATCGCGAATATAGATACTACTTTCCCTATGATCAAAAGCATATGAACGTTTCCTTACACCTTTTTCGTCTGTTTTTCTTCTTTACTATTTTACCGCACCGTCAGACAATGAGCCACAATCACGTATGATACGTTCTATCAGAGGCCGGCAATTACCGCAGCTGCGTCCAAGCCCTGTAGTTTTCTGAAGGTCATCAAATGACGTAGCGCCGTTTTCTACAGCCTCCCGTATCGTAGATTCATAAACTCTTTCACAACTGCAAATCAGCTTATCTTTCATTTGTCTCCTATCTGAGCTTCCTTGTCTTTGTGTAAATATATATCCCTCGGATATTATATCGTGTCACAGATCATTCTTTAAATACTTTTCCATTTATTAGTGTCTCTTAAGGATCTCCCAGATTTCTTTGAACTCATCAATACTCAGCGCATTCTGCGGATTCATGCCCGCCACACACCAAGTGATTGGAATTCCAGGCATTCCCGGTGCATATAGTTTTGAATTTACATTTACATATACCCAACTGCAGCCCCAGTTGCCATGTTTGCCCCATGATCGAAAGCCCTCCTTCCTAAGATAGTCCCAGAACTCTCCATCATCTGTCTTGATTGTATCGTCCTCTATCATGAAACAAGCAGAGCCTGAAGATATCGAAGGTATATCCTTCTCTTCATCGATCACCGCATAACCCGGGTTGCGTATTTCACCTTTGAACATGGACGCTGAGACCGCATCCGCCCCTTCCCCGTCAAACAGCCAGGTGATGATTTCTCTATAATGGTGCTTCGCCATGGGATTCCCTGCACGCTCTCTGATATACTCTGCATCTTCCCTTGACAGCATCAGCTCCATCAGTCTTTCGTTAGCGTTTCTGATGCCTTCCTCGTCTTCTTCATCCGTTTCGAATGAGAAATACTCAAACATGAGCTTGTAATACTCTTTGCATTCATCACTTGGCGCTTTTTCATAGACGCATTTCCAATAAGGGTTCTTCATAAAAGAATCAAAAATATTCATTTATTGCGCTCCTTTCTATTAGGTCTTTGCACTTGGATCTGGCATTTCCACAAAGAGCGCAGGAAAGAAAAAATCCCATCGTCACGATGGGACCTGAGATCATTATCATTGGTTCCATCGTTCAAGCTTTAGCACCTTGCCTATCGGTAGGTTGCTGCACGGTCATAGAGCTTGTCTCTCGCGTGCTCTTTATGGATCATTGATTTTTGTGACATGTTTTGCCACGGCTCAAGTATTACACAAAAGCCAAAGAAAGTCCACCTCTGTTGATCTCGAGCATTAAGAAAACGCCGAAGTGCTTCTAAATGAAGATCTTCGGCGTGAGTAAATGATTAGATGTTGATCACTCGAGTTCTGCGCTTTCTTTCTCGCGCTTCTTGATCATAGGCAGTATTACGCCAAGAACCGTCAGCACGATAGGTGTCGCAATATTGAGGCACATTGTGAATGGGTTCGCATCGTATACTCCGAGCAGGCAGCATGCGGCTGTTATGAAGAAGCACCATCCGCCTGCAACTATAGCCATCTTGTCGTTCTTGATGAAACGATATTCCGGATTAAATCTCCTTCCGGCAACTCTGAGTGCGATATATGCTGTGAATACCCAGAGATAACGCATTGGCATGCAAACCGAATTGAGCTTCGTCAGCTGAGCAAGAACATCAGCAGCACCCGGTACGAATGACTGGATAAGGATGATGGATCCCGAAAGAATGGCGACCATCTTGATGCCATTTACATAAGCTCCGAAATCGTTCTTCCTGAGAAGCTTTGTAGGGATGAACTGCTGAGCCTCTTCATTGTCGAGCAGCATGCGCAGAGGCGCGTCGATACTGATGACGAGTGTCGAAAGCTGTCCTATCGCGTTGCAGATAGCATAAATGATCAGCAACAGATCTCCTACCCTGTAGTAGTCCCCGAGCTTCTGGAATGCCCAGTATGCACCGTTGGATACATATGAATTGAAGCTTTCTTCCGAAGCATTGATCTCAGCAGGATCGAACATCATTCCCATCGCGACCGTGCCGAGGATAGCGCATACTACTACCATGATGGCAAGCGAGATCATCGCTCTAGGGAATCCCTTACTTGGATCTTTGACCTTGTTTACATAAGGTGAGATTTTCTCGCATCCGCCGACAGCAAATACGAGGATCGAAAGGGATGTGAAGTACTTAACATTGAACTCAGGCACAAGGCTCTTGACACCGAGATCCATGGATACAAAGTCAGCACCCGGATTGATGGCTCTGGCGGCAAACATCATGAGAATATAGAGTATAGACATGATAAACATGCTTGTTCCCGCTACAGTAGCCAGTTTCTTAAGCGGATTAAGGCCGCGGCTTGCTACCCAGCAGAAGAAGATGAGCACTGCGAATGTTGTCAGCTGGACAGCGATTGTAGGCAGAGTGTCATATGTCTCTGCGTTACGGAATACGGCCCAGCTGAGTGCTTTGAGTCCGCCCGATGATTTACTTGCGATATATGTTACATGGCATGCCCAATAAGTCCATCCGGCATAATATGCCAACTTAGGGCCTGTTGTCTTTGAGATCCACGAACTAACGCCTCCGCCGGATTCCTTGAATGCAGAGCCGAGTTCACCTACCATAAGCGCATATGGTATAAAGTAAAGAGCAAACATCAGGATCCAGCTGAATATTACCTGTATTCCGTTAAAATAAACGAAACCATTCAGTACATTACCGAATCCCCATACTGTGGAAAACGCAATAAATGCCAGCGTTGTCCATTTCATTTTCTTTGAGTCCATCTCTGAAAGTCCCTCCCTGCATCATGCTAAGCATGATGCTCAATTACTAAAAAATTAGTTTATATGTACCATTGCCTGTCTCCTCAACGGACGAGGAAAACAGGACTTTGGCAGTATTAACAAGATAGGCGGTATCCTCAGCGCCTGCTGTTTCATAAGGCGAATGCATTGCGAGCTGAGGGAGACCTACATCCACAGTGTTCAGTGACACCTGGCTCTGGGCGATATTGCCGAGAGTGGAACCGCCGAGCATGTCAGAGCGATTGGTGAAGGTCTGATACGGAACACCTGCTTTGTCGAAAATCGCGCGTATCATGGCTCCTGATACTGCGTCAGTAGTATATTTCTGATTAGCGCTGTATTTGATTACGACTCCTTTGTTGAGGTAAACACGGTTGGTCGGATCGGTCTTGTCCTTGTGATTTGGATGCACTGCGTGGGCATTGTCCGCAGAGACAAGGAAGCTTGAGGCGATATCCATCAGGTACTCATCCTCTGTCTTTCCCATCGAGCTGTTTATGCGGTGCAGAGTATCCTTAAGAAAGCTGCCCGCAGCTCCCTGCTTGGTGCCGGAGCCCACTTCTTCATTGTCGAATACACAATGTACTGCTACCGAACCTTTTGGTGTCGCTTCTGTAAATCCCTTCAGAGAAGCAAAAGCGCACTGCAAATCGTCAAGACGTCCACTTGCTATGAACTCGTTGTTGAGTCCAAGCTTCACAGCAGGCATACGATTGTAAAGGAAAAGATCTGTATCAAGGATATCCTCAGCGGATACACCCGCCTCAGAAGCGATGAGCTTCACGAAAGAATCTGATTCCTCGCCCTTTTCACAGAAGAGCGGCAGCATGTCTACCTGCGCATTGTATGCGTATCCGTCATTGACCTGTCTGTTCATGTGGATAGCCAGATTAGGAATGATCATGAGGTCGCGGTCGACATTCACAAGCCTTGTCTCGATGCCGTCCTTTGTTCTGACAACTACCCTCCCGGCTACCGAAAGCGGTCTGTCAAACCACGGAGCGCAAAGCATCCCGCCGTATTTCTCCACATTGAGCTTCACATACCGGTCTTCTATCGTAATCTCAGCATTAGCCTTGATCTTGAAAACCGGAGAATCACAATGGCTGGCCATGATCCTGAACCCCTTATAATCTTTCTTCGGGATCCTAAACGCAATGATCGCGGAGTCATTTCTGGTCACATAATAGCCCTTGCCGGATTCGATATCCCATGCCGTGCCTTCATACAGGCGCGTCATTCCGGCTTTATCCAGAATGTCGCACATGTTTTTTACAGCAAAAAACGCATTGGGACTATGGTCAAGGAATGAAAACAACTCTTTATTTATCTGATTGGAGTCCATATGCCATCTCTCCTTTTGTTAATAAAATGCCAAACGCCTAAAGTGTAGTCCCGGCATTTTCAAATGTCAACCCCTAAGGTTGTCATTTGCCGTGTTGAGGCAATACGGCCAATAAAAAAACACCGGGGCGTTGCATTTTGTAACACTCCGGTGTTTTTACGCATCTTTATGATCACTAAAAACAATCGTTGATACAGTTATACGTAACATTTCACTTTGCGCCCTGCGTTTTTCAGTGTGAAGATCTTTTTATATCGTTTCAGGTACTTTTTCTTAAGTTTCCTGTTTCCCGTATCGATCTTCAGCTTTTTTACCTTTGAAGACTTCAGTGAACCTTTGACTGATTTTTTAGTCAGTTTTCGCGACTTTATGATCAGCTTTGTGACTTTAGATTTTTTGAATGCTTTTGGTCTGATGGTCCTTATGTTTTCACCAACAATGACGCTTACAGCTTTTGATTCCTTGAAAGCACCCGGAGCTATCTCGGTCACAGCATATTTCTTACCATTTATCTTTACGGTCTTCGGAACAGTGATTTTTTTTCCGGCTTTTTTTGCTTTGATAAAGGCAACTGTCCGATTCTTTACCGAAATCACCCGGACCAGCCCCTGTGAGACTTTATAACTGGATCCTTTTTTGACAGCAGCAGACGGTTGATCCGCATGAGTACCGCTGTCGGCTGACTGTTCTACATTGCCGATGCGGGCACCCGTTCCTTTCGGAACCTTCGAGGTTAGTTCAAGGAAGCCATTCATGTTGATACTGCCGTCCGCATAACGTGTAATGCCTCCATTGATGGCTTTCTCTGTATCGACCGAAACAAACCATGTATTATCAGCTGTAAGTCCGTTTGAATTAACTGACTTGCCGCCTTTGAAATAATGGTTGCCGGCGCTACTGTATTTGGCGCGATCCTGAGTACCTTTAGGAGTGATAATGTCATCTCTCACAGCTATATTTGAATACGACAGAATGCCTTCTGCTGAAAAATCGGTATTTATGCTCAACCCGCCATACAGCATCAGATTTCCCGCTTCATTGTTGAACATGGTGCAGTCCTTAAGCGAAACGTCCGGGCAGCTGTTGGAATTGATACCGATGCTCTTGTTAGCGAACGCAATTGAGTTTATCAATGTGTGTCTTCCGGAAAAACTCTCTCCCCCAAGTTTAAAGCCATTGCCGTTTCCGGTAGAAATCTGGGTCCCATCATCGTTCAGAATGTATCCGTTTTTATATGCTACACAGTTTTTGATAACTACCTTCCCGATCTGTCCGAAATTTGACTTCACATACAGATCCCATCCGTCATCAGCGTTGTAATATGCAATGCATCCATCGAAGACATTGCCCTGTCCGCAGGTTACTTTTGCCGCAAATCCATCTGCGTCCTCATAACCGCTGTCTGCATTCAACATCGAAGTGCAGTTGAGAATAGTATTATTTTCCGGCCAGTCTTCACGGCTGTCATATTTCTCGCTGTAAGTGCAGATCCAGATCCCGGTATCACCGTTTTTATAAGCGTTGACAAGTTCAAGGGTATTATTGCTTCCGCATACTCTTATCCCGCCTTCCATATCTTTTGACCTGGTAACATCAAAACCCTTCAGATACCAGTGATCCGCGGCCACAACGAGTCCCGCGCTCTTCTTTTGAAAATCAAGGACCGGCCTTGTGCCATCCTCAGGATATGCCGCAAGTGTGACCGGAGCTTCCGCAGTTCCGTCATTTCCCCTCGGGATGACAAGTCTGCTGTCCATCAGATATGTGCCTCCACGGAGGTATATGGTCTGCCCAGGAGCGGCTTTTGATACAGCAGAATAAATATCTGCAGGATCTTCCTTGGTACCTTGCGACGTATCGCTTCCTTCAGGTGATACATATATCGCATCATCTTCATATGCCTCATATGTAACAGTGTGAGTGAGAACCGCCGGTTCGTAAGATGACAGTTCCTCATGTTCGGAAGGTTTATAATTTTCATCCGGAGTCATAGTGACCACAATGTCATTTCTCACCGCAGTGAGTTCAACCGGGGCACTTGCTTTTTTCCCTGCAGTTACAGTGCCGTTATACACTGCTGCTCCGTTATTAGTGACTTCCAGCATCCCATCTGCGTTGCCGAGAAATACCAGCTTATATGCGGAACTGTTTGCTGTGGTTGAGGACATGATCCGATACAGAGGATCGACCTTGATCACCGGCTGTTCTTCTGCAGGCGGATCTGACCCGGAATCGGAAGTTGTGAAAGATATGTTGGTAAAACTGATATCCGCATCTTTTGATGTGAAAAAACCAACATAGACATGATCCGGATCAAGGACACTGAGTGAATCCGGGTCATAGTATTTTTTAACAGTCTCGACTCCATTTTCATCTGTATAACTCAAAAAGTATCCTGTGTTGTTCTTTTCTATGCATAGGTCAAATGCAGTTTTTGGTCTATCGATCGTTCCGGGCGGTGCCTGCGCGTTGGTGTAATTGCCAACTATGTTGTATGGACCCTCGCCTGATGCAGCACAGGAAAGGTCAAGTGGCGTGATGCTTCTGGAATATTTACTCATATCTTTCAATGAGTAATCCTCACCGATAGCATCCGGGGTAACACCCTTCTTTTCCTGAGCGCCCACACCGAGTCTCATAATTATCTCATCCCCCGAATTGGAGACTTTTTCTCCGTCCCACATATAAGGGACTCTTGTTATGCAGGCCATGTATGAATTGTTCCAAAGCGGATGTTTATCGCCATTTTCGCCGACACGGTCAGCTGCCATAAGACCAAAGCCTTCCTGGCCGTTGGTATAACACCAGCTGTTGACATTTACTCTGGCTTTGAGAATAAAGTTTTCGCTTTCGGGATCTATAGTTGTGTAATAGAAAGCCAGGCCATCTGTTGCCCAGGGCACCATCTTTCCTGACGAATTATTCGAGAACACGCGAACGCCACCGTTATCAGGGTCAATTTCATACCCGCTGTTTGACGATGATGTATTGACTCCGAATGCCGAGAATTCCCAACTTGCATTACCCTTATGATCATCGGAGGATCTGCTGCCTGCGGAAACATCTTCGCCCTCAGCAAAAGACAACGGTGCTGCCATAATGAACACCATTATCAAAGATAGAAGTGCTGCTATCGATCTGAACGTTTTCGCTTTGTTCCTGTTCATAACGCTATATGCAGGTCTGTATAAAACGCTGTAAACCCTGCACCTTAATGTCTTCTATAATAATACTATTTTATTCAACATCAACCAACTTCATCTCTATGTTTTAGTACATGTTTAGTAGATTAGCATATTAGCAATTTATATAATAATCAGTCCAGAAAAGGTAAGCGGTAAACCATCCGTACCTGTATGAGATCCGGCCCAAAGTGTAGCATTGTCTAAAGAAGTGTAACGCCTTTTTTAGACTGTTTTTCATCATGGAGGGAAAATGCAGGAATTGACGAGACAGATGCGGCTGCATTAATATGGCCGGCGATCGACTTTCTTAAGCTACTGCACACCGCCAATAGATTGGAGGTAAAGGTGAGACCAAAGAAAGGAGATGGCAGTATGAGGATCACAATCACCTTGAAACAAGGGGTATTGAGGATTACGATTACTGTAAAAAAATCGCCCCAGCCATAAGCTAAGGCGAAAAACCACAAAGGTCGATCGCTGATGCGACGCCTCCTGATTTCATCATACATACCGAGGGATCGGAATCAAGACTTTTGTTGGAAGGAAGCATTGGGATTGCCTTTGCATTTCAATCGTTTCTCAAAACAAGCCTCGCAAAATCCTCGAAGCTCCACCCGCCTCCTTTATAGTCAGGATCCACTTTCTTAAAAAAACAGGTCGGAATCTCGTTATCCTTCAGGTTGTCTGCAATGCAGGGCGTGCATCCTTTATCGTGATTTGTTGGATGTAACGGACAGGTCAGGTCTGTGCATGTGCAGAATTTGACTTGATTACTCATGACGGTGATCCTTTCTTAGTGAGCAAGGCAAAGGCCAGCAGGTTTAAAGAAATACTTGGTTTATTATACCATAGCGAAAAAGGTCGATCCCGGCTCTGGCTGTGCTCGGCTATCTCATTAATACTTTTGGGTCAAATTCGGATCGCTGTCGCAAAAAAGAGACACATTGCCACTCATAGCAATGTGTCCTTTTTCTGTTCTGTGCTAATCTTTTGTTGCGACAAAGCAGCTCAGAAAGAGAAAATGGCTATTTTTTAAATGGGTGTGCTTTAGCCCATTTACCTTTTTTAAAATATGGGTTTAGCTTGTGATCTTTGCTCATTTTCTTCTTCCCAACGAGTAAGTACTTGTTTTTATACTTTCCCCCTTCATCATTGAACGTGACATCAACATGACACCATTTCTTTCCTACTTTTACAACATTCCATGCGTGATATCCATTCTTTGTCTGACCTGTTACTATATCTGCCTTGAGGCCTGCCTCCTTTGCAATGATTGCGAATGCCGCAGAGTAACCCTCGCAGGTTGCTGTCTTATGCATTAGCGCAGAATATGCCGTTCCAGATTCGTAATTATCATCTCTCCATCTAACATTCTTTATCAGATAATCATTGATGTATTTGACTTTTTTTACAGTTCCTTTTTTCTTCTTTGCTTTTTTAGCTACACTACGAACTTTATTGTAGAACTTTTTGTCATTTTTCTTGCCATGAACATATGAAAACTCAACGGTGTATTTATACCAAGTATCCTTTACACTCTCTCCTGCAGAATCCGTTGCCTGATTCACTGATTGATATTTTTCCATATTAATGTCTTCAAAAAATGTTTTAGTGCCGAACAGCATAAAGGAGTAGTCCTCCAAAACATATAAATAAGACATTGGATCTGATGAAGGCCTCTTCTCAAACAAATTATCTTTTTCACTATAAAAAACAATTTTCTTCTTGTGATCCCGAATTGCTTTATCCATGTATTTCCCGAGTGACTTATATGAATTAAACCACTTGACTCCGGTTGGTCTCTTATCCTGCGTAGTCACCGCATCAACCGGCAGGGTAGCCACGGCAGTCATACAGATCGCCAGCAACAGTGAAATCAATATCGAAGAAAGCGCCTTATCTCTTTCTTTCTTCCTGATCACCATAAATACTCCTTTTATGCTACTATTCGAATTCGACAATGCGTTTTCAAACTTAACTCTATTGGTTTAAGTTTTCAGTGATAATCAGGGGATTTTTCTATCATATCCACCGATTCTACCATTTTTGCAAATCTTGTAGTATCAAAATAGTATCACGATGCTACTGGCTATCACGTGGCTATTATATCATCCGGCACTGTCTAGTTCAAGAACTTCTGATCTGTCCTTCGCTCTCGCTTGGGTGTTTAAATTAGTACGTGAAAATTTACTATCCAATCGGCTTCCCATTTGCATCCAGAAAAATGAATTCTGAAGGAATTGTTTCCCAATAGAAAAAGCATGGATACGATTCTACCGGAACTACAGTCTGTGTACCATCATTGTCATAGATTTCAACGCCAGTACACTCAGCATTGTTAATCAGGAAAGCCTTTCCCTGCTTCCAGTTCAAGAAGGCGATATCCTCGCCGGACATTGCAGGTTTGTAAGTATGAATGAACTGATATTTATCATCATTCTTCTTGACTTGTTTGAATTCAATTGGAGCGTAATAATGAGCCTGATATTCATCTCCTGTGATGAACCAAATAAGGCATGTACCATCTTCCATATCAATGGAGCCAGCAATCTTTATTTCTGTTGTATCTGCTTCAGAGATTGGAATCTCTTTTCTGGCTTTTTCCACAAGACCATCATACCCAGTATATGTTTTACTGCATCCTGATAATCCAAGACACATCACCAAAGCAAGCAATAAGCTGACTATTTTTCTCATAAATATCTCCGTATTATTTCGTTTCCTTCAGCATATCCTCAGCTTCTACTCCGAAGAGCTTTGCAAGTGCCATCAAGTTAGTCGTACTTGGATCGGAGGCTCCGCTTTCCCATTTTGAAACAGCCTGACGGCTAACGCCTAATGTTTCGGCGACAAACTCCTGTGTCATCTTGCATTCAACTCTGTGCTGCTTCAAAACCTCGCCCAGGCTCTTGGCATTTGCAACTTTTTCTTTACGTACCGGTTCTGACTTTACATACTTTCGTAATGCTTTGATGATCAGATAAAACAGATAGATTACTACGATGAGAATAATTAGGAACACAATTGTATTCGAATACTGCCTTAGACCAAATTTCATTTTTCAGGTCTCCTTTCTTTTGATGTCCCTATAATAACGATTTTACCATAGTTGCTCCACCAACTATTGCGCAACTTTATGGTTGCAGAGCATTTGGGGCCACCAAATTATACTTTCAGACACCTTTCTGAATTCATATTTCTTCCCCTATAGTTTATGAATTCTTAATCTCCCAATAACCATTTGTATCTGAACCAATTCGCCTGATAAGCCCTTTCTCTTTCAGGCTTTTTACTCTTGCAGAAATTGTTTTCCTGCTGACAGATAGTTTTTCTGCCATATCTGCATAAGTGTATCCAGGATCCACTTGAAGGAGCACGAGAACCTCATTTTCTTTCTCAGTCACCCTCTCAGTCACCCTCTCAGTCACCCTCTCAGTCACCCTCTCAGTCACCTTCCCCGGTGCATGCACTACTCTGTCCTCCGGGGCAGTGAACTTAATCATAATGTCCCCTGGGTTCACCGTAAACTCAGGAATAGGCAGATCATCTTTCTTACATGCCTCACAGATTTTTTCAATTCCACGGCCCCAGCTCTCAATAAAGCCCGCCAGATAGAAAACATAGGCTATATTGGGATTATAAGGTTTTGATGCATGTTTTCTCATCAGACTTTCAACAGTCCAGCTCTCCGGCAGGCAGCCGCAATTCGCAATGTATAAACGGTCCTCATAAACGCTGATCTGAATCGGAACGCCGTAATTATACTGTGTATGACAGAGTGCGTTTAAAAGGCTCTCTCTTAGTGCTGCTTCAGGAACGAAATATCGTTCCTTCCTCTGCATTCCCACATAAGTGATCTTTGCCCTCATGTATTTCAGATAAATCAGTTCTACTATTTTATCTGCCAGCTCAAGAAGGGAACCCCTGATCTCATCCTGATAAAGGAGTTCTGAATCTGATTCGAAATATCCGATCTTAACAAAAGCCCCAAGCTGCCATTTCTCCGGATCTTTCGAAAAAAGCATCATTGCTGCATTAGTAAGGTAATCACCTGATTTCAAATGCAGTTTTTCAAGAAGTACCTCTTTGCTCGAACTCTACAACCCCGGGCGGTTTGCTCGTAAATTCGTAGAAGACCCTGTTTACATGATCGACCTCGTTAACGATCCTTGTCATCACTCTCTGAAGTACATCCCAAGGTATCTCTGCGGCCGTCGCAGTCATGAAATCTGATGTGATGACTGCTCTTAAGGCTATGGCGTAGTCATATGTCCTGAAATCGCCCATGACGCCTACAGTCTGCATATTTGTAAGCGCCGCATAATACTGGCTTATATCACCTGAAAGCCCGGCCTTGCCTATCTCTTCTCTGTATATGGCATCAGCGTCCTGGACTATCTTTACCTTTTCCGCTGTGACTTCTCCGATGATCTTGCGCTTTCTCTCGGTCTCAGTAGCTTCTACTCTATAGAGAAAGTTTTGCCAGATTTCTTGGCATATCAGAAGAGGTATCGGTGGCTCTGTCTGCATCCTGCCTTTCTGAGAGTTTCTGCTCAAAGCGATTCTTTCCGCTATCCTTTGGTATTTCCGTAGGATATGATCCATCAAAGCAGGCGCTGCAATAGCCTTCATTTCCCGCAAGTTCACCAAGGCTACCTACAGGAAGGAATCCCAGCGAATCCGCCCCTATCATCTCGGCGATCTCAGGTATGGAGTGCTGACACGCAATTAGATGCTCTTCCGAGTCGATGTCTGTTCCGTAATAGCATGGGTGGAGAAACGGCGGAGCTGAGATCCTCATATGCACCTCCCATGCCCCGGCATTCCGAAGCAGCGAGATGATATGCCTGCTTGTAGTTCCCCTCACAATCGAATCATCGATCATTACTATACGCTTGCCTGCCACTACCTCTTCTACAGCGGCCAGCTTGATATTGACCTGGTCTTTTCTGGAATCCGGTGCAATAAATGTCCTTCCGATGTATTTGTTCTTGATCAGTCCTATCTCATATGGGATCCCTGATGACTGGCTGTATCCGAGAGCGGCATCAAGGCCTGAATCCGGGACTCCGATCACAAGATCTGCCGAGACTGGATGGGTCTTTGCAAGTATTTCTCCCGCCTTGATTCTTGCCGCATGGACAGACCTTCCCTCTATCACCGAATCAGGGCGAGCGAAGTAGATGTATTCAAAAATGCAGAGTTTTTTCTCCGCTTTTTCGCAGTGCTCCCTGCGGGATACGACACCATTCTTGCTGAAAATAAGGATCTCGCCCGGCTCTATATCCCTGACAAGCTTCGCTCCTACTGCATGAAGTGCGCAGCTTTCAGAGGCAACTACATAAACTCCGTCTTCTGTTACGCCATAGCACAGAGGGCGGAAGCCATGCGGGTCCCTGGCGCAGATAAGCTTTTGTGGGGACATGAGGATCAGAGAGTATGCTCCTTCCAACGTATCCATTGCACGGCTCAGTGCTTCCTCGATAGAAGGAGCTGTAAGCCTTTCCTTTGTAACTATATACGCGATAGTTTCCGTATCGCTAGATGTATGGAAAATGGCCCCTGTCAGCTCAAGCGTGGAGCGAAGCTCGGCAGCGTTCGAAAGATTGCCGTTATGCGCAATGGCCATCCGGCCCTTCTGGTGATTGACCACTATCGGCTGGCAGTTGGAACGTGTGTTTTTCCCTGTCGTTCCATACCTTGTATGTGCGACTGCCATGGTCCCATCCGGAAATGAGGCCAAGGTGTCCTTTGAGAATACTTCGTTGACAAGCCCCTGATCTATATGTGATGTAAACAGGCCATCGTCACAGACAACTATACCGCAACTCTCCTGACCTCTATGCTGCAGAGCATACAAGCCGTAATAACATATGTTTGCCGCATCTGCAGGCTCAGGAGCCATTACACCGAAAACTCCGCATTCTTCATGAAGTCCATTTGTCATACGCATATCTATCCCCTTAGCTTTCAACATTGACTTCTGTATCACGAACACTATCGATCGTAGATATCCCGATCGTCATCTCTTCAAGTACATCGAGCAGCATTCTCACTGTATCAAGTGAAGTCAGCATTGTAACGTTGTTCTCTGCCGCGCATCTTCTAATCTCCACTCCGTCACCGTAGTGCTTTGGCGACATTATGGTGCGGGTGTTGATCACATAGCTGACGTAGCCGGCACGTATCGCGTCTAAGATCTCGCTACTCCCTTCGCTTGGCTTACGCAGTCTGCTTGTTCTTATGCCATTTTCTTTCAACTTTGCCGCAGTGAACTCAGTAGCCTTTATATTGAAGCCCATATCATAGAAGCGCCTTATGAGAGGAATCGCCTCTTCTTTATCTTCATCCGCTATACTGGCAATGACAGTTCCGTATTTAGGAAGAGACAGTCCTGAAGCCGTAAGAGCCTTGAACGCAGCTCTATGCAGTATGTCATCGTAACCAATCGCTTCTCCCGTCGATTTCATCTCAGGTGACAGATATGTGTCCATGCCCCTTAGCTTAGAGAATGAAAAGGCCGGGACCTTGATATAGCTCCGTTTCTTCTCCGGTGGATATATTTCGAAAATACCCTGTTCCTGCAGAGACAGCCCGAGCATTGCAAGCGTCCCTATATCCGCAAGGCTATAGCCACTCGCTTTCGAGATGAACGGCACGCTTCTTGATGACCTCGGATTTAGTTCGATAATAAATACCTCCCCTGCGCCATCGACTATGAACTGTATATTGAACAATCCTACTATGCCTATGGCAATGCCAAGCTTTTCGGTATATTCAAGGATCACTGACCTGACATCATCTGTCAGGTTCACTGGCGGATAAATGCTTATGGAGTCTCCAGAATGCACTCCTGTCCTCTCGACCATTTCCATGATGCCCGGAACGAATACCCTTCGTCCGTCACAGACGGCATCTACCTCGACTTCCCTTCCGCGTATGTAACGGTCAACCAAAACAGGCTTGTCTTTGTCGATCCTCACCGCGTTCAGCAGATATTCTCTTAGTGATTCCTCAGATGTGACGATCTGCATCGCCCTGCCTCCAAGTACAAAGCTAGGCCTGACAAGGACAGGGTATCCGATCTCTGCGGCGGCTTGTACCCCTTCTTCTATGCTAGTGACGGCCCTGCCCTTAGGCTGCGGGATATCAAGTGATTCAAGTACCTTCTCGAACAAATCACGGTTTTCCGCCCTGTCTATCGCTTTGCTGTCAGTGCCCAGCATTTTGACTCCGCGTTCCTCAAGAGAAGCCGCAAGATTTACGGCGGTCTGTCCACCCAGAGTCGAGATCACACCAAATGGCTTTTCAAGCTCCACTATGTTCATCACATCCTCTGTGGCCAGGGGTTCAAAATACAGTTTGTCCGAGCTGGTATAGTCGGTCGAGACCGTCTCAGGATTGTTGTTTATTATTATCGCCTCGAAGCCGGCTTCACGTATCGTCCTTACCGCATGCACCGTTGAATAGTCGAATTCTACGCCCTGCCCTATGCGGATAGGGCCCGATCCGAGCACTATGATCTTGTCCCTGCCTGAAACATAGGACTCATTTTCTTTTTCGTATGTTGAATAGAAATATGGCACATAGCTCTCGAACTCCGAAGCGCATGTGTCTATCATCTTGTAAACGGGAGTTATCCCTGCCTTCATTCTTAGCTCCGCGATCTCCTTTTCCGGCTTGTTCCATAGCCTACCAACTTCGCGATCGGAGAAGCCCATTTTCTTGGCTTCCCTGAGTATATCCGTGTCACTGGTATGCTCTTTTAGCGAGCTTTCCATTCTGACTATGTTTCGTATCTTGTATATGAAAAATCTATCTATTGCAGTTTTTTCATAGATCGCATCCGGATGCATCCCTCGCCTCAGAAGTTCTGCGACAGCATATATCCTGTCATCGGTCCCGATCTTTATATACTCAAGCAGATCGTTATCCGGTACGCTTTTAAATTTATCCAGATAAATATGACAAACGCCTGTTTCGAGTGATCTTATACCTTTAAGCAGGCTCTCCTCGAATGTCCTTCCTATGCTCATCACTTCTCCGGTCGCTTTCATCTGCGTGGAAAGAGCATTGCTTGCATCTGCGAATTTATCGAACGGGAATCTAGGCAGTTTTGTGACCACATAGTCGAGAGCGGGCTCAAAGGCCGCTGGCGTGTTAGCAAGCTGTATTTCATCAAGAGTCATTCCTATGCCTATCTTCGCAGACACTCTGGCTATAGGATATCCGCTCGCCTTCGATGCCAAGGCAGAAGACCTTGAAACGCGAGGATTGACCTCTATCAGGTAGTACTGCGTCGAGAATGGATCCAGAGCGAACTGCACGTTGCATCCGCCCTCTATCTCAAGGGCACGGATCACTCTAAGCGCACTGTCCCTAAGCATCTGGTATTCCTTGTTAGTAAGCGTCTGAGATGGGCAAACTACGATCGAATCGCCGGTGTGGATCCCGACCGGGTCTAGGTTTTCCATATTGCAGACTGTAATGGCCGTATCATTACTGTCGCGCATCACCTCATATTCGATTTCCTTGAATCCTTTGACACTTTTTTCTATCAGGACTTGGTGGACGGGCGAAAGTTCAAGGGCGTTTTTGATCATCTGCGACAGTTCATTCTCATCGTCAGCAAAGCCTCCGCCGGTACCGCCAAGGGTAAACGCGGGCCTGAGTACGACAGGATAACCGATCATTGCCGCAATGTGCTTAGCTTCTTCAGCGGAAGAAACTGTTTCCGAAGGCAGTACCGGCTCCCCAAGTCTTTCGCACAATCTTTTGAATTCATCTCTATCCTCTGCCATCTCAATCGAACTGCTTCGTGTTCCAAGCAGTTCAACACGGCACTCCCTCAAAACGCCTTTTTTCTCAAGCTGCATCGCCAGATTAAGCCCCGTCTGTCCGCCAATACCAGGCAATATCGCATCAGGCCTCTCATACCTGATTATTCTGGCAACGTATTCGAGGGTCAGTGGCTCCATATATACTTTGTCCGCTATGGAAGTGTCTGTCATTATGGTCGCGGGATTGGAATTACAGAGTATGACCTCATAGCCTTCTTCCTTAAGAGCAAGGCAGGCCTGTGTCCCTGCGTAGTCGAATTCCGCCGCCTGCCCAATTACTATCGGGCCTGAGCCTATAACTAGTATGCTCTTTAGGTCGGTTCTTTTAGGCATTGTTTCTTCCTTCTTCCATAAGATCGATGAAACGGTCGAAGAGATATCCGCTGTCCTGAGGCCCGGGTGCGCTTTCCGGGTGATATTGGACACTAAAAACTTTGTCCATCTCACACTTCATGCCTTCAATGGTGTTGTCGAGGATATTGATATGAGTTGCTGTCAGTGGTGTGCCTACAAGGCTTTCCCCATCCACCGCATAGGAATGATTCTGGGATGTTATTTCAATTTTCTCTGTTTCTTTGTTTTTTACAGGATGATTTCCGCCTCGATGACCGAATTTGAGTTTATAAGTCCTAGCTCCATAGGCAAGCGCTATTATCTGGTGACCGAGACATATGCCGAATATAGGCTTGTAGCCTATCAGGCTGCGAATAGTCTCTATGGTTTCCTGAACATCCTCAGGATCCCCGGGGCCATTTGAAACAAACACACCATTAGGGCCGAGCTTTACTATATCTTCAGCAGATGTATTCCACGGAACGACTGTGACTTTGCAGCCTTTCCTGTTGAGCGACCTTACGATGTTCCTTTTCATTCCGCAGTCTATCGCCACGACATGGTATTTTTCTTGATCGGCAGCCGATACCCACGGCTCGCTGCAGGTGACTCTGGATACAGAGTCGTGCGGGGCCTTGGCATTTTTGATTATGTCCAGCCCTTCATCCAGAGATACTTCTGGAGATGTGATGAGCGCTTTGCGGCTTCCTATGTCCCTGATCGATCTTCCGATCATTCTGGTATCCACGCCATATATTCCGGTGATTCCGAATCTTTTCATCACACTTCCAAGTGTCTCTTTGCTCCTATAGTTTGAAGGCTCATCATTATATTCATGAACAACAAGAGCCCCTATCGAAGGAATCTCTGTTTCATAATCGTCATCATTCATTCCATAGTTGCCGATCAAAGGGTAAGTCATAACTACAGCTTGATCGGTGTATGACGGATCGGATATTATTTCCTGGTAGCCCGTCATAGATGTATTGAATACTATTTCAAGCACCTTTTCCTGATCAGCACCGAATCCATACCCATAGTATTCCTCACCGCTTTCGAGTATGATCTTCCTTGTATAATCACTCATCGCTCTCCTCCATCAGATAAGACCAAACAACATATGCATGCATAACTGCCAGCTCAGTCACCACATTCTCCTCAGTAAGGAATGCCGGATTATGGAGAGGCAAAGAGCAGCCTGCTCCAATGTGGTAGAAGGAGCCGGGTGCCTTGTCGAGGAAAAGACCGAAATCCTCGCTTATCATGATCGGCTCTTTTATTACATGCACCTTTTCTTCTCCGAATGTCTCGCGGGCTGCTCTGAAAGCAAGGTCGGTCATGTTCTTTTCGTTCACGACACCGGGATAGCTGTGTATAAAGTCGATTTCTGCGGCCGTGCCTGTCCTGTCAGCTATAGATCTGACAGTCTCTTTGAAAGCCTTCTCCATTCTGCTGCGATTTTCCGGTCCGAGAGTCCTGATTATTCCTTCAAATTCTGCTTCTCCGGGCATGATATTCCCGGCGTTGCCGGACTGCATTCTGCCAACGGTCAGCACGCACTTATCCTTTGTCACCTTAGGAGGCAGTGCCAGGAGCTCCGTGACCATTTCAGCGGCCGCAGCAAGAGCGTCTATGCCCTTTTCTCTGACTGCTCCGTGCGATGTGATGCCCTTGACCTTTACCTCGAACATGTCTGAGGCGGCGTAGAACTTATCGTAGCGCACCCCTATATGTCCTGCCGGAAGATCCGGACTGACATGCGCGCCAAAAACGGCCGTCACTCCATCAAGACAGCCTTCCCTGACCATCCTTTCAGCTCCTCCGTTTCCTTCTTCATCAGGCTCGAACAGGAATATCACGTTTCCCTTAAGTGCGCCTCTGTGTTCAGACAGTAACCTCGCTGCTCCAAGCGCTGCTGCAGTGTGCACATCATGACCGCACGCATGCATGACTCCGGGCACCTCCGACGCGAATGAAGCACCGGTGATCTCACTAAGCGGAAGCGCATCCATATCGGCTCTTATAGCAACTGTTTTGGCTGAGCCACTCTCTGAGCCTTCGTTATCGCATCTCAACATACCAACGACAGCCGTGTCCAAGACCCTCTTTGTTGCTATTCCGAGCCCATTCAGGTATCGTTCTACAAGTTCGGCTGTACGGTACTCATGATTTCCCATCTCAGGATGTCTGTGGATGGTCATCCTTAATTCTTTTATCTCATCCGCGAATCTCTCCGCGTCTCTTCTGAAAGTCTGCGTCATTTGATTTCTCCGGTGAATACGGTTACAGCCGGTCCGGTCATAAAGCACCGGCCCGTTGCCATGTCGCACTCTATCTCGAGGTCTCCTCCCTTGAGATGTACAAGCACTTTGCTTTCCAGTTTTTCGGTAAAACGTCCTGCAGCTACTGCTGCTGTCGCTCCCGTGCCACACGCGTATGTCTCTCCCGAACCTCTTTCCCAGACACGGAAGCTTATCTCTTCAGGACTGATCAGCTCTATGAATTCCGAATTGACTCCATTCGGAAATCTGCCGGAGCTTTCTATTGCCGGTCCTATAGTTTCAAGCGGGATACCGCCAAGCGCATCGCATGATCTGTCTCCATAGAACGATTCTTCAGCGGCATATTCGGACAGATCGGGATTATCTTCAAGGAAGAACACCGCATGAGGATTTCCCGTATTGACTGCCGTGAAGCAAAGATCTTTTCCGCCTATAGTTAGATGCTCGGATGCCTCGGAAATAACAGCTATACCCATATCAACGGTCGCGCCTACAGCCTTGCCCTCTCTTATATCAAGTCTGACTTCCTTCACGCCGGCTCTCGTATCTATCGACACGTTCGTCTTTTCCGGCGGGACCATCCCATTGTCATATATATACTTGGCGACGCATCTGACCCCGTTACCGCACATTGCCCCCTCGGATCCGTCTCGGTTGAACATGTGCATGAAGGCATCAGCCCTTTCCGATGGTTCTATGAGTATAAGTCCGTCACTCCCTATACCGTATCGTCTGTCTGAGAGCTCAATGGCCAGGCTTGATGGATCTTGCACGCTTTCTTCAAAGCAGTTAACGTATATATAATCGTTTCCGCATCCTTGCATTTTAGTGAATCTCATTATTTGAGCCCTCCATTTTCAGAAGTGAGAAACCTCTCAAGCCGATCCAGCCCCTCCCGGAGAGAGTCCATGCTGCAGCAATATGAGATCCTTATGTGATCATCACAGCCAAACGCTGCTCCCGGTGTGACGGCTACCCCGGCTTCTCGTACAAGGCGTTCCGCAAACTCAAACGACCCTTTTCCGTATCTTTTTATCGACGGGAAAACATAAAAAGCGCCTTCAGGAGTCCCTGTCTCAAGACCCATATCGCTCAGCCTGCTTACAACATAATCTCTCCGGCTTCTGTAATCTTCGACCATGTAGGATGTATCGGTATCCAGCGCGGTGATACAAGCCTTCTGCATCATTGACGGAGTAGAAACGACATTGAACTGATGCACCAGTTCAAGTCTCTCTTTCACAGAAGTGTCTGCCATCAGATACCCCATTCTCCAGCCCGTCATAGCATAAGGCTTTGAGAAGCTCTGTACTGCAAGTATCTGTTCCTTGATATCACAGTATTCCGCAAAGCTGTGGTAATCACTGCTGTAAAAAAGCGACCTGTATACATCATCACATATGACAAAGATGTCCTTTCCCTTAACTGCTTCATAAACCGTTCGCAGGCTCTCTTCGTCATAAACGCAGCCGGTCGGATTATTTGGAGAGTTGAGTATCACAGCCTTTGTCCTGCTGCTTATAAGCGGCTCAAGATCGTCTTTTCTTATTTGGAATCCCGTAGCGGCCGTATCCATATGAACACTCACTCCCCTACAGAGGTTCACTATCTGCTCATACAGAACAAAAGCCGGCATGGGGATGATCACCTCATCACCCGGGTCAAGTATTCCCAAAAGTGATACGAACAGCGCCTCGGTTGCGCCTGCAGTAACGATGATCTCATCTGTGCTGTACTCGAGGCCCCTCGATTTCTCGAACTTCGAGATATGCTCACGCAGAGCTCTGCTTCCGTTATTCTCTATATAATGTGTATCGCCTTCCGCGACAGATTCGCTGACTTTGATTTTTATCGCTTCGGGGGTATCAAAGTCCGGCTCACCAAGAGTAAGCCTTACACAGCCCGGAACAGATGAGGCCAATTTTGAAAAGTCCCTTATCGCACTTCTTTTCAAGCTGTATACTGCCTGATTCATGTGTTCATGAATTGCCATTTTGACCTCCGCCTTACAGATTTCTGAGTCCCTTTTCAAGCGCTGTTTTCATAGAAGTCTTGTCGTCTTTGGCCTTGATTACTCTGGCAGGGCATCCCACAACTACCATTCCCGGCTGGACGTCCTCTGTTACGATAGCGCCGGCAGCCACAACAGCACCCTTCCCGATCCGAACGCCTTCTATCACTACGGCATTTGCTCCAACGAGCACGTCGTCTTCTACGATAACAGGGACCGCAGAAGCCGGTTCGACTACACCTGCGAGGACAGCGCCGGCGCCTATGTGGCAGTTTTTGCCTACTTCAGCTCTTCCCCCAACGACAGCCCCCATATCTATCATCGTGCCTTCGCCGATGACCGCGCCTATATTGATAACAGCACCCATCATGATCACGGCATTATCGCCTATTTCAACCTTCTCTCTTATGAAGGCTCCGGGCTCTATTCTCGCATGAAGGCTCTTGGTATCCAGCAGATGGAGCGCGCTGTTTCGGCAGTCGTTCTCTATTACGATGTCTTCGATCCTGTCGCTGCTTCTCTTTACTATCTCTTCCAGCTCATTCCAGTCTCCGAAAACTATCTTGTCGCTTACACCGAATACCTTTGCGCTTCCGTAATCTATCGGTGCATTTTCTTTGACGTACATTCTGACCGGTGTCTTCTTCTCTGCGGTACTGATCAGTTCAATGATTTCCTGTGCGTTCATGGCTTCACTCTCCTCCTTATTTACCGCTGTCTCCGTAGTTGGAGAGCACTCTCGCTGATGGGTCGTCTACATCGCAGCCTTCCCACGCTTTATTAGGCATCCAGAAGTCTACGATCATCTCCGCTTGGCCCGGATAATATTTTTCGAATATGTCTCTGTACAAAAGTGACTCTTTAGTGAACGGCCTTGCATGATCATATTTGCGGCATCCCGCCATGAACTCCTCGTCGGAGTACTTGTGCTCCGCGTACTCCTTGAGATCATCCACCATCGAGTGGCCGACCGCATCAGAGAACGCTGCTTTTTCTCTCCAAAGGATCTCATCCGGCAAGTAGTCACCTTCGAACGCCTTTCTGAGAAGATATTTGCCCTTGCCATATTTGTTCAGCTTGATCTCAGGGTCTATCGACATAACGTACTCGACAAACGCGAGATCACCGAATGGAACTCTGCCTTCAAGGGAGTTTCCTGAAATGCAGCGGTCTGCTCTTAGCACATCGTACATATGGATCTCTCGTATGCGCTTACATGCCTCTTCTTGGAAAGCCTCCGCTGACGGTGCAAAATCCGTATATTTGTAGCCGAAAAGCTCATCAGATATCTCACCTGTCAGGATGACGCGGATATCTGTCTGCTCGTGGATGGCTTTGCAGACAAGGTACATACCTATCGATGCTCTTATAGTCGTGATGTCATAAGTCCCAAGGAGCCATATGACTTGCTCAAGCGCGTCCAGAACATCCTGTCTGCTGATTATCACCTCGGTATGGTCGCTTCCGATGAAATCGGCAACTTTCTTAGCATATTTGAGGTCGATAGCATCTACGTCCATTCCAATGGCGAAGGTCCTGATCGGCGCCTCAGACTCCCTGGCAGCTATAGAGCAGACCAGCGATGAGTCGAGCCCTCCCGAAAGCAGGAATCCTACTTTGGCATCAGCCACCAAACGCTTTCTGACACCTTCAGTCAGCAATGTATTTATGTTGGCGCAGATCTCAGCAATGTCTCCTTTGACACATTCCTTCACCAAAGTCATGTCCCTATACCTTGTGAATTCCCCATTCCGCCAGTAACATCCCGGTGGAAACGGCATCACTTTGCTGCAGATACTAAGGAGGCTCTTAGGTTCGCTTGCGAAAGCGATGCATCCTTCACTGTCATATCCGTAGTAAAGCGGCCTTATCCCGATCGGATCTCTTGCCGCTATGAATTCATCTGACCTGCCATCATAAATGACGCAAACAAACTCAGCATCTAGTTTTTCGAACATATCTGTGCCATATTCAAACCATAGCGGCAGCAGTATTTCGCAGTCAGAGTCGGATTTGAAGGTATAACCTTTCTCTTCGAGTTCCCTTCTGGTTTTCTTAAAACCATATAGCTCACCATTGCAGACTACGGTGCACCCGTCCCTCATGAAAGGCTGCATCCCGCCGGATGTCAGGTCCATAATGGAAAGCCTGTGAAAGCCCATTATGCCTTTACTGTCAACATCAACGATGCGAGTATCATCAGGACCTCTGTATTTTGTCAGCGCAAAAGCCTCTCCAAATTCCGGAAGAGTCGTAAGGCTTCCGGTCGTTGTCATTATTGTGCACATATCCCAGCCTCCTTACTTTTCTCCGAACAGTAAAAGTCCATAGTTAGGAAGAGGCCAGTATGTTTTGGATGTCTGTGCCTCCGCTGCGTCGCTGTCGTGTCTAAGCTGTTCCATTGCAAGAAGCAGTTTGTCTCTTATGATCTCTGAATCTTTCACATAATCCTCATTGCTAAGTGAATCCAGGATCCCGACAAGCTTATCGACATCAGAGTAGATGCTGTCTGTCTGCTTGGACAGGAAGGCGATCATATTCTCTTCAAATCTGCATTCAAGATCAGCTATAACACTTCTTTTATCTGCAGCATTGCGTGCAAGCTCCGCAGCATATCTCTCTAATGCCGGAGCGATCCTCTTGATCGCCATCGATCTCATCGTCCTCGCTTCTATGCATATAGTCTTGCAGTAGGTCTCAAGCATCACCTCGCATCTGGATTCAAGCTCAGACACCGAGAACACCTTCTGCCTTGTCAACATCTTTACGTTCTTTTCGTCCAAAAGATGTGGAACGCAGTCGGCGGTCGTTCTGTAGTTTGAAAGGCCGCGGCTTTCTGCCTCAGTGACCCAGGCATCGTTGTATCCGTCGCCGTTGAAGATGATCCTTCCATGTTTTTTGAGCGTCTCTCTTACAAGGTCATATATATCCTTCATCAGATCATCAGAGCCTTCCAGCTTTGACGCAAAATGCTCCAGCGAATCCGCTACGGCGCTGTTTATGACCACATTTGGAAAAGCGATGCTGCTCATCGAGCCCGGCATCCTGAATTCGAATTTATTTCCGGTGAAGGCAAATGGTGATGTCCTGTTTCTGTCGGTGTTGTCTCTGCTGAAGCCGGGCAGTACAACAGTTCCCAACTTCATAAGGACCTCTTCGTGTTCCTCATAAGGCACATCTTCTTCAATGGACTTAAGCACTTCCGTTAGCTCATCTCCGAGGAATATCGAAATGATAGCCGGCGGAGCCTCGTTCGCTCCGAGTCTGTGATCATTGCTTGCGGAAGCTACTGATATTCTCAAAAGATCCTGGAACTCATCCACCGCCCTGATAACGGCGCAGAGAAAGAGTAGAAACTGCGCGTTATCGTGAGGGGTGTCGCCGGGCGATAAAAGATTACCGCCACGGTCTGTGGAGAGTGACCAGTTGTTATGCTTGCCGCTGCCGTTTACACCACCGAAAGGCTTCTCATGCAGCAGAGCGACGAATCCATGCCTCTCAGCTATCCTCTTGATCATTTCCATCACAAGCTGGTTTTGATCGGCAGTTACATTTACTTTTGTATATATGCAAGCGAGTTCATGCTGAGATGGTGCCACTTCGTTGTGCTCTGTCTTGGCCAGCACACCGAGCTTCCACAGCTCGATGTTGAGTTCCTCCATGAAACTGGATACTTCAGGCTTTATCGGGCCAAAGTAGTGATCATCCAGTTCCTGCCCCTTAGGTGGCATGACCCCGTACAGAGTCCTGCCGGTGAATCTGAGATCCGGTCTCTGTTCATACAGATCCTGAGGAACAAGAAAATACTCCTGCTCCGCACCCACTACAGCGTGGACTCTCTTTACCGAATCATTACCAAGTATATGGAGCACTTTGAGGGCCTGGAGGTTGAGTGCGTCCATCGATCTTAGAAGTGAAGTCTTCTCATCCATGGCCTCCCCGCTATATGAACAGAAAGCTGTCGGTATACAGAGAGTTTTGCCCCTGATAAATGCATAGGAAGTCGGATCCCATGCCGTGTAGCCTCTTGCCTCGAAGGTCGCTCTCAGCCCGCCCGATGGAAACGATGAAGCATCAGGCTCGCCTTTTATGAGCTCTTTTCCTGAGAAATCCATGATGACTCCGCCGTCAGGTGAAGTCTGGATAAAGCTGTCGTGCTTTTCAGCGGTTACTCCGTTGAGTGGCTGGAACCAGTGTGTGAAGTGCGTAGCGCCCTTTGACACAGCCCAGTTTTTCATAGCCTGGGCTACAGCATTTGCTATTTCCGGATTCAGTGGATTGCCCTGGTTTATTGTTTTCCTCATCGAGCGGTAAACATCCGCCGAAAGCATCGATCTCATGACCTTGTCATCAAATACCATCGATCCGAAATACTCAGATACTGTACTCATTACAGTCACCCCTTTCTGATTTGAACATCCGTTATTTGTGGAAATTCACAATATAGCCACAAATATTATGTGAAAAAACATGTTTTTAGAATAACGCTACTGTTTCGATTAATAAAATACGTATATCTTTAGTGTTTACATATTTTCTGCATATGAATGATTTCCACAGGCAATAAAAAACCATCCCCGCGTAAAACTGAACTAGTCAACAGAAAGTAGACAGTTTAAAAAAGCTATACAAAGCCCATTTCAGTCTTGTACTGGACTGGGCTT
>CADBXM010000004.1:0-120804 GCA_902798745.1 uncultured Eubacteriales bacterium
TTTTGCATCCTTGCGCACTCATGCCTGCGTATGGCCCGGCCGGATAAGGCCTCGTTTATTGGATGCTTTAGTATACCATATTTAGATTGTGAGAACAAGTGTTTGCTTTTCGCCATGCAATTCATCCCGCCACCTGTAGAGGATGGGGGAATTCTTGCTAAGATAAGTTAAAGTATTATTACGATAACTATTCAGGCGTTTGAATCGCATATATCAGACTGCCACAGGTATGTTCCTTATCTGTTCACCGTGATGATAATTCTCCACGATCACATCCTCAGGAGTGAAGTCGTAGAAGTTCTTTACATCCGGATTGAGCGTCACTTTAGGCGCATCGTACTGGGGCCGAGATATCAGCTCTTTTATGATATCCACATGTCTGTCGTATATGTGAGCATCCGAGATCACGTGGACAAGTTCGCCCGCCTTTAGGCCTGACACCTGAGCCATCATCATCAGAAGCACAGAGTACTGCACCACGTTCCAGTTGTTGGCCGCGAGGATATCCTGCGACCTCTGATTGAGTATTGCATTGAGCGTGTCTCCCTTCACGTTAAATGTCATGGAGTAAGCGCATGGCTCGAGTCTCATCTCCGAGAGATCCTCAAAGTTGTACATGTTGGTCATGATACGCCTTGAATATCTGTCGTTCTTCAGGCACCAGAGCACATTATCCACCTGGTCCATCACACCCTGTTTGAACTTGAATTTCTTCGCCATCTGGTAGCCGTAGGCCTTGCCAATAGTACCGTTCTCGTCTGCCCACTCGTCCCACACATGGCTCCTGAGATCCTCGATCCTGTTCGACTTCTTCTGCCATATCCACAGCATCTCATCTGTCGCGAGCTTTATAGCGGTAGGACGAAGCGTCAATGCCGGGAACTCCTCCGAAAGATCGTAGCGATTGACGACTCCGAAGTTCTTTATCGTGTGCGCCGGAGTGCCATCCTCCCAGCGCGGACGTACAGGCATGCCTTCAGTACTGAATCCGTGATCCAGTATGTCCTGACACATATTAATGAAAAGTTTATCTGCTCTACTCATTTTTCCTTTAATATACGGCTAATTAACGGCGCCGTTACACCTCGCACAGAGGCTCTGCGGTAGCCGGTACTTAGCGATTGGCAAGCCGTGGGCGCCGACAGAGCTTAGTACCGCTGCGTATAGCCGCAGCGAGGCGAGAGCCGTACTCTGTAAGAGGTGTAATGGCGCCGCATATCAACTAATTACGTATTACCTGAACTCCTTGCGGCGTATCCTTGAGAGTGATGCCCATCGCGGCAAGCTGGTCTCTGATCTCGTCAGCGCGAGCCCAGTTCTTTTCTTTACGAGCAGCCTGTCTCTCGTCGATCAGTGCCTGTATGTCATCTCCGAGGCCTTCCTCTTCATCCTCTCCGCTGAATATACCGAGCACATCGGTAAGCTCCTTGATCCTGGCGAGAGCCTCCTTAGCGAATGACTTCGAAGCTCCATCCTTTACATCGAGGTTGATCTCCGATACCAGTTCGAAGATCGCCGCGATACCGTCAGCTGTATTGAGGTCGTCGTCCATCACTTCGATGAACTTCTCTTTGAACTTATCGAGGGAAGCGATCTTGTCAGCTTCTGCCTCCATCGGTTCATCCGTACCGTTCTGGATCAGGAACTCGAGAGTCTCGATCGCTGTCGCTATTCTCTCATAGCCCTGCTTGGACTGCTCCATAAGAGTGTCAGAGAAGTTGATCGGGCTTCTGTAGTGGCCGCTTAGCAGGAAGAATCTGATAACGTCTCCGCTGTACTGCTCACGGATGTCTCTTACCGTAAAGAAGTTGCCGAGCGACTTGGACATCTTCTTTCCGTCCACATTGATGTATCCGTTATGCATCCAGTAGTGCGCGAAAGGCACTCCGTTGCAAGCTTCGGACTGAGCTATCTCGTTCTCGTGATGAGGGAATGTGAGATCCTGTCCGCCGCCGTGGATGTCGATAGTGTCGCCGAGGTGCTTCTTTGCCATGGTCGAGCACTCGATATGCCAACCCGGTCTTCCCATGCCCCATGGTGATTCCCAAGCTATCTCAGATTCCTCTTTACGAGCCTTCCAAAGCGCGAAGTCGAGCGGATCCTCTTTTACCTCGCCGATCGCGATACGAGCGCCGCTTTCGAGGTCATCGATGTTCTGTCCGGAGAGCTTGCCGTATTCAGGGAACTTACGTGTCGAATAGTAGACATCTCCGTCCGCCTCGTACGCGTAACCCTTGTCGATCAGAGTCTGAACGAAAGCGATGATCTCAGGGATATGTTCGGACACCTTAGGATGCACATCAGCCTTGAGCACATTGAGTGCCTCCGCGTCATTGAAGTACTCCTTGATATACTTCTCGGATACCTCAGGAGCAGTGATGCCTTCCTCCTTGGCTCTGTTGATGATCTTGTCATCCACGTCAGTGAAGTTCTGAACGAACTTTACTTCGTATCCTCTGAATTTGAAATACCTTCTGAGCGTATCGAATACGACAAAAGGCCTGGCGTTTCCAATATGGAAAAAGTTATATACCGTTGGACCGCAGACATACATTCTGACTTTGCCCGGTTCGATAGGTACAAATTCTTCTTTCCTGTTTGTGAGCGTATTATAGACTTGCATTAAAAAGTCCCTCCAATATTTTTTCAGTTATTATCTTTCACATTTACTACGTTATGATACACCAAGTACGGCTCCGATGCACCCCATTATCAGCAGAACGGCGAACGGACTTTTCTTGAACTTAGCCACCAGCACAACGGTCACGATTAGTATAAGGACCGAGATGATATCTACCGGCGAGTTCTGAAGGAATCCGATCAGTCCCGACCCTTCGGCAGCGCCTATCATCTTTGCGAGTCCGGTCCCGAGTCTCCCCTCTCCGGCAATGGACGGGACAGCCAGGATGACCACAGCTGAAGCGACAAGGCCTATCGTTATCGGTCTTATGCCCTGTATGGCCCCGTTCACCACTATGCTGTTTCTGAATTTCTGTATAGCCCGGGCGACTATGCTTACCAGTATGAAGGTAGGAAGTATTACGCCGAACGATGCCGTCAAAGCTCCGGCCAGGCCGGCTGATTCATACCCTACATAAGTTGCAGTATTCAGCGAGACCGGGCCCGGGGTGATCTGGGCTATCGCGACTATGTTCGCGAAGGCCTCGGGACTCATATCGATGAACGGCTGTACGCTGTCGTATATGAGTCTGACTATCGCAAGGCCGCCACCGTATCCGAGCAGCCCTACTTTCGCGAATGCGATAAAGAGGTTCCAGTAGATCACTTCGGATCACCTCCCTCTTCATCTTTTTTTATCCTTTTGCTTCCGACCAGCGCGCTCGCAATGCCGAGCACCAGAAAGATAAGGATAACGTAAGCTGTGTTGATATCGAATACGATTATCATCACAAAACTCGCTACCGCGGATAATACCGCCCATTTATTCTTGATGGCAACCGGAGCAAGCTGGAATATCGCTACTGCGATAAGTCCGAGCGCGGTAGCTCTCAGTGCCGCCATTGCTCCCTTAATGACACTATTATCCCCGGCAAAGGATATTGCCCTCGCCATGATGAGTATCAGTACAAATGATGGGAGCACGACCCCGATAGTGGAGACCACCGAGCCTGCAAAGCCTTTCTTCTTATAGCCCACATATGTCGCCATATTAACGGCTATGACGCCCGGCAGGCTTTGCGTTACCGCGACCACGTCCATGAATTCTTCTTCCGTGAACCACTTCTTTTCTTCGATCAGTGTGTTCTGGAGAAGCGGAAGCATGGCAACACCGCCGCCTATGGTGAAGGCGCCGAGTTTAAAGAATACTATGAACAGTTCAAGCAGCATATTCATGTTTGCTTCCGATGATCTCCGATGATGCTTTTTTCAAAAGAGCACCGGCCTTGACCGGTGCCCGTTTTTTAGTCTATCAGACAGAGGACGATCCGTTTTAGTGGGACTTCATGGTCTCCTCTGAAAGGTTTTTGAATAGATATCTTCCGTCGCCTTCCTCATCAACCAGCGCCTTTGCCTTTGCGATGGCTTCCTCGGCAGTCAGCACCTCGAGTTCGCTCTCGCGGCGGAGTTTGTACTCCACTTTGCCTTCGCCTGCGAGCTTGCCCACGGTGATCCTGACCGGTATGCCGATAAGGTCTGCGTCGTTGAACTTGACTCCCGGTCTCTCGTCACGGTCATCAACCATTACTTCAACACCCATTCTTGTAAGCTTTTCCTCTATGTCATAAGCGAGAGCCTTCTGAGTCTCGTCAGCCGACTTCACCACGGTCACGATCACGTGATAAGGAGCAACAGCGACCGGCCAGATGATGCCCTTGTCGTCGTGATGCTGCTCTGCTATAGCCTGCATCGTCCTTGTGACACCGATGCCGTAGCAGCCCATCCAGTATGGATGATCCTTGCCGCTCTCGTCCTTGAACGTAGCGTTCATGCTCTCGGAATACTTGAGACCGAGCTTGAAGACCTGACCGACTTCGATACCACGTCTGAAGCTGACCGGCTTGCCGCAGTGCGGACAAGGATCTCCTTCCTGAAGCTCTTTGATGTCCGTAACGATGTCTCCCGTATAGTCTCTGCCGTAGCATACGCCGAGAAGGTGGTGGTCTTCCTTATTCGCTCCCGCGCACATGTTGACTGTATCCTTGAGCTCGGAGTCAACAACTACCACGCAGTTTTTTAGTCCGACAGGCCCGGTGAATCCGCCTACGATGCCGGTCGCCGGCCCCATCTCGTTCTCATCCGCGAACTCGATGTGATGCTCAGGGATATTGAGAGCATTGACGAGCTTGGTCATATTGAGCTGTCTGTCTCCTCTGATAAATACCGATACGTAGTCCTTTGGCTGCAGGTCGTCATCATATGTAATGAACATCAGAGCCTTGATGGATCTGTTTGTAGGGAGCTTAAGATACGCGCAGACATCCTCGATAGTCTTTGTGCCCGGTGTGAACACCTCCTGGAGTTCCTGCATCTCTTCCTTTACAGGAGCCTCGTCCTTGAACTCAGCTCTCTCAACTGTCGCGGCCATTCCGCATTCGTTGCAGTAGAGGATATCAGACTCTCCCCAGTCCGAAAGAGCGCTGAACTCATGGGACTTGGAACCGCCGATCGGGCCGTTGTCGGCCTCTACGATCCTGTAGTCAAGACCGCAGCGTGTGAAGATCTTTTCGTATGCGTGATACTGCCTCATATATGCAGTATGAAGATCTTCTTCTGTAGCATCAAATGAGTACGCGTCCTTCATGATGAACTCTCTGGTCCTGAGGAGTCCGTAGCGTGGGCGCGCTTCATCTCTGTATTTGAACTGGATCTGATAAAGTGAGAAAGGAAGCTCCTTGTAGGATGAGAACTCCTTACGCACGAAGTCCGTAAACATCTCCTCGCAAGTAGGATTGAGTATGAAGTCATTGCCGCTGCGATCCTGTATCCTCCAGAGTTCAGGTCCGTATGCGTACCATCTGCCTGTTTCCTGCCAGAGATCGGCGGAATTGACATGAGGCATATGGATCTCCTGGCAATCGATGTAGTCCATCTCCTCTCTTACTATTTCTTCGATCTTGCGAACTACTCTCCATCCCAGTTTCGGGAACATATAGAGGCCTGCCGCCTCCTGCTTTATCATGTTGGCTCTTACGAGCAACTTATGGCTTTCAAGTGTCGCGTCAGCCGGTGCTTCGCGAAGTGTTTTGAGGTGTGTCCTCGATAATCTCATTTTTTAAAAGCTCCCTTCTATCATGCAGACGGCCTGAGCGGCTATGCCCTCGCCTCTGCCTGTAAACCCGAGACCCTCTTCAGTGGTCGCTTTTACATTGACCGCTGATTCCGGTATTCCCAGAGTCTTTGATACATTAGTTCTCATCTGATCTATATACGGCGCCAGTTTTGGTGCCTGGGCAATGATGGTCACATCCACGTTGATTATCCTCGCGCTGCCGAGCTTGTCTTTCACCTCGGCGAGCAGCTTCATGGAATCAGCGCCCTTGTATTTATCATCAGTGTCCGGAAAATGTCTGCCTATATCTCCAAGTGCGGCAGCCCCGAGCAGCGCGTCCATCAGAGCGTGCGCCGCAACGTCAGCGTCTGAATGTCCGTCCAGCCCGAGCCTGGCGGGGATAGGGGTCCCGAGCAGTATAAGCGGTCTTCCCGGGACAAGGCGATGGACATCATATCCGCAGCCTACTCTGCTATCCATATGTATATCCTCTTTCGTCGTGATCTTATTGTTGGCTTTAGAGCCTCTCACGAGAGCGACTCTGATGCCGGCGCGTTCAGCCACCGACGCATCGTCTGTGGCAGCGAACTCGTCCAGATATGTTTCCACATACGCGGATCGAATATCCGAAAGCCTGAAGCACTGCGGTGTCTGCATCAGGAATATCATGTTCCTGTCGACATGCGCACTCGTTATTATAGGATAAGAAGGCTCTCCTTTCAATGGAGCATTGGAAATCATGCGAACTGAATCAGTTGAAGGGATTGCGGCAGCAGCCGCATCGAAGTGCTCCATCGCTTCAAAGCAATCATCAATTATCTCATCACTGATGCCGGGCCTTGCCGCGTCATGGATCATCACCATGATGTCCTCTTCACTTATTCCTTCTTTTGCGGCTGCCTTCGAGGCCGCCGAAAGCCCCGCTATGACAGAGCCCGATCTTTCAGAGCCGCCTCGAGTAATGATAATTTTCTTTTTATGTTCGTCCGATACCCTGTCTGCTATCTCGGAATAGATCTCATCAAGGGAGCCGTCCTTTGGAGATACGATGACGACACCATCGATATCCGCCCTGCAGCTAAAAGCCCTTACTGAAGTCTCCAGCACAGTCGAGCCATCAAAAGAGAGCAACTGCTTAGGCACTTTGATGCCCATGCGGCTGCCCTTTCCTGCTGCTACTATTATTGCGTATGTAGCTTTAAACCTTGATCCTTCCAATTACTATATGTTTAATTCAACCAGCTCGTCGGCTTCTTCCATCGTGTATCCGCCCGAATATACGAGTTCGCTCTCAAGGATTTGTTTGGCGGTACTGAGAAGCTTCTTTTCTCCGGTAGACAGAGGTTTCTTTCTGTCTGTCCTGACGAGATTTCTTACTACCGCCGCCACCTCCAATATGTCTCCCGTCTGCATCCTCTCGGTATTCTCGCGATACCTCTTGTTCCAGTTGGGATTCATCTTCTCGGTCTCGTCCTTAAGGACGCATACGACTTCTTCTATACGAACGGGATCGATTATGTGCCTTACACCGAGTTTTTCGCTGTTGTCAACAGGCACCGATGCCTCCATGCGGCAATATGGAAGTGAGACATTATAATACGTGCGAGTTTCACCCAGAAAGTCCTTTTCAACGACATCTGTGATCACACCCGCACCGTACATTGGATATACGATGTAATCTCCCACTTTAAACATTGAATCCCCCCTATAGTCGTCTTATTATACTATTTTTTTGTACAAAAATGCAAACAAGATTAGGGGCAATCGTGTAAAGATTATGTGATTTTTATGGTAACGTCAGTCCTTTATGAGACTTTCAAGCGTCTTGTACAGGGATTCCGGATGTACAGGCTTTGAAAGATGCGCATCGAGACCTGCCTGCAGGCTCCTCTGGACATCCTCGTCGAATGCGTTAGCAGTGAACGCGATGATAGGGATCTCTGTGGCGTCAGGTCTGTCAAGAGCACGTATCCTGCGTGTAGCTTCAAGTCCGTCCATCTCAGGCATCCTCATATCCATCAGGATGGCATCGTAGTATCCAGGCTCGTGCGATTCAAACATCTCTACCGCTATCTTGCCGTTGACAGCAAGATCGGCATCCATATCTCTCGCCTTCAATACCATCATCATGATCTGCGCGTTGATTTCCATATCTTCGGCGACCAGTATGTGCCTGCCCGCAAGGTCTGTGCCTTCATGATCATCAGACGCTATGCCCTTTCTTGTCATCGCCGCCTTGAACTCTTCGAGCACTGATGTGGCAAAGAGCGGTTTAGCTATGAAGCTATCGACGCCGGCTTTGACCGCCTCATCAAGGACGTCATCCCAGCGGTACGCGGTAATTATGATGATCGCTGACTTATCACTTGTTATCTCGCGGATCCTTCTGGACGTCTCGACTCCGTCCATTTCCGGCATCTTCAAGTCGACCAGGATGAGGTTGAAGAGCTCACGGCGAGCGTTTTTAAGCTTCACCATTTCGACAGCTTCCTCTCCTGACAGAGCTGTCTCTGCCGCGATGCCCACCTCTCCAAGCACCAGCTTTGCATGTTCGCAGGCGATCGGGTCATCGTCCACTACCAGAACGCTCATCTCGCCAGGCTTAACTTCATATTCCTTTACCTCGTCATGATCTGCCGCGTTCATTAGAGTAACGGTAACGCGGAAAGTACTTCCCTTGCCCTTTTCACTCTCTACCTTGATCTCTCCGTTCATGAGCTCGACGATATTCTTTGTGATCGCCATGCCGAGGCCCGAACTACCATATTTAGTGGTCGTAGATGAATCTTCCTGCGCGAAGGCGTCAAAGAGCTTAGGAAGGAATTCCTTGCTCATGCCGATACCGGTGTCTTTGATCGTGAACTGCAGCGTCGAGCGGTTCTCGTACTTGGCAGTTCTCTCTACTAAGAAATCGACATTTCCGCCTGCCGGTGTGAACTTAACGGCATTGCCGAGAATATTGATGAGCACCTGACGGAGCTTCATCATATCGCCTATGTAATTATCATCTATGCTGCCGTTGATACGGCACTGATACTCGACTCCTTTGTCTTTACACTGACCGACCATAATGGTGTTGATCGACTCAAGCAGTTTGGAGAATGAGAACTCCTCATTCTTTATGTTGATGCGACCCGACTCTATGCGGGACATATCGAGTATGTCGTTGATGAGTCCCAGAAGATGCTCGGCGGAATCTCCGATCTGTCTGAGATATCCCTTTGTTTTCTCCGGTGTCTCCTCATCATTGAGAGCTATAGTGTCCAGTCCGATGATGGCGTTCATCGGAGTCCTTATCTCATGGCTCATGTTGGAAAGGAATGCAGTCTTTGCTCTGTTTGCCTCTTCCGCGGTACTCAGAGCATCACTCAGTATTTCATTCTGCCTGAGTGATTCTTTCGTCTCTTCATCAACATCAACGAAGCATGCGCCTACGCTGTGTATCATTCCATCGTCACGGTCTTCCGGATGACGTACTCCGGCAAACTTCAAGGTCTCCCATGATTCTTCGCCATCGACATTGATCATGTATTTGAAGTTTATAACAAGATGGTCTTTCAGTTCTTCCCTCAAATTCTCAGGCTGTATGAATTTCAGGAAATCCTCTCTGTACTGCTCGCACACATATGTGTTGCAGTAATTGGTGACCGCTTCGAGGTAATTGAATTCTTCGCCGGCTTTAAAGCCATTAAGATCTTTCCTCGACTGATAGCAGATGCCGCGATCCTTATCAAGTGAAAGCAGGTAAACACTCCTGTAGTCTGAGCTGAGGGCCGTGATGAGATTGCGCTGCTGTTCACCATGAGCCTTCTGCGAAAGGAGTTCGTTCTGGAGTTCTAATTGCTTCTCCATCTCCTCCTGTTTGGCCCTGTTAGCGGCCTCTTCGGCTTCTCTCTCAGCAAGCACCTCCGCGTTCTTGCGGTTTTGCCTCAGGATATACATGAACATCGCGATCAGTACTAATGCAGTAAGCGCGGTCTGCATGAGTCCTCTCAGCACAGTAGCCCTGGAGATGGAGCCTATGTTGTCGCTTATTACGCTTTCACGAATGAGGTACGTGAGCATCCAGTCTGTCCCATCAATTGGAGTATATGTAAGTGTCTCTTTGATCCCGTCATAAGTGAACGCCACTTCGCCACGTTCGAGATTCTTGAAATCACTTTCCACATCTTCATAGCTCTTGCCCTTTTCCATATCTGCATGCTGAAGCGCTACGAGCAGATTGTCCTCTACCGCAAGCCCTCCGAGAATGGTGTTGCTGAGCGCGATACCATCGGTTGTGTAAATATTGCAGAATGTGGCGTCATCCTCACTGGATTCCATGGAGGCGCCCTTTAACATTTCTGCCATATCTATCTCCATGAAACAGACTTTGAGGTCTTCTTCCCCTAGCTTCTTTCCTTTGATAGGTACGGCGATGACTGCTTTCTTCTCTGCGGTGTTGAGATTGAATATGGAGATGTCAGGCTCAGTCAGGTTCTTATAGTCGAATGAATACTCGTCTATATTATCCTGAGGTCCATCCGCTGTGTATATAGTCCCGCTCTCGCCTACGAACGCGAACTTATCGAGGTGATAGAGAGACCTCATCCTCCTCTGATATGCCTGAAGGTTTTCAACGCTGCTGAGATCACTGTCTGTCAGAAGATCTACAGCAGTCTCTATGGTATCTATATTGCTCTGCAGATTGGATGCGACCACCTGCTCACGGCGCCCGACCAGCTCTTCCATGAACATGTGGCTTACCGCACGCACCGCCTTGTCAGTATCTTTGGAAGCGGACGTAGCGACCCAGATGCTGCCAAATATAAGTATGGCCAGCACCAGAGCAACCATTATGATAGGGATCGTTTTTTCTATCTTTTTCTTGTTTTCCATCACGCATATTCCTTTCAAAACACACACTTTAATTTTACTAGTAAAAAACAAGTAATGTCAATTCAGTAAGGTCTTCCTTGCGGTGGTCGTTTAGGATGCGGTGTGATACAATAACTATGATTAGACTGCCGTAGAGAATGCGGCGAAAAGCAAACGACAAAACAGGAGATTATTTATGAAAAAGATACTTATCGTGGATGATGAAGAGAAGATCCGCGAGGTCATAAAAGAGTACGCGGAGTTCAGCGGATACACCGCTGAAGAAGCTGCCGACGGCATGAGCGCCATAGGCATGGTCAAGCTCAACGATTACGACTTGATAATCATGGACATCATGATGCCGAAACTCGACGGATTCAGCGCGGTCAAAGAAATACAGAAGATAAAGAGCATACCTGTTATCATGCTCTCGGCCCGCGGTGAGGAGTATGACAAGCTCTTCGGATTTGAGCTGGGGATAGACGACTATGTTGTCAAGCCGTTCAGCCCAAAGGAACTCATGGCAAGGGTCAACGCGGTGCTGAACCGCACCGATGCTTCGGCCAGGACCGCCAAGCCAATACAGAAATTCGAAGGCCTTGAAGTAAACATGCAGGCGCGCACTATCAGCGTCGACGGCAAACGCGTAGAGCTTACACCTAAGGAATACGATCTGCTCTTCTATATGATCCAGAACAAAAACATCGCTCTCTCGAGAGAGAAACTTCTCGAGGACATCTGGGGCTATGATTTCTTCGGGGATGACAGGACTATCGACACGCATGTAAAGAACCTTAGAAACTGTCTTGGACCTTACAGAAAATTCATCGTTACCATGCGAGGTGTGGGTTATAAGTTCGAATACGAAGATTAAAGGAGACCGATGGCGGATATCCCGGGCAATAAAGAAAAGCGATTTGATGTAAACAGCATAAAGACAACGACATTGTTCTCGTTCGTCTTGTTTGCGCTGTTTCTGGTTTTTGTGCTCTGGTGTCTCTCCAACTTCTTCATTAGCACCTACTTTGAAAAGGCAAGGTCGCAGGATGTGATCCCTACCGCCGAGGCGCTCAAGACAGAGTTCCGCCAGGACAGAGAGAATTTCGACTCCTATGCTGTGCAGACAGCGGGCTCCAACGGCATCTACGTCCGTATAGCTTCTCACGAGCAAGTCATGGAGTACGATGGTACTCGCTCCGTAAGGGACACGGGAATGTTCTCGAGTGACATCGACAGGATACTCGTAAAGCTGGTCGAATCAGACAGCGACAGCGTTACGGAATCCGTAGTGGAAGGATCTAACCCTCGACTTATTTACGCGTCATATATCAGCTCGCCGGCTGAGCCGAGTCTTATCTATATTATCGCTCCGCTCCATCCGGACGAAGTCACGATCAGGATACTTAAGGATCTTCTTATATATGTTTCGCTTATAGTGCTTGCGGTGTCCTTCCTTCTCGCGTATGCCCTGTCCGGCAGGATAACAGACCCGATCGAGAATATTACGAAGGCTGCCGCCGAGCTTTCCAAGGGCAATTACGATGCCAAATTCGACGGATCTCAGTTCACCGAGACCAAAGAACTGGCCCGGGCTTTGAACAAGGCTTCCTATGAAATGGAAAAGACCGACTTCTACCAAAAGGAGATCATCGCAAACGTATCCCACGACCTCAAAACTCCGCTGACAATGATAAGATCATACGCGGAGAAGATCATAGATATTTCGGGCGACGACAAGGATAAGCGCAATGCCGATCTTCAGATCATCATTTCTGAGACCGAGCGGCTCAACAGGCTCGTCTCCGACATGCTTTCGGTATCAAATCTTCAGTCCAACAACGTCGAGCTCCATATGGAAACCTTCGATCTGACGGAAGCTGCGCAAGATGTATATGAGAGCTTCCGGGTACTTCAGGACTCCGAAGACTTTGAGATACAGTTCCATCCTTGCAAACCGACTTACGTGGTCGGCGACAGGAGCAGGCTGATGCAGGTGATGACCAATTTCGTATCCAACGCCGTCAAATACTCAGGAGAAAATAAGTTCGTAGACATACGGCTTGTGAAAGCTTCCCGCAAGATAACATTCCACTGCATAGACCACGGAATGGGTATCCCTTCGGATGAAATAAGCCACGTGTGGGATAAGTATTACAGGACTTCAGCCAACCACAGGCTCGGCATCGAAGGAACCGGTCTGGGGCTTTCCATAGTAAAGGGCATACTCAATCTCCATAACGCCAAATACGGAGTAGAGAGCGAGGAAGGCAAAGGATCGGATTTCTGGTTTGAGCTGGATAGCGTAAGAAAGCCGGCGGCGAAAAGGAACAAGGATGCAGAGGGCAGCAATGGCAAAGAAAGCTAAAACAGTATTCATGTGTACAGAATGCGGCAACGAGTACACTGCCTGGCAGGGGCAGTGCTCTTATTGCGGCGCGTGGAACACGATAGTTGAGCACAAAGTGGCTCCGATAGAAGAAGCTAAAGACGATAGCCGAAGAAGACTCGGCAGCGAATCGCGCCCTGTAAAACTGGGAAAAGTGGGAACGCGCGACTACACACGCATTTCCTCAGGACTTTCAGAGCTTGACCGTGTACTTGGAGGTGGCATCGTACCGGGTTCACTTACTCTTATATCCGGAGAGCCCGGCATAGGCAAGTCGACACTGATAGCTCAGGCCGCGGGCAGGATCGCCGAAAAAAACGGCGCGGTTTTGTATGTGAGCGGCGAGGAGTCCGAAGAACAGGTAAAGATGAGAGCGGATAGAGTTCTTGGCAGTATAAGCGATTCGCTCTACATATATCCTGAGACAAACATGGAAAATATCATGGCGACATGTGAAGAGCTGAAGCCATGTTTTCTCATAATAGATTCTATACAGACTATGTACTCGGCTTCGGCCGATTCTGTCGCGGGAAGTCTCACGCAGATACGGGAATGCTCGGGACAGCTGATAAGATACGCGAAAAACAACGACGTGCCGGTATTTATAGTGGCGCATGTAACAAAGTCAGGCGAGCTCGCCGGTCCGAAGACCATAGAACATATGGTGGACTGCGTGCTCAGTTTCAGCGGTGAGCGCGACAGAGATCTTAGGATAGTACGCTCTTTCAAGAATCGCTTCGGGACTACTGACGAGATAGGCGCTTTCAGGATGACAGCCGAAGGCATGATAGAGGTGCCCGACCTCTCGGGCAGCCTTATTGAAAGCACGGGCAGCGAAGAGGGTTCGGTGATCTCTGCAGTCTATGAAGGCAGCAGACCGGTCTTCTTTGAGATACAGGCCCTGGTCACCAGAGCCAATGTCGGCTTCGCTCGCAGGACAGCCATTGGCATAAGTCAGAACCGGCTCAACATGATACTCGCCGTTCTTGAGAAAAAAGCCGGTATAAGCTTGCTCGATCACGATGTATATGTGAATGTCGTTGGCGGAATGAACACCGGAAGCACTTCGACCGATCTCGCCGCCGCCCTTGCCATATACAGCTCATTTACAGGCAGATCCGCAAGGCGCAGGATAGTCGCCGTCGGAGAAGTAGGGCTCACAGGCCACTTAAGGTCGGTCCCGAATGCGGATCGCATAGTGCAGGAAGCATCGCGCCTCGGCTACGAAGCAGTAATATTGCCTGAGCGCAATCTTCCTCATGGATCGCAGGATGGGATAGCGATACTCGGCGCCTCCAACTTAAGCGACGCAATACGCGCATATTTGTCTTAGCATGAAAGCTGACATCAAGTAAGGAACTAAAACAGCCTGCCCCTTACGGGAGCAGGCTATTCTTATTACACTTTTTTCTTTTAAGTGAATCAGCTTAGAGAGCCAGTTCTACCGGATCCCAGCCTTCATCCTGATACTTGGTAACAGCGAGCCCGTTGGTCTTTACGTAATCAGCAAGGCCCTGAGCTCTCAGAGCTTCACGAGCATCGGAGTCACCATTGATCTCAGTGAACTTATCGTAGTCATCTCCGAAGATCTCCTTTGCGGATGGCTCGAAGTCTCCGCCGTCCTTCACCCCTTCAAAGTCGACAACTTTGTAAGTGTCTCCATCCTTGGCAACGTGTGCCATGCCAGGGTGCGAACCGCCGGATACACACTCAAGTGTATCTCCGTTGATCTTATAATTGTAAACCCAGAAGTCGCCGCTGATATGAGTGTCTCCGTCCTCGCCTTCCTCTGTCTTGATGATCGATACAACAGGTACGCTTACGATGTCTGTCTTGTCATCAGGTCCGTATTCTGAAGCAACATCCTCTGCGAGGTACTGCCAAACAGCACACTCTACAGGATCCTGTCCCATATAGCCCCACTGAGTTCCGATGTCCGGAGCTCCATCGTCCGGCCCTAATTCACCAGGCCTTACGAAAATGAGACTAACGCCGATAACTTTCGCGGAAATAGTTCCATCGCCATTATCCGTAAATTTCAGCTTTGTGTCGCCCTTGGTCTTGAATCCCTCATCTGTCAGTTCCCAGGTGATGTCCGAAACCTCATCTTCTTCGCCTACCACCTGCGATACGAACCGGCCTGTGCCGTCGCCGTTCAGTGTAAGTGTGTATGTACCATCTCCATCAAGTTCTCCGGCTTCATCACCTACAGCTACTGACTGAGCGACCCAGTCGCCTACGAATTGGCTGTCCGAAAGATCTGCGCCGCTATTGCTTCCGCAAGCTGCAAGAGTAAATGTGAGCACCATAGCGAGACTGAGCAATAATGCGAGTTTCTTTTTCATGTTTCACTTCCTCCTTAAGCATTAAACGATTCAATTGTTACCCATCTATACTATAGCCCAAAAACGCATATTAATAAACCGGTTTATTAAAATCCCATGACAAAAACGAGGATTCGACGGGCTTTTATTGTTGTTTTGTCGGAATAAGAAGAGCCCTTTTCCCGAACAGAAAAGGGCTCATTTCTATAAAACTGATTTGATCAAAGCAGAAAGCTTTCGATTTATTTCTCTTCCTGACTTGCCTTGTATGCAGCGATAACCTTATCTGCGAGGTTGCTTGGAAGCTCTGCGTATCTTGCGAACTCGATGTCGAAGGAGCCTCTTGCCTGAGTCATCGATCTGAGCGCGATAGCGTAGTCGAATGTCTCCGCCTGAGGTACCTCAGCGTGAAGTGTGGATCCACCTGTTACAGGGTCCATACCGAGAACAACGCCTCTTCTGTTAGGGAGGTCGCCCATTACAGCGCCTACATACTGCTCAGGAACAGTGATGTCGAGCTTCATGATAGGCTCGAGCAGGCATGGCTTAGCCTCTACGATACCCTTCTTGAACGCGAGCGAAGCAGCGATCTTGAAGGATACTTCGTTGGAGTCTACTTCGTGATAAGAACCGTCATAGAGAACTGCCTTGATGTTCTGTACTTTGCAGCCTGCGAGAGGTCCCTTGTCCATGCACTCGAGAAGTCCCTTCTCAACTGCAGGAACGTAGTTCTTAGGAACTGATCCGCCGAAGAGCTCTTCGCTGAATTCGAGTCCTTCCTCCTGGGATGGGCTGAATCTGATATGTACATCACCGTACTGTCCTGCACCACCGGACTGCTTCTTGTGCTTACCCTGAACATCGGAGTTGCCCTTGATGGTCTCTCTGTAAGCGATCTTCTGAGGAACCACATTTACGCTGACTCCGTATCTGTCTTTGAGCTTAGCCTGGATGATACCGAGCTGGATGTCTCCCTGGCCGCCGAGCAGAGTCTGATGTGTTTCAGCGTTTCTCTCGAGCACGAATGTAGGATCTTCTTCCATGAGTCTGGAGAGGCCCTGTGCCATCTTCTCGTCCTCGTTCTTGTCAGCAGCTTCTACCGCGACGAAGTAGCAAGGGTTAGGGAAGTTGATAGGCTCGATGGTTACCTGCTTAGCTTTGCTGCAGAGTGTATCGCCTGTCTTTGTGTTCTGGAGCTTGCCGAGAGCTACGAGGTCGCCGGCAGCTACTGTATCTGTGTTCTCCTGGCTCTTTCCTCTTACGAAGAAGATGGATCCGAGCTTCTCAGCCTTTTCTGAACGTGGGTTGTACACATCGCTTCCGGACTTGAGTGTGCCGGATACAACCTTGGCGTATGAGATCTTGCCGAGGAACGGGTCTGCGAGTGTCTTGAAAATGAAGAGTACCAGATCGCCGTTTGGATCGCATTTGATCTCGATGTCATTGCCATCTGCATCCTTTGCCTTTGTGACTACTGTCTCAGGCTTTGGAACGTATTTGCAAAGAGCGTCGAGTGCTTCCTCAACTCCGTCGCCTGTAAGGCTGCAGACCTTGAGGATAGGCATGATGTCGCCATTGTGGATTCCTGTTGCGAGTCCGTTTGCGAACTCCTCATCTGTGAACTCTTCACCCTCGAAGAACTTCTCCATGAGCTCTTCGTCTGCGCTGGCTACTGCCTCATTGAGAGCATCCTTGTCTTCGAGTGTGACGCATGCTGTTCCGAACTTGTCCTGAAGCTCGGAGATAACTCCGTCTACATCGATGTTGTCCTTATCAGTTTTGCTGATCAGGAAGAATGTCGGGGCGTTGTATTCTTTTACGAGATCCCAAGCTTTCTCTGTACCTACCTGGATGCCCGAGGAAGCGTCTACCATGATGATCGCTGTAGCGCCTGTCGAAAGAGCAGCTCTTGCCTCTCCTGCGAAGTCGAAGAATCCCGGTGTGTCGATGAAGTTGAGTTTTGTGCCGTTATACTCAACAGGCACGAGTGTCTGGTTGATGGTGTATCCCTTTTCGATCTCCATCTTTTCGTAGTCGGATACTGTGTTGCCATCCTCTACCTTGCCCAGTCTGCTGATGACTTTTGTCTTCAGCAGACCCGCTTCAAGGAAGGTGGTCTTGCCTGTGCCGCCATGTCCGAGCAGCACGATGTTACGGATCTTGTCGCTTGAATAGCCTTTCATGTGTTCCTCCTGGTAATATATGTTGCTTTGTCTTTTATATCCTTGATTACTCCGGCCCGCATCCACGCCGACCGTTAACTAACTTTTTCTATGTCCGCCTAGAACTCTGCGTTGCCCGGCGTCCTTGGGAACATCTGGACGTCCCTGATGTTGTTCATGCCCGTAAGGTACATGAGGATCCTGTCGAAGCCGAGGCCGTATCCCGAATGGAACACGCCGCCGTATCTGCGAAGATCGAGATACCAATCATAGGTGTCTTCATCGAGGCCGAGCTCTTTGATCCTCTTAACGAGGACATCGTAACGCTCTTCTCTCTGGCTTCCGCCGATGATCTCGCCGACTCCCGGAACCAGCATATCCATCGCCGCGACAGTCTTGCCGTCATCGTTGAGCCTCATGTAGAAGGCCTTGCAGTCCTTAGGATAGTTGATGACGAACATCGGCTTTTTGAAGACCTCTTCGGTGAGGTAACGCTCGTGCTCTGTCTGCAGCTCGAGTCCCCACTCTACCGGATAATCGAACTTCTTGCCCGATTTCTGCAGTATGTCTACCGCCTCGGTGTATGTGATGCGCGCGAAGTCTGAGTTCACTATGTGGTCGAGTCTCTCAAGAAGCCCCTTGTCGATAAATGAGTTGAAGAACTGCATCTCTTCAGGGCAATGTTCGAGAACATAGCTGATGATATATTTGATCATCTCCTCGGCCAGGTCCATGTTGCCGTTGATGTCGCAGAATGCCATCTCAGGCTCCATCATCCAGAACTCCGATGCGTGTCTGGCTGTGTTTGAATTCTCGGCTCTGAATGTAGGGCCGAATGTATAAATGTTGCGGAACGCGAGTGCCATTATCTCACCTTCGAGCTGACCCGATACTGTGAGGTTGGCCTTTTTGCCGAAGAAGTCCTTGCTGTAATCGATCTTGCCCTGTTCGTCTCTTGGCAGATTGTCGAGGTCGAGCGTGGTCACCTGGAACATCTCGCCGGCGCCCTCTGCATCGCTGCAAGTGATCTCAGGCGAGTGAACGTAGATGAAGTCCTTCTCCTGGAAGAATTTGTGGATAGCGTACGCCGCGACGCTCCTGACTCTGAATACTGCGGAGAAAGTGTTACTGCGCGGTCTCAGATGAGCGATCTCTCTGAGAAACTCCATTGAGTGGCGCTTCTTCTGCAGAGGATAATCAGGGTCTGAGTCTGCCACGAGAGTTATCTCGTCAGCCTTGATCTCGAAAGGCTGCTTTGCGTCAGGTGTAAGCACCAAAGTGCCTTTCACCTCTACGCCCGAGCTGAGACGGTACTTGGACACCTCTGTGAAATTGGCAAGCTTATCAGCCTCATACACCACCTGCACAGGTGTGAAGAACGAGCCGTCGTTCACAGAAAGGAATCCAAACTGGTTAGAGCTTCTGTTGCCTCTCACCCATCCGTATACCGTCACTTCTTTGTCGGCATATGCGTCTGTGTTTCTGAATAATTCTCTGATTTCGATATCTTTCATGTTATATCCTTTGAAATTGGTTTACTGTGCTTTTCGCACTAGCCGTAAGATTATATCACAAGGGATAATACGATGTCATCAAAAAAGAAGTGACTTTGTATATTCAAAGTCACTTCTTTTTGTGTTCTTCTTTCCATTTTTTGATCGATTCGTATCGTTCTTTGAACCGTGGCTCGAATCCCTGATTTCCGGGATGATAGTACTCGGTGCCGCGCAGTGAATCCGGAAGGCATTCCATATCGGCTATCTTGTCCTCTGTGTCGTGCGCGTAGACATAGCCTTTGCCGTAGTCGAGTTCCTTCATCAGCTTGGTAGGAGCGTTTCTTATCTGAAGCGGCACCGGCTCGGCGAGGTTCTTGTTAGCGTCGGCAGCTGCCTCGTTATACGCGACTTCCATTGCGTTTGACTTAGGAGCGAGCGCGTTGTATATGACGGCCTCGGTGAGGTGCACGCTGCACTCCGGCATTCCGATCAGATGACAGGCCTGGAATGCCGCGACCGAGAGCTCAAGGGCTCTCGGATCGGCGAGGCCGACGTCCTCTGCCGCGAAGCGGGTCACCCTGCGCGCTATATACATCGGGTCTTCACCCGATTCGAGCATGCGCGCGAGCCAGTAGACCGCCGCGTCTGCGTCTGAGTTTCTCATGGATTTATGCAGGGCAGAAATGAGATTGTAGTGTTCCTCGCCCTGCTTATCATATAGCAGAGACCTGCGCGAGGTACATTGCTCGAAATCCTCTGTAGTTATGTTGATTATCTCTTTATTCTTTTCGCCTGCCGCGGAAGATGGTTCCTCGATTCGCTCTGCGTTAAGGACCATCATCTCAAGCGTCGAGAGCGCTGTCCTGGCATCACCGTTGGCAAAGGTGGCAAGCGCCGAGATCACGTCATCGGATATCCTCACGTCCTGCTCACCGAAGCCCCTCGGATCCTTGAGAGCGTTCCTGATGAGTTCAGCCAGATCTTCTTCCGAAAGCTGGTGCAGCACAAACACCTTGCACCTTGAGAGAAGAGCCCCGTTCACCTCAAATGAAGGATTCTCGGTCGTCGCGCCTATCAGCACGATGCTCCCTTTTTCCACGAATGGCAAAAACGCATCCTGCTGCGCTTTGTTGAACCTGTGGATCTCATCAACAAAGACTATCGTACGCGCTCCGACCGCCGTCATCTTGTCGGCCTGCTGCATCACGGTCTTTATATCCTTGATGCCGCTGGTGACCGCGCTGAAATTGATGAACTGCGCGTCGGTGCTCGCGGCTATTATCTGAGCCAGGGTGGTCTTTCCGACTCCCGGCGGACCCCAGAATATCATTGAGGATACGCTGTCGCGCTCTATAAGATTGCGCAGCACCTTGCCCTCGCCTACGAGATGTTTCTGACCTACGAACTCATCGAGATTCCTCGGTCGCATCCTCGCCGCGAGCGGCTGATTCTGATTGCTATTCACACTGTCGAAGATGCTGATCTGACTCATACGTCCTTCGCTTTCCTGTCTTTCATTGTAAGCAGCAGTGCGGCAATAAGTATTATCACCACTGCCAGTGCAGCCATCCAGATACCGCGGTCAGGCAGGAACGACTCCGTGCCGTCGCTGTTGAGTATCATCTCGGCATCGCGGAGCACCCACGCCCCGACAGCCGGTCCGATAAGACCCGGTATGAACACCTGCCCTATTATACGCACTCCCTGGAACTGTCCCGAACGGCCTTCAGGGATATTGTCTCTTATCATAGCACCGAACACTGACATCCCGGTGAGATAACCCGCCATCATCAGCAGCGAGCCGATGAACACAGGCGCCGTTGTTGTAGTGAAGTACAGCAGCAAATAGCCTGCTATCAGCATGCCGCACACCGGCATAACGCTCTTCATAAAGCCCCATCTGTCATAAAGCCTGCCGTAGAACACGGTGATCAGCGCAGCCAGAAGTATTGCCGGCGCGAATATCAGCACGTAGTTGGTCATGCCCAGTGTTTTCTCATAGTAGATCAAAAGATACGGCATGAAGATCTGTATCGATGTTCCGAATATCGCGAAGTTGAGCAGTGTGAGATAGAGTCTGCTGTTGTCCTTCGCGATGCTCGGTCTGAAGCTGTACGCGAGAGTCTCTCCCAGGCTCTCGGTGACCGGCTTTAGTCCCGGCGCGTCCTCTATGATGAACCACCCGATAATACCGATGACCGTTGTCCCGATACCTATGATGTAATAGATCGTAGTCCACGCTTCATGAGTGTCAAGATTGAAGCTCATGAATCCCCCGAAGACAACGAGTATGGCAATGAGGGGCATCATGGAATTGACGCCCTCTATCTTGCCTCTGTTTGTCGAGTCTCCTCTGTCCGTCAGCCATGCGTTGTAAGCCGCGTCGTTGGCAGTGGAGCCGAAATAAGTCATCACGCAGTCCATTACTATTGTCAGCATGACGCTCTTGATGTAAGCAAAGCTGATGATACTGATGCCCCAGATGATGTATCCGACGCTCATGAAAGCCTTACGGCGCCCCACTTTATCTGACACGGCTCCCATTATGATAGTCGTGACAGCAGCAGTCACCGCGCTTGCCATCACCATGGCCGAGATGTCAGCTGCCGATGCATTGAACATCTTGTAGATGAACACGTTGAAGTACATGTTCTCCACTACCCACGCCACTTGGCCCATCAGACCGAATACAAGCATGGATATCCAGAATTTCTTTCCGAGTTTTGTCTTTTCCATAATTCCGGTTCTGCCTCTATATCTTCTTTTCCATCAATACCATATTCATATCTTTAAGGCCGTTGAATTCGGTCGGGACTATGCCGATCTCTTTATAGCCAAGCTTTGCATACATCCTGCGCGCAGCAGTGTTCGAGGCAACGGTATCTATCCTCAGAGCTTCACAGCCCTGATTTTTGGCCAACTGCTCGTAAAATCTCACAAAGGCCTGACCAAGTCCGTGCCCTCTCGTTTCAGGATCTACCGCTAATGTATGAAGCACGCAGATCTTGTCATCAGGCGCTTCATACTCCCAGTTTCCTTCTGCGTACATGTCTACCTGTTCCTTATTGATGATCGCAGTAGCGACCACTTTGCCGTTCAGCTCCGCGACATACATATCCCCCCTGTTCAGCGAAGCCTCGGCTGTGTTGACAGTAGGGTAGATGCCTCTCTTCCATCCTGTAGTGGTAAGTCCGGCTTCCTCGGCGTCGTGTGTGCTTTCGTAAATCTTTTCTATCGCGTTAATATCGCTCTTATCCGCTTTTCTGAACATCTCGCTGTCTATCGCCTGACGGAACTGAGTCTCGTACAGGTCTTTGTATGTTCCGCCGAGTTCGAGCAGCTCGTCGTGAGTGCCCTGTTCAGCTATCACTCCGCCCTTGACGACGAGTATCTTGTCCGCTTTGAGTATGGTCGAGAGCCTGTGCGCGATGACTATGCTTGTGCGGCCCTCCATCATATGTTCGAGGGCGTCCTGTATCGCGTTCTCGGAAATGGAATCGAGAGCGGATGTCGCCTCATCGAGTATGAGTATCTTTGGGTCTTTGAGTATCACCCTCGCAAGCGAAAGCCTCTGCTTCTCGCCGCCCGAGAGCTTGAGCCCGCGGTTGCCCACCTGGGTATCGTATCCTTCAGGCTGTGAACTAATGAAGTCGTGGATATTGGCTATCTTGCACGCCTCTTCTATTTCTTCCATACTCGCCTTTTCATTGGCGTATCTCAGATTCTCAAGTATCGTGCCGTTGAAGAGATATGTTTCCTGAGTCACGACTCCTATCTGCGATCTCAAATACTCGAGGTCGAAGTCCCTTACATCCACGCCGGCCACTTTGACCGAACCTCCCGTCACGTCATAAAGGCGCGGGATGAGATTGACCACTGTGGACTTGCCTGAACCGGATGGCCCAACTATGGCATACATGCTTCCTCCAGGGACCTCGAAGTCCACATCCTTGAGTATCTCAGCTTCGGGATTGTAGCTGAATGAGACGTGTTCGTATGTTATCGGCTTGTTATCCACATCCGGCTTCTTACCGTTCTCAGGTGAAACTATGGTGTTCTCTCTGTCGAAGTAGTCGAATATCCTGGTGAAAAGCGCCAGGCTCCTGGTGAAATCGACGGATATGTTCATAAGCTGCTCGATAGGTCTGTACAACCTGTTGATCAGAGCCACAGTCGCAGTTATCACCCCTACGGTCAGAGTCGGATCGATTTTCCTTATGATGAACCATCCGCCGGCAAAGTATATGAGCAGCGGACCCAGCTGGGTGAACATGCCCATCACCACGCGGAACATCTGGCCCGACCTCTGTTCTTTGAGATTGAGATCGGTCACATCCTTGTTTATGCTGACGAACTCCTCGTACTCCTTTTCTTCGCGGGTGAATATCCTCATGAGCATAGAGCCGCTTACCGACAAAGTCTCATCGATCTTCTGATTGAGCTCGTCGCTTTTGGCCTGACTCTGAGTCAGATACTTCCAGCGTGTGCGTCCGGCGGTCCTGGTCGGGAGCACCAGAAGCGGTATGACTGCGATGCCGACCAGCGCTAGCGGCACAGACATACTGAACAGCGCTATCAGCGTCGTGATCACGGTAGCCAGATTGCTGACAACGTTTGAAAGGGTGCTGCTGATGACAGTGCTCACCCCGCTTATATCCGTATTCATACGGGTGATGATGTCGCCCTGTTTCTCGGTAGTGAAGAACGAGTGCGGCATATACTGCAGATGCCTATACATCTGATTACGCATGTCGAAGATTATCTTCTGAGAAATCCAGGCATTGATATAGTTCTCGAGCACACCCACAAGCTGGCTCACTGTAAGTGCGGCAAACGCCGCAAGTAGCAACTTTATCAGGAGATCCATGTTCTTGCCTACCAGCGCCTCGTCAACTATGCGCCCGGTAATGATAGACGGGAACAGTCCGATGGTCGCCGAAAGAAGTATAGCTATGAACACGAAAAAGAACTGCAGCCAGTAAGGCTTCAGATAGCCCATGATCCTGGCAAGCAGTGCCTTAGTCACCTTTGGCATACTTTGTTTTTCTTCCTCTGTCAGGAAGTGCATCGGGCCCATCCGGCCCGGTCCCGGTCCCGCCATACCTGACCCCCGTTTATACTAAAGAAATCAGAGCCCGACCTGTATACGGCCGGGCCCCGGTTGTTTTATGGCATCAACACACCTTCCGGTTTTCCACCTACGAAATAGAGTTTGTCTGTATATACATCCACGAATTCGTTGGTCGAAACGCCGTAATCTTTATAAGCATTCTTGTATTCAGTCTTGCGCTTACCGTCTGCTCCGATCGTGATGATGGTCGCGCCTCTCTGCGCACCGGAAGCATCGATATCCGTGTAAGCAAGATTGTCGATTGAGTAGCCGTAGCACAGATCCACGCCCTTGTAATTGACCATCGCGTTGTTCACGTGATCATGACCGCAATAGCAGGCCTCAAGCACTTTCATCCCGTCAGGGCCAAGCGTTTCGAAGAATTTATCTATATCTGCGAGAGGGCCTTCTCTGGTGATCCCACCGTGCCAAATGCGGCTGTTCGTCGACTCTTCGATAAGTTCATCCCACACTCCGGAAATGTACTTGGTGTTCTTGGTATCTTTCCATCCGTTCTTTTCGAGATCCTCATACGCGATCCTGAACTCGCTGGTCGGGATATGGAAGAAAGCGACTGTCTTAGGGCTTCCGAGCTTCTTGATGGACTCCGCAGCCCAATCGACCGTTTCGTCCCTGATTATGTCGTAGTTCCAGTCGAGCACAGCCTGTATGGAATTATCCACATAGGCATTGCTATCCACCAGCAGGAGCGCCTTTTTGATTTTCCCCTTGCTGTCCTTAACCGTTATGATCTGGTTCGTGACAGACGGCAGATCGCCACCGTCAGTGTAGTTCTGGTCGAATATGCAGTACTCGAACCTATCCTTCATATACAGCTCGCCCAGTTTCTGCCTGCCGGTGTAGTCGAACACCTCGGTATCGTGGTTACCGAATACCGTAGAGAAGTAAACACCCTCATGGTTGAAAAGCTGTATGACATCGCGGGCTACCATGTAGTTGTTCAGCGTACCGCCGCCGTTGTATACAGGGCCCGGCACCGCGAAGGTGTTGTCGCCGTCAAGTATGACGAGATCAGGCTTCTCTTTCTGAAGCATTGTGATAACTTCGTATACTGTCTTGCGGTCCTTTTCACGGCTCCAGAAACCACCGCCAATATGGATGTCGGTAAGCATCATTATCTTGAGATCTCTGTCCGTAGTGAAGTTGTAATAGCCCGTTTCCGGATCTATCTCAGGCACAATTCTGTCTGCCTCATTGTACTCGACAGGATCGAAGCTGTTGATATAGTGTCTCAGGTGGAGCGATACTCCGTAGTTGACGGCAAACGACGAAACGGCAAGTATCGCAAATACGATCAGGATCCACATAGGGATCTTCCACCATAGTCCGCGTTTTTTCTTTTTTTTAGGTTCTGAAGCCATATGCTTCTCAGCAACTTTTTCTCTGCTCATTTTATTTCCTTTCTTCGAACCTGCTGAAAAAAGCATCTTTCAAATGATAATTACAGATCTACAGGAACAGGCTCACGTATCTCCTCCGCCAGTGCCTCCGGATGCTCGAGAAGATACTTTACTATGCGAAGTGATTTCGCATTATAGAATCCATCCGAAAGCCTCTCATCCAGAGTGAAAGTGCAGTTGATCACATCCCTTTCCTGCCATGTGCCGTCATACATCAGTTTCTGCTCTTTGTGCAGCACTCCTATCGTGATCATGAATGACAGAGTCCCGTAGTTACTTAGATGGTGGTAGCATGAATCAGCTCCGATGGAGCCGAGATTGGCCAGCAGGACAGAAGCGTAATTCGGATCACCGGCTGTCAGGCCTTTAGGCATTATGCCGTGATACTCAAGCCTCCTGAGTGTCCCGAAGAAGACCTCAAGAAACGGTCTTGGCAGACTGCCGACGAAATCCATTAGCTTGTCTAGATCGTTGGATTTTTCCTTGCGCACCTTCTCAACGTCTCCGAGTATGAGCTTTGATACTGAGTCAAAGTTCATATCCGGCTCCACCTTCATGAACATAAGGGTCTCGTCACCGTCATCCCTGAACTTCTGCTTCACAACAAAAGACAGAGTGATGTCATTTCTCTTATAAAAATACCTGCCCGAGATGAACCAATTGAGTCTAGGTCTGTGGTATATGGTCCTTGCAACTGCAGTGCATATGGCGTGAAAGATCTTGAGGTTGGTGCCCTCTTTTTCGTTCCTTTCGGTCATGTACTTCACAAGGTCGGTCACATCGAACTGTTCCGTAAGTGACACCTCGGCTTCGGTTCTCTTTGGCATCACATATGGCAGTATATTATGATATCCGTCCAGTCCCTTTACTCTGACTCCGTCTCTTCGTTTATTGCTGCCCATTCGTTGATCCTTTCGTCAATTATTACAGTCCAAGCTTTTCCTTTGCCTGAGCAACCAAATCTTTTGCAGGTTCAGGGATCTTCTCCTGTACTTCTGCAGCCAGCTTGCCGGCTTCTTCTTTCATGTCCTTACCGTAAATAGCTCCGAGAATCGCAAATACAGTAAGCGCTCCGCTAATGGCTCCAAAGCCCTGCGCCCTTCTGCGACCTCTTGCGATCCTTTCCAAACGTTTCTGCGTCATGATGTACCTCCTGTATCATCCCGTGCGAAAGTACCCCTATCCTCTTATATGAAGCAGGATAAATCGCGCTTTACATTTTGATTGTAAAGCATATTATCGCAGTCTTCAAGCCCGCCAAGCGAGCATGAAGAACCGAAAATACGGTCAGTGCTACGCAAAGAATATGTTCGGCATCAGCGGAATGGTCCGGCGCTCATTTTGTGCATCAGCTGCGGGCTTTCCCCCAATGCTGATCTCACTGATATACCAGTAATCAGTACACAGGGACGGATCCAGCATGGTCGTGTCATTCCATTTCTGGATACCAATATTCCTGTCTCCCATGTTGTTTGACGTATCCGCGGCATATACCACGCCGTCTACGACATCGACGAGAAGTACTCCGTGTGTACCTGTTTCAGCTGCGCCTTCACCGTATACCACGACACCTTCCGGATGCGATCTCACAAGCTCCGCAAACTCTTTTATCCTTGCGGCATTGTCTTCTCCCTCGAATGTTCCGGTACTGATGCTGTACGTGATGCCATCATCGGTATAGCTGAAGCAGTTGTGCATGAGACCATCCTCAGTAGCATGTGGCCTGAGTTTTTCGTTCGTGAGATCTGCCCACTCCTTATCCTCATTCATGATACCTGCTCTCCGGATCATTATCCTGGTGGCTGACAGCACGCAGTCACCCGAAATATAGTCGGATTCTTCAGTGTGGTAAACAAGCTTGTCTTCCAGCAATTCCGCCGTGGATGCGGAAACAGCATATGACGCTTGTACCCCCGAAATGAGTATCAGCGCGAATGTGATCATGATAGCAATTACTCTCTTTTTCATGGTTTTGCCTCCATTTCAATAGATGAGAATCCCCCACTATGGCACAGATTATTCCGGCTGTCTCATTACGTAAACGAATCTAAATGAGTATTATGCTCTCTCTTAATGAATTGAAATAAAACGCGCAAATAAAAAGACCGGCTTATCAGCCGGCCTGAATCTGCAATTATTTGCTTGAAGCTTTTTGGTCTGTCTTCACCAGCCCTATTTCTTCGGGCTCTATTTTTTCAAATATAGGGATGATACCCTTTTTTATCGTCTCTTCATATCCCCTTACAGTTGCTATGGTCCACAGCACTTCGAGCATATCTTCGCTCGCGACCATTCTTTTCAGCGCCCTGTTGTTTCTGTGCTCGTATTTATAAGCAACAAATTTAGGCTTCGTGAACACATTGAACGCGCATATCGTCAGCGGAACTATAAGGCGAAAAGGAAGTCCCTCGGGTTTTCTGAAATAGTCTTGGGCGAGCTGCCCGCGTGTGAATCCCGGCCTTAACCTGCGCATAGCCATCACCGCTCTCGGATCGAAGCTCTCCACCGCAAATGGGCCTTTATATCTGTCGAGTCTTTTCGCTACAGCTTCCGCAAGTTCTTTGTGATTGCCGCAGTTTGGCTTCAGCTCTATCATAATTGGGATACCAGTATCCTCGTACAGATCGAGCACCTCGTCGAATGTAGGAATAGGCTCATCAGTTCCTTCCAGCCTCAGCTTCCTGAGTTCCTCAAGATCGTAGTCTTCTATTTCTCCCGGGGCTCCTGTCTCGCGGAAGAGAAATTCATCATGGAATATAACAAGGCTTCCGTCCGCAATCAGATGGACATCGAATTCCGAGCCGAGTCCGTACTCTATCGCACGCCTGAAAGCAGGGAGTGAATTCTCCGGGATCTCCGGTTTTTTATAATAGCCCCTATGGGCATAACGCTCAGCTAAACCGAGCTTGTATAATTCTTCTTTATTCATTCGTTTTGTGATTTACTAATCGTCCATATCTTCAAACGCCTCCAGGCCCTTCTTTGCCTCAGGCGCTACGTCTCCGTGCTTCACCTGCGTCATCGTGATAAAGCTGAGAAGAGCAAACAACGACGCGTATGGGAACAGCACCTTATAACTTATATGTCTCATCAGGAATCCAGCCATAATAGGCGTGACCACCTGAGCCGCCATCGAAGCGGTGTAATAATAACCGGTGAATTTTCCGGTATCTGAGCCTCTGCACATCTCGACCACCATCGGCAGTGAGTTGACGTTTATTGCTGCCCAGGCGAAACCCACCAGCACGAACATCACATACATGATCGCGTTGATGCTGCTGTAGATAGAAGTCAGTATATAGCCTGAGAAGAAGCACAGCGTCAGAATGGCTACGCCGATCATGATGGTCCTTTTGCGGCCAATCTTATGCGCAAGATTGCCGATAGGAATGTACGACACTATGGCACCTGCCCCGGCGACCAGTATACATGTTGAAGCTCCTCCGAGTCCCTCACCCATGACTTTATCGACATATGTGGTGAACCATGTGGTGATGCCGTTATATCCGATATACCAAAGAGCGATCGAAGCAAGCAGAAAAACAAGGCTCCACTTTACATCGGTAGGCAGCACTTCATTTCCGCTTCCGTCATCTTCGGCAAGATTCCACTCGGGGTGCTTTGCCTCGATATCCTGATTTTCCTTTGAGAACTTTGGTTCGTTTACGGTGATTATCAGTATCACAACAGAGGCGGCCATGACCACAGATACCACTATGAAAAGTGGTTGGTAATTGACATGCGCGAGCCCCTGCACTTTGGAATTAGGATAGAGCAGAGCTGCCGCCGCGAGAGAGAGCATGCTTCCCACCGCTCCCATCAGATTGATGATGGCATTTGCCTTTGAACGGAGCGGCTTCGGTGTGATATCCGGCATGAGCGCCACTGCAGGCGATCTGTATGTGCCCATTGCTATCAGAAGCAGACCGAGCAACACTATAAACAGGACGAATTTGCCTGTGCTTGGTGCCGCGTAATATGAGTTGTCGATGCCCGACAGCAGGTTGATCAGAATGACAGCCACTGCTGTTCCACCGACTATATACGGCATGCGCTTTCCGAATTTTGTGTTGGTACGATCTGAGATCGCACCGAAAAATGGCAGGAGAAACAACGCGAGCACGTTGTCTGCTGCCATTATCATTCCCGAAAAAGTCTCATTCAGCTGAAATGTCTTGGTAAGTATCAGAGGGATCACGCTATCATACATCTGCCAGAAACAGCAGATAGACATGAAAGCAAGTCCCACGAGCACAGTTCTTTTGTTATTCAGTTTCATAGATAACCAATTCTTTTGAGTTCTGCAGGGAGTTCCGAAAAACTGTCTATCTTTCCTTCCGCGTCGCGGATCTCTCCGAATCCGTAAGCGGCCCAGATACACGGTATACCTGCCTCATGAGAGGCGTCGGAATCTTTCTGGATATCTCCGATATAAACGGCTTTATCGATTCCGTTTCGCTCCATCACGAGCCTTATATTGTCAGCCTTAAGAAGACCTGTACGGCCCCACTCCTCATAATCGATGAAGTAGCCCGACATGTCCATTGAGTCGAGAAAGGCTTTTATATATCCTTCCTGACAGTTACTGACCACAGCCATAACAGCCCCAATACCAAAGAGCTCGGCGAGCGTCTCCCTGACTCCGTCAAAGAGATCGCCACCGTGCTCTGTTATATAGCTGTTTTCAAAGACCTCGCATTTGCGGGCAAGCGCGTAGCGCTCGCGTTCCGGAAGATCGCCGAACAGATTGTCGGCGATCTCATTCATGGTCTTTCCCATGTTGCGTTTTATATCTTCCGGAATCAACCCTCTGTCTTTGCCGGTCTCATTCTTGATCAGGATATTCCACGAATCCGCTACCGAAACTGAAGAGTCCCAGAGCGTACCATCCAGATCGAAAATCAGCATATTCTTTATTTAGCCGACAGATACTCGTCTATCGAAGCAGCGGCAACCTTGCCTGCTCCCATAGCTGAAATAACTGTAGCAGCGCCTGTTACAGCATCGCCGCCGGCATATACTGCCTCGCGTGATGTGAGTCCGCCTTCGTTTACTACGATGCCGCCTTTTCTGTTTACCTCAAGACCCTTTGTAGTGTTCTTGATGAGTGGGTTAGGGCTGGTACCGATAGCTATGATGACGGTGTCAACATCGAGATCGAATTCGCTTCCTTCGATAGGAACCGGGCGTCTTCTGCCGCTTGCGTCAGGCTCACCGAGCTCCATCTTGATGCAGCGGAGGCCGTTGACTGTTCCGTTCTTAGGATCTCTTGGATCATCAGGATTATGATATCCGAGAACCTCAACAGGGTTGTTGAGCAGTCTGAAATCGATTCCCTCTTCCTTGGCATGCTCGACTTCCTCAGCTCTTGCAGGAAGCTCTTCCATGGAACGTCTGTATACGATATATACATGCTCAGCACCAAGTCTGAGAGCTGTTCTTGCAGCGTCCATAGCAACGTTTCCGCCGCCTACTACCGCAACCTTTCCGCCCTTCATGATAGGTGTATCAGGATCATCGTCTCTGAATGCCTTCATGAGGTTGGAACGTGTCAGATACTCGTTAGCGGAATATACGCCTCTGAGCGACTCGCCAGGGATATGCATGAAGCTAGGGAGTCCGGCTCCGGAGCCTACGAATACAGCCTCATATCCCATGTCGAAGATCTCATCGATAGTAAGTGTCTTACCGATTACTACGTTTGTCTCAACATCTACGCCGAGATCCTTGAGTCCCTCTACCTCGCGGGCTACGATAGCCTTTGGAAGACGGAATTCAGGGATACCGTATACCAGTACTCCGCCTGGTGTGTGGAGAGCTTCAAAGATAGTTACCTTGTAGCCCAGACGAGCCAGGTCTCCTGCGCATGTAAGTCCCGCAGGGCCCGATCCTACGATCGCTACCTTGTGACCGTTTGATTTAGGTGGATTTGCCTTAAGAGCTTCCTGATCGTTGTGCCAGTCAGCTACGAATCTCTCGAGACGTCCGATTCCTACAGGCTCGAACTTCTTGCCGAGTGTGCAGAGCTCTTCGCACTGTGTCTCCTGAGGGCATACTCTTCCGCATACTGCAGGGAGAGATGATGTCGAAGCGATGATCTGATAAGCGCCTTCGAAGTCTCCTTCTTTTATCTTAGCGATAAACTCAGGGATATGTACGTTTACAGGGCAGCCAGCTACGCATGGCTGGTTCTTGCAGTTGAGACATCTTGCTGCCTCTGCGAGTGCTGTCGCTTCCTCATATCCGAGTGCTACTTCATTGAAATTGTGCGCACGCACCATAGGGTCCTGCGACGGCATTTCATGTTTCTTAGGATCTATTGCCATTACTATTCCTCCCTTCTATGCGTTTGCCTTGAGCTCATCCGCAGCCTTGAGCAGATTGCATACGTGATCATGCTGCTTGCGCTCATAGTCGAAATATGTTCTTCCTCTGGCGATAGCTTCGTCAAAGTCTACTTCGTATCCGTTGAAATCAGGTCCATCTACGCATGCGAACTTCATCTGCTCGCCTTCCTCTGTGTGGAGAGTGAGTCTGCAGCATCCGCACATGCCTGTTCCGTCTACCATGATAGGGCTCATCGATACTGTGATAGGAGCATCGAAGTCCTTAGCTGTGAGAGTTACGAACTTCATCATGACCAGTGGTCCGATCGTGATGATCATGTCGAACTTCTCTCCGGCCTCGAGCAGCTCGCGGAGAGGAACTGTTACGTTACCCTCGCGCTTGTAGGAACCATCGTCTGTCATGACGATCAGTCTGTCTGAGCAAGCGTCGAATTCCTCTTCGAGGATCACGAGGTCTTCACTTCTGAAGCCGATGATGCTTGTTACCTCAGCTCCGATCCTGTGGAACTCCTTAGCTACAGGCCAAGCAATAGCGCAGCCTACTCCGCCGCCTACAACGCAGACTCTCTTGATTCCCTCTGTTTCGGTTGGATTTCCAAGTGGGCCTACGAAGTCCTGGAGATATTCCCCTTCCTTCTTGTGGTTGAGCTTCTCGGTAGTTGCTCCGACTACCTGGAAGATGACCATTACAGTTCCTTCATCAGGGTTGACGCCTGCAACTGTCAGTGGGATCCTCTCGCCTTCTTCATCAACACGCAGGATGATGAACTGTCCCGGCTTAGCCTTGTTGGCTACGAGAGGAGCTTCAACCTCGATCTGAGTGACTGTAGGTTTCAGGGATCTCCTTCTTACGATTTTATACATATAATCTCCCTCCTGTGATATTATCAGCCATCGTAACAATACTCCGGCATTGCTACCAATCCATTAACTGCCTGAAAACACTGCCAATAGGCTCGCGGATCACAAGATCGGCTGTGCTGTCGGCTCCTGTCGCACTCATATTGATGAGCACTATGTGTTTTCCTCTGAAATAATTTATGAGACCCGCGGCCGGATAAACGATAAGAGTCGTCCCCCCGACTATCAGGGTATCAGCATTCGAAATAGCCTTGATTGCGCCGTTTATGACGTCATCGTCAAGACCCTCTTCGTAAAGCACCACATCGGGCTTTACTGTCCCGCCGCATCTGTCGCAGACAGGCACTCCTTTCGACTCGAGAACTTTATCCAGTCCATAGTAGGCGTGGCAGTTCTCGCAGTAATTCCTGAGCGTCGAGCCGTGGAGCTCCCAGACCACCTTGCTGCCGGCTTTCTGGTGGAGCCCATCGATATTCTGTGTCACTACAGCTTTTACCTTGCCCTGTTTTTCGAGCTCGGCAAGCGCTTTGTGACAATCATTTGGCTCAGCGTTCTCATATATGAGTTTGTCCCTGTAGAATTCGAAGAAATCCTCAGGATGGTTTCTGTAGAACGTGTGGGATATCATCTCTTCCGGCGAAACATTGCGCCCGAGATCCTGGTTGTAGATCCCGTTCGCGCTTCTGAAATCCGGGATGCCGCTCTCTGTCGACACTCCGGCTCCGCCGAAGAACACGATATTGTTGCTCTCTTCTACGATCTTTTTCAGTTTGAGTATCTTTTCGTCCAAAGCGATCACCTCGATTTTTACCGAAAACGAGCTGTATCCGGCGACTGTTACCTGAGCCCGGACGCCATCATCATTATGTTGAACACGTCCTCCGTACCGAGCACTTTGAAGTTGCCGATCGTACGCCCGTCATTGAAAGTGGTTCCGAGCGCCACCTTGCGACATGCCTCTTCATCGAAATCAAGGCCGAGTCCTTTGATGTCGGTCGGCATCCCTATCGAGCGGAAGAATTCTTCGAATTTCTCGATAGTCTTCACAGGGTCGCTTTCACCAAACACAGCCTCGCCGAGAGCGGAGAACCTCTCAGGCCCTTCAGGCAACACATATCTTGCCCATGAGCCCCAGATAGCCGCGAGGCCCGCTCCGTGAGCTACATCGTACTCTGCAGAGATCTCATGCTCCATCTGGTGGCAAGACCAGTCGCCCATATTGGCATTGCCCGCCTCCATAAGACCGTTGTGGGAAAGGCTGCCGGCCCACATGAGATTGGCTCTGGCGTCATAGTCGTCAGGTTTCTCAAGCGCGACAGGAGTCCATTCGACAACATTGCGAACAAGAGCATATGAGAGCTCATCTGTGATATCGAGAGCATATCCCTGATGGAAATATCTCTCGAATGTATGCATTATGATGTCGGTCGATCCGCATGCCGTCTGATAAGCCGGCACTGTAGCGGTGAGCATAGGATCAAGAAGTGAAAACTTTACGCGACCGAAGTCGGTCTTGACTCCGAGTTTGTAGATGGTCTCCGGATCATCATCGTTGGTGATGACTGAAGAGTTGCTCATCTCAGAACCCGTAGCCGAAAGGGTGAGCACGCAACCGACCGGCTCTATTCCCTTGACGCTCCTCTTTCCGCAATAGAAGTCCCATACATCGCCGCCGCCATAAACTCCGTAGCCGATGGCTTTGGAGCTGTCGAGCACCGAACCGCCGCCTACCGAGAGGATAAAGTCACAGCCTTCTTTTTTATACAGTTCCACGCCTTCACGCACGAGAGATACTCTCGGATTAGGCACTACGCCCCCAAGCTCAACATGAGCGATGCCCTCTTCATCAAGACGGGCTTTGACTCTGTCGAGCAGGCCGCTCCTTACGACAGAGCCGCCACCGTAGTGGATCAATACTTTAGTGGCTCCGTGCTCTTTAAGGACTTTGCCTGCGAGGTCTTCAGCGCCTTCACCGAAATATACATGTGTAGGCGTATAATATTCTTTGACTGCCATATAGTTAATTCTCCATTTGCTACTCAACGTTTTTGAGTCCTGCGTTCTTCTTGCTCCAGAGGTTCTCATAATCGAAGCCTGTTACCTTCTTGAGGATGGCCTTCTCTTCCTCTGTAGTTACGCTGTTGTCCTCACCTTTGCGACGGGCTACTTCTGTCTGGACCAGCTTGAATTCCTTGTCAGTAACAGGGAATGCCAGAGCGCAGATGAGAAGCAGTGCCGAGAGGATCGCAGGAGCAAGTACGAAGCAGATGCCGATGCCATGCTGTGTTGCGGCTGACTGCTCGAGACCCTGGCTAGCAAGCGCCTCGTTGTAGTGAACTGCCGACAGCATGAATCCGATGATGGCTACAGAGAGACCCGAAGCGATCTTTCTGATGAATGTAGCCATGCTGGATACGATTCCCGGTCTTCTTACTGATGTTATAAGCTCATCGATATCTGTCATATCCGCCATGATAGCAAAGATTCCTGTGAGTGAACCGGCGTTGCCGAGTCCGATCAGAGCCGCGAGCAGCAGGATCGGAATGAGCGGGGCTCCGTGGTGCGAGAACGCGAGGAGTCCGAGAACACCTACCAATCTGACAGGAGCAGCGATCACGATGGCCATCTTCTTGGAAGTCTTGCTCATGACAGGCCCAAAGATGAGCATTCCCACGAGCTGAGCGACCATCAGTACGCCAAGGATCGGAATGTAGTAGCTTGGATATGCACCAAGAGCGTGCTGTACATAGTAAACGGCCATGCCGGAGATGAAGTCCATCCCGCCCTGTCCGAAGAGGTAGAGCCCCAGGAAGATCAGGAACGAGCGGCTCCTGAATACGGACGCTGCCTGTGTGAAGCTCTCACCGAGTGTAGTCTTTACAGGTTCCTTCTGCTTTTCCCAAGTGCCGAAGAACACCGTGATCGAGCATGCGAAGAAGATAACACCGAAGATCAGAGCGCATGTCATGTACTGGGAAGGCTCGTTGGTCTGCTTGATGATCATGCCCGGAACGAGTCCGCAGATAGCAGCTCCGAGTGTTGAGAAGATCATCCTCATGTTGGAGAACTTCGCTCTCATAGCGTAGTCGTCCATCATATCAGGAAGCAATCCGTTATACGGTACGCTGAGCACCGTGAATCCCGTGTTGAAGAGGCAGTACATCACGACATAGAATATGTAATTTGCTGTCATCGATGACGAGTGGATGTCTATCCACATAACCACAAACAGCACAGCTGAAGCGATACTGCCTACCAAGATATAGAATCTTTTAGCGCCGTATTTCGACTTGGTCCTCTCTACGATGTTGCCCATGATCGGGTCGGTGATCGCGTCCCAGATCTTTCCTATCATAGGGATGGTGCCGGCAAGCGCTGCGTTCATTCCGACCGCGTCTGTAAGGAACACGATGAAGAACGCGTTGATGATAACGAAGCAACCGCCACCGAAGATCTCGCCGATACCATAAGTGAGTCTGTTAAAGAACCCATATTTCGGCGTTCTGCCTGCAATTTCTTCCTTCATAGATATCTTCCCTTTCTCTCTCGATCTGTTCGTATAAACTTTAACATATTTTTAACAAGAATTACAGAGCCACACCTACATTGGGCCCTTATCTCGCAAGAAAGTTTTCCACAGCTTGGCACGGCTCATTGTCGGCCCGACAAGACGCCTGTCATCATCACCGAAATAGCGGAATTTCCTGCGTCTGAGACCCAGCGACGGCCAATAAGGCAGGCCCCCTCCGTTAGGATTTCCGTAATTCACGAAATTCGCCACATAGCGGACCATCTCGTCCTTGAGTTTTTCATCTTCCTCGTCGAACGGCCGCCAGCTCTTATCCATATTGCCGAACATGTACCACAGATCGGCGGCGTGGAAAGCCTTATACTTTTCGCCCGGCGGGGTCCTGTCGAACATGTATCCCCATACCGGGTAATGATTGTGGACGTCGTGCATTATCCCCATAGCTACAGCAAGATCGTAAATGATATACGGCATGAAGTCCTGAGAAGTGACTCCGGCTAGTACAGGCACGTCGAGATACGAACCTTCCCGGAGTATCTGCTGAGGCATCTTCGTTATAATGGTGCCGTCGATCCCCGGCTGCTGAGTACGCACCGTTCCGATGCTGCGCGCGCATGAATACCACGCCTCGAATATCGTCTCGGCAGGCATCTCCCTGAATTCCGCATCGCTCTTTGCTCCGGCTTTTTCTCTCACCTTTGACCAGAAGATCTCGTCGGATTCCTCAGGAGTCAGCGGCCCGACAATATCAGGTACCGCGCCTCCGCCGGACATCGTGATCGCTCCCTTTACGACACCTCTGAGCGTCTGTGTATACATGAGATCCATCACCGACATGGCGCCGGCTGACTGTCCCATGATCGTGATCTTGTCAGGGTCGCCGCCGTAGTCCGCGATATGCTCCTTGATCCACCTGAGGCCGAATACCAGGTCGTGCAGCCCGTAGTTGCCCGACTTGTACAGTCCGAATACATTGAGTCTGTATCCGAGAGAGATGAAGACTATATTGTGCTTTGCATATTCGGTGCATGTCCCGTAAGGGTCTTCACCCACGCATCCGTTCTCGAATGAACCTCCGTGGATGAACACGAGAACGGGGTCTTTTTCTGCGTCTGAGCGCGTGATGATATTCAAGGACATAGGAGATTCAGCAAATGTCCAGTCTCCCGGCAAAGTGCCCGGTCTGAATTCATCGTGATAGAATTCTCCCGCTTCGTTGTGATATGTCCTGTGTTGTATGCAGTCGATCTCAGGCCCCGTGGCATCAAGCTCATCCCATTTCGGATAAGGCTTAGGAAGCTCGAAGCGCTCCGTGATCGCGTAAGGGATGCCGCGGAACATACGTATGCCTTCCTCTTCTGTCCCTATCACTTTTCCGAGCCGGGTTTCAATGCTTATCTTGTTCATGTTTCCTCTTTCTCTCTTTTGCTCTACCGTGCTATTACGCAGTGTATCGCGCGTCGACCTACAGCGTGGTCACCGCAAGCAGTATCGGGAGCAACTGTTTTTTGCGGCTCATTACTCCCGGCATGCTGTATACGCCCTTCCTCATTTTCTTGTAAGGCAGATCTCTGTTCCCTTTATAGTCGTTCGCGAGAAGCACGCTCTTCTCTTTCAGCACATCGGTGATCATCAGAAGCGTCCAGTCAAGTTCCTGATCGGCCGCCAGTTCCGCAAGCTCATCGAGATACGCGTCGGCGTATTCGTTTACATTATCCAGCGTAGTCACCTCGCACTGGCCGACTCCGATCTTTACGCCTGAATTCTCGTATTTCTTGAAATCCGAAAGGATCATTGGCCGAGGATCCTGTATCGAAAGATTGTCTGTGATGCTGAACAGTTTCTCGCCGAACTCGCTGATGCTGTCTATCCTCGCGAGTCTTGCGAGCATTTCCGCTGTGCTTATATCCGAAGCCGTTGTCGTCGGGCTCCTGAGTATAAGTGTGTCGGCTATGATACCTGTCAGGAGCACTTTAGCTATCTGCTGATCAGGCATGATACCGTGTCTTAGATACTGCTGGTATATTATCGTGCAGCTCGAGCCGAGAGGCTCCGCTGCTATGAATATAGGCGTCTTGGTGGACAGCGAGTCAAGCCTGTGGTGGTCGATTATCTCGATCACATCTGCCGTCTCGATGCCCTCTATGCTCTGAGCCGGCTCGTTATGGTCGACCATGATCACATGGTTTGCGGGCATGTCCAGGAAGCAGCGCCTTGTAACAAACCCCACAAACTTTCCATCATCCATTACCGCCAGACCTCTTGAAGACGAATTTGAAAATATGCGCTTTCCTTCTGTGAAGCGCTCATCTGCATCTATCTCTTCGGCCTCAGCATCTGTCATGCTTATGACTTCTTCGCAAAGCCTGATCTTTCTGATCGTCTCAGTGGTTCCGATCCCGGTCCTGAAGATATATCCTTCATAACCCGAATAGTCGATATCCGGAAGATCTCCTTCGGCAGTTATTATTATCGCCGGAACCTGTTTTGACACAGCGTATTCGATATGTTCCTTACGGCCTCCCGTTATGACTATGCTTTCCTTGCAGTTGTCGATGAAGCGGCAGAAATGGTCGAAGTCAGCGGCGCCGATCATAAGGCGACCTCTTACGAGATCGCTTTTCCCTTCGTGCACCAGTTCAGCCGGGATCACTTTGGTCACATTTTCGACCGTGAATTCGTAAATGCGGTCTTCCTCTTTGTTGTTCTCAAGGAACCAGGCTGTGATATCGTCTACGCTGAGCAGCCCCTTGAACGACTCTTCCTCATAGAGAGGGATCACAGGAGGCATCTCCATCTTGTACGCGCTTATAAGATCGAAAATAGGATCGCTGGCTTGCATATTGAGCCCCGAGGTGAGCATCACATCGCGCACCTTTGGGAATACGTCTTTCTTATATGCCGGGATCTCAAGCTCCATCGCTTCCATCTGCTCACGCACACTGTCGGAGATAGGGCTGCAATGGACCGGAATATACTCATTCGCAGGATCGATGAGGTTCTTGAGATGCGCGTATGAATAAGCTCCGCAGAGCGTATCGAGATCGGGATTTCTGTGTCCTGTAATATAAATCTTTGCCATTATTTCAACTTGCTTTCCGTGTTACTCATGAATTTATCTATATCTATTATGAAGCGCTCATGGGTGCCTTCACCTATGAGGCCGGCATTATCGCTCGCTTTTACTTTGAATATGAGCCTCTTGCGGTCGATCTCCGTCAGCTCGCTCTCACATATGATGTGAGCGCCGACCGGGCTAGCTGACAAATGCGCTATGTCGAGGTGGGTTCCTACCGTGGTCTTCCCTTCTTCCATACAAGGCTCCACACTCGACCACGCGGTTTGTTCCATCAGCGCCACCATGTGAGGTGTCGAGAATACCCTCTGTCCGCCGCTGCCCGCTGTGGCCGCGGTCATGTCTTCTGTTACTGTCAATTCTTTTGTGTTTGTTATCCCTGTTTTAAGCTCCATGGTCTCCCTCTTTACTGATTAAAGTCCACATATAATAATATCACAGAGCTCGTTGTTATTAACACAAAAAAAGGCGCTAAGCGCCTATCTTGACAGTACTTTTCTGACTACAGGCAACACTATCCTATACAGCAGCGGTCTGAGGTCTTTATCCGCCTTCTTCAGCATCTCTCTTATCTGTATGCTCTGCGGACAGTGTGTCTCGCACTTGCCGCAGTCCATGCACTTGCTCGCAAGCCCCGCGTCCTTTTGCAGACCGACATTGCGCGCGAACTCGAGACGCACCGGATTCTTCTTTCCCTCGATGTACATGAGGTTCCAGTAATGGAAATTGCCCGGTATATCTACTCCGCCGGGACACGGCATGCAATATCTGCAGCCGGTACATCCTACTTTTTCTTTCTCTTTTATGATCTTTCTGATACTGTCGACGAGAGCCATGTCACTTTCGCCCAGACTTCCCGGTTCAGCATCAGACGCGATCCGTATATTCTCATCGACCATCTCGAGGGAATTCATTCCCGAGAGCACAACTGTGACCCCGCTCTGATCCCAAAGCCATCTGAGGCCGAGCTCCGCAGCTGTATAGCCTTTGCCGCTCACAGCGAGTTCCTGTCTCGCCTTCACCGGGAGGTTTACCAGCTTTCCTCCGCGCAGCGGTTCCATCACTATGATAGGGATGCCCTTCTTCTCGGCATACTCCACTCCGCGCCTTCCGGCCTGACTGAGCTCATCTAGGTAATTGTACTGCACCTGACAGAAATCCCAGTCATAGGCGTCGAGCACCTTCATGAACATATCCGCGTCGCCGTGATATGAGAAGCCTATCTGCCCTATGCTGCCGTCAGCCTTATGCGAGTCGATCCACTCTTCCATGCCATACGACTTCAGACGCTCCCACTCGGACACGTCTGTGAACATATGCATCAGATAGTAGTCGATGTGGTCCGTCCTGAGCCTCGACAACTCCTCTTTGAACATCCTGTCTGCCGTCTTTAGGGACTTTACCATGAACTGTGGCAGCTTGGTCGCGATATACACCTTGTCGCGCACGTTGTTTTCCGCGAGTATACGCCCTAAGCACTCCTCGTTTCCCACATACATGTAGGCGGTATCGAAATAGTTGACGCCCTTCTCGATCGCACGCATCACTTCACGTTCAGCTTTCGCGTAGTCGGTCTTTGTGCCCTTGCTTGTGAACCTCATGCATCCGTATCCGAGTTGCGACAGTTCATTCCCGTACTTGTCTTTCCTGTACTTCATCTTTGTCCTCGACTTGATCTCTTTTTTAGTTAGTACCTATCGATGTTTTACTTGTCGTCCCGGTCACTGTCGATGTCGTCCCTATCGCCCTTTTATTTATCGTTCTTGTCTTCGCCGCTATTGATAGTATCGTCTTTGCCCTTTAAAGTGATCGCCCTCACTACGCAAAAAACAGCTGCGGCAAACAATCCGATGAGAATGATCGCCGCTACCGGCGCTTCACCCAGATATGCCATCAGATCATAGGTATCGTATAGCTGACCGACCGCAAACAGACATGCTAAAAGCCACATGCAGTCGCATATCAGGAGAAATATCGCCGTAACTATCAAAGCTATCCGTTTCCCACGAGTTTTCATTTTCGCTTCTCTTTCCACATCCTCCGGGCAGGCTTCCCCTCTCGTTGCGCTTCCCTCAGAAGGACTTTTTTGATTTATTATACATTTCAAAAATATTTTGCCCGAAAATGTATACTAATATTAACATCTCGCTCCGTTCGCCTCAATCTCAAGAAATAACACTTGACGATAATCCGCTCTAAAGGGGTTATTGTAAAGCCTTTTTGGTTCCTGTTGGTGATGGCGACTGATTTTAGCTAGATCATTGTACATTTTTCGCAAAAATTTTTTTCAAATGTATAATTTTTGCAAAAACTCCTTTTCGAAGGGCGATTTGAGTTTTTTGATCATTTGAAAAAGGCCGGATCAAACGATCCGGTCTCTCATTATGCTTTCTGTATGCTTCCAGTGCAATGTTTCTTGAACTATGCTTCTAGTGCAACGTTATTTGCAAAATTTGCCTTTACGTTGTTTCCGATACGATCGAGCAACTCTTCTGCCTTTCTGAACCTCTGCCAGTAAAGCGCGAATCCATGCATCATGCCGTCCATGCGTATGAGATCTGCATTGCAGCCACTTTCCTCGAGCCTGCGGGCAAAGCACTCACCATCGTCTCTCAAAGGATCGAATTCAGCTGTAACGATAATAGCCGGTGGCATTCCGCTGAGATCTTCCGCCTTGCCCGGAAATAGTCTCGTGTCATTCAGGTCGGTGCCTTCCGGAATGTACAATTCCATCATCTTTTTGATCGCGCTCACGGGCAGTATGTACTCACCCTGCCCAAAGAGCCTTGCCGATTCCGACTCCTCAAGGCTGATGCATCCGAAGACTCCATAAAGTAGTATGAGCCCGTCTATACGCGGCGCTTTTCCGTTTCTTCCGAGCAGTGCGAGAGCAGCGCTGATCGTTGCGCCCGAACTGTCGCCGGCAGCCATTATATGCTTTGGGTCTCCTCCGTATTCCGCAGCATTCTCTAAAGCCCATTCAGCGAGAAGGATTGCGTCCTCAATTGCCGCAGGGAATGGATGCTCGGGAGCAAGTCTATACTCCGCTGCAATGACTATGGCGCAAGCGGCATCTGCCAGCTTGCCGCAAAGAGGATCGTGGTCCTCGATGCTGCCCATTACGAAACCTCCGCCATGGAAGTACAGGATAACGGGGACCGGGACCGCTGCGTCAGCAGCGCCTTCCGGCACATAGATGCGGACCGGAAGGCATCCCGCGCCATCAGGACCTTCCGATCCATAGCTGTTGGCCGGAAGGCATCCCGCGCCGGAGCGCGGGATGTCCCGGTCGATCTTTTCCTTTACTTCATACGGATCGAGATGCGCGGCGTGGCCTTTTATCTCAGCCTCCCTCATGCGCGTGATATCCTCTGCGCCAAACGAAGCAGCAAAGCCATCGCCCTCGAGCGCCACCTTGTAGAACTCATATACATCCGGATCAAATCTTGATTTGTCTGGTTTCATTTCATCGTCTGCTCTAGTTGACTCACACTCCGGATAACGGTTTTCGCGTTTGAGGCGGAACTTTCATGTCGTGTACCTGTTGTGTTTCCGTATTGTCCAACGCTAGAAGCACTTCTCCAGAACATCCGGCTCAGGATCGTTCTTGTTGAGCATACCTACCACGAAGTACGCAATTCCTCCCGCGAGCAGGCCAAGCACTATCTCGTGGATCCCAAACGGAGCTATCTTGTTAAGGTTGAAGAATACGAATGTCGAAACTCCGCATATTATCGAAGCGATGCATGCCGCAGCGTTGCCGCGTTTCCAGTAAAGACCTCCAATGAGAGGCCAGAAGAAAGTAGCTTCGAGCCCGCCCATTGCAAAGAGGTTGATCCACACGAGTATTGAAGGCGGATTCATCGCAAGGATGAACACGATCAAACCAAGCACAATAGTCAGAGCAAAGCTGCCGTATTTCATCTTCTTCTCAGTGCTTTCACCGACAACCGCATTCTCATCCTGGTCAGCGCGGACAGCATCCACAACATCCTTCTTGGCAATGTATGTTATGTAAAGATTTTTCAGTATCGTTGCCGAACCAAGTATCAGCAGCGAATCCACAGTGGACATCACCGCCGCGAGAGGAGCCGCCAGGAAAAGGCCGGCCGCCCATACAGGCATGTACTTGTTCACGACATACGGTATGACTGAATCGGTGTTGGCAAGCTGTTCCTCGCCGATCAGAGGAAGCGCCAGAGTGCCTGCGAAGTGCATCCCTATCATGAGGATGCCGACAATGACCGTGCCCCATATCATGGCCTTATGCAGCGACTCGGTATCCTTGAAGCCCATGCTTCTGACAGCTGTCTGAGGAAGCCCAAGAACCCCTACTCCGACAAGTACCCAGAACGAGATCAGGTATCCCGGTCTTAGAGCAGCTATCTCGGCTCCGTAAGCGCCCTTTCCAATGAGATCCCAACCCGGATTATTGGCAGCGTTATAGGCAAGTATGTTATCCATACCGCCGCCCGCGCGTATCACGAAGAAAAGCAGCAGGAATGTTCCGCAGGCCATAATGAATCCCTGGATGGTATCGGTTATTACAACGGCCTTGAATCCGCCGATCGATGTGTAAATGATAACGACAGCGGAAAACAGGACAAGCGCTCCCATGTACGATAGCCCTGTTACCGACTGGAGCAGAGTAGCCCCGCCTTTGAACTGTGCGATCATCTGAGTGATGAAGAATACAACCAGCATCAAGCTGCAGATTATATCGACAGCAGGCGATTTATACCTCGCCCTGAGGTAGTCGGAAATCGTGACGGCTTTGATTCGACGCGAGATGATGCCGAGCTTTTTACCAACGACTCCGAGTGTCAGGAACGCTGTGCCGATCTGGATCGCAGCTACCCACGACTGAGTAAGCCCCCAGCTGGCGGCAAGTCCCGGGCCACCGAGGAAAGAGCTTGCGCTTGTGTATGTCGCGATGATCGTCATTGCGAGGACCACGCCTCCCATGGTGCGTCCGCCGACAAAATAGTTCTGGATGAAACCTCTGTCAGCGTTCTTTCTGGCGGAAGCACGGCTGGTCAGCACGCCCGCGAAAGCGTTGACTGCCATGTAGCCTATGAGGATCGCAAGTATAGCTATCTGTCTGCCGCTCATGCCTGCACCTCCTCTGCTGTTCCTTCACCCTCATCTTCGAGGCTGAAATTCACGAACACCTTTTTCAGCAGTATCACCACACCGACCACTGCAATCACGAATACCCCCGGTGTGCTCAGGATCCACCACAGCGGCAGTCCGCACACTGTGATCCCCGTGCCGGAAAGCAGATAAGCGCATCCGACATGCCACAGGAAACAGATGCAGAAAAGGATCACAGTAGCGCGAGCCTCTCTTCTGATCTGAGCATTCTTCTCTTCTCTAGTCATTAAGATCTCCTTTCGCAACAGCGCTTCAGGCGCCGGAAAAAATAAAAACCGCTCGGTCCGAGACCGGCGGATGGACATCTCATATATTATAAGGACACGCAAGTAAAGCCTCTTTGCAGCCGGGTCGCGTTCACTTTCTGATACGCGCCGCATATGTGCAGCTTTGCCTGAAATGCTCTTCGTCTATATGATGGTATTGTTCCATGCAAATGGATACCGTCCATCAAGGCGAATATAGCACTTCGGACCGGGATTGTAAAGAAAAACGGCTCTTCTTTTTACTATGTTTTTTACAACGTTTTGGACTTGAGCGGCTTTCTCGGAACTATCCTCTGATACTTAACTGCAGGATATCCGATCACCATGCATGTCACTACTTTTCTGCCTACCGGCAGCTTGATCAGCTTGCGCAGTTTTCCACTGATCTTTGTGCACATCACAAAGAAGCCACTGTAGAGCACTCCGAGACCGAGGCTCTCCGCCATAAGCTCCATGTACGAACTTGCAAGTCCTGCATTCACGCTGCTTCTGGCAGTCACCAGGATCACGAGCGGCGCTCCCTTGAAGAAGAAATCATCGGGTATGTTTATCCTCTCCGCGAAAGCAGATATACGTCTCGGCAGGCTCGTCCCCTTGCGGAACAGATCGACGCAAATCTTTTCTGCTTCTTTCTGTTTACTTCCCAGAATGATATATGATACGTCCTGGTTGTTGCCTCCTGTCGGACTATACCTCCCGGCTTCGAGGATCTTGTCTATCTTCTCCTGCTCAACGTTCTGCTTCGTAAACTGCCTTACAGTCCTTCTGCTCTGCATCGCCGCGAGAAGAGTATCCGAGGCAATATCAGTCATTGGCAGCACAGCCTCGTTGGAACAGTCGTAGTTCGTCATCCTAATTGCGTCTTCAGGACAGATGGCGTAGCAGTGCCCGCACTCGATGCATACCGATTTCCCGAAATGAGCTTTCTTGTTTTCTATGTACAGACAATTGCCCGGGCAATCCTTTACGCAAAGCGAGCAGCCTGTGCACTTTTCTTCGTTGATGACTATCGCATTATCCTTACCTGCCATTTTTTGTTCCTCCTGCCCGGTCGACATGTATTTTTTCGGCTATCATCACCATTTCCTCCGGCGACTCGTTGAATCCGCGAAGTATCCACTCGTCCAACAGTCCGAAAAGCGCGTATGTATAATATTTGCTTCTGTAGTGTTCTGCCACTCCGGCATCAGAGCTCGGACTCAGTACGGTATAGAATGCGTTATACACCGCGGTCTGCCTTTCTCTGAGATAGATCAGTTCAAGCAGATCCCTGATGCTGTAATTGAAGCTGAAGAAAGTCAAAGAATTTGCCGGGGAATAATCGTTGCGGACTTCCAGATCATTGGTCTCGGCCCATCGTTCCCACAGCTTTATGAGCTTGAACGAGAGCAGTTCGTTTTTCGACTTGAAGTAGCGAAAATATGATGTTCTGCCCACACTTGCCGTCTCTGCGATCTCAGAGACCGTTATCTGTTCCACGCTTTTCTCTTTCATCAGTTTGATAAGCGCGTCAGAAAGACATTCCTTCAAGAATTCCGTTGTCCTGGCATTTCCGCCCATACGCCACACTCCCTATTGGTATTATTTCCTCTATTCGTACCGATTCTCTGTGGCCTGATTGAAACCGTCAAAGAGCAAAATATAATAGTAGTAACTGTACTAAAATACCATTTCAATATATTAGTCCCATTGTTCGATGTCAAGTCGACGGGGATCACCATAACCATCATAAACGAAAGGAAAGAATAATATGGCATCTGGTCTTAACAAAGTAGTAGTGGCCGGCGGCGGTGTTCTGGGAACACAGATCGGTCTTATGTGTGCCTATGCAGGCAAAGATGTAACTTTCTGGCTTCGTTCCGAGAGTTCCATCGGTCGTACTCAGCCTAAAATCGAGCGTTATTCATCACTTATGCTCGCAGATCTTCAGGGTGCGAAGGCTCTTATAGGTAATCCTATGGGTGCGTTCCTCTATCCTAAGGGGCTCATTCGTGAGTGGAACGGTATCACGGCCGAAGCTATCGACGCTCAGACAGAGCAGGCTAAAAAGAATTTTGCAGAAAACGTACACATCGAACTGGATATGGCTAAGGCAGTAGCCGATGCAGACGTTGTGATCGAGTCCATGTCCGAGGATCCACAGGCAAAGATCGGAGTCTATAACGCCATGAAGGATCTTCTGCCTGAGAAGACTGTCCTGCTCACCAACTCGTCCACCATGCTGCCTAGCACATTCGCTGAGTATACCGGAAGACCTGAAAAATACCTTGCGCTCCACTTCGCTAACACGATCTGGAAGAACAACACAGCTGAGGTGATGGGTCACCCTGGCACCGATCCGGAGATCTATAAGCTTGTCGTCGAGTTTGCTGACGAGATCAACATGATCCCGCTCCAGCTTCACAAGGAGCAGCCGGGCTACATCCTCAACTCAATGCTCGTGCCGCTGCTGAGCGCTGCGCAGGCGCTGCTTGCTACAGGCGTTGCGGATTTCGAAACGATCGACAAGACATGGGAGCTGGCTACAGGCGCTCCCGCCGGGCCGTTCAAGATCCTGGACGTAGTTGGCCTTGAAACAGCATATAACATCAACCAAATGAAACCTGATGCCGCGACAGAAGGATCGGTCACAAACCTCATCGGAAAGCTTCTGAAGGATAAGATCGATCGCGGCGAGACAGGTGTCAATGCCGGTATCGGTTTCTACGATTACAGAAAATAACCAGTATCTCCTCTTTCGGATACTAAAAAAGGCCGGGCCTTCCCTGATTGGGAGGCCCGGTCTTTGATTTCAATCATTCTTGATTTTCCAAAGAGTATTTTCCCTTGTAGTACTCGAAGTAGCTGTTATATTGCTCATTCTGTCTGTACTCGAGGCTCTTGTGGTACTCGTGCGACTTGAACTCGTCCTTCTCAGCCTCCAGCAGATCTACCGCGACATTGGCGCAATGGTCGGCTATTCTCTCGTAGTCTGTCAGAAGATCATTGTATACAAATCCGTTTTCAAGTGTACACTCTCCGAGGCTGATACGCTCGGTATGGTCGGCTTTCAGTTCATCGCAAAGATCATCTATCACTTCTTCAAGCGGGTCGATAAGAAGCGCTTTTTCGGTGTCCGTATTGATGAACGCCTGTATAGTGACATACGTGATATCGCTCAAAGCGTTTTCAAGCACGCGCAGGCCTTTGTCTGCCGCCGCCGAGAAATGTATCTTCTTCTCTATTATCTCGTTTACCGATTCACCGACGTTTCTGGCGTGGTCGGACATTCGCTCGTAATCCGACAGCACCCTGAGGTATTTGTTGATCTCGTTAGCCTGCTCGGCATTCGGCTGGTTCTGCGTTATCTTTATTAAATAACTGCCAAGTTTATCCTCATATCTGTCAAGCGTCCTCTCAAGGGTAATGACCTTTTTGACCTCGTCTTCACTTTTCTGACGTCTCGCGGCGATAGACGCGTTGACACTTTCCAGAGCCTTGTTGGCCATGGAGTCGATGACAGTCTTTGTCTGAGCCAGAGCAAGAGTAGGGTGCTTGAGGAATCTGGTCTCGAGCCTGTCCATATCCGCCTGAGTGGCGGCCGCTTCCGGATCTTCAGGGAACATCCCGCATACTATCTTTTCGAGCAAGCCCGTGCACGGCGAGAGTACCATTACAGTAGCAAGCCTGTAGAGCGTGTTGACCAGCGCCACCGTCACCATGTTCATGGTCATCGTCATAAAGCTGAATCCTATTACTGCGTTCAGAGCATAGAATACTACGCCACAGATGATAGCGCCCAGTACATCTATGATCAGATATACAAACGCGGTTCTCTTTCCGTTTGTGCTGGCTCCGAGAGCACTCAGCATTACCGGCACAGAAGCACCTATTCCGATACCCATCAGGATAGGAAATGCCATGTCGAACTCAACGGCGCCCGTCATTGCTAGGGCTTGCAGTATACCTACCGCAGCGCTCGCGCTCTGGATAACTGCTGTGATCACAAGTCCGACCAATACACCGAGAACAGGATTGGCGAAGTTCATCAGCATATGAATGAATCTCGGATCCTCTCTGAGCGGAGAGATCGATCCCGACATCATGCTCATTCCATACATCAATACTGCAAAGCCCAGCATGATGCCGCCAATATTCTTTGTGGAAGTCTTTTTCGAGAACATCCACAGCAGTATTCCGATCAGAGCAACCACGCCTGTCAGGATCTCAGTGCTGAAGACCGACGCGACGCTGGCCCCAGATCCGCCGAGACTGTTGAGACAGAGTATCCATCCCGTAACGCTGGTACCCAGGATAGCTCCGAGTACTATCCCGATCGCCTGCTTAACAGTCATCATCCCCGAGTTTACGAAACCCACGACCATTACCGAAGTTGCGGAGGATGACTGTATGACAGCCGCCACAGCCGTTCCGAGCAGTATGCCCTTAGGCGTGTTTCCGGCGAGTTTGTACAGTATCATCTCCATTTTGCTTCCGGCGACCTTTTTCAGCGAGTCTCCCATCACCGACATTCCGAAGAGGAACATCGCGACGCCGCCCAGAAGCGATATGATATTACTTGCATCCATAAATTGTTTTCCTCATTGTATTTTCAAAAAAAGACCTTTACCAAAACAAATTGGTAAAAGTCTCGCTATATCCAACATATTCCGGGGGTTTATCTCCCGTACTGACGAAATATGTCACGCATTACTGCGCAAGCTACTCCCTTTTTTGACCGCTACAAATATACCATACATTTATTTGCAATTGCCATCATTTTTCTTCTCTTTTCCCCACCTATTTCAGTTTTGTAATTACTGCCTCCTACTCCTGACGTCTTCCGTCGAGTATCATTTCTTCCGGCGGATCTGTCCGGTCCATCCTGGTCGGCGTAAGCACGAGCTTTCTCTGCCCATAACTGTCGCTTACGACTTTTGCGGATGCATCGATCGTGACCCATCTTTTGCCACGCGGATCCGCAGCTTCCAGTTCAAACGACATAAACTGCAGATCTGCCATACAGCATGTCATAACGACCCTTCCGCATGTCCACGGGCTGCTTTCATCTATCCTTTGGAGTTCGAGTGGGTCTGTGAAGTGTATGACCTTCCCCTCGTAGTGTTCAGGATGATCAAGCGCATCCAGCCAGAGCGGAAGATAGGTCTTTTCGGTGATAGTGATTTCCCTGTCTTCAAGAGAGAATGGCAGGAAAAGACCGAACGCCTTCTCATGGTAACCCATCGGATCGCGCCTCAGATATGAAGCCTTCGGGTTCATCAGCCGGAAAGCCTGTCCGTAAGGCTCAAGCAGATCGCTCGACGGGCAACCACGGAAAGTGACCTGATTCGACTCCGAGACCATCTGCTTCATCATTTGCATGAAATTGACATAGTAAACAGGCATTGTAGACCAGTCTATCAGCGCCGCGGCAAAAGTCACATGCATACAATCAGGGAAAAGCTCTCTGAGCCCCTGCATCATCGCGTTCATCTCCACATAGATGCGGTCCGGCTGATACTTCTCTATACTTTCAAGGCAAAACCTTGTTATTTCGCTCTCATCATTCCCGGCGTTATTCCTTTTGTAATACACGACATCAGTGCGCTTTTCCGAAAGCTGCTCCTCATCGTATTTCTCTACACCCTGCTCAAAACACATGATGAGAGTCGATCCGTATTTGTAGAACCTGTCGTCCCGTATGTTTTCTGTTATGTATGTCGTCTTCCCCGCGTCAAGGAAGCCGTACACAAGTCTGGTGTCGATCTCTTTCATTTTTCGTCTCCGCTTAGACTTATTATACACTAAGCAAACAGCCCCATCGCTGTTTTACGATGGGGCCATTCATGTTAATTATGATCGGGTCTAAATATTAGTCCTCGTATACGCATGCGAGACGTCCGCTGACCTTGCCCTCACGTAGCAGATCGATGCCGTCAGCGATCTCTTCGAACTTGCATGTGTGGAGTTCAGGATCGAGCTTGCCGCTTGCGAGAAGATCCAAAACATCCTTCAGGTCATCAGTCGTGCTTCCCATGGAACCCTGGAATGTCAGTTCTTTGAAGATCATGGAGTATGAGTAGATAGTTGCTGTGTCGCCTGCCATACCTACGAGTACGACTTTGCCGTGAGGCTTGACTGTCTTCAGAGCGTCATCCGTAGTTGTGCCTGCGCCTGCAAAGTCAACGATGAGGTCAAGCTGCTTGTCCTCGAATTCCTTGATGTTGGACTTTACTTCTGTGGCACCGAGCTTGAGAGAGAGCTCCTGAGCCGATGGTTTTCTTGTAGCTACATAAACTTCGCAACCCTTTGCAACGCCGATGCTGACCGCGAACTGTCCGAGTCCGCCAACACCGATGATTCCGACCTTTGTGCCTTCTTTAGCTCCGCCTACTGCGCAGAGAGCGTGATATGAAGTAGCTCCCGCGTCTGTAGCTGCCGCAGCCTGTGCCGGAGAAACGCCTTCAGGAACCTTTACGAGCTGCTCAACAGGAGCAGTTGTCATCGTTCCGTAACCGCCATCTCTTGTATATCCAGGAGTAGTTCCATCCTTTGCGTAAAGAGGACATACCGCTACTACGTCTCCTACCTCGAAGCCTTCGACGCCTTCGCCGATTTCAACGATCTCTCCGCAAACTTCGTGACCCATAATAACAGGTACGTTGAACTGTGGCATCCATGACTCGATGTCCAGAGCAGATACGTCAGAGTGGCAGAGTCCGCCTGCCAGTGTCTTAAGAACTACATAGCCCGGCTTTGCTGTTGGATCCGGTTTCTCTACGATCTTAAGTGGTTGATGTGTTCCTGTGAATTCCCAACCTTTCATTTTGCGTGTCCTCCTTTTTTGTTTTCTCTTGCCTAACTATTATTACATTGTTTATTAGTAAATAGTTGAAGTTAAAATAAGATTAACTTATCGCGCTAATTATATATGTTTGTTAAAAGAAAAACAATATTTTTTCGGGCTTCATTTTCTTCTTTCTTCAAAGAGTATCGCCTCGTAAGGCTTCATCTGCATTATTTCCTCGATCTCGGCATCACTTCGGCCGCAGTTTGTCAGCCTGATGCTGAGTTCATCGAGTTCGAAGTCGCCCGGCATGATGAAATCCGCCCTCGTACCGGAGAAATTACCGACGATCAGAAAGCGTTTACCTTCATAACTGCGGCTGTAGGATATGATCTGTCTGTCATCTGGATAGTATTCGACAGTATTGCCGTAGAGAATCGTATCCTCTGACTTTCTGAGCGCGAGCAATTTCTGATAAAAGCGGTATATCGATTTGTCCGAGGCAAGATCAGCCTCGACGTTGATCGTCTTGTGATCCGGGTTCACACACTGCCACGGTTCGGCGCCTTTGTTGAACCCCGCATTGACCGTTCCATCCCACTGCATAGGTGTCCTGGCATTGTCCCTTACGGCGCCTTTCATCATCCTGAACGCAACACGGTCCGGTATATGGAGGTCCTTTGCCATGCCAAATATGAAATGTGACACCGGGTCTTTCATCTCGTCACGGCTCCTGAAATCCGTATTTGTCATGCCGATCTCTTCTCCCTGATAGATGAACGGAGTTCCCCAGCCGAGGAATGTGATCATTGCCAGGAAGGTTGCTGCCTCATACCTGTATTTCTTTGTGTTGATGCCAAACCTGCTGACGCTCCTCGCCTGATCGTGGTTCTCGAGAACAAGCGTGTTCCAGCCGCTCCCGTGGTTTCTCAACTGCGGGTCGATCAGTCCGCGCTTGAACTTGATCAGGCTGAACGGCTTCGGTATCATCTTGAGGCCAAAAGCGTTGTCCGAAGCGAGATGCTCGAAATCGAATATGGAATCAAGTTCGCCGGACTCTTCGCTTATATATCTCATCGCGTGTTTTTCGTCAGGTAGGTAGGACTCACCAACAGTGTATGTGTCGTACAGCGATAGTGCGTTGTCGTTGAGTTCCTTAAGAAACTCGTGCATGCGTGGTCCGTCGACATAATATGGCACGCCTTTCTGGAAACGGATCGGATTCTTATCATCTTTGAAAGGATAGACCTTTGAGATCATGTTGAATACATCGAAGCGGAAACCGTCAACTCCCTTTTCAAGCCAGAAACGCAGTATTCCCGCCATCTCCTCCCTTACCTTTGGGTTCTCCCAGTTGAGGTCGGGCTGTTCAGGTGTAAAGAGATGAAGATAATACTCGTCTGTACCCTCTATGCGTTCCCACGCAGGGCCTGTGAATGAAGAGGTCCAGTTGGTAGGCGGGATGAGTTCCCCTTCCTTGTCTCTTCTACCCTCTCTTATGATGTAGTATTCGCGATACGGCGAGTTCCTGTCGGAAAGAGCCGCCTTGAACCACTCGTGCTGATCGCTCGTATGATTGAACACCGCGTCCATGATGACCCTGATGCCGCGCTTATGGCACTCAGCCACAAGTTCATCGAAATCTTCCATCGTCCCGAAGGCCGGATGTATCGCTCTATAGTCGGCGATGTCGTAGCCATAGTCTTTCCACGGCGAAACATAGAGCGGTGAAAACCATATCGCTGTCGCTCCAAGATCTTTTATGTAGTCGAGCTTGGTGATTATCCCGCGGATGTCTCCGATGCCATCGTTATTTGAGTCCATAAAGCTGAGCGGATATATCTGATATACCACTGCTTCCTTATACCATTTAGTCTTCACAGCCATAGTCTTCCCTCGCATAATTGCTGACAACCATTAATTAATTATACAAAATGATTATTCATGATAAAATCATTTTGTAGAATAAAAGAAACTGACGCAGGGGAGGTATCTCTGGTTTGAGGCTGTCGATGCCGGACAACAATATTACTTTGACAAGCAAAGTATTCCGCTACATGGTTCTGTCTTTCTTCGTCTCCAATATCTTGACGGTGTTGGGAACGATGATGGACAGTTTTACTGCGAGTAACGCTATGGACGAGGCTACAGCCGAGGCGGTCGGCTTTGTTTCTCCGGCCGTGATCCTGTTCTCATTGATCGGAACGACCGCTGCAGTGGGTTTTCAGGTAACGTGTATAAGAAGTCTCAGCAAGGGCGATAGAGAAACCGCGGGCAAAGCTCTGGGAGAAGCTCTGATCTTCGGTCTTGGTATTTCAATCATAGTCATGACCTTGACACTTATATTCACCCCGCGGATAGTATTCTTCCTGCATGTTTCACCGGACAGCGCCGCATTCGGGCAGTGCGTAAGTTATCTCAGAGGTACGGTCATAGGGCTGCCGGCTATCACGGCGATGGCGATCTTCACAAAAGGCGCTCATATTGAGGGCAACCGCAATATCGCGCTTCTTTCCATTGGCGTTATGCTCTCGGTCAACGTATTGTCAGACCTAATAGGCCTGAATCTGCTACATTTCAATGTTTTCGCAATAACTCTCGATACTTCGATCAGCTATTATGCAGGGGCTGCCATCCTTGTTTACTACTATTTCCGCATGGACTCGCTTGTAAAACCTGTGTTCAAAGGATCCAACTTCAAGGAAATGATCTCGGTCAACAAGATAGGACTTGCCGCCGGTGTCATAGGCGTCTGTTACAGTTTCTCACTCATGTTGAAAGCAGAGCTGATCAATATGGGAGTCTCACTTTATGGCACGGAGTCTATAGGCCTGCAGGCATATAACGTAACTGTCCAGATAAACTATTTTGTAAGTGCTTTGATGGACAGCGCGGTCTCTGCAATGTACCTGCTTGCGGGAATGTTCTCAGCCGAGCAGGATAAAAATAATTTCAAGAAAATCATAAAAAACGTTGTCATATACGAGTTCATCGTCACTGCAGTGTTAAGCGTTTTGCTGTGGCTGCTGTCAGGTGTGTTAGCAGGTCTGTATCTTGGTAATGTGAGCCCGGCAGTCGTAGAGGGAACCGCGCAAGCGCTGAGAGCATATACTGTGGGACTGCTTTTCCAGATGATAGTTCTGGTATTCGCTAATTACATACAGTGCTTCAGCCATTACATAATCCCTGTCATTGTGTTCTTCATTTCCAACGTGGTTCTTGTGGTGTTTGGTGAGGGATACGGCGCGACTATAGCAACGTTCAGAAATACAAATACTACCGCGGGTATTTTCGGGGGTGTTTCGGTCGGATACATTATATCAGCCCTGATCCTGCCGGTATTTATAGCGATCATAAATTGGCGGAACGGCCGCAGATACAATCTGTGGATGTTCCCTAAGGATTTCGGGGTGTCGCCGGGCGATGAGATCTCTGCAGATATCAGGAATCAGAAAGAAGTCATGGATTTCTCACAAAGGGCGTGGAATTTCTGCGCCGAAAAGGGAGAGTCTGAAAGGATCACCTATCTCACCTCACTGGCAGTTGAAGAGATGGCCAATAATGTGATCGAGCACGGGTTCACAAAGGATAATAAGAAACATATGCTGAATGCCAGGATCGTACATAAGGAAGACGAGCTCATCATACGAATGCGTGATAACTGTGTGAGCTTTGATCCACGAAAGAAGTACGAACAAATCTTTGAGAATGACGATCCGGGCAGCAATTGCGGTATCAAGATGATAATGGCAGAGGCCAGCGATGTAAGATACACCACGATGTTCAACCTTAATAATCTACTGATCCGCATAGAAGACAGAGAACAGTAGGCCATAGTTGTGATCATAAAAAGAGCCGTAGACTTTGATGATAGTCTACGGCTCTTTTATTAATGCATCAGAATGACAACGCGTTGTAAACCCCTGTTTTTACATAACTGTCTGTATTCCAGTTCTTGATTGAATCAAAACCATTCTGTAAAGATGTAGGATCTAAAACATACCATGTTATACCGTCGAATGTGCACTCTGCCCAAACATGATCGGTATATCTTCCATCGGTAAAAAAACAGTGCCCACAGCAGTATCGCGCAGGTATTCGGGCTGTGCGGAGCATCGCAATCAACAGATGTGCCTGATCGGCACAATTGCCGCTCTTTCTGTTTAGGGTTTCTACTGCACCGTATTTTGTATTTTTGTATTCTTCATAAGCGATCTTATCTCTTACATAGTTAAAGATCGCTTTTGCCTTTTGAACATCTGTCGTCAGACCTGCGGTCAAACTATTTGTAATTGATTTAATAGCTGAATTGCCGACCTGACAGTTTTTCGTTGATTTGAGATAGGCTGACAAGTCAGAGACTGTCGTAGTGGGCTCTCCGGCAATGGTCCATTTAGCATAGAAAGTCTTGTTTCCCGTGGTCCCCTTTTTTATGCGAGTGACTTTTGTTTTAAATGAAGAGCTTGTATACCAGCCGTTAAATACATATCCCTCCCGTGCCGGTGGCTTCAGGCTGAAAGTTGCGGTCGACTTAGTGTATGCTTTTCTTTGTCCTGACGGCTGCGTTCCTCCATTCAGTACATATTTGATCGAGTAATACGTGGTCACTTTCTTCTTTTTGGACCACTTTCCGTAGACCTTCCCGGACCCGTTTTTCTTATATGCCCTAACCTGAACATAATACTTTGTTCCGGCTTTTAGCCTCTTGATCTTCTTGCTCTTTGAAGTCGTAAGCTTTGCCTTAGCTCCGGACATCGATTTTTTTGTGCTGTATCTGATCTGATATCCTTTCGCGCCGGATACTTTTTTCCATTTCAATGTGAACGCTGTGGTGCTGTTTGCTTTGATTGAGGAAACGACAACTTTCCCCGGCTTTGAAGCAGCATAAACCTCGCCTCCCGTCATCGGGAAAGCGACGATAACAAGCGCTATAGTCAGTAAAAAGATGAGCAGTTTTCTTTTCATATTTCTATTGTTCTTGCTTCTCCGGACTGTGTTCTAAGCAATTATAATAATATAATACTTATCTACCAATTTTTTGCCACATCAGATATCTCAAAACTCTGTCATTGAAATCATCGGCCTGTTCATATACTCCATGACTATATCCTTCATACATGTAGAGCTTGCTACCCGGTATTTTTTCATTTAGCTCAATCGAGGCCGCTCCTCCAAGGACTCTGTCTTGATCTGCGCCGATGATCCATGTCGGACAATCTATACTACCAAGAGCCTCATACACATTATGTTCAATACATGCGTTGCATAGGATTTTGAAACGCTCATAGCTTCTCGGCTTTACCATTGCCAGCATGTTGTTAAGGACCCTGCCTCTTTTCAGATATGCTCCCGTATAGGATCTTTCCGCGGTATCCAGCATTATGCCCCTATAATCATCCTGTTCCGCCATATCAAGCCAGGTTCCAATTGACTCTCTCAGCAGTTCATTCGGGTGCGATGCAGTAACAGCAAGAATGAGGCTCTTGACTTTGTCCGGATGTCGAATCGCCATCTGCTGCGCGATCATCCCACCCTGAGAGACACCAAATATGTCTGCTGATTCTATGCTTAAAGCGTCCATGATAGCATCCATATCATCTGCCATGTCACCGGTAGTAAAGCCGGCATACATATTGTTTCGTCTGCTGAAGACGTATACCTTGAAATGCTCTGCGAAAGCCCTGTACATCACTGCAAATGGGACAGCAACACCTTTTGCGGTCTTGAATCCGTCTCCTACTCCCGGCAGCATAATCAACGGATCATGCCCCTTTCCAAAGCAGATATAGTCACAGTTCAGGTCATTTAGTTCTATATGTTCATTGCGCGCCTTATATATCATCTACAAGCCTCATAACTAGACCCTTTTCGCCAGATTTTGTCTAACAAAAAGGGCGGGCACTTTCAATCGTCTTCATTTATGTTTCTGTACAGGCCGTTGATGCTCTTGTTGGCATGTTCTGTAATATGCTTGCTTATAAGGCGGTCTCTGAGATCTTTGATCGCTATCATCTCATCGGCGATATCTTCGAGCCGTTTCTTAGGTCCTGACACATAGCTCATCATCCGCTCCGCAGTAAAATCGGTGCTCATCTCAGCACATATAAGCCTGGAAAACTCCTCAGGGTATCCCTTCCGTAACATCAGTTCATACAACAATTTACTCTTATTACTCATATTAGCTTCTCCCTGCAAATTGGAATTTGTAAGAATCTATTTTAGTATAGCATACTAATATCCGAGCGTTTAACTTCCGAACTGATTCCAGGGAACATGTCACTTTTGTCACGTCTTTTCAGTCGATTTCAAGAAAAAGCGTGAATTTTGTCACGTCTATCTTTAAAAAGCACACTAGAAGCATGACGAAGTTTCATAAAGAGAGTTGAAAAAACAGCTGGATTACGGCTTTATTCACGAGAGTGGATATTATTTCATAGATTTATCTGATATTATCCAAGAATCATTGATTTCGGAGGTTCTCGCAAATCAATGAGTTGCCTTGCGGTCACGCTTGTATGTTGAAATAAGGAGCGGAGACGTGACAAATATCACGTCTATTCAGGGAAAAACGGAAATTTGCGTGACCGAAGGAGCGTATTATTATACATTTGCTTTGAGTATGACAACCATTGGTACAATATGTCGGAAAGATAAAGGCGCGATCCGCATTATGCAGATCACGCCTTAATTTATTGTTTTGATAATTCCCTTTCCGGGGAGTTTGCCAGTACTAGTACAGCTTCGCGCCTGCCGGGATCCTGTCATCTACTAGCAGGAGGTTGAGCATCTCCCCGCCGTCCATAATCGTTTATTGAGAAATATTCTCATGCCCGTATTGTGTCTCAATTACTTCATTTGTCTTTTCTATCGCAGAAGCCTTTTGTGGTGCTTTGTCATATATGTCGGTCATTTCCTCCAAATATCTCTCGCTGTCCCAGATGCCGCTCTCGATCCATTCGCGCTCGGCTTCTGTCATCAGCTCCGGGGAGTACTTCGAATAGAGCTGCTTGATATCACTGTCATCGATTTCCAGTGTATGCTCCCCGTTTTTGTAGATTCCGCTCTTCGAAGCAAGGAAGAACGCAAGGAAGGAATACAGGCATCCATCTGGGACCTCCAGTCCTTGGCTATCCATATGATAGTAGATGCGGAAGAAACTCTCTAAACCTTTCGTTAGACTGCGTAAATTGTGACACTTGGCGTTATTTCTCGAAATAATGCCTTTCGCTGTTATGTCATCTTCGGATATGAACGCATCCAGGACCAGAGCCTCGCGCTCTGCCAAAAACTCTGCGTACTCCGGTGACGGCCACGTCCTTTCGCTTATGATCGAATGGACGATCGAAGAATAGTCAGGGATATGATAGATTGACTGAGATACCGTTTTCTCCCTGAGCATGTGATATGTGGCGTCGTCCATTTCCATCTTTTTTATGAAGAATTCTTCATTTGCCGAGATGATCGTATTGAAATTGCTGTTCTCACAGTAGTCGTTGATAACGCCAAGCAGCTCCAACGGATTCATGTTGGTCCTCTCAAAGTCATCGTACACAAGGACTACACGTTTTTTTTCGTGTGCCCTGATATCCTCGATCTCGTTCTTTATAGGGAGAAGATCGAGCGCGTTCACCGAAGTCATGACATTGCCGGCACTGCCCGCGATCGGATTAATGACTCTGATCACTCCGTTGAGAGCCGTCCAGAATCCCTTTGTATTTTCCTTGGCCCTTTTTAGTGTCCCCAGGAGAGGCAGGCAGGCTTCAAACCACTTCTGTCTTACGCTGTCCTGCAGATCCTTCTGATCGTTCATGCCGAACAGTGATACTTTGACTATGATATGCGTGTCCTTCAGAGCCCCAGCCAGGTCTTTCTCGATCAGATATGTCTTACCGCAGCCCCATTCTCCCAGAAGCAGCATGGCGCCCACAGGGTCGTCTTCGTTGCAATAATGGATGAGTTCACTTAATGTGCTCATAAGCGTCCTCCTTTTTTTCTTTATCATCTATGGGTGCTGTACGCATATTGCGAATTAATAATACCACCCGAAGCATATAGGGTAGTCCCTCGGGGTAATATGCGGTACAGTCAGTAACTAAAAATCTCCCGGCTCTACCACCTTTCAGTAAAAAAACCATGTCGGAAGGTATTACGCGATGGAGTCGCTGATGATCGTATTTTATCTATCGAAATTAAAATAATAGTAGAATTTCGTTTTATCCGGACCCTCTAATAGAACATTTGCATCCAATGCTTTGTACTTTTTGGTGAATGAGATCGCTTTTCCTTTTTTTATCTTGCTCTTTAGCTTACTGATGTTGACCGGTTCAAAAACGTCGCGCTTCTTGAACTTTTCGCCACTGGCTTTGATAATCTTCCAACCCTTCTCAGGAACGACCTTTATAGTGATGCTTGTTTTCCTTTTGCTGCATTTTGAAATGTACTGGTATCTTTTGCTTCCCTTTAAAGATACTTTCTTGCCGTTTATTTTAATGCTCTTTATAGGATTCGGATAATCAACTATAGTGACCGTGTTATTTATGGTCTTTATTTTGCCCTTGACTTTGTAATTGATGCTTAATGTCACTTCTCCGGGCTTCTTGCCCTTGAGATAGTATAAATAATGTTTCCCGCCTCTGTGCTTCCATCCATATTCCTTTCTGACTTTGGCCATGGATGGATCACTTAATGTGACGCTATTGATGTTCATTACATCGGTTGCGTCTTCAAGCACGATCTGACCTTCTTCACCTACATAGATCTGGTCCATAACCGGGGTGGCGGAACCACGTACAGATGAAGTTACACCATACGCGCTTGCTTCTCCGGTACCGAAAACCAGCATACCAAAAGCGACAATGACCGTTATCGCAAGCGACATCACCCTCTGAAATCCTCTACCCATTTATTCACCCTCCTAGTTTCTTCTTTGATCCGCATTTAGCTCTACGCAATTCGAAATGTTTCGAATTGCACACATACATTTCAACGGTACCTGAAGATCGTTTTATCGTGCACCTGAGCAAATCTTTCACCTAATAATAGCAAACCTGAACAATTAATAACAACTTGTCGAAACAGAGTGTTCCCTAAAAATCACATGTCTCCGCGATGGAGGTGCGATTACTGCTCACATCTTTCATAGCGACTCCTTTGTTTTCGCAATTGAGAAAATCAAAGCAAAGAAAAGGGCATAATCTGCCGCATATAGCAAATCATGCCTTGATTGATTGTTTAGATAATTCCCTGTCCGGGGAATTTGCTGGTACTAGTACAACTTCGCGCCTGCTGGGATCCTGTCGTCTACGAGCAGGAGGTTGAGCATCTCCTCGCCGTCATACTCGTTGACTGCGCTGATCAGCATTCCGTTGGAGTACTCTCCCATCATCTTTCTCGGAGGAAGGTTCACGATCGCTATCGCAGTCTTTCCAACGAGTTCAGAAGGATCGTAGTACTTCTTGATACCGCTGAGGATCACTCTGTCCTCGCCGGATCCGTCGTTCAGGACGAACTTCAGCAGCTTGTCAGACTTCTTCACTTCTTCACAGCTCTTGATCTTGACTGCTCTGAAATCCGACTTGCTGAATGTATCGAAGTCCACTTCCTCTTCAAAGAGTGGCTCTACCTTGACCTTGCTGAAATCGATCTCGACGCGCTCTTTCTTGGCTCCGCCCTTGCCTTCCGGCTTCATTGTCGGGAGTATAATACCTATGAGTTATTATCACAAAGGAGGACGCACATGGATCACCCTGCCACATGTATTGACTGGCTCAGACCGTTTTTAGGAGGCTGAGTTATATGCCATTTTACCACGCACCAGCCCGGTGGGGTAGTAAACGGGGTAAAATGGGGTAGTATTTTTAATCTGTGTTTGGTTCCCCAATTTCCATTATTTACATTATATAATTGATTTTTTAGCCGAAACTAAACGGAAGATTGTTCTGCGTAGCGAAGGTATTAAACGCAGCTTTAACATCCGCAGCCTTTTCTGGGATGTTCTCCTGTGCATACTCTATTGTAGCATTAGCTATTGCTTTCGCCTTATCTCCAAGAATCTCAGCACCCTTAGCACCATGTTCTACCGCTAGCTTATAAGCTTCAGTTGACAAAGCACAACCTACCATACCACCAACAATTGTCCCTGCTCCTGGCATAACAGCGGTACCAACTGCTGCACCCGCCATATATCCACCATAACCTGCTGCCTTCTCTCCCAGTTGATATGCAACTTCAGACAACTCCATTTCGCCTCTGAAGTATGCGGATCCAACTTCAACTGTTTTTATTCCCATGGCAATTCCCTCTGCCGGTATGCCAATCGACGAAGCAGATTGTAGCAGTTCGCTTCCAGTTTTTTCTGCTAATATTGATATCCCCTTTTCTGCTGAACCAATGCCAAATCCGATAAAAGCTCCTTTTCCTGAATCCTTGGCGGTGTTTTCTACCATCTCTTCAGCGGTTATTTCCCCCACTGAGAATTTCGAATAATTTTCAACGGCAGAATCTACGCACATTATTAAAGCGGTACAAAAGCGTCATCGATAAAAATCAATGGGATTTCCGAGAAAGCGCTATCTTTGTTATAGGAAATTTCGCTCGTGTCCCAGATCTCTCGCCAAACAGTCAAAATGGAGCACTTTCGCGCTACAACTGATACATTTTTCTCTCCCCGGGGCTTATCTGCGTGATGTAATCATATGCCGTTCCTTCCCGTTTATAATTAGCGTGATCCATTTCGGCAAATATGAGTCTCTCATCGAGGATCTCTTTGTCCATGTCATCTACCGGACTGCTGAGCAGTTCCACTGACGGTTCATACAGACCCGACCTGCCTGTGTACTCGAACTTATCGTCATTGCCGGTAAAGTTGCAGTATGCCACCGGAACAGAATTCTCTACTGCTCTGATCAGTGAGAAACGAGCATGCAGCCTGTGGAACGGCGCCATGTTGGCAGCGATGCATACGATGAGATCCGCGCCTTTTACCGCAAGCCTCCTTGCAGGTTCCGGAAATTCTATGTCATAACATATCAGCATCCCTATCCTGCCTATATCCGTGTCGAATACCGGATAACCGGATCCGGGAGTAAAATTCTCTTTTTCTCCTTCGAACAGTCTGGTCTTGGCGTATGTGCCCTTGAGCCTCCCTTCACTGTCTATTAAGTTAGCGCTGTTATATATCTTTCCGTTCCTTGATTCAGGATACCCGTATATCACATTGATTCTGTTTTCCGTGGCAAATTTTGCCATTGTTTCAAAGGAAGGGCCATCGGCGGTCTCGCATACCGACCGGAGTCGTTCACCGGCTTCATACCCGGCAATATACATCTCCGGGAACACAACAAGTATAGCCCCGCCTGCTGCAGCTGCCTTTACTGCCTCCGCGGCTCTTTTGAGATTATGCTCCCTGCCCTGTTTGTCCGAGGTCGTCTGAACCAGACAGATCCTGAACTTATTCGGTGTGTTTCTTTCCGTATACATCTCTGAATCCCTTCATATCTACCTCGCCGCCGCTCCTCTTTACCTCAAGGGCAGCCATGATGTCCGTAAATCTCGATTCGTTTATCGGATACTTTATCATCAGCAACCCCACAAGTATCATAGCTGCTCCGGGTATGAACGTGAAGCATGTGCTTATAGAGCTGAGTGCTGATGCAGTCTGTGCCTCTAGTGAAGCATCGAATCCACCGGACTCAAGAATGATGCCGAGCGCCTGTGAAGCGATCGCGACCGACAGTGATTCTGAAAGAGCCTGAAGCGATATCACCTGCCCTGAATGCTTTACCCCTGATGCCAACTCTTCTACCTCGCATGAATCATAGATCATCGACGGCATCAACTGCCAGTAGCATGTGTTCCCGACGGAGTAGATCAGACATATGATGCATATGCCAACGAATGATCCAAGCGGCAAAAAACGTCCAGTCATCATGATAAGGCCGGTAAGACCTATCCCGCCCGCAAAGATGGTTTTTTTGTCAGTCGCAGCGCTCAGCTTTGCGATGAACGGAGTAAATACTATGCCAGAGACTGTGATCAGCAGCATTATGAGAGATATCTGGCCCGCGCTGAGTCCGGCGTTATATGTAAAGAAGTACACTCTGTCCGACATGAAGAATGTATTTGCCACAAGATAGAGGAGGCTCACACCAACTATATACTGGATAGGCCTGACTTTTATGATCTTCATGTAATCTCTTATTATGCTTCCAAAAATGCTGAGATCAGGCCTGTTGCTGTATCCGTCCGGCTTTACGAAATCAGGATCATCACTCTCATGGATACCCAGCGCACAGATCAAGAGGGCTGCTCCACTTATGATACCGACAATAAGTCCCATGACAGACCATGAGCTGTTCTGGCCCAGCCCCCCCTTCATAAGAAAATCGACCAGAATGGTGGGGACAACCATCCCGAGGGCCATGCCTACCTGATTGAACACGTAGGCATAAGATCTCAGCACGGTCCTTTCGTTATAATCTTCTGTCAGGTCCGATCCCCATGCCATGTAAGGCACAAAGAACGATGAAAATGTCATTTGAAACAGCAGCATGACCGCGAAAAAATAGATGACCTTGGCTGTATAGCTGATATCAAGTGATGTGAACAGCAGCCACATAGTCAAAGCCACAGGCAGGGAAGCAAAGATCAGATACGGCTTTCTCTTGCCGTATTTTGAGAGAGTGTTGTCTGACAGGTATCCCGCTACAGGTCCGCACATGACCTCCCATATCGATCCGACGGCCATTATGAGACCGGCAATGCCCGGCTTAAGACCCGCTACAGATGTAAGGAAAAACATCATAAAGGTCCCTTCAATGGTGTACATCGCGTTGTCAGCAACGCCGCCTATTCCGTATAAAAGTTTCGTTTTGAATCCCAGTTTCATCGTTACAGCATAATACCTTTTAAAGGGCTGCGGCATTACAGCCGCAGCCCTTGATTCCTTTTGCCTTTTTCTAAAGATGTTTACTTATACCCCGTTCAGGATATTATTCCTCGCTCTTCAGACGTGTGTAGAACTTGTCATATGTCTTCATGGCATCGCCGACATCGAGCTGCAGGAAGTAATTTTCCTTGATCTCCTTAGGGATATCGATATTCTTGGCAAGCTTATACGAATCATCACAGAGCTCGACAGCTGCACTATTAGGGCATGTATATGCATGTCCGTCCATGATGTTAGCAGCCATGTTCTCAGGATCGAGCATGAAGTTGAGGAATGCCTCCGCATTAGCTTTGTTTTTCGCTCCCTTAGGAATGACGAATTCATCGACTCCAAGCTGTACAGCGTCAGTCAGATTCGCTACCTCAAGATCAGGGTTGTCCTCGAGAGCTCTTCCGAACATGCCATCGAATACGAATCCTACTGAGCAGCCGCCGCTTACGAGCTCTTTTTCTGCGTCATCGCTGTTGAGATATTTTACATTCTTCATGTATTTCTGCAGCCAGCCATAAGCTTCTTCGATCTCCGCGTCATTCGTGCTGTTAGGATCGTAGCCGAGCGCCTCGAGAGCCATAGGGAACAGGTTCCTGATGCCGTCTACGGAAGTGATCTGTCCCTCGAACGCAGGGTCGAGCAGATCGTTGTACGATGTGATCTCCTTAGGGCATGTCTCAGGGTTGTAGACTACGTATATGTAGTTCATGAAATACGGGATCGCGTACTTTGTGTCAGGGTCGAACGATCTGCCCTTGTACGCGTCATCGAGATACTGGAAGTTCTCCATGGACGAGGTGTCGATCTCCTCAAGGTAGCCACCCTCGATCAGAGATGTCATGTCAGCGTCGCAAGGCATCACCAGGTCGTACTCATCACCGCCGCCTGCCGTGATCTTGGCAACAGCTTCCTCCGACGAGTTCATGTAAGAGAAGTTTACGGTGATCCCTGTCTCCTCTTCGAACTTATCTACAAAGTCTTCCGACATGTACTCGGACCACATGTAGATATTCAGTTCTCCCGCGTCCTCTGTGTCACTGCTGCCGCCTCCGCATGCTGTAAATGACATAACAGTCACGAACGCGAGCATGATGACCAGAGCTTTCTTGATCTTCATCATGATATTCCTCCTTTAAGCGCTTAGAAGTAAGATTTAACGTTATTTTCAGCTCTCTTCTTCAGGATCGCCTGCGTAAGGCTGTTGAGCAGGAGTCCAAGAATAAGCACAGCTATCATTACAGTCGCCAGAGCGTTGACCTCAGGAGAGAGCCCCACCTTGACGAGTGACAATATCTTTACAGGAAGCGTAGTCGACTTAGGGCCCGCTACAAAGTTCGATATGATGACGTCGTCGATCGAAAGAGTAAACGACATGAAGCAACTGGAGAGTATCCCCGGCACCAGCATTGGCAGTGTGACCCTCATGAATGTGGTGAGCCTGTTTGCTCCAAGATCCATGGACGCTTCCTCTATCGACTGATCCATCCCCGCAAGCCTTCCCCGCATTATTATTACGACGAACGGTATACAGAAGGTCACGTGGGCCATCACTATGGCCGCCATGCCCAGAGGCATATTGGCAGTCTCGTACAGCATCAGAAGCGCGATACCCAGAACGACTTCCGGTATCACGACCGGAATGTACAGAGCCCCGTTTATGAGCTTCTTGATCTTGAATTCGAACCTCACCAGGCCAAACGCTCCTATGGTGCCTATAATGACAGATATGATGGTCGCCAATACCGCTATGGCGAGCGATATCCACAGATACTGTATCAGGTCGGAATCTGTGAACAGCTTCTCATACCATTTGAAGGTAAAGCCTTTCCAGTAATAATTTCTCTTCTGATCGTTGAAAGAAAATACGATCATTACGATGATAGGCAGATAAATGAACGCGAATACTATCAGCGAGAAGATAGTCATCTTCAGATTGAAAGATCTTTTTTTGCGCTCTATGCGCCCTACTCTGTCTTTCATCTAGAACACCTCCTCAAGATCATCAAGACTGGCGACCCTGGTGTAGATCCACATCATTATCAGTGTCATAAGGATCATGAGTATAGCCAGGCTCGCTCCGAACGGCCAGTTCTTTGTGACAAGGAACTGGTTCCGTATCAGTGAGCCTATCAGCATTACCTTGCCGCCTCCCAAAGCCTCAGGTACGTAGTACATTCCGAGCGAAGGTATGAACACCAGCAATATGCAGCCGACGATGCCTGGCATCGTAAGAGGTATGGTCACCTTGCGGAACGTCGTGAAAGCATTGGCTCCGAGGTCTTTCGATGCTTCAAGGAGCGATTTGTCGAGCTTCTCTATCGACGTATAGAGAGGGAGCACCGAAAACGGCAGCATTGCCGTAAGAAGCCCAACTATGACGATCCCATCGCTGTACAAAAGATCCAGAGGCGCCTCGATCGCTCCTATCTTTAAGAGAAAGTTGTTTATAGGTCCGTTGGTGGCTCCAAGCAGATTGTAGCTGTAAAGCCTTACGAGCGAGTTAGTCCAGTATGGGATCATTACAAGCATGATAAGCTTGGCTGCCGTCGCCGACGGTTTGCCCGCTATATAGTACGCGAGCGGATATCCAAGAAGCAGGCATATAACTGTAGTGAGGACAGCCAGCTTGAAGGATTTCCATATGACCTTCAGATATAACGGCTCCATCATTTCTTTGTAATTCGCGAGTGTAAAGGTGAAGTCTATGCCTCCGTATACGTTTCTCGACATAAAACTTATAACGACTACATAGATCATGGGCAGCAGCACGAATACGATCATCCAGAACGAGACCGGACCTGCCGTGGCTATGGCCGGCGCGTTGCGCCGCCCCCAGCTCATCCTCTTGGTCTTGATGGTGTCTTCCATGATATCCTCCTTACACGCTCTCTTTGATGCCGTAAGCATCATCGTTTTCCCAATGCAACCAGATGGTGTCACCCTCACGGACATTGCTGTCCTGTTTGGTACGGTTGATCTTTATCTCCTGACCATTATCGAGGAACGCGTACATCTTATACTGTGAGCCTATGAATATGACATTCTTGACTGTCGCCTTGATATCGAAGCCCTCAACAGGCTCAAGCGAATATCCCATAACTTCTGGCCGCACGCAGGCTGTTATGGCATCGCCGGCACTGAAGCCTTCTGCATCAAGCTTCATCCTTCCGCCGTCCACCAATTTTGCGCATACTGTATTGCCATCCACCGACTCTACTACGCCGTCAAAGAGATTCGACTCTCCGATAAAGTTAGCTACAAACTTGCTTGCGGGATGTTTGTATATCTCATCAGGCGTATCGAGCTGCTCGATTACGCCCTTCTGCAGTACAGCTATACGGTCGCTCATCGTCATGGCTTCTTCCTGATCGTGTGTTACATACACGAAGGTTATGTTGAGCTTCTGCTGCAATCTCTTGAGCTCTATTTGCATCTGTTTTCTGAGCTGAAGATCGAGCGCTCCGAGAGGCTCGTCAAGCAGAAGTACCTTAGGCCTGTTGATCAGGGCTCTCGCGATCGCGACCCTCTGCTTCTGACCACCGGACATCATATCCGGCTTGCGCCCCTCAAAGCCCATGAGCTGCACAAGCTCGAGCATCTCTTTTACACGCTCCTTGATCTCATCCTTAGGCACTTTTGCGACCGTAAGTCCGTACGCTATGTTGTCATAAACGGTCATGTGCGGGAAGAGAGCGTAGCTCTGGAACACCGTGTTTACATTTCTTTCGAATGGCTCTTTGTCTTCGACACGTTCGCCTTCGACTTTTATCATTCCGTTCGTTGCTTCTTCGAAACCGGCTATCATTCTCAGGATGGTAGTCTTGCCGCATCCCGATGGGCCAAGCAGAGTAAGGAATTCGCCCTGCTCTATGTTCAGATACAGATCCTGTATGACGTGGTTATCTCCGAAATACTTGTTTACTTTCTCAAGCTGTACTATATGCTCTGCCATCTGCTTCCTCCTATGCCGCCGACGCTCAGCTTATCAATACTCAAACTGACGGTAATATCTCCTGAACTGCAGGCTGTGGCCCGTATTGAGTTCATAGTGCGCAGCCAGTCTCTCTGTCGCCAGCGCTGTAAGCACCATAGGCGAGCAGATCACTTTGAATCTGTCATCGATGCCCTCAAATCTGTAGTCGTTGACGTCTATGACCGTTAGCATGTCAGTGTGATCTTTGGCAAAACGCTCCACACGCTCATCGAGCGGACGGTATTCATCAACTCCCTTGAAAAGGAACACCGGAACGCCGTCTTCAACAAGCTCCAGGGTGCCATGGAAAAAGTCCGCTGATGTTACCGACTTTGTGCGGACCCACTGCATCTCTTCAAGGATGCACATCGAGAAAAGATAGGTCTCGCCCCACAGGATGCCCGAGCTTACAAAGATGTTATATGGCTGACGCGCATACTTCTTTGCGATAGCTGCCGCATCAGTTTCAAATTCTTCGCGGAACCTGAGGAGGTTTTTATGAAGGACCTTCATCTGGTCGGCCCAGTCAACATATTCGTCGAACTCGCCTCTGTCATACAGGAGCCTGAGAGCGAACATGAAATACATCAGATATGAATCCTCGCAGTCACCGCAGGCATTGTATACGGCCCTCTTGAGCAGCTTTGCCAAAGGCGTCTCGCTGTTCTTGGTAAATCCCACAACATCGATGCCCTTCTCATTACACATCTTCACAGCCTCAACGATCTCCTTCGTATCTCCGGATGCTGACGCTGTGACAACCAGTGACCTTTCCGTAAGGAAATCCTTGTCCTCTCTTACCATAAGCTCCGCGGCATTGCAGAGATAGACAGGCACATCAGACCTATGCTTAATAAAATGAACGACTGGGTACCACTCTGCCCAGGTCCCTCCGATACCTATTGCTACGATATTGTCATAGCCCCTCTGATGAAGCTCATCCGCCATTTTTTCGATGTTTTCTCTCTGGGCGTAGGTAGTCTCGCCATCCCTGAGATATTTCTCCGCGTCAAAGTTTCTTAAACTCATGATAATTCTCCTCGATAAACCTTCTTCGCCATTAACTTCCATGTACGTTCTCATTATATTTGCAGACTTTTGCCGCGTGGCGGCCTGGCAAAAAATAAAAACAGACCTCTGTCGGGTATTTTCTATACCACATAGGTCTGTTTCTCTGAAAAATCGCTTATTTCTTTGTGTTTATATATCGTAAATTACTATACCAGAGTTTTACTCCCTCAAGACATTGCCCTTCATATCCGGGCAGTGAATTTGAATTCCGTCTTATCACAGCGTATATAGCTCTCGGTATACTCCACGATACGCCGTTCAGAATCTATCCCTATCAGCTCAAAGTAGAACGAGGGGTCGTCCACCGGCAGTTCCAGGTACCTCGCCTCTTTAGGAGAAAGCCTTGTTACCCTCAGCACCTGATCAAATTTTTCAGGCATATGTCCGTTGGCATCCATATAGTCGTATAAAGACACCATGCTGAAATCCAGTTCCTCTATATCGGGGAAAATGCTCTTAGGAACATAAGTATATTCAATGGCGAGCGGCTCATCATTACCGTAACGCACTCTGTGAAGAGCAAACACCGGCTCACCTTCCTGAAGGTCAAGTTTGCTTTCAAGGAACCTGTTGCCTGTGATGGTACCGCAGGCCAGCACCACATTGCTTATTTTTATGCCATACGAACGCACCAGGGCCGATATCCCCTTGTTTCCCTGCACCGCAGCGCCGTTTATATCCATAGGGCTTTCCTTGTTTTTATGTATGAACGTGCCCTTTCCCCTGATGCGATATACCATGCCCTGCTCTTCAAGCTTTTTGAGAGCATATTTTATGGTGGATCGCTTTACGTCATACTTTGCCGCAAGTTCCCTTTCACCGGGGATCGCCTCTCCATCCAGCCATCCCCCGTAATCCTCGACTATCCGATCCCTTATTCTCTTATACAGTCCTTTTTCCCTAGCCATAGCTGTTCTCGCCGGTTAGATCCTATGCGAAATCCTTTATGCGAAATTCTATACTGTCCGTCTTAAGTACATTATCAAAGAACTCGATCAGCCTTCCCTTTCTATCATAAACCAGACCCTCGTATCTTATCAGAGGCTCATCCTTCTTCACTTTCAGAAGCTCAGCCTCCATATCTGTAGCGTATACCTGCGTCAGTCTCTGATGCGAGCTTACAAGACTTATCCTGAATTTCTGTCTGAGGGTGGAGGAAAGAGATTTCTGGTCTACATCCTGCTGGGTAAGGCCGGGCACGTGCTCTGCTATGATGTATGAGCGTTCAACAGACATGGCTCTGTCATTCTCGTATCTGAGGCGCATTATGCTGTAGCATAGAGTTCCCTCAGGCAGCAGTGTTTTTTCAGACAGTTTTTCGCCCATGCTCAATATCTCGAAGTTCAGAAGTACAGCCTTGCTTTCTCTGCCGATGTTCTCTATCGACTTCTTGACAGAACGGAAATTGTTCAGATCGAACTCGATCCTCTTGGGTGCTACAAAACAACCCTGACGAGTTCTTTTTACAAGAACGCCCTTCTTCACAAGGATCTCGAGGGCGCATCTTACAGTGTCCCTCTGTACACCAAAGTCCTCGGCCAGCGCCCTTTCAGAAGGCAGTCTTGCCCCTTCTTTCAGGCGCTGATCGATTATCCTTCGTTCTAACTCGCGCGATATTTCTTCATCTTTGAACAATATCCGCCTGCGCATATCCTGCCCGCCTTTCTATTGCCGCAACTACTCTATCGTGGCGCCAAAGCCGTATGCTCCTTCAACAAGGCAGTTTCGCGCTGAAAAATCCGCCGCGTAATCAAACGCTCTGTCCAGCGCTTCTCTGCTCAATTCGCCGGTCTCAAGCAGTCCGTTACGCATTATGGACACCACGAACGAAGCGAAAAATGAGTCCCCAGCTCCCATGGTATCGACCGGTTCCAGCAGCTTTACCACGCCCTGATGCTTTGAATCTCCGTCATAGAGCACCTGCCCCTTCTTTCCGTTGGTCACAAGGACATACTTTATATCGTAGCTTCTTACCTCAGCAGCAAGAACTTCCCTCTCCTCTTCTGTCATCTCTTCCGCGGAAAACAGAGCCATATCTATGTAAGGACATACTTTATCGAGATATTCCTTAGTTCTGTATTCAGGCTCACACGAGAAATCAAAGGTGCGGAAAGCTTTCTGATCTGCCAGCTTACACATCTCGTCTTCCATATAAGCGTAACATCCGCAATGTATCACATCGAATCCACGAAGGTAATCCAGATGATCTTCTGTGAGCTTCAGTGGGCGATGCACCCCGTTTCCTCCGTAACTGACACCGGCAAACACCCTGTCGCCCTCAACGAGTCTTACATCACACCTCTCGGTCACACAGCCGGAAACCAAAGGACTCATTGAAACATCAACGCCCAGCTGCAGGAGCGAATCTCTGACGAGTCTGCCTTCTCTATCATCTGCTATTATGCCCAGATACGCGCTCTCTTCTCCGCACTGAGAAGAGAATACCGCGAAGTTTACAGCATTGCCGCCCGGAAACATTCTGTTTTTATTTATATAACGGTCGACCACATTATCGCCTATGCCTATCAATTTCATACAGCCAATACTCCTTTTCTAAAGTATTTTTTTACCGCTTCGATGTTCTTTACGTATGCATCATTGGGATGCATGGTATAGGCTGCGTCCGCTGTCTCAAAGGTGATATACCCCTCATAGCTACTGAGCGCCCTTAGATGTGCGGCAAGATCCTGAGTGCCGTCGCCCCATGCCATATGCCCTGACGGATCACCGTCATTCAGGTGTATTTGGCCTATGCGGTCCCCAAACTCGTCTATATAATCTTGAAGGGTCTCTCCGGCCACGCATACAGGGACAGTATCCACGCAAACGGTCAGATTTGGTGTTCTGAATGTATCCATTACTTTCTTGAGCGTATCAAGATCAGTTACCAGATTGGATTCGAAAGGCTGCAGGATCTCATAAGCTATCGTTACGCCTTCACTCTCCGCTTTGGAGAGAAGAATGTCTGTAGAGTCAAGCGAACGTTTCCAGGCCTCATCAGCTGATTCGTCATAATTGCCCCAGCCGGGAGTGAGAAGCATTCTGTACGCGCCAAAACCGGCCGCATCCTCTATGCAGCGGCTGAAGTACTCTATACTCTTTTTTCTTATATTGTCTTCTTTTGCGGCAATGTTAAAAGGATAGACACACTGCTCCGGAGTGAAGCAGACCATACTAAGACCGTACTCTGCGAATTTTTTTCTTATGAACTTTTGCTGTTCCGTCTGATTCGCAAAGTGATCGTAATGAGGGATCCCGCCCCACAACTCGATGTTGCGGAATCCGATCTCAGACATGCTGCGCAAGAAAAAATCCAGACTGTAATGACCGTACAGCAGGTTCATGGCAGCAAATTGTTCAAAGTTCAACATATTGACCACCTCATCATTTTTAGTAAGAACGTGTACATGGATAGTAAATGACGAATGTGATCTTTTTTATTAAAATACACCGATGGTCTCAATCCGTCAACCATCGGTGCGTGCATTTTGCTACAGGATATGAGCTTGTGTAATGGCTCTTTCCGTAAGATCAAAGTAGAACACTTTCGTGCTGTAGTTATGCTTAGCCAGCCTCGACATGATATTCCACCGCGCTTCGTGCACGCGGGAGCATCTGGGTAATGGTGATTTACATCGCTCCCAGACATGTACAGGGTAGTCAACCCGTGTATCGGCTGGGCAAGCCCTATTATTATGTTCCAGATATTTCCCTTTTTTTCGCCTAATCGGCAAACGGGGTAGTGCCCGGGATAAAATGGGATACGCTATATCTCCTCCTGCAGCAACACTCCATTGGCTAGTTCATTTTCAGCAAATCATAAATATATGCAGATCCCTCCAGATACAGTCCTGTTTCATCATCCTGAATAAGCTCATACACCTTAGACTTGTACAAGAGCGTCATAGCATCAATGATACTGATATCGTTATCCTGAACATGATGCGATACCTCCTTCTGGATATATTTAATAATCGATCGTCAGATATTGCAAATGTGCAATAAGGAGTCCGCCACTGCGTAGTTCCCCTTGTTGCCAGTGTGCAAATCCGGGCAAAGAAAAAGGCATTATCTGCTTGTTTTCCGCAAATAATGCCTGCTTTTCAATTCGCTTTCTTATTGTTGCGACACCGGTCGCATCTCTCTTAATTGTATAGTGGTTGAGATGCTCCCTGCGTATGCATTCGCCTCGTACGCTCGCCGGCACCCCGGTGCCGTCTATGCTCGCTGCCTTCTCAGCTTCGGCATTCTGCCTCGCTTCGTCGGACTCGGCTTCAGTACAGCTTTGCGCCTGCCGGGATCCTGTCGTCCACGAGCAGGAGATTGAGCATCTCATCTCCGTCATACTCGTTGACGGCGCTGATCAGCATGCCGTTTGAGTACTCGCCCATCATCTTGCGCGGAGGAAGGTTCACGATAGCGATCGCTGTCTTTCCTACGAGCTCGGAAGGGTCATAGTACTTCTTGATGCCGCTGAGGATGACTCTGTCCTCGCCGGATCCGTCGTTCAGGACGAACTTCAGCAGCTTGTCTGACTTCTTCACTTCCTCGCAGGATTTGATCTTCACTGCTCTGAAATCCGACTTGCTGAATGTGTCGAAGTCCACTTCCTCTTCGAAGAGCGGCTCTACCTTGACCTTGCTGAAATCGATCTCGACGCGCTCCTTCTTTGCTCCGCCCTTGCCTTCCGGCTTCATTGTCGGGAAGAGCTGGACGTCTCTGATAGTTGCGCTGTCGGTCAGCAGCATAACGAGTCTGTCGACGCCGATGCCGATGCCGCCCGTTGGCGGCAGGCCGACTTCGAGAGCATTGACGAAGTCGGTATCCATAGGATGGGCCTCGTCGTCGATACCCAGGTCGAGCTGTCTCTGCTGCTCTGCGAATCTCTCATACTGGTCGATTGGGTCGTTGAGCTCACTGAACGCGTTCGACATCTCCCAGCCGTTGATGTATGACTCAAATCTTCTTGTGATGCGAGGGTCCTTAGGATCCTTCTTTGCCAGTGGGGAAACCTCCACCGGATGTCCGCAAACGAAGCATGGCCCGTCGAGGAATCCTGGGATGTCCTCGCAGTAATCTTCGAACATCTCGGCGATGATCTTGCCGCGGCTCCACTCGGTTTCGTCTCCGAGCTCCATGCCGTATTTCTTAGCGGCTTCGATAGCCTCTTCATCGCTGTCGATCTTGTCGAACGGGATGCCTGTAGTCTTGATGACTGCCTCTGTCATGTCGATCTTGTTCCAAGGCGGAGTCACGTCGAATTCCTTATCGCCGTATTTGATGATCGGTGTACCGTTGACAGTCATAGCACACTTGTAGGTCACCTGCTCCATGAGATCCATCATGGTCTCGAGGTTGCAGTACGCCTTGTATGCCTCCATCGATGTGAACTCAGGGCTGTGGTTCTTGTCCATACCCTCGTTTCTGAAGACCTTGCCGATCTCATATACACCGTCGAGCCCGCCGACGATGAGCCTCTTGAGGTGAAGCTCGAGCGAGATGCGGAGCGTCATGTCGAGATCCAGAGTGTTATGGTGTGTAAGGAAAGGCCTTGCAGCCGCGCCGCCTGCGATGTTGCCGAGCACAGGTGTTTCGACCTCGATGAGATCATAATCCTCTTCGAGCACTTTACGCATCGTGCTGATGATCTTAGCGCGCTTCATGAACGTGTCTCTTACATCCTCATTCATGATGAGGTCGACATATCTCTGGCGGTATCTCAGGTCGGTATCCTTGAGTCCGTGCCACTTGTTAGGCAGCACCTGCAGCGACTTGCACAGGAGAGTTACTTCATGAGCCCTTACGCTGACCTCACCGGTCTTTGTCTTGAAGACCTCGCCCTTGACGCCGATGATGTCACCGGTGTCATAAGTCTTGAATACGTTGTATTCGTCCTGCCCGATGTTGTCGCGCGCCACGAAGATCTGGATGCGGCCTTGCTTGTCCTGCATGTCGACGAAAGCGACTTTGCCCATGCGTCGGAACGCCATGATACGGCCCGCTACTCTGACTTCCTGGTCTTCCATAGCCTCGAAGTTGTCCCTGATGTCTTTCGACCATGCGGTCACATCAAAGGTCTCCTCGCGGAAAGGGTCCCTGCCCATCTCACGAAGCTCTTCGAGTTTCTTTCTTTTGATCTGCCTCTGTTCACCGATCTCCTTTTCGGTAAGCTCACGCTCCACGGCTTCAACAGCAGACTTTACTTCATTTTTGATATCAGCCATTATCTCTTGACCTCCACGACCTGATACTTAGCAATGCCGTCAGGAACAGGGAATTCCACCTTGTCTCCGGCGTGATGGCCGAGAAGATGCTGACCTACGAGCGAAGCGTTGGAAAGCTTGCCATTGAGAGGATCTGCCTCTGTGGTTCCCACTATCTTATATGTCATGGTCTCCTTTGTGACCAGATCTTTTACCGTTACGGTGCGTCCTGTCTGAACAGAGTCGTCGTTGTCATCTGTCTCGTCTACGATGACCGCTGTACGTAGGATCTCCTCGATGCTGGAGATGCGCTCTTCTGTTTCAGCCTGTGCGTCCTTCGCTGCGTCGTACTCAGCGTTCTCACTGATGTCTCCGAGCGAGATGGCCTCTTTGAGCCTTGCTGCGTTCTCCTTACGAACTACAGTGATAAGATGTTCGAGTTCGGCATTTAGATTGTCGTAACCCTCTCTTGTCATTTCATTGTTCTTGTTGGCTGCCATTTTGTTTCCTTCCCTTCTGGTGTTCTTTATAAACATTCTCACTCGCGGTGAGTCTGAGTATTGCCGTATATTTGAGTTTGAATTTTACCTTATCGCCGACTTTCAGCTCTTTGCCGCTGTCTTCGATATCCATTATGGTGTGATCTCCGCTCGCCATGGTGACCTCCGCTCCTTCGAGCATAGGTACTATGTCTCCGATGTCGCCGTAGTCCGCCCTTCCGATCGCGAGAAGCACGCGCTTTCTATTGCCTCTGTCGACATACTTCGCTCTTTCGCCAAACGCGTTGACTCCGAGTTCGCCTACAGGATGTGTTGGCTTGACTCCCGCCTCTATCACCTCTGCTTCGAGGGTGAAGACTTCATCGCTCAGCACATCGGCCTCTTCTCTGCCGTAGCATGTCCTGTAGTCTTCGAGCGGCCCGCATAGTACCAGAGCGCCTATCCTCAGATTGTTGATCTTATGAGGGATAACCCCGTCTATCACCGGCATCAAGCTCGAAGTCGCTCCTCCCGATACTATTTCCAGAGGCCTTCCGATCGTATCCTCGACGGCCTCAGCCAATCCGGCCAGGGTCTCCATCTTCTCCTTGGTAGGAACAACGGATCCCACGCAGCCGAGATTTGTGCCTATCCCGGCCAAAAGCACATGCGGAAGTTCATCCTCTATGTGCTTTGCTGTCCTTACAAACTCAGTTCTCTCAAAGATCCCCTCTCTGAGATCGCCGAGATCCGCCATGAGTATGACGCTGTGCTTCATGTCCTTCGCCGCGAGCACTCTTTCGAGAGCATCGAGCGTATCCATACTGCTCTGCAGGCTGTATCCGCACAGCTCTGCCATTTCTTCGAGCTCGGATATCATCGGTACTCTTATCATCATGAGTGGGAGCTTGACCCCCGCTTCACGGGCACGTTTCAACTGTTCGAGTCTTGACGACGCTATCCACTTTGCGCCGCAGCTCTCGTAGTCGAGCGCCACAGAAGTCATGCCGGTCGAGCCTTTTATGACTCCCGCTACACCAATGCCTGCTTTGTCGCACCATCCGATGACGGTCTCCATATTGCTCCGAAGAGCTTCGTGATCGATTGTAAGGAGTGGATAATGTTTCATTAGTCCGCGAGTTTGTTTTCCTCTACGAAGCGCCTTATCTTCATGCCGGTCGTCTTGTTGAATTCGCCCTTCTTGAGCACGACATGCTTGACTCTTTTCCAGTCAGGCCATTCAGCATTGACTCTGTCTACCTCGCTGCTTACGAGCGACAGCACAGCGCCTTCGTCTTCAGCCATATCTCCTATGGCTTCTCTTACGTTTTCCATGTCAGGTCTCAGCGTCACATAGATCCCGCGCTGCATCCTGTCTTCGTTATCTTCATCTGCCCAGACCATGCATTCCTCGATGTAAGGGCTGCGGGCTATCTTCTCCTCGAGCTCTTCAGGGAATACGTTCTTGCCGTTAGCAGCGATGATAACGTTTTTGGCGCGGCCCGTGATATACACATAGCCGTCCTTGTCGATATGTCCGATGTCTCCGGTGTGATACCAACCGTCGTACATCGCGGCCTCGGTCGCCTCAGGGTTCTTATAGTAACCCATCATCACCTGAGGGCCTTTGAAGCAGATCTCGCCGTTTCCGTCCTCATCTTTGTTGATGACTTTGTACTCCATGAACTGGAAGAGCTTACCTGCCGATTCGTTTCTCATGTACTTCCACTGGTCAGGATTGAGTGCCACCATAGGCGAGGTCTCTGTAAGACCGTAGCCCTGGAGACACGGGATACCCATGCTGCGGAAGAATGCCAGCACCTTAGGGTCTACTCTCGCGCCGCCGGCGATGAACATGTCGATGTTGCCGCCGAACTGAGCCATGATCTTGTTAGCGATAGGCTTCGCGATATTAATTCCGATCTTGCTGGTGATGTTGTTGATCGCAAAGATGGTGTTGACCAGTTTGTCCCTGCCCTGTTTCTTCAGAGTCTTCTGGATGGTGTTGTAGAATTTCTCGTAAATCAGAGGCACGGCGAGCAGGAATGTCGGATGCACCATCTGCATGTCCTTTGTGATGTACTTAAGGCCTCTGCAGAACGCCATCGACGCTCCCATGAAGATGCCCTCTAGCATCGTGCATGTGCACTCGTATGTATGATGTATCGGAAGCACGCTGAAGAATATATCGCTAGGAGCTACTTCCAGATATGTCTGTGCGATCAGGACGTCTGTGCAGAGGTTTCTGTGCGAAAGCATTACGCCCTTGCTGACTCCGGTCGTTCCGGAAGTGAATACGATGGATGCCATATCGGATGCTTTTACTCTTGCGTCGAGATAGCTCCTATCGCCTTCCGCGATCTTTGCTCTTCCTTCCTCTCTCAAGAGGTTCCACGAATACAGTCCCTTCTTAGGATCCTCATGGGCTTCCTTGTTGACCCCCATGATCACCTTGAGTCCTTTTTTCTCAGCTTTTATCTCTTTGAAGATATCGTAGTATTTATCCTGGCAGCAGACTACGGCTTTGATGTCTCCCATATCCACTAGATTGGCGAGCTCTTCCTTTGTGAGCTCCTTATCGAGAGGCACCGCTACTCCAACGCCGCCTGTCACTGCGAAGTACGACTCAGCCCACTCGTAACAGTTGGCTCCGATGAGTCCGACATGCGCCCCTTTGAGCCCGAGTCCCAGCATAGCTGTTCCGAGTGCTCTTACATCGTCTCTGACCTGTCCGTATGAGAACTCCGTGTAATGATTATCCCCCGGCATGATCTGGTGATAAAGCACTTTGTCGCCGAATGCCTCGACGCCAGTCTCCATCATCATTTTCAAATCAGTGATCGGTCTTCCGATCCTGTACATTACCTCAGGTACATCGCTTCTTTTGATCTCATCGACATACCACTGCATGTCTGCGAGTTCTGCCGCTTTAAGTTCTTTGTACTCGTCTTCCGTCATATCGTACGGATCGACGTCCTTATACTTTGCGATAACGTCTTTATAACTCCCCATCAGTTTATTTTGTCCTTCTCTTTCCGGTCTTAGTCCTGACCCTATTTTCAACTCATAAAAAAATCGTGAAGCCACCTTTTGTCTCCCGGTGGCTCGCACGATATTTTAGCATTATATCACTTGCAATGTCAACGAAACTGCACCATTCCGATCTACCAAAAAACATCAGTTTTCGGGCAGTTTGGAGACATCTATCCATTCAAGCGCATTTGACAGTTCAAAGAGTTCATCAGGTGTGAAACCCGCAGCGCTGTTCGAGGACCCACATGCCGGATAGACCGTGTCAAAACGTCTAAGAGATTCGTCGCAATAGATGCGTACATCCTCACGCGTAACGCCGAAAGCGCACACCCCTCCTATCTCATGATTTGTGTATTCCGGCACTTCGTCAGGCGAAAGCATCTTTGCCTTCTCACCGAAGTATTCCTTATACTTCTTATTGTCTACCTTCGCGTCGCCGGCCACCTGGACTAAAACTCCGCTTCCGTCTTTCAGCTTGAAGCTCAGAGTCTTGCAAATCCTTGCCGGTTCAGTGCCAACAGCCTCAGCCGCCAGCTCCACAGTGGCGCTCGAGACATCGAATTCCATTATCCTGTCTCCGTAACCCTTCGATTCAAGATATGCCCTCGCGATCTCTATAGACATATGTAGGCGACTCCTTTCCTTTCGCAGGCGGGTGTATCCGCCTTTTTATCAGGCTGCGGCTTTTCCCGATTTGCCCTTGTTGACCAGTGCCAGCGCGACACCGAGTACGAGTCCTATGATTGCAGGCACTACCCAACCGAGGCTGAGGTCGAAGAACGGGAACACTTTACTGCCGAATTCGGCCGCCGCGCTAACTCCGAGTGCTTTAAGGAAATCGACTACAGCAGGCACCGCAGTGAAAATGGTGACGCATATGTAAACGTATCTGCTCCCACCAAAGAGCTTCTCGCAAAGCGCCAGTATTATCAGTGTGACGCAGAGCGGATATATCAGCATCAGAACAGGAACAGCATACTTGATTATCGCTGTCAGTCCCACGTTGGATATGATGAAGCTGAACAGAGTGAACACCATTGCCCAGCCTCTGTAGTTGAGCTTGCCCGGGATGAGTTTGAGGAACATCTCGGCGCAGCTGCTGACCAGGCCTATCGCAGTCTTGAGACAAGCGAATGTGATGGTGAACGCGAGCACAAAGCTTCCGAGCCCTCCGAGGTAATGACCGGAGATCTGCGTCAGAGCGATCGCTCCGTTGTCAGAAAGCTCGAAGATCCCTCTCGACTGAGCTCCCATGATTATGGTCAATGCATAGATGATTATCATCAGGATACCTGTAAGAACTCCTGATTTGAGGGCTTCTTTCGCTACGTCATTATCGTCGTCAACTCCGAGGTCGCGTATGATATTGATCACCACGATGCCGAACGCGAGCCCCGCAATGGCGTCCATCGTACCGTAACCTTCGACAAATCCGTTAAAAAGAGCTCCGCTTTCATATCCCTCTACAGGAGCGACTTCAGAGACCGCAGCGCCCGGATGGATCAACGACACCACTACCAGTATGCCGAGGAAAACCAGGAACAGCGGGTTGATCACCTTGCCGATCCATACAGTCAACTTGCCCGGCTTCAGCGAGAAGTAAAGCACGAAGGCAAAGAATATGAATGTGAATACGAGCTGCCATATCCTCAGCCCAGCGTCCCCTGTCAGAGGGGCGACACCCGTTGTAAATGATACGGAGGCGCATCTCGGTATGGCAAAGAGCGGTCCTATAGTGAGATATAGTATGAGAGTGAACCACCAGCCATACTTCTTTCCGACTTTGCCCGAGAGCTGATACAGATTGTCAGAGTGTGTGTTTCCGATAGCAGCTACCGCCAGGATAGGGATAGTGACTGCCGTTATACAGAATCCGATAATGGCCGGCACGGAATTAGAGCCTGCCATCTGTCCCAGATGTACCGGGAATATCAGGTTGCCCGCGCCGAAGAACATGCCGAACAGCGTGCTGGCAACCACGATGGTCTCACGTGTAGTGAGCGATCTTCTCTTCTTCATAGTGAATACTCTCCCTTATATGTTATCGGAGCCTCACAGCTCCCTGCGTCCTTCTATCGCTTTGAGCAGAGTCACCTCGTCAGCATATTCGAGATCTCCTCCGACCGGTATGCCGTGAGCGATGCGTGTTACTTTTATCCCTGCGGGCTTGAGCAGCCTGGCTATATACATTGCAGTCGCCTCGCCCTCAATGTTCGGATTTGTCGCGATGATCACTTCGCTCACTTCATCCGAAGACTGGAGTCTCTCAATAAGGCTCTTCAGATTGATATCTGCCGGGCCGATCCCATCCGCCGGGGATATCGTGCCGTGCAGAACATGGTAAAGCCCGTTGTACTCCCTTATCCGCTCCATCGCCATTACATCCTGCGGAGTCTCGACCACGCAGATGAGCGATTTATCTCTTGAGGCATCTGAACAAATACCACAGAGTTCCTTATCTGTCAGATTGCCGCAGACCTCGCAGTAATGAAGACTGCGCTTGGCTTCCATGATCGATTCTGCCAAAGCCTCTGCCTCGCGGTCACTAAGACTCAGGACATGAAAAGCAAGCCTCTGGGCGGTCTTTCCGCCTATGCCCGGGAGCTTGCCGAGTTCATTTATAAGTTTATTCAGTGAACGCGGATAATGTCTCATCTTTCTTTAAAGGCCCGGGATACCGAGTCCGCCACCAAAGCCGCCAGTGATGCTGTTCATCTCGTTTTCCTCGAGCTCTTCCACCTGGCGCAGAGCTTCATTCACAGCAGCTATCACGAGATCCTGCAGCATTTCGACATCATCAGGATCAACGACATCCTTGTCGATGGTCAGCTTTGTGATCTCTTTCTTGCCGTTCACAGTTACCTCGATGGCGCCGCCGCCTGCAGTCGTCGTGATCTCCTTTTCGGCGAGTTCAGCCTGCTTCTGCTCCATCTCGGCCTGCATGGCCTGAAGCTGTCTTAACTGCTTCTGCATATCCTTACCGCCGCCCATGCCGCCTTGTCTGTTCTTAGGCTTTTTGCCGGCTTTCATTCCTTTACCCATCGTTTCCTCCTATGCTTCTATTGTCGGTGTTATGCCGAATAAACTTTCGATGTCTTCGGCTATTTCGTTCTGATCTATATCGTCCTCTATTATTCTTGAGGTCTCTGCTTCTGTTGCTGCGTTATCGCGCCCGCTTTTCCCGCCCGGGTCTCCGCCTCTCAGCGTAACAAACACCTCGTTTCCGTACAGAGCTTTCACAATACGGGATATTTCATGAGATTTGTCATCGGCGATCTTTAGCTTACCGGGACTGACGTTTACCAGCAGCTCTCCTGAATCGTATTCTATGCCTCTTGAGTTCCTTCCGACCAGGCTCATAAAGCTTGGCTCTGACGCTGACAGTTCTCTCACTATCCTGTCCCACATCTCCGCAGGGTCACCCGGTTCCTCTCTCTGAAGGACAGGTGCAGGTTCCGGTTCAGGTGAAGGGGTGGCCGGCTTTACTTGAGGTATCGAAGCCGGCTCTGTGTTTAAAGCCTTTACGGGTTTTATAGGCACTTTCTGCATCGGGACTGCCTCTCCGGCATCAGGGGATGCCAGCCTCACCGCTGCGGTCTCGAGCAGTATCCTCGGCCTCTCGGAGTACCTTCCGAGATTGATATATTCGGATATGAGTCTGATGGCTCTTTCTATATGATCCGCGTCAAGTTGCGAAGCCTGATCTCTCAGCCTGGCTATATTTTCACTCGATGCTCTTACTATGCGCTCCGCCTTGCCTACATACCTGACAACCATCAGATCTCTGTAATGCTTGAGCCAGTCCTTCAGTATCTGCCTTGAGTCCTTGCCGCGCTTCAGTATCTCATCTATATATACGAGAGCCTTGCCCGCATCGCCCGCGATCACCGCTCCTGTGAGCGCTAAGAAGAAATCCTCTCCGGCAGCGCCCGTGTATTCGAGCACAGCCGCCCTTGTCAGTTCTTTGTCCCCACCGGCTATGCACTGCTCCAATATGCTGAGCGCGTCCCTTACCGATCCGTCTGCTCTCGAAGCTATCGTTGCAAGCGCGTCAGGCGTTGCGTTTATTCCACGCTTCGAGCATATCCTCTGCATGCCCTCTATCAGTTCATCCTCGGTGACTCTCCTGAAGTTGAGCTGCATGCAGCGCGATCTGATAGTAGCTCTCACTTTCTGAGGGTCTGTGGTCGCAAGGATGAATATGGCGTGCTCAGGTGGCTCTTCCAGAGTTTTAAGGAAAGCGTTCTCAGCGGCGGTCGAAAGCATATGCACCTCGTCGATGATATACACTTTGTATTTGCCGGCAGCCGGAGGGTACTTCACCATTTCTATTATGGCTCTGAGGTCATCGACTCCGTTGTTTGATGCCGCGTCGAGCTCTATGACGTCGGGGAATCTACCCTCTCTTATGGACTCGCAGCTCTCACACTTGCCGCACGGAGGAAGCTCGGCATCTCCGACACAGTTGACCGCTTTGGCAAGTATCCTCGCCGTGCTGGTCTTGCCCGTGCCGTGAGTTCCGGCAAACAAATAAGCCTGGCTCACCGTGCCTGTCCTGATCTGGTTTTCAAGGATCTTCACGATGTGCTTCTGGCCTATTATGTCTTCGAATACTTCCGGCCTCTCGGCCCTGTACAGTGCAAGCTGCATATCCGCTCCTATAAAGCCCTTCGCCTTTTACGCTTTCATTGCTTTAACAAAAAACAGTGGGCGATCTGCAGTACGCAGAGGCTGGTCTGCGGCACACAAGACAGATCGCTTAATGCTGCTACCTCTCGGTCCTGACATGATTCACGGAGCCCTGTTGCGCAGGGCCCCCGCGCACAGCAGGTCACCCACCGACTTAGGATATTGTAACACATCTAGAGCATGATTTCACTCTTGGCCTTACTTTCGGCTATAAGATTATTCAGCCACAAGGCCGGCTTGTAGAATGCAAGCCCAAACATGATGAAAATGACAAAGAATATCATGAGTATGCCAAGGCATCTCCAGTACACATCACCGTACATCCCTCCTATGCATTCCCTCATCGCATCCATGGAATAGCGGAACGGCATGAACGGATACATCGCTTTGAACACAGGCGGAAGCACTTCTACAGGGTATGTCCCTCCCGATCCTGCTACCTGGAGCACGAGCAGTATGACTCCCGCTCCCATGCCTATGTTATCGAGCGCAAATACGAGCCCGTAGTTGATCATCATGAACACAAGACCGTTCACGCATGCCGCAAGCACGAACAACAGCGGATGTCGGCACTGTATGTGCACATAGAGAAGATCTCCGAGCGCCACAATCAAAGCCTGAGCGATCCCTATCATGAGATAAATGCCAAATCTTCCAAAGAAGCTCTCATGCAGCCTAAGACTTTCGAGATCGTCTCTCTTCTTTACCTTCACTTTTATCAGTACGGCCGTGAGCAACGCTCCCACCCACTGGGCAAGCACCGTATAGAAAGGCGCCATGGCAGATCCGTAGGTTTCTATCGGCCAAATGATTTCGGTCTTCATCTTGACCGGATTAGCCAGATATTCAGCGACTGCTGCCTCATCATTGCCCATCATCTTGCTGATCTCATTGAGCAGTTCGTTTCCCGAAGCATCGTTCAGGAGCGACGCGATCGAGTCAGCTCCGTTTTTCAGCTCACTGAGGCCGGCAGAGGTGCTGTCTATGCTTTTTTTGAGTTTCCCGAGCGAGCTTGTGTAGGAATCCATAGTGTTGCTCAGAGAACTGAGATCTTTGTCAGCAGATGACATAGCCTTCCTGAATGATGCCAGTGATGTTCTGGTGTTGGATAGCGCGGTGCTTATATTCTTATCGATATCCGTCCTGATCTGCTTTTCTATATCCTCAGTAAGGCTTATGGCTTTATCGATGAGCTCGGATATCCTGTTCAATGCCGCTTCGCGCTGAGTATAGTCCATACTTTCGTTCAATGCGGACAGTTCTGTTGATATGTCACCCATAGTAGCCGAAAGATCCGTAAATTCCGAAGCGAGCGCAGTGAAGCCCTTGCCTTCAAGATATTCGGCCTGCTTGGCTGTATCTGACTTAGCCTGATCGGCCTTCTTTACCCAGCCGTTCCTGTCATGTTCAAGGAAAGTCTTATAGGCGATATCGCTGGCGCTCAGCGCCTCGATGAGGGCAGTCTTCATGGTCTTCAGTGATGAAGCCGTATCCTTCGCCTTAGTTGCAGCGTTTTTGATCGCCTCAGTATTCACTTTTTTATCTTTCTCGAGTTCCTTCGCTGCTGCCTCGAGCAGCTTGTCATTGGCAGCGATGACGTCCTGGGTGCTTCCAATGAAATTATCTGACACCTCTAAGAGATTTCCCGATGCGTCAGTAAGGCCCGCAGCAGAATTGGCAAGCGTGACACAGCTGTTGATATCACCGCTCAATTCTTCGATCCTGTCAGACAGGTCTCCAAGCAGCTCGGTCGGATCCGTCCCGTTTGCTTCAGCAACCGATGCCGCGTCGCTGACATAAGATGCCAAGGTCTCGACGAAGGCTGCGTTGACTTCTTCCTGAAGCGCAGTCTTAGCCTTGCCCGTGATCTTCGGTGCTATCGCGTTTTTCTTTTCGTTCTCATAATATCTGATGACCGGAGTCGTCAAATCGCCATGTGTAAAACTCAGCACATCCTGTGAGAAGTTTTCAGGCACAATCAGAGCGGCATAATAATCGCCTGCAAGAACGCCCGCTTTCGCGGCCTCTTCATCATCCGTGAACACCCATCCTATATCGTCATTTGCCTCCAGGGCATCGATTATCTTTTCACCGACGTTGATATTAAGCCCCGAAAACTTCGCTCCTTCATCTGCATTGGCTACAGCGACGGGTATCCTTCCGGTCGCCTCTGAATCATAAGGAGACCAGTTTGAGAGTATGTTGAACCAGGCGTAGGAGCACGGCACGAGGCAAAGCCCCATGATCACTATTATCGCCACTACGCTTCCGGTTATTTTTTTTAGATCATGTCTGGCTATATTGAGGATGTTCTTCATGCTTCATCCTCGCTTCCCGGCGTCTGCACTGTTTCTTCTGTCGCTGCCTTATCTACTACAGAAGTTTCACGAAGCGAATGGAAGCGCTCTTGCAATTCGTTGCGCCTTTCGTTGAGACGTTCCATTACTTCGTCACGCCTGTCGTCTATTCGCTCCTGCACCCTGTCTCTTACCATCTCTGAGTCCGGAAAGAGATCGTCCCAGCCTGAGTCTCTCTCAGTGACTTCTTCAAGCGTCTTTTCAATTGAACTGTCTATATACTCGATACCGATCAGATATATGGAGATTGCGAACATACCGATGACCCAAATGATGAGGAATGTGGCCCTGTCACTTTCGGTCATATATCTGATGACGATCATTCCCACGGTAAAGACAGCGAGGAATATCAGTCCGATCCTGATCCTCTTCTTATTGCTCGCATGCAAAGTGTTGCCGCGTTCAAGCAGCCTGTTGAACAGTTCTTCATAGTGTTTTTCCTGCATCCTGTCCATCAGAGCAACTCCGTTTCTTCCAGCTTATCAGACACGAATCTGTTGATGCCGATAAATGGCTTCCTTACAAGTAGACCGATCAAAAGACCGATAATACCGAATACCGCAAGCTCGGCGAGATATCTGTACATATCTAGTTCGTGCATTCCGCAGAGTGCTTCCCTCATAGCGTTTATCGCGTATGGGAATGGGAAGAATTTATATACTTTGCCGAATACCGGTGGAAGTATCTCTATAGGATATGATCCGCTCGAGCCTGCTATCTGAACTACCATAAGTATGACGACTATGGCCTTGCCCACATCGCCAAATGATAGCGTCAGCGCATATATCAGAAGGTTGAATATGAAGCTCGTTACCGCCGCAGTGAGCCACATGAGCCACGGATGTACCGGATCGCAGCCGAGGAGGAGTATATCTCCCGCAACTATGATGCCGGCCTGTATCTGGCCAAGAATAAAGAATAATATATAGCGCCCGAAGAATGCCTGTGTCTCCGTAACGTTAGGGTATTTCTTTCTGTCTATATGTGTCTTGAGTATGGCAACGAGTATTACTCCGCCTACCCAGATCGCAAGCACAGAATAGAACGGTGCCATTGCCGCGCCGTACGACGCTACCGAATAAACATCTATTACCTCTACATCGACCAGTGACGAGAAGAATTCTGCGTACTTGTTCGGATCCCCTCCCAGGAGTGTCACCAAAAGTGCCAGCTTGTCGTCATCAGAAACGGCTTCGACCTTGTCGATAATGTCATCTATCTTGTCGGAAGTAGCCCTGAACATGGTCTGCATCTGCAACAAAGCATTATCCAGTTCGGAAACTGTATCGTCCGCGCCCTTCAGCACCGGACTTATATCCTTGAGCATAGCGGACATGCTCTCCATAAGAGGCTGCATCAGATCGAGCGTTCTGTCTATAGACTCGATCAGTGAATCCACCGACTCGCTCAGGGATGTCTGGCTCAAAGTCTTCAGCTCTGCCACGACTGCCGATGCCTCTTCAGGGCTCAGAGACGCGTTGAGAAGAGTATCTATATCGCTGATCATGCTAGTCAGCACCGCTCTTATGGCCTTGATCGCCGGAGTTCCATTTGTATCCGGGAACATGGCAAGCAGACCCTCAAGGTCTGACTTGAGTGCCGTCGCTTGTTTTACCATATCATCACGCAGAGCCTGTTTATCGGCATCGCTGAGACCGCCCTGGTTAAGTTTTTGTACTGTTTTTTCCAGAGCTGCCCGCTTTTCTTCTATGCTCTTCTCTCTGCTCTTGAGCACCTTGCTCAGCACCTCCAGGCTGTTCCTCGCGTTCATGAGATCACTGCGTGCGTTCTTCGCGGATTTCTTCGCCGACTTGCCTGCCTTTGTGAGTTTGCCGTCGGCGTTGGACAATCCTAAATGTATCTTTCCGCTGTTCCCCGTGAACGAACTTATCGCCGAGTCGTACTCATCAAGGGTCTTCTTAAGGTGCTTCAGCCTCGCGATGATGTTATCGGCAGTTTCGCTGTCTGACAGTTCATCAGCTATGTCATTGGTCTCGTTGAATATCTGTCCGAAAACAGTCTGTAGATATTTCGTCTTAATGGAATCCTGCAAGGTCGAAGCTGCAGTCTCCGTTATCTTTGACGCTACTGCGTTCTTCTTGGCGTTCTCGTAGTATGTCAAAGGCTCTTTGTCATCGATCAAGGCCTGCTCGAAGTTGTACATGTCATATGTAAAGTTGTCTTCGAATATGATGGCCGCATAGTATTCACCCGATTTGACCCCGTTTATCGCGTCAGTCGGTGAGCCCGGGAACTGCCATCCTATTTTGTCAGAGTCTTTCATCTCCTCGAATACTTCTTCGGCCATATTGACATGACTTCCGTCTTCGAGGTCTATGCCGGTATCATAGGAAGCAAGCGCGATTTTTATATCACCCGTATTGGCATAAGGATCGCCGTTTGCATATATATTGACCCATGCATACAGCGCCGGAAGCACGGAAATGGCCACAATAACAGCAGACGCGAAAAAGCGTCTGCTGAGCAGCTTTATATCATCCCTGAATATTTTAAGGATCGTTTTCAAATCGCACTTCCCTCTATTACTGAAAAAACAGCCTGCGGTCTTTATTTACCACAGGCCACTTTCAAAAGTATTCAATACTTATTCGATTCAAGTTACAGGTTATGTTTGTTCCTGGATGCTTTGATCCTGCTCATAGCTCTTGAAAGCTCTGCAGCTGCAAGCTCAGCATCACGGTTTGAATTGGCGCGCTTTATAGCCTCTCTGGCTTTTTCCTCAGCGCGTCTTGCCCTGGCTTCGTCTACTTCCTCAGGTCTCTCTGCTGTATCCACCAGAATAATGACTTCACCGTTCTCTACTTTGAGGAGACCATCGGACACGACTATAGTCTGCCTGCCGGACTGCGATTCTCCTTCTTCGCCCGTCCCGACCGGCTCATATTCGATGATGCCCGGGATTATCGCCATGATAACATTGGCGTGATGCGCCATTATGCCCACGCTTCCCTCAGTTGTAGGAAGGCTTACTATCTCAGCTTCGCCTTCATATACCATATGATCGCTTGCCAGTATCTGTAATTTGAAAGTATTCATCTTGTTTATCTTTTACGTTAAGCCGCAGACAGGCGAGAGCCGTGTACCCGCGAGTACAATTATGAGACTACTCTTAAAGTGTCTTTGCCTTAGCGATCGCGTCGTCGATCGTTCCAACGTTGAAGAATGCCTGCTCAGGGTATTCGTCCATATCACCGTTTACGATGGCTCCGAATCCTTTGACAGTCTCCGCGATCGGCACATACACTCCCGGCATGCCGGTGAATTTCTCAGCTACGTGTGTAGGCTGCGAGAGGAATCTCTGTATTTTACGCGCTCTGTAAACAGTCTGCTTATCCTCTTCAGCGAGCTCGTCCATACCGAGTATTGCGATGATGTCCTGGAGCTCTGCGTACTTCTGCAGTATCTCCTGTACCTTTCTTGCAACTTCGTAGTGCTCATCGCCTACGATCTCAGCCTCGAGAATTCTCGATGTGGAATTGAGAGGGTCTACAGCCGGATAGAGACCCTGCTCGGCGATCTTACGTGAAAGTACTGTAGTCGCGTCGAGGTGAGCAAATGTAGTAGCAGGAGCCGGGTCAGTCAGGTCGTCAGCCGGTACATATACCGCCTGTACGGATGTGATCGATCCTGCCTTTGTCGAAGTGATCCTCTCCTGAAGAGCGCCCATCTCGGATGCCAGCGTCGGCTGATAGCCTACAGCAGACGGCATACGACCGAGCAGCGTGGATACCTCTGAACCTGCTTGTACAAATCTGAATATGTTATCGATAAAGAGCAGTACGTCTTTGTTCTGCTTATCTCTGAAATACTCCGCCATAGTAAGACCCGAAAGACCTACTCTCATACGAACTCCCGGAGACTCGTTCATCTGACCGAATACCATGGCTGTCTTATCCATGACGCCGGCTTCGTTCATTTCTTTCCAAAGGTCGTTACCCTCTCTTGAACGTTCGCCTACTCCGGTGAATATGGAATATCCACCGTGCTCCATGGCTACGTTGTGGATGAGTTCCTGTATCAGTACTGTCTTTCCCACTCCGGCTCCGCCGAAGAGGCCGATTTTTCCGCCCTTAGAATATGGCTCAAGAAGGTCGATGACCTTTATGCCTGTCTCGAGGATCTCTACAGAAGGAGAAAGCTCATCAAAGCCCGGAGCCTTTCTGTGGATAGAGTCTCTTTCGACATCATCCGGCAAAGGTCCGCCGCCGTCGATAGGATCGCCAAGTACGTTGAACATGCGGCCGAGCACCACATCGCCTACAGGCACCTTGATAGGGCTGCCTGTCGCTGTGACCTCCATTCCGCGGCTCATTCCCTCAGAACCGGCAAGCATGATGCATCTCACCAGTTCAGATCCTATATGCTGAGCTACCTCCATGACGAGCTTCTTTCCATTGAGCTCGACAGTAAGCGCGTCATTGATGCGCGGAAGCTGCCCCGCTTCAAACTTAACGTCTATTACAGATCCAGATACCTGTACTATCTTTCCGGTCATATTTTAACCTCTCTTACTTTTAAGGCTACGCGCACCCGATGAGATCTCTGTGATCTCCTGAGTGATCGCATTCTGCCTGATATGATTGTATTCAAGCCTCAGACTTGCGAGCAACTCGCTCGCGTTCTCGTTTGCGGCATCCATCGCCATCATTCTTGCGCTCTGCTCTGAAGAATAACTGTTGACCAGCGCCGAATAAACGTAGCCAACCAGATATGACTGTATGCTCCTTGAAAGCACGGTCTCCACATCAGGCTCGTATTCGAATACCGTAGACGCGTCGGAAGCACGCTCATCACCCTGCGGAACAAAATCGTCCTTATCGAAAGGGATCAGCCTGTCATGCATGGCTGTGCCCGGGCTCATACCTCCGGAATACTCCGTATAGCATACATAGAGCCTGTCAAAAGCTCCGCCATCGAATTCGTCGAGCAACTCGCGTGTGATGTCTCTGGCCATAGCCAAAGACGGCTCGTTCATCGAGTGCTCAAAAGTCTCACAAACATTCGAGCCGCGGCTCCTGAAAAATCTCCAGCCGTAATCTCCGACTATGTAGAGCTTGTATTCGTTGCTCCGTTCCATAAGAGCCAAAGTATCCTTAACGACGCTCTGGTTGTATGCTCCGGCAAGGCCTTTGTCGGCGGTGATCACGAGGATGCCGTTCCTGCCGCCATGCGATGATTCATCGATACTCGAATCAAAGTATTTGCTCCTCAGCCCTGTTCCAAACGCGAACATCCTGCGGATCTCGCGACGAAGCAAGTCAAAGTAAGGCTTGGTCTCCTCCGCCTCTTTACGAGCTCTTCTCATCTTTGTGGACGAGATGAGGTACATGGCGTTGGTGATCTTCTGTGTATCGCCTACACTTTTTATTCTGTTTTTGATTTCTTTAGTAGATGCCATCGATTATTAGTAGCCCGCTTTTTCACGAAAATCCTTTGAGATATCGATGATATCAGCCTTCAGGTCGTCATCCAGCTGACCGCTCGAATCGATACGGTCGCAGATGTCATGATGCTCTGTCTCGAACATCTCGTTGAGTTCGTCAATGAAATTGTTGATCTCTCCGACCGGAATGCCTTCCATCGTGTGAGCGAGCGCCATTACAAGAGTGATTACCTGCTCGTGCTGGCTCTTCGGCTTATACTGAGGCTGCCTGAGCATGCGCATAAGGCCCTGGCCATAATCGAGCTGTCTCTTTGTCTGATCGTCGAGGTCGGATGCGAACTGCGTGAACACCTCCATCTCACGATACTGAGCGAGGTCGATCCTGAGTGTACCTGCAGCCTTCTTCATGGCTTTTGTCTGAGCGTCTCCTCCTACACGGGATACCGAAAGTCCTACGTTTACCGCAGGTCTCTGGCCCGAGAAGAAGAGGTCGGACTCAAGGAAGATCTGACCATCTGTGATCGAGATGATGTTTGTCGGAATGTATGCCGATACGTCGCCCGCTTGCGTCTCTACGATAGGAAGCGCTGTGATCGAACCTCCTCCGATACTATCTGAAAGCCTTGCAGCTCTCTCAAGAAGTCTTGAATGCAGATAGAATACGTCTCCCGGATAAGCCTCACGTCCAGGCGATCTGTCAAGCAACAGAGACAGAGCTCTGTATGCTACAGCGTGCTTTGAAAGGTCGTCGTATACGATCAGTACGTCCTTGCCCTTATTCATGAAGTACTCCGCCATGGCGCAGCCAGCGTATGGCGCTATGTACTGGAGAGGGGCAGGGTCGCTCGCAGACGCGCACACGATAATGGAGTGATCCATTGCTCCGTGCTTGATAAGTGTCTGCTGTATCCTTACTACGGACGATGTCTTCTGTCCGATAGCTACATAAATACAGATACAGTTCTTACCGTTCTGGTTGATTATGGCGTCGGTCGCGATAGCTGTCTTACCTGTCTGACGGTCTCCGATGATGAGCTCTCTCTGTCCACGTCCGATAGGGAACATGGAGTCGATGGAGAAAATACCCGTTTCAAGCGGAGTATCTACAGGCTGCCTGTCGATGATAGGCGGTGCCTGAGCTTCTACAGGCATATAGCCCGAAGCTTCGATCTCGCCGAGCCCGTCAATAGGAGTTCCGAGCGAGTCAACGACTCTCCCGAGGAAGCCCTCGCCGACCGGTGTACCCGCTGTCTTGCCTGTTCTCTTCACGGCAGAACCCTGTGTAACGTCTTCATCACTGCTGAAGAGCACGCAGCCGATCTCTGTGCCTCGGATATCCTGTACCATGCCTCTTACGCCGCCCGCGAAGAGGAGGATCTCTCCGAATGTAGCGTGGTCAAGCCCGCCTACGGTAGCGATACCGTCTCCTACGGTAAGGACTTCTCCTACCTGCTCCGCCATCAACTCAGGCGTCCAGCTTGAGATGGATTCCTTCAGAAGAGGAATGATATTGCCGTTATCGGTAGGCACTTTGACGAGCGTGTCTCTCAGCTGACGGAACCTGCCGCCAACAGACCAGTCGTAAATGTCCGAACCTACTTCAAGTCGGAAGCCGCCCGGGAATGCGTCTGATTCTACCCATTCCAGAGGGACTTCCTGCCCATATTTATTTTTAAGGAAGCGTCCGAATCTGTCCTGCTGCTCTTTGCTCGGCTCAGCTGCCGAATACAGCAATCCTTTCAGGACTTTGTCTTCATTACTCATTTATCCGCCTCCTCTGCAGCATCGAGGAATTGGTCGAATGCATCCGAAGCAGTCTGCTCCAGAGTGAGTTTCTCCATGGCCTCTGTGACCATGTCTGTGATCTCTTTCTGTGCAGAAGCGATGATCTCGTTCTTCTCTCTCTCAGCTTCAACGCGCGCATCAGAAACTATCTTCTCAGCCTCTGTCTTTGCCGCAGTCACTCTGCGCTCACGCTCAGCTTCGACCTCTTTACCCATCTTGCTCTTGACTTCCTTCATCTCATCGGAGAAAGCTTTCTTCTTCTCTTCGTAAGAAGTTTTTTCGCTTTCAGCCTCTGCGAGAGTCTGCTCAGCCTTCTGGTCGATCTCTGCGTAGTGATCGACTCTCTTCTGCATGAAGTTCTTTACAGGCTTGTACAGAAGAATGTAAAGGCATCCGAAGAGTATCGTGAAGTTAAACAGATGGAGCAATATTTGCTGCCAGTCTATATTAAGTGGTACTCCTGTCATTTTTACTCTCCTACAGTACGAAGATGATAAGTATTACTACGAGCAGCGCGTAAATGATCGCCGTCTCAATGAATACAAGTCCCAACATGAAGTTGGTTCGTATCTTGCCTTCTGCCTCTGGTTGTCTCGCAATACCCTGTGATGCGCCGGATGCAGCAACTCCCATACCGATACCGCCGCCGCCTGCAGCAACACCGATCGCGATACCTGTCGCTATGGACTTGAGACCAATGAGTGTGTTTTCGCTGTCCGCGGAAGCTGCGTTTGTGATATAGCCGTCTTCGGACTGTTCCGCAGTGATCTGCGATGCGTCAGCGACCGATCCGGAATCAGCGAATACGGTGACTATCGCAAATGTCGCCATGAGTACGATCATGACTCCGAGAACGATTGCGATTCTTGAAAGTGCCTTTCTGCTCAGATTTAACATTTTGACTTCTCCTTCAGAAATTGTTTCTCCCCTCTCGGGGTTTTTTAAATTTGCTGCGTATAAAGTGATAATTCATTAATATGCGGCAAATGCATTAACTTGTTTATATACTGCTAAGCGGCAGCTTCGTCTTTTACAACAGTCTGACGTTTCTTGCCGTCTTTGCGCCTTTGTTTCTTCTCTTTCGGTGGCTTTGGCGTGTTGTCCGATACCTGTCCATAGAAGAGCGAGCAGAGCATCGTAAGTACGTATGCCTGGATCAGCGCGTGGAGCAGAGTGAACATTACTCCTACCAGTACAGGCAGCACATAGCTTAGAGATGTGTAATAGTATACAAGCTCTGTAACCAGTGCACCCGAGAGCAGCGCTCCGAAAAGTCGGAAGGAGAGGGAGATAGGAAGCGAGTACTCTTTGAGAGTCTTGCCTATGCCCTTTACTCCATTACCGGCGATACCGCCCGACATTATGATGAGATAAGTAAGACATCCCATCATTATTGCTCCGTTGATGTCCGAGAGCGGAGCCGGCAGCGATATTGATCGACCTGTGGTCGTGATCGCCTGTACTCCGAAGAGCTCGAACAGCGTGCCTGTGAATATGTATGCACCTGCGGCAAATATGTATGCGCCAAGGAAGCCGTTGATCTTGGAATTCTCCTTTGCCATATTGTCAAAGAGTCCGACCACTGTCTCGAGCACCAGCTGTATCTTGCCAGGCACCATAGTGAAGCGCGGTATGATGAATATCCTGCATATAAGCGCCAGCACTATTAGGAAGCTCGATACGATGACACCCGCCATCATGCCCGGATTGACATCCATGATCCCAAACAGGCTTACTTTGTTGACGTCGTGCAGCACGGCATCTCTCATCATCTCCTGAATGGTCTCTTCTTCGCCTTCCCCGCCTCCGGTGAGTATGGCACCGACCATGAATATCAGCGCGATGATGCCGAATATGATGCCGGCCTTTCTACGCTCAGCCTTAGTCATATTGTTTCTCCTTAATTATCTCAGTCTACGTGGTATTCTAACACTTTGCCGACCCTTTTTAAATCATTTATTTAACAATTACGGGTTGACTACAGTAAATTGTAGATTGACTCAAAAAAGCGTTTGCATTATTATTTGTATATACATTATGTGTGTACATACTGTGTGTACATTTTAACGGAGGCTACGGCTAATGGCTACTACAAAAGTATTTAAAAACGGCAACAGCCAGGCGATACGCATTCCAAGTGAGATGCATACCGACCGCAAAGATCTGATAATAAAAAAGATAGGCGAAACATATATTGCCTATCCTGTTGATGATCCATGGCTTCCCCTCAGACAAGTGATTGGCACTTTCCCTCAGGAATACATGCTTGATCGCGAACAACCTGCCTGGGGAATGGTGGCAGAGAAAGAGGAATTCTGATGTATCTGCTCGACACTGATATTTGCATCTATTTGATGAAGGATTCTTTCCCCGCCCTCACAAAGCGTCTTTTAAGCGAGGATCCTAACAATGCCGCCATCTCAGCCATCACGGTATATGAACTTGAATACGGTGCGGCAAAGAGTCGTTGGAGTGAGCGTACACGTGACGCACTTTATTCTTTTCTTGCGCCTTTCAACATTATCCCATTTGATGCCGGTGATGCTGCCGCAGCCGGTCAGCTCCGATCTTTTCTTGCTCAGCAAGGGTCACCCATTGGTCCATATGACATTCAGATAGCGGCTCAGGCTTTCGCGCGTGACATGACCGTTGTGACTCACAATATCCGGGAGTTTTCTCGCGTTCCCGATCTTAAGATCGAAGACTGGGTCAAATTGTCGTGATCATGGATTTAAAAATGTATAGCACAAAAAAACTGCGCCGGTGATCCGACGCAGTTTTTGATTAGTGTTTTATTATACCAGCTCGAGGTAAACTACTTCAGCGTTATCTCCCTGCCTAGGTCCCAGCTTGAGGATACGTGTGTATCCGCCGTTGCGTTCCGCATAGCCCGGAGCGATCTCATCGAAGAGTTTTGTCACAACATCTTCGTCAAACAGATAAGCAAGGCACTGTCTTCTCGCGTGAAGGTCGCCCTTCTTTGCGATAGTGATCAGCTTCTCAGCCTGACGGCCGGCTTCCTTAGCTCTCATATCTGTTGTTGTGATCCTGCCTTCTCTGAAGAGATCGGTTACCAGGTTTCTCAGCATGGATTTTCTGTGTGCAGAATCTCTGCCCAGCTTTTTATAACCTTTCATCAATCTGCTCCTTTCGATTACTCTTCATCGCTCGGCTTTAAGGAAAGGCCCAGCTCAGCGAGTTTGTTCTTTACTTCTACCAGCGACTTCATTCCGAGGTTTCTCACCTTCATCATATCCTCCTCAGTCTTCTGAGTGAGCTCCTCAACAGTGTTGATGTTAGCTCTCTTGAGGCAGTTGAAGGAACGTACGGACAGCTCAAGCTCTTCGATAGCCATGACGAGAGCTTTTTCCTTGCGATCCTCGTCCTTTTCTATCATGAACTTCATGTCGCTGACTTCTTCACCAAGGCTTATGAACAGCTCAAGGTGCTCCTGGATGATCTTGGCTCCGATCGACACTCCTTCTTCAGGAGCGATGGATCCGTCTGTCCAGATTTCTATGATCAGTCTGTCAAAGTCTGTGACCTGACCGACTCTTGTGTTTTCAACCGTGAAGTTGACTTTCTTGACCGGCGTGAAAATGGAGTCGACAGGGATCACCGCGATAGGTGTGTCCTCAGTCTTGTTCTGCTCGGCAGGAACATAGCCCTTGCCTGTAGCGATATGCATCTCCATGACCAGTGTTGCGTTCTCAGCCAGTGTTGCGATATGGAGATCAGGATTGAAAATCTCAGTATCCGAATCTACCAGTATGTCCTTGGCTGTGACTTCGCAAGGGCCTACGGCATTGATGATGGCTCTTCTGTCCTCATCGCCGTCCACCTTGACTGCCAGTCTTTTGAGGTTGAGTATAATCTCTGTGACATCCTCTTTTACGCCAGGGATCGTCGAGAATTCATGAAGGATCCCGTCGATCTTGACGCTTGTGATAGCTGCTCCCGGAAGCGAGCTGAGAAGTACTCTTCTCATGCAGTTGCCGAGAGTGGTTCCGTATCCTCTCTCAAGAGGTTCGATCACGAATTTACCGTAACGTCCGTTTTCATCAACTTCTTTGGTAATAGTTGGCTTGATAATTTCGATCATGCTCTTCCTCCTGGATCATTCAATTGTACGACTGCTTATTAGCGCCGGAATATACCGGCTCAAGCTACTATCTTGAATAGTACTCTACGATGTAGTGCTCTTCGATAGGAAGGTCGACGTCCGCTCTCTCAGGAGTTCTGATGATCCTGCCCTCGAATTTGTCGAGGTTGAGATCGATCCAGGCAGGTGTTGTGATGATCATCTCTCTAAGCTCTGTGAACTTAGGTGACGACTGTGACTTAGCCTTTACGGATACGACATCACCAGCCTTGAGCTCCATTGAAGGGATATCTGCCTTCTTGCCGTTGACCAGGAAGTGACCGTGGTTTACGAGCTGACGAGCTTCTCTTCTCGTAGCCGCGAATCCCATTCTGAACACAACGTTGTCCAGTCTGCTCTCGAGCATGATGAGAAGGTTTTCACCTGCTCCGCCTTTTCTCTTAGAAGCCTTTTCAAACAGGTTTCTGAACTGAGTCTCGGAAAGGCCATATGTGAATCTTACCTTCTGCTTCTCTGTCAGCTGGATACCGTATTCGCTCTTTTTGCGGCGGCGAACTGCGCCATGTCTCTTGGACTTTTTATTTACACCCAGGTACTGAGGCTCGATGCCGAGAGCTCTTGCTCTCTTCAGTACAGGTCCTCTATCTCTTGACATATATTATGATCCTCCTTCCCGATTAGGCTCTTCTCTTCTTAGGCGGTCTGCAACCATTGTGTGGGATCGGTGTTACGTCCTTGATCATGGTTACCTTAAGGCCTGCAGTCTCGAGTGCTCTTACTGCGGAATCTCTGCCGGATCCCGGTCCCTTAACGTAGACTTCAACTGTCTTGAGACCGTGTTCCATAGCCGCCTTAGCCGCTGCTGTAGCTGCTTCTGCCGCTGCGAAAGGTGTGCTCTTACGGGAGCCTCTGAAACCGTTCGAACCTGCGGAAGACCAGCTGAGAGCGTTTCCGTCCATGTCGGTGAGTGTGATTAACGTATTGTTGAAGGTGGACTGGATATGAGCCTGGCCTCTTTCAACGTTCTTACGTTCTCTTCTTTTCTTTCTTACTGTTTTCTTTACAGCCATAACTTATACCTCCTTCCCCTTATTTCTTCTTTCCTGCAAGACGCTTTGGTCCCTTGCGAGTCCTTGCATTTGTCTTGGTCTTCTGACCCCTTACAGGGAGTCCTCTTCTGTGTCTGATACCTCTGTAAGATCCGATCTCCATGAGTCTCTTGATGTTGAGGGAAGTCTCTCTTCTGAGATCACCTTCTACCATGTAATCAGCATCGATAACTCTTCTGATCTTACCGGCGTCTTCTTCTGTCAGATCTCTGACTCTGATGTCTGGATCTACTCCAGCTTTTTCGAGAATAGCTCTCGATGTTGTGAGACCGATTCCGTAGATGTATGTGAGACCGTATTCGATCCTCTTATCTCTAGGCAGGTCTACTCCGGCAATTCTTGCCATTCTGTTCCTCCTTTCCCATCTTCCGTCGCCTTTCCGGGGGCGATACAGACGGGTGTTCATTTGATTTGTTAAGCTTTTTGACCTGCAGACCCGGCTCTGCAGAGCTTATTGACATAGTCTGTATCGTGCGAATACCCAAGGCACAATACTCCCTTGGGTTTCACGCGAACGCTTTATAATAGCATTTTTATCAGCTATTTAATTGTATTTTTTTCTGTACTTACTAGCCCTGACGCTGCTTATGCTTAGGGTTTTCGCAGATCACCATTACACGACCGTGTCTCTTGATGACTTTGCACTTGTCGCACATTGGCTTAACAGATGCTCTAACTTTCATTGTTATTTACCTCCCATTACGGCATGCCGTTACTTTACTTCTCTCTCCAGGTTATTCTTCCTCTTGTCAGATCGTAAGGCGATAATTCGACCTTAACTCTGTCACCCGGCAGAATACGGATATAGTTCATCCTGATTTTGCCGGAAATGTGAGCCAGTATCTCGAAGTCATTGTCGAGCTTCACCTTGAACATTGCATTAGGCTGAGCGTCGATCACAGTGCCCATCGCCTCTATAGTGTTGTTCTTAGCCATTACTTCCCTCCTGTTACAGAGTTAAAATCTCAGGTTCGCCGTCAGTAACGAGTATAGTGTTTTCGTAGTGTGCCGATTTCTTTCCATCGGTAGTGACTACTGTCCACTCATTCGCGAGGACCCTTACTTCGTAGGTCCCGAGCGCGATCATCGGCTCTACAGCCAATGTCATGTTGCGCTCTATCCTGGCTCCCTTGCCGGCCTTTCCGTAATTCGGAATATATGGGTCTTCGTGAAGCCTGGAACCTGTGCCGTGCCCGGTATAGTCTCTTATGATACCCATACCGAAGCCCTCGGCATATGTCTGTATAGCGTGTCCGATGTCTCCGATCCTATAGCCCTCCATGGCATATTTGATGCCTTCGAAAAAGCTCTGTCTCGTTACATCTATAAGATGCTGATCCTCTTTGCTGATCTTTCCAACAGCGTATGTGCGAGCTGCGTCACTATTGTATCCCTTCCATGTGGCACCTACATCTATGCTTACGATGTCGCCTTCCTTCAGGATGCGGGACGCGTTCGGTATCCCGTGGATTACTTCCTCATTCACCGATACACACGCAGCTGCGGGAAATCCGCCGTAGCCTTTGAATGTCGGGTGCATGCCGTGAGCTTCTATCCTCTTCTCGGCAAAGTCGGAGATGTCCTTAGTGGACAGTCCCGGCTTTACAAAGTCTTCGAGGTCTTTCAGAAGCTCGGCTGTCACCTTGCAAGGCTCTCTCATCAGTTCTATCTCGCGTTTCGACTTGATAACTATCATGTCTTACTCTCCGCACTCTCTGACGATGTCCTCGAATACTTCTTTCGGATCCTTCTCCGCGTCGAAGTTCTTAAGGACGCCCGACTTGGTATAGTACTCGATCAGAGGAGCTGTAGACTCTTCATAGACTTCGATCCTCTTCATAGCGGTCTCAGCCGTGTCGTCCGCTCTCTGAATGAGCTCTCCGCCGCACTTGTCGCAAATGCCTTCAGTCTTAGGCGGGAAATTCTTGATGTGATAGCTCGCGCCACATGCTTTACACAGCCTTCTGCCGGTCAGTCTCTCCATAAGAGTATCGTATCCGACTTCGAAGTTGATGACCGCGTCGAGTTTTGTCCCCAGCTCTCCGAGGAACTCGTCCAGCTGTTCAGCCTGAGCGATCGTGCGAGGAAAGCCATCAAGCAGATAACCGTTTGCACAGTCTTCCTGCATGAGTCTGTCCTTTACAAGATCTACCACCAGCTCGTCGGGAACCAGACCGCCGGCGTTCATGTACTCCTGCGCCTTTTTCCCGAGCTCGGTGCCCTCTTTGATGTTCTTGCGGAAAATGTCTCCGGTCGAAATCTGTGGAACACCATATTTTTTAACGAGTCTTATGGCCTGGGTGCCTTTGCCCGCACCCGGAGGTCCCAGCAATACCGCTCTCATAATTCACCTCTTAACGAAGGAATCCTTCGTAGTTTCTCATCAGCATCTGATTCTCAAGCTGCTGTACTATATCGAGCGCTACACCTACCATGATCAGGAGCGATGTACCACCGAAGCTGAAATTGAACGGTGTGAACACGCTTACGATAGTAGGGATAGTCGCTACCGCTGCCAGGAATACTCCGCCTGCGAAGCAGAGCCTTGAGCTGATCCTGGACAGGTACTCTACAGTAGCAGCGCCTGGTCTGATGCCCGGAATGAATCCGCCATTCTGTCTCATGTTGTCAGCTACATCTGTAGGATTGAACATGATGGCAGTATAGAAGTATGTGAAGAATACCGTCAGTACGATATTCAGTCCGGCATAGATCCAAACTCCCGGATTGCCCGATGGCGAGAGATACTTTGTCACGAAGTCGGTGAACGCCGAGTTCGGAGCGAAGTATGTGATCGTCAGCGGGAACTGCAGAAGCGATATCGAGAAGATGATAGGAATAACGCCTGCCTGGTTTACCTTGATAGGAATATGCGAGGACTGGCCTCCGTACATCTTACGTCCGACAACACGCTTTGCGTACTGGACCGGGATCTTTCTGACACCCTGCTGCATCTCTATGATCACCATAGTTACGAGCACAGCCACAATGAGGAGTGCGATGACAGCTACTACCGAAACAGCGCCGTCTCTTACCTGTGCGGCTACGCCTCTTACCGCGGACGGGAGTCTGGCGACGATACCACCGAAGATGATCATCGAGATACCGTTGCCGATTCCGTACTCATTGATCTGCTCACCGAGCCACATCAGGAATGCGGTACCTGCGGTAAGCACGATTATGATCGTAATCATGTTGAATGGGCTCTTGTCTACGATGGCCTGTCTGAACAGTCCGACAGTAAGTCCGACTGCCTGGATAAGTCCGAGCACTACCGTCATGTAACGGGTGATCGTAGCCATCTTTTTACGTCCCTCGGAGCCTTCCTTTGCAAGTCTCTCAAAGTAAGGGAACGCGATAGTCAGGAGCTGAACGATGATCGACGCGGTGATGTATGGTGTGATACTCAGCGCAAATATCGTGAAGTTGCTGAACGCTCCGCCTGAGAACAGGTCGAAGAGATCGAGCAGACCCGTTTCACCTGAGAACATACGCGCAAGATATTCTCTGTCGATACCCGGGACCGGAATGTTGGAACCGATCCTGAATACCAGCAGCATCAGAAGAGTGAAGATGATCTTGGATCTGATCTCCGGAATTTTCCATGCCTTAGAGAATGTCTTTACGAATTCCATCAGATGACCTCTGCCTTTCCGCCTGCCTTCTCGATCTTCTCAACAGCGCTCTTGCTGAACTTCTCAGCCTTTACAGTAAGCTTCTTCTGGAGCTCGCCGTTTCCGAGTACCTTTACTCCGTCAAGAGCCTTGCCAACGAGGCCGCTCTCGAGCAGTGCCTTAAGGTCTACTACTGCGCCGTCCTCGAATTTGTTGAGATCCTGGACGTTTACTTCAGCATATTTCTTTGCCCATTTGTTGTTGAAGCCTCTCTTAGGGAGTCTTCTGTAGAGTGGCATCTGGCCACCCTCGAAGCCGAGTCTTACTCCGCCGCCGCTTCTTGAATTCTGACCGTTCATACCTCTGCCGGCAGTTGTACCCTGACCGGTTCCCTGGCCGCGGCCGATTCTCTTAGGCGCCTTTGTGGAGCCCTCAGGCTTTTTAAGTTCATGAAGTCTCATGGCCTTTGCCCTCCTTACAGCTCTTCTACTTTGAGCAGATGCGATACCTTATTGATAGCTCCTCTTGTTGCAGGAGAATCCTCAAGCTCTACCGAGTGGTTGAGTTTTCTCAGCCCGAGTGCCTCAACGGTCTTTCTCTGCTTAGGCTGACAAGCGATAGGGCTCTTAACCAGTGTGATTTTAAGCTTTCCCATTTCCTTGCCTCCTATCCGATAATTTCTTCAGGGCTCTTGCCACGGCGCTTAGCTACTTCCTCTACGGTCGTGAGGTTCTTAAGACCCTCCATAGTAGCTCTGGCCATGTTGCCCGTGTTGCTTGTTCCGAGTGATTTAGCTCTTACGTCCTTGATGCCTGCAGCTTCGAGTACCGTACGAACGGATGATCCGGCGATAACGCCTGTACCCTTTGCCGATGGCATGATGAGGACTTTGCCCGCTCCGAACTCTCCGACTGTCTGGTGAGGAACTGTAGTTCCTACAGTCGGTACGTATATCAATTTCTTCTTTGCATCTTCAGTCGCTTTTCTTACGGCTTCAGGGATCTCGATAGCTTTGCCGAGTCCCATGCCTACGTGACCTTCGCCGTCGCCGACTACTACGGTAACGGAGAATCTCATGTTGCGTCCGCCCTTAACGGTCTTGGCTACACGTCTGATATCAACGATCTCTTCCGTAAGCTCCAGCTTGGATGCGTCTACTTTACTCTGCATTTACGTATCCTCCCTTAGAATTCCAATCCGGCTTCACGTGCTGCGTCAGCGAGTTCTTTTACTCTTCCGTGGAAGAGGTATCCGCCTCTGTCGAAGCACACTTCCTTGATTCCGGCCTTAACAGCCTTCTCACCGATAGCCTTGCCGACCTGTGCAGCAGCTTCCTTGTTGCCGCCGTAAGCGATGCTCTTCTTGAGATCCTTGTCGAGCGACGAAGCGCTGACGAGAGTCTTTCCGTTTACATCATCGATGATCTGTGCCGAAATGTTGGCGTTTGATCTGAAAACGCACATTCTAGGCTTCTCAGGAGTTCCGAAAACGTGCTTACGAACTCTTTGATGTCTCTTGAGTCTTCTGTCATTTCTGCTCTTATCTGCCATTTTCTTTCCTCCTTTCCTATGCTGTTGCTACTCCGGCTTTGCCTTCCTTCTTGTGGACGACTTCTCCATCGTAGAGGACACCCTTGCCCTTGTATGGTTCAGGTGGTCTCCACGCTCTGATATCAGCTGCGTAGTTGCCTACCTGCGCCTTGTCGATGCCCTTGATCAGGACAGTGTTGGCGTCCGGAGCCTCAGTTGTGATACCTTCAGGATCTTCGAGCTCGATCGGATGGGAATATCCGAGCTTGAGGACAAGCTTCTTGCCCTGCTTTGCTGCGGAGTATCCGACTCCTACGATAACGAGCTTCTTCTCGTATCCGTTTGTGACGCCTGTGACCATGTTGTCGATCAGGGTCCTTGCCAGACCGTGCTGCGATCTGTTTTCTCTTCCGTCATCAGGTCTCTCGACTGTGAGCACGCCGTCTTCGATCTTGATGGCCATGTTTTCACTGACCTTCGAAGAAAGCTCACCCTTAGGTCCCTTGACTGTGATGAGGTTACCTTCGCCTACCGTTACTTCTACGCCGGCAGGGATAGTTATAGGTCTAACACCAATTCTTGACATATTGTCTACCTCCTACCAAACATAACAAATAACTTCTCCGCCTACTCCGAGCTTGCGGGCTTCCTTATCGGTGATAACACCCTTGGAAGTCGAGAGGATGGCGATGCCGAGTCCGCCGAGGACCTTAGGCACTCTGTCAGCCTTAGCATAAACTCTGAGTCCAGGCTTTGATATCTTCTTGATTCCGTAGATCGTCTTCTCACGGTTTGGGCCGTACTTGAGATCTACTCTGATCGTGCCCTGTACATTGTTGTCGAGCACTTCATAGCCACTGATGAATCCTTCGTTGAGGAGGATCTCCGCGATCGACTTCTTCATCTTTGAAGCCGGAATGTCTACGGAAGCGTGACCAGCTGTGTTTGCGTTTCTGATCCTTGTCAGCATATCCGCAATTGGGTCTGTCATTGACATAACAGTAAAATCTCCTTTCTTAACGTGGTTCCCTGCACTTTTCTACATATATATACAGGGCCTGCGAAAATTATCTTACCAGCTTGCTTTCTTAACGCCAGGGATCTCGCCCTTGTATGCAAGCTCTCTGAAGCAGATACGGCAGATGCCGTACTTCTTGAGTACCGAATGCGGTCTTCCGCAAACTTTGCATCTTGTATAAGCCCTTGTTGAATATTTAGGCTTTCTTGTCTGCTTAACCTTCAGTGAAGTCTTTGCCATGCGTTCCTCCTATACTAGTTAGCACTCTTCTCAAATGGCATTCCCATGAGCTCGAGCAGAGCCTGAGCTTCCTCATCAGTCTTCGCTGTTGTTGTGAAGACGATGTTCATGCCTTTGATAGTGTCTACGTCATCGTAAACGATCTCAGGGAATATGAGCTGCTCCTTGAGACCCATGGAGTAATTGCCTCTGCCGTCAAACGAGTTCCTCGAAAGGCCCTTGAAGTCCCTTACTCTAGGAAGGGAAATGTTGAACAGCTTGTCAGCAAATGTGTACATTCTGTCGCCTCTGAGAGTGACCTTGGCGCCAACCGGCATGCCCTCTCTGACCTTGAAGTTAGCGATGGACTTTCTTGCCTTTGTGACTACAGGTCTCTGACCTGCGATGAGTGCGATCTCCTTGACCGCGCTCTCGAGCACCTTAGCGTTGTCCTTAGCTTCGCTGAGTCCCATGTTGATGGTGATCTTGGTCAGTTTTGGCACTTCCATCGGATTGGAGTAGCCAAACTTGTCCTGCATAGCTTTAAAAACTTCATTTCTGTATTTGTCTTTAAGTCTGATTTCCATTTAGCTCCTCCTTTCTTAGTCGATTACCTTGCCGCTCTTCTTCGAGACTCTGACTTTCTTGCCATCCTCAACCTTGTAGCCGATCCTGGTGGCTGTCTTTGCGTCCTTGTCATAGAACATGACGTTGGATGCATCGATAGGGCCTTCCATGTGCTTGATCTCGGAAGCGGATGTTCTTGTTGCCTTGGCATGCTTTGTCTGCATGTTTACGCCCTCAACAACTACTTTGTTTTTCTTAGGGATCGTTCTGAGGACTGTGCCTGTCTTGCCCTTGTCCTTACCAGCGATCACTACTACTGTATCGTCTTTCTTGATCTGCATCTCTTGCACCTCCTACAGTACTTCCGGTGCCAGGGACACGATCTTCATGAAACCGCAGTCTTATGAACCGTCAGCTCTTCTTGTGCCGCGCTTGGTCCTAACAACTACTGCTTTAACAACTTCGCCCTTCTTGACGGCTCCGCCCGGAGTAGCGTCCTTTACGGTGCATACGATGATGTCACCGATGTTCGCGTACTTGCGGCCTGTGCCTCCGAGGACTCTGATGCAGAGCAGCTCTTTAGCTCCGGAATTGTCGGCAACTCTTAATCTGCTTTCTGTCTGGATCATTTTACGTTGCCTCCTTACTTAGCTTTCTCTACGATCTTGACAAGTCTCCATCTCTTGTCCTTGGACAGAGGTCTTGTCTCCATGATCATGACCTTATCGCCGACTCTTAACGCCCTTGCCGTAAAGAGGGTGTCTGACGATCTCTTCTGTAGCGACTACGACAGTCTTATCCATCTTATCGCTTGTAACGATTCCGACTCTCGTCTTTCTTCTGTTTCTTTCCATTTGTCAAACTCCTCCTTTCCTATGCGTTCTTTCCCTGCTCGACCTCTCTGATGATGGTCTTGACTCTTGCGATATCTCTTCTTACTTCTCTCATCCTTACAGGATTCTCCAGCTGACCTGTTACATGCTGGAATCTCAGGTTGAAGAGCTCCTGCTTCATTCTTTCGAGTTCAGCAGTTCTTTCCTGATCTGTCATCTTTCTGATTTTGTTCAGATCCATTATTCAGCTCCTCCTTCCTGACCTTTTACGACGAACTTGCACTTGATAGGGAGCTTGTGAGCGGCCAGTCTCATAGCCTCTCTTGCCTGCTCCTCAGTAACTCCGTCGATCTCAAACATTACTCTGCCCGGCTTTACTACTGCTACCCAGTATTCAGGTGCGCCCTTACCGGAACCCATACGTACGCCGATAGGCTTCTTACTTACAGGCTTATGTGGGAAGATCTTGATGTAGACCTTACCACCTCTCTTGATGGACCTTGTCATAGCTACACGAGCGGCCTCGATCTGCTTGGAGTCAATCCAGCCACGACCATCTGCAGCCAGTCCATATGAACCGTATGCTACTGCATTGCCCTTAGTTGCAATGCCCTTCATTCTGCCACGGTGCTGTTTTCTACGCTTAACACGTTTTGGCATTAACATGGCGAGTTTCTCCTTTCCTTATCTATGCTTCGCTCTCTGCTGCAGGTGCTTCCGCCTGAGCTTCAACCTGTGGTGCCTCTACCTGAGGTTCTTCTACAGGAGCTGCCTTAGGAGCCTTGCGGACTCTTGTTGTCGCAGGCTTTACTTCAGGCTTTGCTTCACGACCGTCGAACCTTCTTCCGTCTCTTCTGTCAGACCTTCTGTCGGATCTTCTGCCGTCTCTGCGGTCGCCTCTGCGGCCCTTCCTGTCTCTTCTGTCCTCAGCCTTTGGAACTGCATCCTTGAGGCCCTTGTCGAGAATCTCGCCGTGGTTGATCCATACCTTTACGCCGATCTTTCCGTAAGTGGTGTCGGCTTCAGCGAATCCATAGTCGATGTCTGCTCTCAGTGTGTGCAGAGGTACATTTCCTTCGCTGTACTTTTCGCTTCTGGCGATCTCAGCTCCGCCAAGTCTGCCGGAGCAAACGATCTTGATGCCCTTGGCGCCGGCCTTCATAGTTCTGCTGATAGGCTGCTTCATGGCTCTTCTGAAGGAAGTTCTTCTCTCGAGGCTCTGAGCTACGCTCTCAGCTGTGAGCTGTGCGTCGAGCTCTGTTCTTCTTACCTCTTCGATGCTGACTTCTACCTTCTTGCCGGTCAGCTTGACGAGTCCCTTCTTGAACTCATCGATGCCTTCGCCGGATCTTCCGATAACCATACCAGGTCTTGCGCACATAACGATGACTTTGACCTCGTCAGCGCCCTTACGCTCGATAACTGTGTTCGAAACGCCTGCGTTGTACAGTTTCTTCTTTACGTATGTTCTGATCTGATTGTCTTCTACCAGGAGATCTGCAAACTTTGTCTTATCGGCATACCACTTGGAGCTCCAGTCCTTATTGACGCCGACTCTCATTCCATGAGGATTAACTTTCTGACCCATTAGCGAACCTCCTCCTTCTCAGATTTTTCTTCCTTTGGCTCTTCTGCCTCAGGTGCCGGTTTTGCGGCTGCCTCTCTCTCCTTGAGAACCACGTTGATGTGGCTTGTTCTCTTAAGGATCATTCCGGCTCTGCCCTGTGCGCCCGGTCTCCAGCGCTTCATTGTAGGACCCTGATTAGCGTTGATCTCTGCTACGTAGAGAGCGTCAGGGTTCATCTCGTGGTTGTTCTCAGCATTGGCTGCTGCGGACTGTACCACTTTCTCCACCAGCTCAGCACCCTTGCCAGGTGTGAACTTGAGGATCGTGAGTGCTTCGTTCAAGTCCTTACCTCTTACCAGGTCGACAACAGGTTTGAGCTTGCTCGAAGACATTCTTACATACTTGGCTACTGCTTTAGCTTCCATAGTATAGCTTCTCCTTTCTGTTGCTTTCTGATTAGAGCTTGCGGTCACCGGAGTGACCTCTGAATGTTCTGGTCGGAGCAAACTCGCCGAGCTTGTGTCCTACCATATCCTCTGTGATGTATACAGGCACATGCTTGCGTCCATCATGGACAGCGATCGTGTGACCGATCATCTGAGGGAAAATAGTTGATGATCTTGACCATGTCTTGAGTACGGTCTTTTCGTTGGCTGCGTTCATAGCCTCGATTCTTTCAAGAAGCTTCTTTTCTACGAACGGGCCTTTCTTAAGCGATCTTCCCATTAATTTGCTCCTCCCTACTTGCCATTGCGTCTTCTGACGATGTACTTGTTAGACTCTTTGTTCTTCTTACGTGTCTTGTAACCGAGTGTCGGCTTGCCCCAAGGAGTGACAGGACCTTTACGTCCGATTGGAGCTCTACCTTCACCACCACCGTGTGGGTGGTCGTTAGGGTTCATTACGGAACCTCTGACTGTAGGTCTCCATCCCATGTGTCTCTTGCGGCCAGCTTTACCGATCTGGATGTTGCCGTGATCGATGTTGCCGACTTCGCCTACTGTGGCTCTGCAGTTCATTCTTACCATTCTTACTTCGCCGGATGGGAGTCTCACCTGAGCGTACTCACCTTCCTTGGCCATCAGCTGAGCTCCGTTACCGGCTGCTCTTACCAGCTGTCCGCCCTTGCCCGGCTTAAGCTCGATGTTGTGAATGATCGTGCCGAGAGGAATGTTTGCGATCGGGAGAGCGTTGCCCGGCTTGATATCAGCGTTAGGGCCCGATTCGATCACATCGCCGACCTTGAGGCCGTTAGGAGCGATGATGTATCTCTTCTCTCCGTCTGCGTATACAACGAGTGCGATGTTAGCTGTTCTGTTAGGATCGTACTCGATTGTCTTAACTGTTGCAGGGATATCGTCCTTCTGTCTCTTGAAGTCGATGATCCTGTATTTTGGTCTGTAACCGCCGCCTCTGTGTCTGACGGTGATCTTGCCTCTTACGTTTCTGCCGGAATGCTTCTTAAGTGTGACTGTAAGAGACTTTTCAGGCTTATCGGTTGTGATCTCTTCGAATGTGGAGACCGTCATTCCTCTAAGGCCCGGAGTCGTTGGTTTATATTTTCTGATTCCCATTTCCTACTGCCTCCTTAATTACATATCCGAGAAGAGCTCGATTTCCTTGCTGTCTGGTGTGAGCGTTACGATTGCCTTCTTATATGAAGAAGTTGTTCCGAACGTTCTTCCGAGTCTCTTTCTCTTGCCGCTTACGTTCATTACGTTGACCTTGGCTACGTCTACGCCGAAGATCTCCTCGATAGCCTTGCGGACCTCAGTCTTGTTGGAAGTCGATGCTACCTTGAACACGTATTTCTTTTCCGCTGCCATATCCATGCTGTTCTCAGTGATGATAGGAGCGAGGATCACGTCGTATCCGGTCTTCATTATGCGTACACCTCCTCGATCTTCTTGGCTGCCGCCTCTGTGAGCACGAGTGTGTAATGATTTACGATCTCATATACGTTCATTGTGCTTACGAGTGCAGTCCTGACGCCAGGGATATTGTGAGCGGATCTGACTACGTTGTCGTCCTTCTCGTCCATGACGATCAGTGCCTTCTTATCTGCCTTGATGTTCTCGAGCACTTTGACCATTTCCTTTGTCTTTGGCTCTGTGAACTTGAACTCGTTTACTACGATGAGCTCGTTGTCAGCTACCTTTGCGGAGAGAGCCGACTTGAGAGCGAGTTTCTTGAGCTTTCTGTTGAGTGAGTATCTGTAGCTTCTTGGCTTTGGTGCGAATACCACTCCGCCGCCGACCTGTGTAGGGTCTGTCGAGCTACCCTGTCTGTGGCGTCCTGTTCCCTTCTGTCTGAAAGGCTTGCGTCCGCCTCCTCTTACTTCAGATCTTGTCTTGGCAGACTGGGTTCCCTGTCTCTGGTTTGCCAGGTAATTCTTGACTACGGCCTGAACTGCGAATTCATTAGGCTCGATTCCGAAGATCTCGTCGGAAAGAGTAATGTCTCCTACCTTCTTGCCGTTAACGTCTACTACGTTAAGCTTTGCCATTTCAGTTCCTCCTTTCTGCCTTACTTATCCTGACCCTTGACCGCAGGTCTGATCTTGAGGAGTCCGCCCTTCTTTCCCGGAACGGCGCCCTTGATCAGCAGCAGGTTGCGATCTTCGAGTTTCTTTACGAGTACTACGTTCTGTACAGTCACTGTGTCGCGTCCCATTCTTCCCGGAGCCTCATTGCCCTTGAAGATCCTGGATGGATATGTACCTGCGGCCAGAGCTCCCGGAAGCCTCTTGTGCTTTGAGCCGTGGCTCATAGGTCCTCTGCGGTGACCGTGTCTCTTGATGTTACCCTGTGTTCCTTTACCTTTGGATGTACCTGTAACATCGAGCTTCATGCCTTCTTCGAAGTCAGCCACTGTGATGACCTGGCCTACTTCGTAAGTCTCGCCCTCGCCCGGCTTGAACTCTGCGAGGTGCTTCTTTGTGTCAACGCCGGCCTTTGCATAGTGGCCTGTGATTGGCTTGTTGACTCTCTGCGGCTTCTGATCTTCATAGCCCACCTGGACTGCGTCATAGCCGTCTGTCTCGACAGTCTTGATCTGTACGACTGTCTCCGGGCCTGCCTCTACGACAGTGACCGGGATGACTGTTCCGTCTTCAGCGAAGATCTGAGTCATGCCGATCTTCTTTCCCAGCAGTGTTTTCATATGTTTGTTTCCTCCTTGTTCTTACAGCGGATCGCTCAGGTTTGTCTCTTTGCCGTGTCTGGGTCGGCAGACCTCACTTGCGATCTTACTAACAACTCCGGATTAGAGTTATTGACGATTAGAGTTTTACGTAGATGTCTACGCCTGCAGGTGCGTCGAGCTTCTGGAGAGCCTCAACAGTCTTGTTTGTTGCGTTTGTAACGTCGATGAGTCTCTTGTGTGTTCTCTGCTCGAACTGCTCTCTGCTGTCTTTGTACTTATGGACCGCTCTGATGATTGTGACTACTTCCTTCTCTGTAGGGAGTGGAATAGGTCCGCTGACATCAGCGCCTGTCTTCTTGACTGTGTCTACGATCTTCGCAGCATACTTGTCGAGAAGAGCGTGGTCATAAGCCTTCATTCTGATTCTGATCTTCTGTAATTCGCTCATTACTTTCCTCCTGTTAAAAGATTCGTACTAATTTTCGCTATGCTTGTACAGGACTTCGCCTGCGCCTTCGCTTCGCGGGCTGCCATGCAACTCTCTGGCACACCTTGGAATTTCAGCGTTTTCTCGATGTTTGCTCTATGCTTTAGGTCTCTTACACTCTCGTGCGCGTTTCCTATGCCTGAGCTCACAACAAAACAGCGAAACCCTTCGCCCTCATCGTGTGAGGACTTCTCAGCAGAAATTATCCGCTAGCACGGTAACTTCCTGCTTCTTCGCGTTTAACAAGCCTTTGAATTATATATATATGGGGTTTCTAATGCAAGGAGTTTTTGAAAAATTTTTTGATACTTTTTTGAGAAATTTTTAGGCTAAGATGCTTGATTTGCAAGGGATTGAGGGTTGCGACACCTAACACGCAGGCCAGCGTTTACCATACGCCCTATATACAGACATTGCGCGAGTGTCGACCACTATATATTGATTTGCAGAAAATATAGATCATGAAAGATCGTGGAAAGCGGTCAGGCTGTCTTAAATGACCTTAAATGACTTCCATTTGCCGCTTCTCCAGCGCAGTACGCATATGACGCCCTTGATGCACCAGTCGAGTCCCATCGCGATGGCGATACCGATGACTCCGAGTTTCATCCAGAGTCCGAGGATGAATGACAGGAGTGTCCTGCATACGATAGTGGAGAATATCGACGCCCACATGGTGAACCTCGCGTCTCCCGTTGCCCTGATACCTGCTGAAAGCGGATGTGAGAAAGGCTGAGCGAACGATGCGAACACGTTGTGGATGATCACTACTATCCATAAAAGATGCTTTGTCTCAGCAGATACGGAATAAAGCGGGAGTATCAGCGGTGTCAAAGCAAGTATAAAGAAGTTCCAGAATGTCGACAAAAGCAGGGACAGCCTGACTATCTTCTTCATGTACCATTCCACGGCCTCAATGTCGCCTGCTCCCATGCACTGTCCTATGACGGTGGTTGAGATCGGGTTCATGACGACACACATAGACGCGGACAGTGACCATATAGTCTGGCCTATTCCGTTAGCTGCTATGTGCGCGGTCCCGAAAGTCGCGGTCAGTGTGCCGAGCAGCACTCTGGCCAGCTGGAACAGAGTATTCTCTACTGCGTTAGGAGCAGCTATGCGGGATATACGCGTGATCATCTGCCTGTCCGGCTTCAGAGCATCACTGATGGAAAGCGTAACATCGGCTTCCTTTCTGGTGCAGAGAGCCGTCATCACTATAGCGGCGAAATACCACGATATCGTTGTCGGCCAGGCCACGCCGGCAGCTCCCGCATGCAGCACGAAAATACCGATGGCATTTCCCGCTACGTTCAGGAGGTTCATTCCGAACGACACGTACATCGTTGTTCTTGTTCGGCCCATGGATCTGTACAGAGCTGTTCCGGCATTATAAAGAGCGTTTGCCGGGAACGAGAGCGTGACGATCCAGAGATATGTGCGGCAGGCATCCATGACTTCAGGGTCTACGGTCGGATACATGATGCCGAGAAGTCCCCTTCCGACGACCAGCATAAAGGCCATAGCCACTATCGACACGACTCCGGCAATGAAATAGATCTGCGATGCCGCGTGGTCGGAGTTCTTCTTTTCACCGTGCCCTATATATTGAGATACTACAACAGCGCCTCCCGTGCCTAATGCAGTAAAGAGGTAGATAAAGATCGTGTAGATCATTGTATCCAGCGAAACGCCCGACACAGTCGCCTCTCCGGCATAGCTTACCATCATAGTATCTGCTATGCCGACGACCATCTGAAGCAGATGCTCGATCATCAGCGGGATGATCATCGAGGCGAGCCTTTTGTCGGAGAACATCTGGTTTTTTGGTAATGGTTTTGGATCTAAGAACATTATGCTGGTTTGATAACGCTTTGCGAGATAACGCTTTGCGATTAGTTCTATTCACTGCAACTGTTGCAGCGCCCTTATTTTACTTTTCCCAGCGCAATCATTCAAGGTCACAGGCGGCATTATCTTCATTAGAGCCATCTGTTGAATCGGGTTCTGTGTCGCCAGGTGGTCTTCCGCAAACTGCGATCTTCAGACTGTCCGACTCGCATATATAAAGATCGTCGGAAAGCACCTCCTCTTCATCTACCACGCTGCGGTTGGCAGACCATATCATCTGCGATATGTTTTTCGGGTCGGCATCTGCTGTCACAGGCAGCAGCAAAAGTTCATGCACCGATGAAGGGATCACATAGAAGTCGCCGAGCATCTCACGCAGCCTGTCCATCACTCCCGTATAGAACAGCGCAGCAGCTCCCCAGAACATATCTCTGTTTGAGAGTATGTAGACGTCGAAGTCTTCGGCTGCAGAACCGTCTCGCCCTGCGCCAAGCAACTCTGTCCTTTCTTCGGGCGGGGTATATATCATATCCGGAAGCCCGAACAGCACCGCCTCGTCCTCAGGAACATTGTCAAGGGCGATCTCAAAGAGTTCATCATCCGTGATGTCCGAGTCTATCATCATTTCTTTTGTGACCATCGCCCTGAAATCCCCGCGCACCACATCCGCGATCAGCATGAGTCCTCCGCCGACGTCCATATACGGAGCGGTCTCAGCGATTTTGTGATTCCTTTCCTTTGAAAGAAGCCTCGGTCGTATATCCGACACCATATCTTTAAGATCGAAATCGTCCTCGGGGAACGGTAGCGATATATCGAAGCTCTGCATTATAGATTCGACCGCTTCATGAGCGATTTTGTCGATTGGGTGCCCCTGGGTGTAACGGGCATACAGGTCTTCTGCGTATAACGTGGGCGCGACCCTGTTCCCTTCCTTTATAAACCGGAGGCCGGTAAGGGTTCCCTTTTGGGGTTTATTCACGGTGCCTTTTTCTATTTCAATAGAGTCGCCCGGTTCCGACCTAAGCACAGTTTTGCAATCGGTGATCAGTTCTTCTGTAAATTCAGTAAAGCTAAGCATTCTTTCTCCTTTCCCATTGGCGGTCGGCTGACGCGCCGGCATTTTAACCTTCTTTACTAATACTTGGTATTGTTGTCCGGATGATTCAGTATGCCCGGGATCGGAGGATTCTCTCAAACTACATAAAAGAACGCTTCAATGCTTGAAGCAGTAAGCGGTGCAGACCCTGATTCGAACAAGCCGTGTGGGTTTATTGCGGGAATTAGGGATAAAAATGCTGAAATCGGGGATAAAAAAAGAGCGGCTGCTGCAAAACAGTCAGTCGCTCTGCGTTTTCCCTTAGGCCATTTTAGCCCGGTGGCCACTGCATGGCACGTTTACCCAGTATGTGTATGTGAAGATGTTTCACGGTCTGCTGACCATCTTCGCCTGTGTTGATAACACAGCGATAACCGTTCTCAAGGCCTTCTTTCGCGCAGACTTCTTTGATCTTCAGCATCATGTGAGCCATGAGCTCAGCGTGTTCGTCACCGAGATCATCCAATGAAGCCACGTGGATCTTAGGAACCATGAGCATATGCACAGGTGCCTGTGGGGCTGTGTCGCGGAACACCGCGATCTTATCATCCTCATATACCATGTCGGTAGGGATGTCGCCGTTTGCCAGTTTGCAGAAAATGCAGTCATCCATATCCCTTAACCTCCTGATTACTTTAACGCCAATGCGTTGTGCTTCCGCTCTTATTTTACTCTTATCCATAATAATCATTCAAGTTTAACGCCTGTCTTTTTCGGCTATCAGGCCCTGTCTCTCTCTGGTCTTTTTTTACTTATATTATCGCCGATCATAGTAAGCAGATACCCTGCCGCAATGAACATGACCGCAGATATTTTGCCCAGAACAGTCCCAAACGGTCCCACCAGATATCCTATCCTCGGAATGTGGAACGACACCTTGCCTTCTATTCTTTCATAAGGCGCAGGGCTTAGGTCGTTGCCCGTGTTCGCATCGCCCTTTGTAACAATTTCCCCGTCAGCAACATGGTTTTCCACCACTCTGTGAGTCACAGGCGTATCGTTGTGATTTGCATTGTAGAACACTATAACATCCCCCGGTTCCAGCTCGGAAGGTTCGACCGGTTTCGAAAAGACGAGACTTCCCACAGGAATTGCCGGTTCCATGCTTCCGCTCACTACAACATACTGACTGAAGCCCAGTAGATGCGGAACAAAAACAGCTAAGCCAAGCACTATCATAACGACCATTGTGGCCGTTCCTATAAAACTAATGATTTTACCAATCATACTGTTATTCTTTGAATCCTTCTTTAACGTCTGTGAAGCTCCACGAAGAGCAGAGCATCAATACCGCTTGTCGTCTGCTATACGCCTGAGGCGCATCCAGAAAAGAATTGTACCACTTTGGCAGGCGTAAAACCATGTTTCGATCGGTTTTGCGGTCGGATGATCACAGGAGCATGGCCATCAGACCGGCTCCGCGAGAATGCCGTCACCGAAAGCTTCGACGAGCTTGACATCGCAAAACTCCCCGGAATCGGCCTCTGCAGACTTATCCTTAATGTATATCTTCACATAGCTATCCGTATAACCCTCGGCGTAGCCATCCCGTATTTCTTCGACCAGTACCCGCCGTGTGCTTCCGATCAGGCCCGAGATGAAAGCGGACGCTGTTTCTTCAGCTTGTTTTTCAAGCGTAGCTGCTCTCTTATTCTTGACTTCGCCCGGAACCACATCAGGCATCCTCTCTCCCGGAGTGCCCTTTCGAGGCGAATAGCGGAATACGTGCACCTTGCCGAATCCCGCTCTTCTCACAACATCCAGTGTGTCTTCAAAGTCATCTTCGGTCTCGCCCGGGAATCCCACTATAATATCTGTAGTGATGCCGTAGTGCGGGTCGAAGTCTCTCAGAGCTTTTACGATATCAAGGTATTCATCGCGCGTGTAGTGGCGATTCATAGCAGCAAGCACTTTGTTGCTGCCGCTCTGTATCGAAAGATGGAGATGATGGCATAGCTTTTCATAGCCGAGCAGCTTAAGCACATCATCCTTGTCCACAACGGTAGGCTCTAGGGAACTGAGGCGTATCCTGAACTCCCCTTCAAGCGCGTCTATCCTTTTAATGATAGTCTCCATTCCGGAGAGGCCCTCTTCATCTGCTTCACGCGTAAAATCGAAGCCCGGCTCCGTGCCGTACAGGGCTGTGTTTATTCCGGTGAGCACTATCTCTCTGCATCCCTTGTCGATGAGAGCCTTCGCCTCTGCTACCACCTGCTCCGGCGCTCTGCTCCTCACCCTGCCCCTGGCATAAGGGATGAGGCAGTACGCGCAGAATCGGTTGCAGCCCTCTTCTATCTTTATATATGCGCGCGACATCGATGACTCATCCGATGTGACGATGCCCATATCCTCGTAGCCCGTGAGCTCATCGTATGAGAGGACATGAGAGTATGCTATTCTGTCTTCTGCCTTTGCCGCCCCATAAAGAGCCGCGGCTTCTTCGGCGATCTCAGTCTTTAGCGCGTTGCCTATTACGAGGTCGACCTCGGGCATCGAAGCCACTTCGTCTGCCGCCACCTGAGCATAACATCCGGTCACTACGATAACTGCGTCGGGATTGACACGTTTTGCTCTGCGGATGAACTGCCTGGATTTTCTGTCAGCGATATTTGTCACTGTGCAGGTGTTTATCACATATACATCTGCGAACTCATCTTCGCTTACTATTTCCGCGCCACGAGAAACGAAGGCCTCTTTGATGGCCTCCGTCTCGTATTGATTTACTTTACAGCCCAGTGTGTGGAATGCTGCTTTCATGTGTGCTCCATTTTATAAGTAGTGTCCCGATGTCCTCAAATCAAATTGAGTCTATCATCCGGACTCCGGGTGGTCAACCGCATTCCCATTGCTGATTTGTTATGCCAAAGCGACCTCTGCTGCTTGTGTCTCCTGCGCTGCCTGAGCACACGCCGGTGCCGCCTCCTCTCCTATATCAATATTATACCTCTCCGCAAGGGCTCTCGTGAGCTTCTCTGCTTCTTCCTCAAAAAGCGTGATGCCCCTCGACATCCTTGTGTGCCCGGGATCCCATTCACGCACGTCGACCTTGCCTGCCCCACCGTTCCACGCGACGATGTTGACTTCCTTTGTCCAACCATTCTCCTTGCTGCCGAGGACACCGATGCGCTCCTTTATCTCAAAACGGACCTCATCACCGTTCCTCTGCTGATTATTGCTGTTATTGTTCGCCATACTTCTTTCTCCTTTAATTCTCTGAAGTCTGCATTACTGTTTATCGATCGCGCTTTCGATGTGCTTTAATGCTATAGAAAATGAAGTGTTTTGTCGAACAATAATCTCCCTAATTCCTGCAAAAAATTCCCTAATTTTTGCACGCGCTCAGAAAAACTCCGAGTGCAGCTTTCGGTTCGGTTTTCGGTGCGATTTTAGAACAATTCTCCGTAAATAAACCCGCACAACAAAAGGCTCCGCCGAAGCAGAGCCCTTCAGTAATTACATGTTCCAGATACGCCCTTTCTTAAACAGGGTATTGTGACAGCAGTCGTTAATTAACAGTTACAGTGATTGCTTTCCTCGCGCCGTTAACAGCTATCACATAGACCTTGCATTTGCCTGTGGCCTTCGCTGTGATCTTGCCGCCCTTGCCAACTGTCGCGATCTTCTTGTTTTCGCTGACATAGCGCAGCTTAGGAGCATGCCATGAAGGCATGAATTTCTTGCCCTTCTGAAGCTTTGTCACGCTCGCTTTGATCTTATAAGTCTTTCCTTTTTTGAGTGAAACGCTCTTTTTCTTTACAGTCACGCTCTTTGCGTTTGTATAATTCTTATTTCCGCCGGAAGTATATGCGTGGATCGTAGGGCTTGTCTTCACATAAGACTTCTTGCCGTCCTTCATTACATAGGCTTTGACGTATGCTTTGTATGCTTTTCCTTTAAGGATCCTTGCCGTCGTGACTGCAGCGCGAGAAGAAGATATCATAGCCTTCTGCACCGCTGACCTTGTTCCACGACATCACGAGGCTCGTTTTGCCCTTTGCGGTAAGCTCAGCGAGGATCACTCCGTATACAGGCTCGGCATTCTTGGTCCATTTGGCCCATACCGTCTTGTCACCGACGCTTCCTGCCGGGATGCTCTTGACAGCCGACCCGGTCAGCTTCTCGTTGTCGAACCAGCCCTTGAATGTGTAACCGCTGCGTGTCGGAGCGGCAAGGGTGACCGCCGGTCCGTAGACATTATAAACTGCCGGATTCGCGGACGCGTTCGTGCCGCCGTTCAGGTTGTACTTGATCTTGTATTTCTCGTACAGAAGATTCGTAACGTCATGTTCACCGTTGCCAAACTTCCATCCGTTGTCTTTTTCAGAAAGCGCCAGCAGGATGCCGAAACCGTTCGCAGCCTTGTAGTCCCTGATTTTATAGTACGCTTTTGCCGCGTTCCCGGACGGAAGATGGATACCTACCTGGCCTGTTCCGTTCTTGGTGATCGGGAATGTCGTGAGCACTTTTGTCTTGCCCGGTATGCGAACTTCGACCTTTGCCGGGAACTTGTCTTCCGTGAAAAATGCGCTCTCGCTACCGACATGAGCGGTCCCGAGGAATTCCTCGCTTATGTTCAGTGCCGTCGCTGGGATGTCGGCGACTGCGAACTTCTCATCGAAAGCCGTGCGCTTCGGACACGCTATGTCGCTGACCGCGACTACTGTGGTTTCAGGGCCGATATACAGGGTCTCAAGATGAGCTTTTGACTTAGTCTCTCCATCTAAAAAATATTCATCTATAAAATTTACATCAACACCTGTTCCAATGCCGTTCGCGCCCGACTCGGCATAGGCGTACACATTGGCATTGCCATCGATAACGACCGACCCCAGCGGATCAGTGGTCCCGGTCTCATAATCATGGGAGCACCAATATCGCCCAAGACCTATGGCCGCACCACTGGCATTTTTAGGTTCGTAACCGCTGCGGCTGTCTTTAGTGGCTATAGCGACTACTTTGGCATTGCCGCGTATGGTGACATTGCAGAAAGCGTGATCAGGGTCATATTGACTGTCTTTGGTGACGCCTCTGCCGGTACCTATGCCAGCGCCGCCGCAGCCTCCTATGGCGATCACGTCTGCATCACCTTCGATGACGATATTGCCGGATGACGCCCCATATCCGCCGCCGATGCCGGCAGCGCAACTATTTGTAAAGCCTTCACCGCGCAGTGTATTCGGATCATATGGATCCAAGTTGTCGAAATCGACCGGGCAAACGGCTGCCCTGACGGTGCCGCCTTTGATCGTGATATTGCCGCCCTGATAGAAGCCTACTCCGGGATTTTGAGCTCCGCCTGAAGTCCCATACCCCGAGCCGATACCGGCAGCCCAACTGGTCCCTATAGCCGTTATGTCTCCGCCATATATATTGATTTCCGAGACTGAGGAATGATTTCCGGAGCCGATGCCGGCTCCTTTGTTGCCGCCTGTAGCAGTTATTTTACCGCTGTATATGTTGATAATGCCGCATGGCGGGTTTTCTCCGTTGCCATATCCTATACCCCCGATGCCGGCGCTGGTATTGCCTCCGGTCACTTCCAGCCTCGAGCCGTCCAGCCCATAGATATTTACAGCAGCGCCATTTTCTACCTCGATGCCCGCGCATGTTTTACTTGGATTAGCGACAAGAATGTTTTCTCCTTCAAAGACAAGGTTCACGGTTGCTCCGTTTGTTATCTTTATCGGCGCGCCGGCATCTGTGCCTGTATTGTCATGATTGATGCCGCTGATCTTGACCGTCTTGTTCTGATCGATGACAAGTGTGCCGTCCCATTCATTATCCTCTGTATATGTCACATCTGCAGAAGGTATGACGAAGCTTTCCGCATAGGCCCTGCCGGCGTCATAAGGCACGAGCGGCATCATGGCAAACGACATAATCGTTGCAATGATGATTGTGAATGTTCTTTTCTTTATTGTATTCATAGAGATGCCCTCCCCGATTTGCCGTCTGTCTTCTGAAATAAGCAAAGAGATACCGCAAAGCGGTATCCCTCCTTTGACATTATACATTACTGGTTATTATTTGCGTATTATTTTTTTATTAATAGTCCAGCGGCGAAGAGAATTAGTGCAGGATGCGTTGAGTCTTAGTGTTGTCAGGTTTTGGGTATAGAAAAACTCCGGTGAGTTGATTCCCACCGGAGTAAAAGTTTTCTTTTTGAATTGCGATGGATTTTCGTTCACAGCGAGGCGGCAAGCGTCTGAGGAACGGAGCGTACCTTGATCGTACGTGAGTACCGAAGA